>NZ_QKWJ01000023.1 GCF_003353055.1 Cupriavidus lacunae
CAGCGCAGCATCGCCGCGCTACGGCGCCGCGCGACTGCCCTTGGCTTCCAGATCCATCCCGTGGGGACAGCTTCATGATAATGGCCCCCTCACGGCAGCCGTCTTCAATTCGTTTCTCTGGAGTCTTCCGAAAAACCCGAATTAAGGTATCCCTTAAATAGTATCCGGCCATTTCCGTCGGGCCGCATCCTGGCTGCCTTCACGGCCGTCTGAGTCACTTTCAGGGCCGGCAAAGTATGCTGCAAGATACAAGGCCAGGTGGTCGACATGGGCTTGCACGACTTCCAGCGCCCGGGCCGCACCCAACTCCAGTTCGCGGCACAGTTCGACAATCTCCTCGCCGTCGCCGACATGCGCCATGGCCCCGCGCATGCGATGGGCGTGACGGCGGATCGCATTGAATTCGCCCTTGCCGGCCGCGGCGGACAATTGCTCGAAATCCTCGCGCATGGTGCGCTCCAGCAACGCCAGGCCCGCGACGTTGTCTTCGATATGGGCGGGGGCAGCCGTCCCGGCGGCCGGGGGCACCAGGGCTGCATGCGCTGGCAGCACGGCACGCAGGCACTCGACCAGGTCGCCCAGCAGGATGGGCTTGGGCAGGTAGCGGTTCATGCCGGCCTCCAGGCAGCGCTCCGCTTCACCCTGGGCGATGCTCGCGGTGAGCCCCACCACAGGCAGCGTCGCACCCTCGGCGCGTAGCCGGCGGCTCAGTTCATAGCCGTCCATCCCCGGCATATGGACATCCGTCAGCACCACGTCGAACTTGTGCCGGCGGTACGCCGCCAACCCTTCTTCGCCGCTGGTTGCCAGCGTCGGCCGGCAGCCAAGGCGCTCGAGTTGCTGCTGCATCAGCAGCCGGTTGTAGGGATGGTCGTCGACCACCAGGATTTCCAGTCCCAGCTGCGGCGTGGGGTCGATGGGGGCTGCCACCGGCGGCGCACTGACCGGCGTCATGCCGGCTGCCTTGCAGAACGCTCGCAGGATTCCGCCCTGGTGATAGGCACTGACCAGCCAGCCGCCGGCGAAGGGTTGCGGTTCCGCCGGACCATCCGCGCGCGCAACGACCACGCCGACATAGCCTGCGGGAATGGCCTCGATATGGCGGGTGGCGACGAACAGCACCATCCCCGGTTCCGGCGCCGGCCCACGGCAGGCAACCGCCCTGCACCCCAGTGCGCGCAGACTGTCGATGGCATTGTCGCGGATGTCATCATCTTCCGACAGCACGGCCACCGGCGGCAGCACCGGCTCCACCGGTCTGCGCGGCGCGCCTTCCGACAGCATCAGCACGACACGGAAGACACTGCCCTTGCCTGGCTCGCTTGCCACGGCAATACTGCCACCCATCAGGGCGGCCAGACGCCGGCAGATCGACAAGCCCAGGCCGGATCCGCCAAAACGCCGCGCCGTGGTCGCGTCGGCCTGCATGAAGGGCTCGAACAGCCGCGCCTGGACCTCGGGGGAAATGCCCGGCCCGGTATCCGCAACCTCGAGCAGGATACCGATCCTGCCAGCTGCGGCCGGGGCTGCGCTTTGCGCGGCACGCTGCAGGCGCACGATGACATGCCCGTCTGACGTGAACTTCAGCGCGTTGCCGAGCAGGTTGCCGATGATCTGGCGCACCCGCACCGGATCACCGATCAGGCAGGGCAATCCCGCCTCAGGATAGGCCGTCAGCGCAAGGCCCTTGCGCAGGGCAATCGGCGCCTGGGCGCGCACCGCCGATTCCAGCAGCTCCACCGGGTCGAATGGCACGGCGTCCAGTTCCATCTGCCCGGCTTCCGCGCGGGAGTAGTCCAGCAGGTCATCCAGTATCTGCAGCAGTACCTGCGACGACGACTGGATGGTTGCCAGCATCTCGCGCTGGCCGTGCGCCAGCGCTGTCAGCGACAAGAGTTCCAGCGTGCCCAGCATCCCGTACAGCGGCGTACGGATTTCGTGGCTCATCGCGGCCAGGAATTGCGATTTGGCGGCGCAGGCCTCGTCCGCCAGCTGGCGCGCGCGCGCCAGGGCGCGGTTCGCTTCGCGTTCGTCGGTGACATCGTGGATGGCACACAGCAGCACTTCCTCGCCCTCGAAGCGGGTGTGGCGGCCAACCACCAGGACGTCGCGCGGCCCCCCTTGCCCGGACGGCACCTGCAACTCCAGCCGGGCGGACCCGGCGCCCTGCCGCGCGAGCATCGCATCCAGCCAGGGCCGCCCTGCCACGCTTGTGTCGAGCGGCAACCACTGCGCGGCCAGGGCATTCTCGGCCCGTACATGCCCGTCGGCCGTACGCACTACCCGCAGGCCGACCGGCGCGGTCTGCATCACGGTACGGTTGAAGCGCTCGCTGTCCTCGATCCGTTGCGCATTGCGCTGCATCGGCATCAATACCCGGCGCCGCACGAAATCGGCACCGGTCAGCACCCCGGCAAAGCCAAGCCCGTAGAGCAGCAGCGCCGCCGCCAGCGCTGCACCGTGGTCCGCCAGCGCCAGCGACAGCGGATACGCGTAGGCCGCGCGCCAGTCGCGGTCCCGGCCCATGTTGCCGATCATCAGGCTGCCTTGCTCGAACCAGTAGGCAACGCCCTGCTGGCTGCCGTCCAACTCACGCGCCACCCGCTCACCCAGCCCTTCCGTGCGCAGCCAGCTCGCGTCGCTGCCCTGGTAAAGCAGGTGCCCGCGGCGATCGAAGAACATCGCCCGCGCGCCCGACGCTGCGTGCAGGGCCCCCGCCACACTGGCGCCGCTCATCAGCACGCGTGCGGGAATGGCGGTCGCGGCATACGCCACGAGATTGCCGGCGGCGTCATGGACCGGCAGGAAGCAACTCAGGATCTCGCCCTGCTCGATGGTGCCCTGGTACGGCCCGACCCACAGCGGTGAGCCGGCCGGCGTCTTGCGTTGCGCCTCGCGGGATCGGTTCGACAGCGCCTTCGCCCAGTTGCTGACGACATCGGCAACCAGCGGCCCGCTCAAGGCCAGCGCACCGGGAAGCGCCGGCGTCACGAACGCCTCGCTCCCGTCGGCAGCCAGGAACACCGAGCGCACGCCCTGTGGCGCCGTGCCCCAGTACGCGCGCTCGAAAATCGCGAAACGAACAATGTGAGAA
Source organism: Cupriavidus lacunae (assembly GCF_003353055.1). Lineage (GTDB taxonomy): Bacteria > Pseudomonadota > Gammaproteobacteria > Burkholderiales > Burkholderiaceae > Cupriavidus > Cupriavidus lacunae. The sequence goes on from NZ_QKWJ01000023.1 coordinate 3,095, forward strand.
GCCGTGGCATGGTGCCCCGCCGCTGGCGCTGGAGCGCCCATCATCAGCGTGGCCGGATTGATCAGCCCGGGCACCTCGACGGAGCGGGCACTTCCGGCAGGCACTGCCCGCAACATGGCCTCAAGCTGGCCAGCCGGGCGGTCGCTGCGCACCAGCCGGTACTCCGGCCCGGTGATCTCCGCCATGCGCCGGATAAAGTACTCATGCGTGGCCTTGACCTCCAGCACCGTGCCGAAGTGCAGGCGGCTGGCCGATGCCTGTTCCCAGAGGATGCGCTGGAACAGGCTGTGGAGGAACAGGGCAAGGAAGCTGCTGATCACCAGGATCAGCAGGACAACCACAACGGTGAGCAGGCGGCCGTGAACCTGCTTGTTCGCGCGCGACAGCCAGTTGACCATTGGCGGGCTCCGTCTCGGCAGCCTGCCTGGCGCCGCGAAGCGCGCGACGCGGGAATCAGCTGGCGCCCAGGGTGAGTGAAGAACTGACTTCGGGATTATGCATGACATTGAAATCCGGGTAGTCGACCTGCCCAACTACCGGCGGCCAATGCACTGAGCCCCCGCGAGGCCGGTCCACCGGCACCGCAGGGGCTCATGGGTGAGGATCGGATGACTCGTTCCTACTGATAGTTCATAGTGAACGTCATTGCCGAGTCGGCCGTCCCGCCTGTCACGCGGCTGCCTGTCTGGTAGTAGCGCGCTTTGAGCGGGATCGTGAAGTTCCCCCCGCTCGAGTTGTATCCGGCAAATGCGATCGGTTGGCCCAATGGCAGTACATTGCCTGCGTTGTCCAGAACCTGCACTCCCACCCCGGTCGCGGTCGATGTGGCGGTCAGCGCCACAACCGACTTGCTTGCATCGAGAACGCTGGTAACCGCATCGACCTGATACTTCACGGAGCCGATCCCGGATGGGCAATTATTCAGGGCGATATTGAAAGCGGTGGCCGAAGCCGCGCTGCCCTGGCCTGAAAATTCCTTGCTGTCGTGCGTGCCCAGGTCTGCGGTGACATCCGGGGTAAGGCAGGCGCCGACGCCGATCGTTCCGGTAGCGGATCCGCTGTACATGTTGTTGAGTGGCCAGGTACCGGTCTGGTTGTTCAATGCATAGGACATCGTCACCGCCGGAACTGACGTGACCGTACCAGCACCAATTGGACCGGTCTTGATGAATTCAACCGATGTACCCCATGACCAGGTCAGCTTAGTTCCTGCCGGAATATGACAGGCGATCGTGTAGGCAGAATTTGGGATGGTCTTGTCAAACGGAATATTGCAACCGGTCCCGGAGTTGGCAGCAAAATGGTACTTCGCACCGAGTCCAGGAATATTGGTGGGGTAAACATCCGTGTACCCAGCAACGGGCGCAGACGCGACTGTAAACGTCACAGACGCATCACGATCCTGGTTGCTGTCGCCAGGACAGTTCATTTGATAGGCACTGTAGCCGGTGTCTATCTTGGGGATGACAACCTGCCCAACGCTCGCGTCCCGCGGGATCGTCCTTGGGCCGACGGCCACGCTAAAACTGCCACCCTGGGATTCACATGATGCCGCGGATGCCAAGACCGCCAATCCGCTTAGCCCGCAAAATACCAGCAGCAAGCCGATGATTCGTCTTGGTGTTGCAGCGTTCAATATAGAAAACATAGGAAAGCCCAGAAGCGATAGGTATATCAAGATGGCAGCAGTTCTGTGGCCTTCTCACTGCAATATAAGAGAGCGCCTGGATACCAAATAAGGTAAGCCCTAAATCGAGCTAGAAGAATTCGTCGCTCCTACTGGTAGGTCATAGTGAACGTCATTGCCGAGTTGGCCGTACCAGCTGTCACGGTCGCGCCTGTCTGATAGTAGCGTGCCTTCAGCGGAATGGCATAGCTGCCGCCCGTGCCGGTGCTATAGCCACTCATAGTCTTTGCCGTTCCCAGCGGAAAGACACTGCCGGTATCGTCGAGCAATTGCACGCCGACCCCGGCCGCCGTTGATGAGCCATCCAGCGCGACAACCGAATTGCTGGCATTGACGATAGTCGTCACCGCATCCACCCGATAGCTCACTGAATTCATGCCGGCCGGGCAGTTGTTCAGCGCAATATTGAATCCAATGGGAGACGTGAAAGTTCCAATGCCGGAGAACTCGTCGCGCCTGTGCGTGCCCATATTGACTGTCACGTCCGGCGTCGTGCAGAGGAGGGGGACAATCCTGACATTCGTTATGTTGACGTTGTCCAGCAGTGACGTAACGGTATTGACATCAATCGAAGCGATCTGCGCTACCGTCCCGCCAACAATACCCCCGCTCGGCACTTGCCCTGTCTTGACCAACGCGACCGAGATCTGCACGCCTACAGGGCTACTGTGTGGAGTCGTGTCAGTCACCAAACATGCGACCCCTGCCCAAGAGCTCATTATGGAGGCCCATCCCGTCCAGGCACCCTTGTTGTATGTGCAACCAATGGTATTGAAGATAACGCGGGTGCCGACGATGATACCCACGCCACTTACATTGGTGTTCCATACCGTGTAGCCTATGCCTCCACTGAAATAGGTTTGGCCTGAAGGCGTGGAAAAATTCGGCCCAATGATGCCACGACCACCGTAGAGCCCCGGGCTGGACCAGCTGCACTGCCACGGACTAGCGTTTTGAGCAGAATAGGCCCACGGGGTCAGAAGGGTCCCTGCCGCTGCGTCACGCGGAACTGATACAGTCGCCGGCATGGAGATCGTGAAAGTCTGATTGCCGCCCGTGCAGGTAGCCCACACCCCCTTCGCGCTCAGCAAGAAGAAAAAGACCGACAGCACCTTGTACAGGACGCCACCGCGCCGGGCTTGAAATAGATTAAGAATATTCGTCATCTTGATCTCATGCGCATGCCGTACCAGGCATGCTGTAAAACGAGGCAGGCAAGACTGCCTGCCGGGCTAATCGGCTGACCATTCAGCGGCAAACGGCATCCACGGTCTGGTATGACGAATTCGCTGCTTTGTCGCCCTTCGGCAAGACATAATCCAGCTTGCAAGCCTCCGCAGCGGCACTACCCCACTTCACGTTCAACTGGCCCGCATCCGCCTTCAGGCCACGCGCAATGATGCGACCGCCCTGTGCGACGGTGCCCATGCTCTGGTTCTGCGCATCGAAGACCTCCGCCCCAAACGGCAGCGGCTTGCCATCCGGGCCCTTGGCACGCAGGATCGCTGCACGCCCCGGGTTGTCCGTCTCAAACTTCATCTTCACGATCGCGCCCGCGGTCGGTGCCACGTTCTGCTGCGTGGTCTTCAACTCCACGCTCATCGGGAGCCCCTTCGGGTCAATCTCGATCTGGTTGGTGGAGAACGGCGTCAGGGTCGGCACGACGGCGTGGCCCCAGGGGTCCACGCGCAGGCCGCTGCCATTGGTCAGGCGCGCGCCGGCGGCATCCTTGGCCTCGATGATGGCCATGGTGTCGCCCGCCGTCGGCGTGAACGCCACGCCGCCCGCATAGGCAACGATGCCGCCGCTGATGCCGAGGCCGGCCTGCGAGAAGTTGCGGCCCGTGCTGGCGCTGCCCGTGAACGTCGCCATCGGCGACACGTAGCCGACGTTGGCGCCGATGGTGCCCGAATCCTTGGTATTGCCACCACCGGTGTAGCCGGCGTTCACACCGTAGGTAAAGGCGTTGTCCTCGCCCAGCGTGCCGGTCACCGATTCCTGCAGCGATGTCCCGCCGGTGGAATCGTGGGTCAGGCTGGTCATCGAGTACGGCGCGTGCTGGCCCTTGCCCAGCGGGATGCCCACGTTGAGCATCACCCGGGTATCCCACCTGCCCGAGCCCACGTTGAACTGGCGCGACGCCGAGACACCGTAGTTGATGCGCTTGTAGCTGTTGTTGTAGCCCGCCTGGAACTGGGTGTCGCTGCCACTGCGGTTCCAGTAGTTTTGCGTGGAACCGGACAGGTAGAACGAGCCATAGCCCTGCGGCAGCGCCTGGTTGATGGTCATCTGCAGGCGTCCGCGCTGGATGCCGCCCATGTACATGCCCGCGCCCAGGCCGCGCTGGTCCAGGTCGCGCAGCGCCATGGCGTCGGCCATGCTCAGGTAGCCGCTGCTGGAATAGCGGTAAGCGGCCAACGTCAGGTTGGTGTTGGTTGGCGCCACCAGTTTGCTGTACGACAGCCGCACGCTCTGGCCACTCCGGTTGGACGCGTTCTGCAGGTTGGTCCAGGCTTGCGTCACGTCAGCGCCGAAGGCACCGTAGTCCGTGTTCAGTGCCCCGCCACCCAACACTGCCGCGTAGTCCTGCGCCGCAATGAAGCCGCCGTAGCCGGTCACCATATTGCTGATGCCGTACTGGAACGTCGCCTGCATCAGCATCGGCTTGCTCTGGATCGAGGTATTCCGGTACTGACCGACGGTCATGCTGTAGCGCGCGACGCCCGGGCGCAGCGCATTGACGGCCGCGGCATAGGCCATGCGCGAGGTATGCACGCTGCCATCGGCTTCGGTCACCACGATCTCAAGATCGCCGCCGTAGCCGGTCGGGTAAAGGTCATTGATCTCGAACGCGCCGGGGGCAACTGTGGTTTCGTAGATGATGTTGCCGTTCTGGCGGATCTGCACCCGGGCATTGCTGTTGGCAATGCCATGTACCGTCGGCGCATAGCCGCGCTGCGATTCCGGATACATCCGGTCATCGCTGACGATCTGCACGCCGCGGAAGCCAAAGCTGTCGAACATAGTGCCGTCGGTATAGGCCTCACCGATGACCAACTGGCTTTTGATCGGCGCAATCGAGCGCTGCAGGTTGGTCTGCACGCTCTGGTAGCGCGTGCCCTCCACATCGCCGTGCGTCAGGTTGCCCTGATGGCGCAAGCGCCAGGCACCGAAGTTGAGCCCGGCGTTCACCCCCACGTAGCTCTGCGTGGTCGACATCCCGCTCGAATCGGAGTGATAGACGTTGGCGTTGTACTGCAGGCGCGCCGCCGTGACACCTTCATCCCAGTACTTGGGGTCGACATAGCCGCGCGCCGATCGCGACATGGCGATCTGCGGCACCGAGACATCCAGGCGCTGCTCGCCGTTGTCGAAGCTGGCGGTGGCATCGGGGATCAGGTTGGGCAGCGATACGCAGCCCGCGTCCAGCCGTGCCGATGCCTCCGGCGAGAGCTTGGCCAGGTCGACACCCATGCGCTCGAGCACGGCGCGGTCGAAGCACGGCTGCACATTGCGGCTGTCTTCGCCCATCTGGCGCAGCGTCACTTCGGCACCGCCCAGCCAGGCCTGGTTGACGTACAGTTCTGCGCGATACGTACCCGGCAAGGCCACGTTGCCCTTGTTGAAGCGGCTCACATCGATGCGGCTGCCGCCGGGCTGCTGCAGGAAGGTGTCGTTGAACTCCACTTCCGCTACCAGCGTCGATCCGCCGGTACCGCCGGGCGCTGCCCACGCACCAATGCTTGCGAACAAGGACAATACCACCGCACTGACCGGACGCAGCCGGGACGGGAAGGAAGAGGTCTTCTGGGTTTTCATCGGTTTATGCCGGATATCGGGCCATGCACGGGCAAGACTTGCCCCTGCCGCTTGCGCAGCATCGTCAATCGGAGAAATCAGCCTGGAAGATCGCCGGGCGCGGCCCGGCGTGAGGTCAGCGCGTGATCAGTGCACAGCGGCCTGGGCAGCGCCGCTGCCCAGTGCGGCTTCGCCATCTACGGCGCCGCCGTAGTCATTGATGGCGTGGTAGTGAACCTTGGCCTCGGGGCCCTGCGCAACATCGCCGGTCAGCGGGAACGTCTTGGTTTCGCCCGGGCCGACCATGCCGCCCTCTTCAAACTTCGCGTTCTTGCCGCCGCCAACCAGTTCGAGGCTGGCGAAAGAAACGTGATACTTGCCGGGGTTGCTCGCTTCGAGCGCAGGCTTGCCGCCGGCCTGGGTGACGCGCCAGCTGATGCTGCCAGGGGCATCGTCGGCATTGCCCTTCAGGCCCACGGGGCGGAAGAACAGCTTGATGCGCGAGCGGAAGGCCAGTTGCAGCTTGTTGACATCGGCTTCTTCGGCGGTAGGCTTGGGCGGGACCTCCAGCACATTGAGCCAGAATACGGTCTCGCGGTCCTGCGCCAGCGGCTCGCCGGTGTAGATGATGCGCAGCGTCTGGCCCTTTTTCGGGTCGATGCGCGACACCGGCGGCGTCACGGTGAACGGTACATCTATGGACGACGGTGCTGCCTTCGGGTCGCCCTTGTCGATCCACGCCTGGGTCAACGCCGGCGACTTGCCTTCGTTGGTCAGCTTGATCGTGGTTTCGGTGTCTTTTGCGTTGTAGATGACCCGGGTGCCCGCTATGACCACGGAAGCTTGCGCGTGCAGCGCGCTCATGAGCCCCAGCGCAATAACGCCGGCTGAAATCAGGGACTTGATGGTCGTTTTCATGATGGTAGCGGGGGGACTTGTTCGGGTGAACCGGCAAAACTGTCGTATTCGGAAGGCGCGGAGCGCGCCGGTAACACGCTCCGCACTCTTGGGTACTACGGCTTACTGGTAAGCGACGGTGTACATCACGCTCGAATTGGCGACACCGGCCGTTGCTGCGCCGGTTGCCACGTACTGGGCGGCGTACGGCAGCGTGGCGGCGCCGCTGGTGATGGCAACGACCGTCGAGTTCTGCGATGCATCCGCAAAGCCGGCCTTGATCGCGGTGAAAGTGCCGCCGTTCAGCAGGCCGATCTGCACGTTGGTGGCACCGCCGGTGTTCAGGATCAGGTTACCGGTGGAGGCGTCGGTGGTCGGGCCGGCTTCGAAGAAGGTATGCACATTGCCGGTGTTCGGCGTGCAACCGGTCAGCGCGATCTGGAATGGCGTGCGGCCGGCGGTGTTGCCGGCAACATTCAGCGTCGAGGCCGAAACCGTCGGCAGCGCCACGGTGAAGTCCTTGGAGCCCGAACCGTTGCCGTTGATCGTGCAGGTCTGGGCCGTGATCTTGCCGGTGAATTGAATGGTGCCGTCAGCGGCGTGTGCAAACTGCGCGCCCATGGCGGTACCGGCGACGATCAGAGCGGCGAGGAGCTTGGTATGAGTCATGATGAATGAGTCAGATAAGTTGATGGTCAGTTGGCGATCGGATCATCGGATCCGGCCCCGCCCCGTACCGCCATTCGACTGCCAGACTGGTCTTGCAGCTGCCGGTGGCCCCGGGGACAGCTGAACTATAGGGACGGGGCTTAGTGCCACCAATCAGGCAAGCCTTAGATCTGGCTCAGATTTTTTTCCTTCGGGGCTGAAAGGCGTCGCCGTGGTTCTCAGACGTCACGACGCACGAATCTGGCTTGCGGGCGTATGGCAGATGTGGCTGGGAAGGGCGTGGGCAGTGGCGGGACAGGCAGCCACGGACAGGAGGAATGACGTGCCGCGCCGGGCGACGCCGGCGGGAAACAGCGGCGCTCTGGCCAACGCCATGCGCGCCTCACGGCGCCGTGTCATCCGCCCCCGCACGTGGCCGGCACGTCTCCATAGAGCGCCATCAGCGCACTGGCGATCCCGTTGGTCCAGCCAAACCCGTCCTGCAACGGGTATTCGCCCCCGCCCCCGCCTTTGGCCCGCCCCGCGCCATGTTTGATGCGGTATTTCTCTACCAGCTTGCATTCATGGATATAGAGGCTGGCCACGGTCGCCAGCCAGCGCTGCGCGATCTCGCGCGCCAGGTCGTCGTGGCCATAACGCGCCAGGCCGCGCACGGCCAGCCACTGCAGCGGCGCCCAGCCGTTGGGATGGTCCCATTGCTGGCCCGAGTTGGATTCCGTGGTGGCCAGGCCGCCGGCATCCAGCAGCCGCTCCGTCACCGCCCGGGCCACGGCTTGCGCCTGCGGTGCCTGGGCCAGGCCAAGATAGAGCGGCATCACCGTTGCCGCGGTCAGGCACGGGCGCGGCGCGCCGCGGCACCAGTCATAGTCGACAAAGGCGCCCGCGCTGCCGTCCCACATGTATTGCTGGATGGCCGCCTCGCGCCGCTGCGCCGCGGTACGGTAAGCCTGTGCCGCGGCGTCGCCCGCCTGTTCGCACAGCGTGGCCAGGCGCATTTCCAGGTGCCAGAGCAGTGCGTTCAGGTCGACCGGCAACATCGCCGTGGTCCGGATGGTGGCCAGGTCGGCGGGCTGGCCGGCTGGCGTGGAGGGCGAATCGAGCCAGCGCGAGCTGAAGTCCCAGCCCGACTCCGCCGCGGCGCGCAGGTCGCGGAACACCAGGTGGTGCGGCCGCCCGCTGCGCATCGCGGTCTCTATGTCTTCCAGGAAGGCTTCTTCGCGCGGCCACGGGCGGTCGTCCCAGTAGCGGTTCTGCACGGCGCCGTCCGGCAGGCAGACCACCCGCCGGTGCGCATGGCCGGGCCGCACGCCGTCGGCACCGTCCATCCAGAAGTCGTATTCCCGGCGCAGCTGCGGCAGGAAGTCGATGGCGCTGGCCAGCTGCTCGCGCTCGAGCAGGTCCACCATCAGCGCAAACACCGGCGGCTGCGAGCGGCTCAGGTAGTAGTTGCGCGTGCCGTTCGGCACCAGGCCGTAGTGGTCGATCAGGTAGGCAAAGTTGCGCGCCATCTCCACCATCAGGTCGCCGCGCCCGCTGCCGGCCAGGCCCTCCATGGTGAAGTAGGAATCCCAGTAGTACAGCTCGCCGAAGCGGCCGCCCGGCACCACGTAGCGGTGCGGCAGCGGCAATAGCGACGACTGCGGCGGATGGGCCACGGGCTCGCGCGTCAGCACCGGCCACAGGCTGTCGATATGCTCGCGCAGGGTGCTGGCGGGATCGGACACGTAGTGGCTGTCCGGCACCGTGGCGCGGGTGAAATACGCCTGCACGAAATCGGCCAGCGAGAAGCCGGGCGTGTCGCGCAATTCACGGTAGCGCGCCACGATCAGGTCCGGGTCGCAGTTGGGAATGCAGTCTGGGAAGGTCTTGCTGTCGGCAAACAGGCCGCTGTGCTGGACATCGACAAACAGCTCGCAGTAGCGCGCCGCGGGCGACAGCATGTCGGCGCAGGCGCAGCCGGGCAGCGCGTGCGGCGGCGGGCAGTCGCGGTGCGTGACCAGCGCGGGCCGCGCTGCCGCATGGACCTTGCCGGGCGCGGCAGCGGGCCCCGGCACAGCGCCGGCGCCGTCAGGCGTGGCCGGGGCGGTGTGCGGCACCATGCTGCCGGCAGCCGGGGCTGGCGACGGCGGGATGGCGGGTGCCGGCTCGGACTTGGCTGTCGGCTGCATGGGCGCCTCCTTGTACCGGGTGCTGCCGGCGCATATGGGATAGAAATAGGAGCCGGAAGGTGCGGGGTAAGTTCGCAGCCGCCGCGCAAAGCGGCGCATGTGTCACGCAGGCAGCAAGGCGCAGCGGCTTACACCTCCTTCTCCCCGTGCCCGCCCGCGAGCGCGGGCGGGGCCTCGCGGACCCCCAGCTGCATGAAGATCCAGGCCGACGCGCAGGTGATCAGCCCCATGCAGACAAAGGTCGCATGGAAGGCAGGCAGCACCGCCGCGGTATCGCCGCCGAAGCGGGTCTGGAAGGTCGCCAGCAACGCGCCCGCCGAAGTCACCGCCAGGCTCATCGACAGCATCTGCACCATCGACAGCATGCTGTTGCCGCTGCTGGCGCCGGCGCCGCTCAGGTCCTTCAGCGTGACCGTGTTCATGGCCGTGAACTGGATCGAATTGACCATGCCGAACACAGCCAGCAGCGGAACCAGCAGCCACAGCGGCAGCTGCGGCGTGATCAGCGCGAAGGCCGCCATCACCAGGCCCACCATGAAGGTATTGCCGACCAGCACGCGGCGGTAGCCATGGCGTTGGATCAGCCGCGTGGCCAGGCGCTTCGACGCCATGCCGGCGGCGGTCACCGGCAGCATCATCAGGCCCGCGTTGAACGGCGAATAGCCCAGGCTGATCTGCAGCGTCAGCGGGATCAGGAACGGCATCGAGCCATTGCCGATGCGCGCGAACAGGTTGCCCAGCAGCCCGACGCTGAAGCTGTGGATGCGGAACAGCCGCAGCGCGAACAGCGGCTGCTTGCGGCGGTTGGCGTGCAGCCCGTAGGCGGTCAGCGCGGCCATGCTGGCGATCAGCAGCATCAGCACGGTGGCATGCTGGAACCCCAGCCCCGCCAGCCCGTCGAGCGAGAACGACAGCGCCAGCATGGCGATGGCCAGCAGCAGGTAGCCGGCGATGTCGAAGGGGCCGATGCCGGTCAGCCGCGCATTCGGCATGTAGCGCACCGTCGCCAGTGCGCCCAGCACGCCGACCGGCACATTGATCAGGAAGATCCAGTGCCAGGACAAGGCCTGCGTCAGCCAGCCGCCCAGCGTCGGGCCGATCAGCGGGCCGATCATGCCGGGGATGGCAACGAAGCTCAGCGCCTGCAGGTACTGGTCGCGCGGGAAGGTGCGCAGCACCGCCAGGCGCCCCACCGGCAGCAGCATCGCCCCGCCCACGCCCTGCACCACGCGCGCGCCGATCAGGAAGTTCAGCGTGGGCGCGTAGGCGCACAGCAGCGAGCCCGCCACGAACAGCCCGATCGCGGTCTGGAAGATGGTGCGGGTGCCGAAGCGGTCCGCCAGCCAGCCCGAGGCCGGGATCACCACCGCCATGGTCAGCGAGTAGGCAATCACCACCGACTGCATCCGCAGCGGGCTCTCGCCCAGGCTGTGCGCCATCGACGGCAGCGCGGTGTTGACGATGGTCGAGTCCAGCGTCTGCATAAAGAAGCCGACCGCCACCACCCACAGCATGATGCGGCGGGTGTGGTCGTCGGGCTGGGGCGTGGTCATATGGCGGGCTCCGGTCCGGCCAGCCCCCCCGGTACCCCGGTGTGCGCCGGCCAAAGCCGACACCTTAATTGCCTATCGCGGAACAGGCAAATCACGATCAGGAAGCCGGGGGCTTGCCGGCCGGTGCCCGGTTCGGCACCTGCCTCGACAATTTCCGCACGCAGCCTATCTTAGGGGTGTCAGTCCAGGCGTCATCAGGCAGGGCCAGCCAGCACCCGCCCGCCGATGCGCGTGGAAAAGGCTAGACGCGCATGGAAGAACACTCATCTCCGAGGCAGAATTACGAGGATGCCTTGCTCGGCATCGTGCGAAAGATGTCTGCGGCCATGCACCCGGCAGCGGAGGCCGAAGCCGAAGCAGCGATCTCGCTGGACAGCGCGCTCGAAGGCGACCTCGGCTTCGACAGCCTGACGCGCGCCGAACTGCTGACGCGCCTCGAGCACCGTTTCGATGTCAGCCTGCCGGAGCAGGTGCTGGCCCAGGCCGACACGCCGCGCGCCCTGCTGCGTGCCTTGCTCGCCGCGCAGGACCTGCCGCCAGGCGCCAGCGCCACGCACCTGCGGCAAGCCCGCCCTGCCCCGGCGGCACAGGCGCCCGACGGCGCCACCACCTTGCCGGACGTGCTGCGCTGGCACTTGCGCAGCCACCCGGAGCGCACCCATATCGTCTTGCAGGACGGCGACGGCGCAGACACGCCAATCAGCTTTGCGCAGTTGCAACACCGCGCCGCGGCCATCGCTGCCGGGCTGGCCGCCCGCGGCGTGCGGGCAGGCACGACCGTGGCCATCATGCTGCCGACCAGCCCCGAGTACTTCTACAGCTTCTGCGGCATCCTGCTGGCCGGCGGGATTCCGGTGCCGCTCTATCCGCCGGCGCGGCTGGCGCAGATCGGCGACCACCTGCAGCGCCACGCCGGCATCCTGGCCAACGCGCAGGCGCCGATCCTGATCACGGTGGCGCAGGCCCGGCCGCTGGCTGCCCTGCTCAAGGCCGGCACGGGAACGCTGCAAAGCGTGCTCACGCCGCAGGAGCTGGAGGACACCGCCGGCGCCCCGGTCCAGGCGATGCCGCGCACGCACGACATCGCCCTGCTGCAATACACCTCGGGCAGCACCGGCTCGCCCAAGGGGGTGGTGCTCAGCCATGCCAACCTGCTGGCCAACCTGCGCGCCATGGGCAAGGCCCTGGCAGTCGGCTCGCAGGACGTCTTTGTCAGCTGGCTGCCGCTCTATCACGACATGGGCCTGATCGGCGCCTGGCTGGGCAGCCTGTATTACGCGTACCCGCTGGTGGTGATGTCGCCGCTGGCCTTCCTGGCGCGGCCCGAGCGCTGGCTCTGGGCAATCCACAAGCACCGCGGCACGCTCTCGGGCGGGCCCAACTTTGCCTACGAGCTGTGCCTGCGCAAGCTGGCCAGTACCAACCTCGCCGGGCTGGACCTGTCCAGCTGGCGCTTCGCCTTCAATGGCGCCGAGCCAGTGAGCCTGCAGACCATGCGCGCCTTCCTGGAGCGCTTTGCCCGCTATGGCCTGCGCCCGCAGGCCGCCGCACCGGTGTACGGGCTGGCGGAGGCTTCGCTGGGCCTGACCTTTCCGCCGCTGGGCCGCGCGCTGGCTGCCGACTGCATCGACCGCGCTGAATTCACGCGCGCTGCCGTGGCCGTGCCATCCAGGCCCCTTGGCGAACGCGGGTCCCCTGGCCAGCGCGAGACCCTGGAGTTCCCGTCCTGCGGCCGGCCGCTGCCTGGCCACGAAGTCCGCATCGTCGACGCCACCGGGCACGAACTGGGCGAGCGGCATGAGGGATTGCTGCAGTTCCGCGGCCCTTCGGCCACCAGCGGCTATTTCCGCAATCCCGTGCAGACCCGCCAGCTGTTCGACCGCGGCTGGCTGAACACCGGGGACTACGCCTATATCGCCGCCGACGAGGTCTATATCACCGGGCGCGCCAAGGAAACCATCGTGCGCGGCGGCCGCAATATCTACCCCTACGAACTGGAGCAGGCGGTCGGCGCCATCCCCGGCATACGCAAGGGCTGCGTGGCCGTGTTCGGCAGCCCCGATCCGGAGAGCGGCACCGAACGCATCGTGGTGATGGCGGAAACCACCGAGAAGGATGTGCAGGCGCGCCGCGCGCTGCACCGGCAGGCGCTGCAGACCGCGCTGGACGTGCTGGGCATGCCGCCGGACCATATCGCCCTGGTGCCGCCGCACAGCATCCTGAAGACGTCGAGCGGCAAGATCCGGCGCGCCGCCTGCCGCGAGCGCTTCGAGCACGGACGCCTCGGCCGCGGCGTGCAAGCGCCCTGGCTGCAGATCGCGCGCTTTGGCTGGCGCGCGCTCCGGCCGGAGCTGCGGCGCGGCCGGCAGACCGCCGCGGGCCTGTCCTACGCTCTCTACACCTGGATCCTCTTCGCAACGCTGGCGCCCGTGACGTGGCTGGCAGCGGTTGCGCTGCACCGGCCGGCACTGGGCTGGACGTTCAGCCACCACGCCGCCCGGCTGTTGCTCAGGCTGGGCGCGGTACCCTGGTTCGTGCAAGGGCTTGAACACCTGCCGCGCGACCGGCCCTGCGTCCTGGTCTCGAACCACGCCAGCTACCTGGACGGCATCGTGCTGGTGGCGGCTCTGCCCACGCCGGTGCGCATGGTCGCCAAGCGCGAGCTGCAGGGCCAGCGCATTCCCGGCACCTACCTGGCCAGCATCGGCGCCGACTTTATCGATCGCTTCGACACCGTGCGCGAGCACGAGGACGTGGAGCGCGTGGTGGCGGCGGTGCGTGCCGGGCATTCGGCACTGTTCTTCCCCGAAGGCACCTTCAGCCGCGCGCCGGGGCTGCAGGCCTTCCGCTCTGGCGCTTTCCTGGCGGCCGCGCGGGCCGGCGCGCCGGTAGTACCCATCGCCATTCGCGGCACCCGCTCAGTGCTGCGCGACGGCCAGTGGCTGCCGCGCCGGGGACCGATCGGCGTGGTCATCGGCAGTCCGCTCTGGCCGGACGGCGCAGACTGGCCGGCCGCCATGCGCCTGCGCAACACCGCCCGCGCCGAGATCCTGCACTACTGCGGCGAACCGGATGCGCGGCGCACGACGCGCCGGGATGCAAGGCAGGGCTAGTGTCCTGAGTCGGAAGCTCGTTGCAGAAATAAGTCTGTCGAGAAGGTGCGCGAGCCTAGGAGCGAAGCGCAGCAAGGCTGGAGCCTTGCGAGCATTCGCGACGACGGATCGTGCAGCTTATCGGCAGACTTATGCAACGAACTTGCGATTCAGGACACTAGTGTCCTGCCGCAACCTATGCGCGACTCAGAGCGCAGCGCGCAGGCCCACGAAGAAGCGCCGCCCCGGCGCCGGCTCGAAATACCGCCCATTGGCCTCGTTGACGATCACCGAGCCGATGTAGCGCCGGTCAGTGAGGTTGTCGACGCGGCCGAAGACATAGAGGCGGGTCGGGCCGACGCGGAATTCATAGCCGGCGCGCAGGTTGAACACCGCATAGCCGGGCGCCGCCTGCGTATTGAGGTCGTCGGCGTAGACGCGGCTGTCGACACGCAGCTCGGCCCCCAGCGTCAGCGGCGCGAGCGGTCGCCATGACAGGTCGGCGGCCAGGCTGTGGCGCGCGGTGCCGGGCAGGCGATTGCCGGCGGCCACGGTCTGGCCCTGCGCGTTGACGAAGCTGTCGCCAAAATAAGCATCGAGCCAGGTATAGGCCAGCCCCGCCTCGATCCGGCTGCCGCCGCCCTTGCCCGGCGTGCCCACCTCGCCGAGAAAGCCGCCGCGCCAGCCCAGCTCGAAACCGCGCCGGCGCACGCCGCTGACATTCTGGTAAACCGTGCGCCCGGCGTTGTTCGATTGCGGCACCACCTCGTCATGGCTGTCGGCATCGAACAGCGCCGCCTCCAGCCGCTGCCCCGCCGCCTGCCACTTGATGCCGATCTCGCCCTGGCGGCTGGTGGACGCCTGCAAACCCAGGTTGCTGCCAACGCCGCCGGGGCCATAGGCGACCTCGGTCAGGGTCGGGGTCTCGAAGCCGCGGCCAAGGTTGGCGTAGACATTGAGCGAATCCAGCGCGTGCCACACCACGCCAAGCACCGGGCTGACGTTGTGGTAGGTCGCGGTGCCGCTGTCATCGGGACTGGCCGCATTGATGAAATGGTCGTCGATGCCAAGCCGCACCCGGCTGGCGCGCACGCCGCCCACCAGTTGCCAGGCCGGGTGGAAGGTCCAGTCGAACTGCGCGAAGGCGCCGAGATCGGTCGCGGTATCGGTTTCATCGCGGCGCAGCGCGCCCTGCGTGCCGTTCTGGTTGACGTAGCCGTTGCGGCCGTCGCGCATGCCGTTGGCTTCAAGCCCGGCGCTCCACAGCAGGGGCAGGCCGGCGGTGGTGGTGGTGCGCCGGGTCCAGGACAGCGCGGCGCCGCCGTAGGTGCGGCCCAGGTCGACAATGCCGCCGGCCGAACTGGGCGCGGCGCCGCTGAGGCCCAGC
The DNA here is from genome assembly GCF_003353055.1 of Cupriavidus lacunae. Taxonomy (GTDB): domain Bacteria; phylum Pseudomonadota; class Gammaproteobacteria; order Burkholderiales; family Burkholderiaceae; genus Cupriavidus; species Cupriavidus lacunae. The sequence continues at coordinate 18,346 of NZ_QKWJ01000023.1, forward strand.
CGCTGGTACAGGTTGCGCGTGCCGCCGTAGAGCCGTGCCGACAGGCTGTCGGTCTCGGTGAGCTGGTGGTCCACGACCACGCCGGCCTGGGTCTGCTCGACGCTCTTGCCGGTATCGAACTGGACCGCGGCGGGCACGGCCTGGCGCGGGCTGGCATCGGCCTGCGCGCGCGTCAGCCCCAGCGGGTCCTGGGCCAGCGGCTGGTTGAAGTAGTTGAACTGGCCGGTCACGCGCGTGCCGCTGGCCGGCTGCGCCACCACCCTGGCATTGAGCTGGTAGCGGCGCGCCGCGCTGTGCTCGCGGTAGCCGTCGGTCTGGTAGGTCCAGGCATCAATGGAGCCGCCGAGCCGGTCATTGCCGCCGGCCAGCGCCACGCCGGCCTGCCACTGGCCGTCCGAGCCCAAGCCTGTGGACGCGCGCCCGGTAAAGCCATCCTTGGGCGGATCGGGCGTGAACACCTGCACCACGCCGCCCGACGCATTGCCATACAGCTGGGCGAACGGACCGCGCAGCACCTCGACGCGGCCGGCGTTGGCAAGGTCGGCGGTGGAGGCCTGCCCCTGCCCGTCGGGCATGGTGGCAGGAATGCCGTCGACATAAAGCCGCACGCCGCGCACGCCAAAGGTCGAGCGCGTGCCGAAGCCGCGCACCGCAAGCTGCAGGTCCTGCGAATAGTTCTGCCGGTCGCGCACCGCCACGCCCGGCACGCCGGCCAGCACCTCCGACAGGTTCACCAGCGGCGTGGCGCTGCGCAGGGGATCGACCGGCACGCTGTCGACCGCGGCGGGCGCATCAAAGCGGCGCTGTTCGCTGCGGGTGGCGCTGACCACCACGTCGGGCAGGGTTTCGGCGGTAGCGGCCGCCACCGCCGTGCCGGGCGGGTCCGCGGCACGCGCACCGGCGCTGACCAGGACCAGCGCGGCAAGCGCCAGTGCGCAGCGGGCCGGGAATGGAATACCGGAGCGGCGCCGCCGCCGGACCGCCAAACTCTGCCTGCCGCCTGGTTTCATGGGGATCGGAAGCGGTTGCGGGTTCTGCCGCGGATGCACGAGCGCCGGGCACAGGTGGATGTGCCGCAACTTTATCGCGTCGGACCCGCTATTGCCACGCGCCGGGGCGCGGGGAAAACCCGCGGATGCGACGGTGCCTGCACCTCCGAATGATGTTCAGAGAATTTCAACAAGTGATTGCGGGATGGCTGAAGCTGCCGCTGCCGTGGCGCCCTACACTTCATTCACCACCCGCCGCACCCGCACCAATCCAATACGCGATGCAGCATAAGGGTATTCAGATTTTCGCAATCACCAAGGGAACCACCATCATGACCACCGCCTCCACCCGCGTCGCCATCGTCTACCACAGCGGCTACGGCCACACCGCCAAGCAGGCCCAGGCCGTCGCACGCGGCGCCGGCAATGTCGAAGGCGCTGAAAGCCTGCTGATCCCGGTCGAGGACATCGACCAGCACTGGGACACGCTGGAACAGGTGGACGCCATCATCTTCGGCGCGCCGACCTACATGGGCAGCGCCTCGGCCCAGTTCAAGGGCTTTATGGACGCCACCTCGCCCAATGTCTTTGCCAAGGGCGGCAAGTGGGCCAACAAGGTTGCCGCCGGCTTCACCAACTCGGCCTCGCGCTCGGGCGACAAGCTGGCCACGCTGCAGCAGATCTCGATCTTCGCGGCGCAGCACGGCATGCACTGGGTCAACCTGGGCCTGCCCCCGGGCCACAACAACTCCAAGTCGACCGAAGACTCGCTGAACCGCCACGGCTTCTTCCTGGGCGCCGCCGCGCAGTCCAACGCCGACGAAAGCGCCGACGTGGTGCCGCCGCTGGCCGACTTGCGCACCGCCGAGCACCTGGGTGCCCGCGTGGCCGAAGTGGCGCAGCAACTGGTCGCGGGCCGGCGTGCGCTGGCGGCACTGAAAGAAACCGCCTGATCCCGTCACACGCAGACTGATCGGCCTCACATGGGGCCGATTTTTTTTGGCCAGGGCAGTTGCGGGCCCCTGCCGCTCAGTACAAGACTTCCAGTGCGTCGAACAACTCGCTGTCCTTCGCCGCCGCCGAGCGCGCGCGGCGCCGGATTTCCTGCAGCAGGCAGACGGTGAAGCACTGCGCCGCGGGACTGCGCATCGCGTTGTGGCGCGTGATGATGCCAAGCCGGCTGGTCTCGAACTGCTCGGCCAGTTCAAAGGCGTGGACCCAGCCGCGCATCGACTCGGTCAGCAAGAGCGGCCGCGGGCAATAGCTGATCATGCCGGCATTGCGGATCAGCTCCAGCAGCAGCGCGGTGGAGTGCGCGCAATGCAGCCGTGCCGGGTCGATACGGGCGTCATGCTGCCAGAACAGGTTGCGCATGAAGGACTCGTAGCTGGCCGCGGTGTAGTTGACGACCCAGTCCTGCTCCAGCAGTCCGTGCAGCGACCGCTCCCCGGCGCTCGGATGCCCGCGCCGGGCGATCACGCATGAGGTGTACGCCAGCAACGGCTCGCACTCGAATTCCTGCGTAGACATCGCGGCCGTAAACGGCCCCACCGCGAAGTCCAGCGTGCCTTCGCGCAAACGAGGCAAGGCCACCGCGGTCAGGCCTTCGAAGATCTCCACCTGCACACCCGGCATGCGTTCGCGAAAGCGCAGCAGCACGCGCGGCAGGAACGTCAGCATGACCCACGGCGTGACGCTGATGCTCAGCCGCCCCACCCCTTCGCCGCGCAGCCAGCCAGTTCTTCACTGGCGCGGGCGAGCTGCCCGACCACCAGCCGGGCATGGCCCAGCATCCGTTGTCCGGCCTCGGTCAGCGCCACGCCGCTGGCGGTACGCGACAGCAAGGGCAGCCGCGCCTCGCCTTCCAGCTCACGCAGCGCCTTGGTCACCGCCGCCTGCGACAGCCCGACCAGCCGGGCGGCGGCGCGGATGCTGCCGGCATCGGCCACTGCGACCAACGCCTGGATCTGGTGGAGTTTCATGGTCATGGCGGTTCGGGATGGTGACAACCAGTGGTTGTCAGGATAACAGCATTGCGGCTATCGGCACTTGTGCGCGCTGCATAAGATCGGCCCAGACAATCCCCCGACAAGACCCCGGAGACCTCATGCATCCAGATCCCGTCCTGCCCGGCATTCGCGCCATCGAAGCCGAGATGGTGGACCTGCGCCACCGCATCCACGCCCATCCCGAGCTCGGCTTCGAGGAATTCGCCACCAGCGATCTGGTGGCGGAGTGCCTGCAGGCCTGGGGCTATGCCGTGCATCGCGGCCTGGGCGGCACCGGCGTGGTGGGCACGCTGCGTCACGGCGAAGGCCGCGCCATCGGCCTGCGTGCCGACATGGATGCCCTGCCGATCCACGAAGCCACGGGCCTGCCGTATGCCAGCAAGATCGACGGCAAGATGCATGCATGCGGCCACGACGGCCACACTGCCACGCTGCTGGCCGCGGCGCGCTACCTGGCCGTTCACAAGCCCTTCCAGGGCACGCTGCACGTCATCTTCCAGCCGGCCGAGGAAGGCATGGGCGGCGCGCGCGAGATGATCCGGGACGGCCTGTTCCGCCTGTTCCCGTGCGATGCGGTGTTCGCGCTGCACAACATGCCCGGCCACCCGACCGGCAAGTTCGGCTTCCTGGGCGGGCCGTTCATGGCGTCGTCCGACACGGTCACGATCCGCGTCACCGGGCGCGGCGGCCACGGCGCGGTGCCGCACCGGGCGGTCGACCCGGTGGTGGCCTGCGCGTCGATGGTGATGGCCTTGCAGTCGGTGGTGGCGCGCAACGTGAACCCGCTCGACATGGCCATCGTCACCGTCGGTGCGATCGAGGCCGGCAAGGCGCCCAACGTGATCCCCGAGAGCGCCGAGCTGCGCCTGTCGGTGCGCGCGCTGAAAGCCGAGGTGCGCGACCTGCTGCAGGCACGCATCACCGCGCTGGCGCATGCCCAGGCCGAAAGCTATGGCGCCAGCGCCGAGGTGCATTACGACCGTCGCTACCCGGTGCTGGTCAACGACCCCGCCACCACCGGAATGGCACGCGAGGTCGCCCGCGAATGGCTGGGCGAGGACGGCCTGATCGACAACATGGTGCCGCTGACCGGCAGCGAGGACTTCTCTTTCATGCTGGAAGAGTGCCCGGGCTGCTACCTGATCGTCGGCAATGGCGATGGCGAGGGCGGATGCATGGTGCACAACCCGGGCTACGACTTCAACGACGCCTGCCTGCCGCTTGCGGCCACCTACTGGGTAAAGCTGGTCGAGCGCTACCTGCGCTAAGCCGCGCCCGCCATCGACAAAGACCGGCCCCGAGGCCGGCGCCACCCCACCCACGGAGACACCGAATGTCCACTTCCCTGCCCGCGCAGCCGCTCGACGGCAAGTTTGCCCCGCGCCCGGCCAGCCGTGCCGCGCCGCGCCGGCGCGTGATTGCCGCCATCACCATCGGCAACGGCCTCGAATTCTACGATTTCACCGTCTACAGCTTCTTTGCGGTACTGATCGGCAAGCTGTTCTTCCCGGTCAGCGGCAGCTTCGGCCAGCTGATGCTGTCGCTGGCTACGTTTGGCGTGGGCTTTGTCGCACGCCCGCTCGGCGGCCTGCTGATCGGGCTCTATGCCGACCGTGTCGGACGCAAGCCGGCCATGGCGCTGACGCTGTGGCTGATGGGGCTGGGGTCGTTGCTGTTCGTGGTTTCGCCTACCTATGCGCAGGCCGGGCTGGCCGCGCCGCTGCTGATCGTGGTGGCGCGGCTGCTGCAGGGCTTTGCGCTGGGGGGCGAGGTCGGGGCCTCGACGGCGCTGCTGATGGAGTACGCCGACGACCATTCACGCGGCTACTACGGCAGCTGGCAGCTGTTCAGCCAGGGCGTCAGCGTGCTGCTCGGTGCGGTGGTCGGGCTGTCGCTGACCAATGGGCTGTCGCCTGACGCGCTGCAAAGCTGGGGCTGGCGCGTGCCGTTCGCCATCGGCATCCTGGTCATACCGCTGGGCCTCTATATCCGCCGCCACCTGGAGGAAACCGCCGAAGCCCCCGCCGCCGGCGCGCCGGGCCACGAACGCGCCGGCCTGTCGGAGATCTTCCGCGGACACGGCCGCGTGGTGGTGGCCGGCGTGCTGGTGACGATCGGCGGCACCTCGGCCACCTATATCGTGCTGCACTACATGACCAGCTACGCGGTGACGGTGCTGAAGATCCCGCTCGGGCTCAGCATTGCCGCCGGCTGCGTCGCCGCGCTGGTGCAGGTGGCACTGTCCGCGTATGCCGGCAGGCTGTCCGACCGCATCGGCCGCAAGCCCGCCATCCTGTGGTCGCGCGTGGCGATGCTGGTGCTGGTCTATCCCGCCTTCCTGCTGCTCAACGCACGGCCGTCGCTCGGCAAGCTGCTGGCGGTGGTCGCGATGCTGGCCCTGCCGCTGGTGCTGAACGTGGTGCCGTCCGTGGTGCTGATCACCGAACTCTTCCCGCGCCGCATCCGCGCCAGTGGGTTATCGGTGGTCTATTGCATCGGCGTGCTGGTGTTCGGTGGCTTCGCGCAGCTGATCGCCACCTGGCTGATCGAGCTGACCGGCAATGCCAGCGCACCGGCGCTGTATGTGATCGGCTGCGGCCTGATTTCGCTGATCGGGCTGGCGATGGTGCCGGAGACGGCTGGCAAGCGGCTGGACTGACGGTGCCGGAACAGGACACTACGCGCCGGCCAGGATCCGGCGCGCGCGTTCCAGCACCGGGCGGTCCACCATCTTGCCGTCGACTGCCACCGCTGCGCCATCCGCGGCGGTGGCCGCGGCCATGACACGCCCGGCCCAGTGCCGTTCATCGGCCGACGGCGCCAGGCCGTCGTGCACGCCGCGGACCTGGCCCGGATGGATCAGCAGCTTGGCGCCAAAGCCGAAGTTGCGGGCGCGGCGCGTTTCCGCGGCAAGTGCGGCATCGTCGCCGATCGCGGTGCAGACGCCATCCACGGGCGCGGGCAAACCCGCCGCGCGGGAATGAAGCACCAGCCGGCTGCGAAAGTAGTGCAGCGCTTCGCCGTCGTCCTGCACGTCGAGATCGAACATCAGGTCGATGCTGCCGAACAGCAGCCGGACCACGCTGCCGGCACGGGCCAGTTCGCGCAAGCCGGCGAAGCCGGCGGCGTTCTCGACCAGCGGGAAACAACGCACACCGGGCAATGCCGCAGCCAACGCATTCACGCCGGCCGGATCGGCCTTCGGCAGCACGATGCCTGAAACACCCTGCGCGCGGCACCAGGCGAGGTCGTCTTCGTAGTACGCGGTATCGGCCCCGTTGATGCGCACCAGCATGGCGACGCCAGCCGCCGCTGCCTGCTCATATAGCGCGCCCCATGGGGCGGCAAGCCCGTCGCGGGCCTGCCCCTTGTCAGCGGGCGCGACCGCATCCTCGAAATCGACGATGACGGCATCGGCACCCGAGCCGATCGCCTTGGCGATGCGCTCCGGGCGCGAGGCCGGAACAAACAGGTAGCTGCGCGGATTGGTGATCGACATGACTGCTTCCTCTCAGACTGCGCCGGCCGAACGCAACGCGGCAATCTGTTCCGCGTTCTGGCCCAGTTCGGCCAGGATGGCATCGGTGTTCGCACCTAGCGACGGAATCGGGTCCATGCGTGCTTCGGTCATGCCCGGCGGCAGCAGCGCCGGCACGGGGCCCACCGGCGTGTCGACCTGGCGCCAGCGCTGACGCGCGGCCAGTTGCGGGTGGTCCCATACATCGGCAATGGTGTTGACGCGCGCATTGGCAATCTTTGCGGCCTCTAGCCGGTCGACCACCTCGGTGGCGCTCAGGCCCGAGAAGCTTTCGACGATGCGCGCGCGCAGCGCCGCGCGGTTCTGGTTGCGCAGGCTGTTGCTGGCAAAGTCCGGATGCGTGGCCAGATCCGGTTCCCCCAGCACCGCCTGACAGAACACGACCCACTCGCGCTCGTTCTGCAGCCCCAGCATCACGGTCTTGCCATCGCCAGTGGGAAACGGGCCATAGGGATAGATGGTGGCGTGCGCCGCGCCCGCGCGCGGCGGCGGTTCGGCGCCATCGAAGGCGTAGTAGAGCGGAAAGCCCATCCACTCCACCATCGACTCAAGCATCGAGATGTCGATGCGCTTGCCGCGCCCGGTCTTGCCGCGTTCCAGCAGCGCGGCAAGGATATTGGTGTAGGCATACATGCCGGCCGCGATGTCGGCCACCGAGGCGCCGGCCTTGACGCCGTCCTCCGGCGTGCCGGTCACGGAGACAAAGCCGGACTCGCTCTGGACCAGCAGGTCGTAGGCCTTCTTGTCGCGGTACGGGCCGTCGCTGCCATAGCCCGAGATATCGCACACGATCAGGCGCGGGTACTTCTCGCTCAGGCTGTCGAAGTCCAGGCCCAGGCGCGCGGCCGCGCCGGGCGCGAGGTTCTGCACCAGCACGTCCGCGCGTTCGAGCAGGCCGGCCAGCACGGGCGCGGCCGCTGCGTGCTTGACGTCGAGCGTCAGGCTCTCCTTGGAGCGGTTGGTCCAGACGAAGTGCGAAGACAAGCCCCGCACGCGCGTGTCGTAGGCGCGGGCAAAGTCGCCGCTGCCGGGCCGCTCGATCTTGATGATGCGCGCGCCCAGGTCCGCCAGCTGGCGGGTGCAGAACGGGGCTGCGATCGCCTGCTCCAGGGAAACGACGGTAATGCCTTCGAGTGGGTGGGCCATGGTGGTATCTGGTTTTGCGCAATGTCCTGACGCCAATCTACCGGACCGGGCCGCACCTGGGAAATACCGATTGCCGAGGGGATCATAAGTAAAATGAATACTTTGGAATTCCCCCGGAGCCTGTCATGGACCTGCGCGCCATGCGCTATTTCATCGCCATCGTCGACCAGGGCAGCCTGACACGGGCCGCCGAAGTGGTCTGCGTGGCGCAGCCCGCACTCAGCCAGCAACTGGCGGCGCTGGAGAAAGAGCTGGGTGTGCCGCTGGTCCAACGCGGCGCCAAGGGCGTCAAGCCGACGGAAGCCGGCCGCACGCTCTATCGCCACGCGCGCAATATCCTGCGCCAGGTGGAGATCGCAGGCGCCGAGGTCCGGGTGGCGGGCACGGATGTCACCGGCATGGTTGCCATCGGCCTGCCCACCACCGCGGCAGCGGCATTCGGCATGCCGCTGATCCGCGTCGTGCGCGCCCGCTATCCGCAGATCCGGCTCCAGCTCTTCGAGAGCATGAGCGGCTATATCTCGGAGCTGCTGGACCACAACCGGCTCGATTTCGCGATCCTGTTCCGCGATGTGCCGTCGCGCGCGGTGGAACTGGAGCGGCTGGCGAGCGAATCGCTGTACGTGGTCGGGACGCTTCCCGTGGCGCGCGGACGGGGGAAGGCTCGGCCGCAGGCCAGCACGGAAGGTGCTACGGTCGCGATCAAGGCCCTGGCTGATCTGCCACTCGTGCTGCCAAGCGGCTCGCAGGGTCTGCGCGAAGTGGTCGAACTTGCCTTCGCGCAGGCCGGCGTGCCGATGAACGTGGTGGCCGACCTGGATTCGCTGCCCTTCCTGCTGGCGACCGCGCGTGAGGGCCTCGCCTGCACCGTCCTGCCTGCATCGTCGCTGTCCGAGGCGGACAGCGAGGTGCCGCGGCACCTGATCGTGCCGGAGCTGCGCCGCACGCTGTCGCTGTGCTGGCCACGCGCGCTGCCGCGCACCAGCGCGGCCGAGGCCGTGGCGGAGGTGTTGCGCGAACTGGTGGCCGGGCGCATTGCGGCGGGCGGGTCGCTGAAGCCACCCCCCATGGCCGATCAATAAAACTTATGCCCGTAGTCGGCGATTGAATTTCACGCCAGCGCGGCAGTCGGCTAGAGTTGCCACCAGCCCGGGCCGGGATTCACGGCCCCGCAACTCCTGGAGACACCATGCAATGCACCCGCCGCGCCCTGGCAGCCGCCGCTGCCCTGGCCGCCTGCCTGCCGCTGTTCAGCGCCAAGGCCCTCGCCGCCGACCCCTATCCGTCCAAGCCCATCCAGATGATCGTGCCGCAGGCACCGGGCGGCACCAACGATATCGTCGCGCGCCTGGTCGCGGTGGCCCTGTCGCAGCGTCTCGGCCAGCAGGTGGTGGTGGAAAACCGCCCCGGCGCCGGCGGCAATATCGGCACCCAGGCCGCGGCGCGCGCCACGCCGGACGGCTACACGCTGCTGATGACCATCAGCAGCACGCAGGCGATCAATCCGTCGCTGTACCGGAGCATCCCGTTCGACCCGATCAAGGATTTCGAGCCGATCGCCCCGGTGGCGAGCGTGCCGAACGTGCTGGTGGCCAATCCCGCCTTCCCCGCCAGGTCGCTGTCCGAGCTGATCGCGATGGCCAAGGCAAAGCCCGACTACTACCGCTTTGCCTCGGCGGGAAATGGCACGCTGAACCACCTGCTGGGCGAGATGCTCAACAGCATGGCCGGCATCAAGCTCGAGCACGTGCCGTACAAGGGGGTCGCGCCGGCGCTGAACGATGTGCTGGGCAACCAGGTGCCACTGGCCTTCGCCAGCCTGCCGTCGGTGCTGGCCCATATCAAGGCGGGCAAGGTGCGCGCGCTCGGCGTCAGTTCCGCCAGGCGCTCGCCGTTCGCGCCGGACATTCCGGCGATCAGCGAAACCGTGCCCGGCTATAGCGGCGACCTCTGGGTCGGCCTGTTCGCGGTCAAGGGCACGCCCAAGGACGTGACCCAAAAGCTCACCCAGACCATGCAGGAGATCCTGGCGGACAAGACCCTGCGCGACAAGCTGGCCGCACAGGGCGCGGAAGTCATGACCGGCACGCCGCAGCAATTCAGCAAGATGCTGGTGTCCGACATGGACAAGTGGGCGCGCATCGTGAAGGCTTCGGGCGCGCAGGTGGACTGAGCCCGCGGCCATACGGACTACGCTGTCGCCGCATAGGGCGGCTTGCCCAGGAATCTGCTAAAGACTACGCCCACCCTGCCGTTAAGTATGAGTTGGCCAGCCAAGACATTTGGCAAGACAGCCAGCCGGCACGCCGGTGCCTGCATTTCTGGGGTGGTGGAGTCTGAACAGAACGGGGAGAGAGACATGCAGAACCTGGGGATTCGCATACGCCTGGGCGCGGCGTTTGGCGCCATGTGGTCGCTGATGGCGATCGGGATCGCGGTGGCATTGCCGCGGATGCAGGATGCGGACGATGTGCGCCGCCTGCTGATCGCGCTGGGCGTGGGCGGGCTATGCCTGGCGATGGGCGCGGTCTGGGGACTGGCGCGCAGCATCGAGGCGCCGCTGTCCGAAGCGGTCTACATTGCCGAGACCGTGGCGGCAGGCGACCTCAGCCAGGAGTTCAACACCGAGCGTGGCGGCGAGTTTGGCCGGCTGCTGGGTGGCCTGGGCGAGATGGAAGACATGCTGACCGACCTGGTGACGCGCATCCGCGCTTCCACCGATTCGATCACCACCGCTTCGCACCAGATTGCCGCGGGCAATACCGACCTGTCGCAGCGCACGGAGGAGCAGGCGGCGGCGCTGGAAGAGACGGCGTCGAGCATGGGCGAGCTGACCTCGATGGTGCAGCAGAACACCGAACGTGCACGCACCGCCAACGGGCTGGCGGCAACCGCATCGGGCATCGCTGCGCGCGGTGGCGAAGTGGTGGGCAATGTGGTGCAGACCATGTCGGCGATCAGCGCCAGCTCGCGCAAGGTCACGGACATCATCGAAGTGATCGAAGGCATTGCCTTCCAGACCAATATCCTGGCGCTGAACGCCGCGGTGGAGGCGGCGCGCGCGGGCGAGCAGGGGCGCGGCTTTGCCGTGGTGGCGGGCGAGGTGCGCACGCTGGCGCAACGCAGTGCGTCGGCGGCGCGCGAGATCAAGCAGCTGATCGACGATTCGGTGCAGCAGGTGGACAGCGGCTCGGCGCTGGTGGGCCAGGCCGGGGAAACCATGCAGGAGATCGTTCAGGCGGTGGCCAGCGTGACCGGGCTGCTGGGCGAGATCACCGCAGCGTCTGAACAGCAGAGCGCCGGCATCGCACAGGTCAATGAGGCCGTGGCGCAGATGGATACGGTGACGCAGCAGAATGCGGCGCTGGTGGAGCAGGCGGCCAGCGCGTCGCACGAGCTGGCGGGTCAGGCTACGGAGCTGCAGCGCGTGGTGGGTGAGTTCAAGCTGGATGCTGAACCGGCGTCAGCGGTGGCCTCGGGGCATGGTGCATTCAGGCAGGTCGCGGCATTCGCCTGATGCGGGCGGCGCTGCCGCCACGGACCGCTGACCGCTGGTGTGGCCTTTCAGCAATTCAAGCCGTGACGCCAGCCGGCAGCACCGCCTGCACCGCCCCCGCAAAACGCTCCACAATCCGGTCGATATCCTGCGGCGTGCAAATAAACGGCGGCGCGAACAGCACGTGGTCGCCACGCACGCCATCGACCGTGCCCCCCATCGGATAGACCAGCAGGCCATTCTGCATCGCGGCAGATTTCAGCCGCGCATGCGTCTTCAGCGCCGGATCGAGCGTGGCCTTGCTGTCGCGCTCGGCCACGAACTCCACGCCAACGAACAAGCCGCGTCCGCGGATATCGCCCAGGTTGGGATGATCGCCCAGCGCCTCGCGCAGCCGCTCGCGCAGTTGCTCGCCGCGCGCGAGCACGTTGGCCAGCAGCTTGTCTTCGGCAATGGTGCGCTGCACCGCCAGCGCCGCGGCGCAGGCGGTAGCGTGGCCGATATAGGTGTGACCGTGCTGGAAGAAGCCGCTGCCGCCGACGATGGCGTCGTAGATCCGGCGCGTCGACAGCATGGCGCCGATCGGCTGGTAGCCGGCGCCCAGGCCCTTGGCGATGGTGACGATATCGGGCACCACGCCGTCCTCTTCGCACGCGAACAGGTAGCCGGTGCGGCCCATGCCTGACATCACTTCGTCAAGGATCAGCAGCACACCGTATTTGTCGCACACGGCGCGGATGCGCTTCAGGTAATCGCCCACCGGCGGCACCGCGCCGGCAGTGGCACCCACCACGGTTTCGGCGACAAAGGCGGCCACGGTATCGGGGCCCAGTTCCAGGAACTTCGCTTCCAGCTCGTCGGCCAGGCGCTGTGCGTACTGCGCGTCGGTCTCGCCGGCTTGCTGGTCGCGGTACGCATAGCACGGCGACACGTGGTGCGCCGGCACCAGCAGCGGCAGGAAGGGCTCGCGCCGCCAGGCGTTGCCCCCGATGGCGAGCGCGCCCAGCGTATTGCCGTGGTAGCTCTGGCGGCGCGCGATGAAGTGGCGGCGGCTGGGCTGGCCCACTTCGACAAAGTACTGGCGCGCCAGCTTCAGCGCCGACTCCACCGCCTCGGACCCGCCCGAGACAAAGTAGACATGGTCAAGCTCGCCCGGGGCGGCCTGCATCAGGGTCTCGGCCAGCGTTTCCGACACCTCCGTGGTGAAGAACGAGGTGTGCGCGTAGGCGATGGTGTCGAGCTGCGCCTTGATCGCCTCGATCACGCGCGGATGGCCGTGCCCCAGGCAAGACACGGCAGCGCCGCCGGAGGCGTCAAGATAGCGGCGGCCTTCGCTGTCGATCAGTTCGATGCCCTGCCCGGCAACGGCAACGGGCAGCTTCTGGCGCGGATTGCGATGGAATACGTGGGTCATGATGGATCTCCTCCTGGTACAGGCGCGAGGGGTCCGGCGCTGTGGGAGATGCCATCATAGCGGAACGCGAAACAAACGCTCCACAACTTCCTTATCTGCAACAAACGATTTTATGCCACCGCATGACGTGAAAGGCCCGTCGCAATGAAAAAGGGCGGCAATACATGCCGCACTCGCCCCCTGTCAGGCTGATGTGCGTGGCTTGTCCGCCGCACGCTTGCGCGGGGCCTTGGCGCCGCCGGCTGGCGCTGGCGCAGCCGGAGCGGTGACATCCTGCGAGGCGCCGACCATGGTCAGGGCGTTGCCGTTCTCGTCCAGCGTGACCTCGCCTTCCTCATGGATATCGCGATGGCTGCCGTCGGGCAGCAGGATGCGGTAGTCGACACTGTACGGCGCCTTGTCGACGATGGTTGCGCGGATGGCGGCCTGCACGCGGGCGCGGTCTTCCTCGATGATCGACGCCAGGTAGCGGTCCATGGTCACCTTGAACGCCTGCGGGGCCCAGCCGAAGATGCGGTAGGCCTCGTCGGTCCAGGCGCAGTCGTCGGTCTGGATATTCCAGTACCAGCCGCCCAGGTGGGCAATCTCCTGCGCCTTGGCCAGCAGCGCCTCGTTCTGGCGCAGTGCGGCCTCGGCGCGGCGCCGTTCGGTGATGTCCAGGCTGACGCCTATCATCTTGACCGGGCGCTGGTCGAAGTCGCGCACCAGCGTGGCCCGCGAGGAAATCCAGCGCGTGGTGTCCTCGTGCACGACGCGGAACTCCCACTCGTGCATCTCCTGCGCGCCCAGCGTACGCGCCAGCACCTCGCGCAGGCGCGCCACGTCGGCCGGATGGACGCAGGCCCAGAAGTCGTCCATGTTGCGGATATGGCGGCCGAACAGCGTGACGTCGTTGGACGAGTAGGTCAGGCCATCGGTCAGCACATTCCATTCCCACGTGACGATGCCCGAGACCTCCTGCGCGAACTTCATGCGCGCCTCGCTCTCCATGATTTCCGCCAGGTGCTTCTGGCGCAGCTCCTTGATATGCGGGTCAGAGGCGGTGCTGGCCTCCAGGTCGGCAATGGCCTGCTCGCCGTAGCGCAGCCACAGCCAGTTGACGCCCAGGAAGCGCGCCAGCGCTAGCAGCCGCTCGTATTCGATCTCACCGCCTCGCGTCCACTTGTGCACCGCCGACGGCGACACCGAAAGCGCCTCTGCCACCTGCTTGAGCATGATCCTTTTGCCTTCCAGCACCCCCTTCAGGCGCGTGGCAAAAGTGTCTTCCGTCATGGGCATCTCTCCGCTTTTTTTCAACCGATGGTGAATTGAGTAACTCGAACCTTACACCATCACCGCAAATCGCGCGAATTGATAGTCATAAACCATCGTGCGAAACATTTTCATCGATTTTTTGAATTGCAGCACCCCTGCGCTCCTCACTAGACTTCCTCACACATCACCAATAGTAATTTAATTAACTACTGGTGAATCTACAAAGCACCGAGACCAACGAGGAGACAACCCCATGCAAGAGACCACCGCCCCCGTCTGTGGCACCACCCCGCCGCTGGCCTACACGCTGCCGGCCCACTACTACACCTCGCAGGAAGTCTTCGAGCAGGAGAAGAAGACCATCTTCGCGCGCAGCTGGGTGTGCGTGATGCACAAGAGCCAGGTGGCCGAGAACAACCAGTACGCCACGGCGCAGGTGGCCGGCGAGAACGTGTTCGTGGTGCGCGGCCGCGACGGCGTGCTGCGCGCGTTCTACAACGTCTGCCCGCACCGTGCCCATGAGCTGTTTGCCGATGGCGCGGGCAAGGCCAAGAACGTGATCACCTGCCCGTACCACGCCTGGTCGTTCGGCCTGGACGGCAAGCTGATCCACGTGCGCAACGCCGAGAACGTGCCGGGCTTCTGCAAGGACAACGCCGGCCTGACGCCGGTGCGCGTGGAAGAGTTCTGCGGCCTGGTCTTCGTCAACCTCGACATGGACGCGAAGCCGCTGGCCGAGCAGGCCGCCAGCCTGAACGACGAGATCCGCGCGCGCTGCCCAGACGTGGACAAGCTGGTGCCGGCGCACAAGCTCACCTATGAGATGAAGGCCAACTGGAAGGTGGTGGTCGACAACTACCTGGAATGCCTGCATTGCCAGACCGCGCACCCGGCGCTGGTGGAGTCGATCAGGATGGAGACCTACAAGCACGAAGTGCGCGGCCTCTACACCAGCCAGGTGGGCCAGACCCGCTCGGGCAGCGACGCCTTCACCTACGACAGCGACGCCCCCAACACCGACTTCGCCGCGTACTGGCTGTGGCCCAACGTGACGCTGAACGTGCTGCCGGGCGACGGCAACTACGGCGTCTTCTACATGTTCCCGGTCGACGCCGACACCACCATCCAGCACTTCGAGTTCTACTTCCGCGACAGCACGCCCACGGCCGAGCAGGAGCAGCTGATCGAGTACTACAAGAACGTGCTCAAGCCCGAAGACCTGAGCATCGTCGAATCGGTGCAGCGCGGCCTGAAGTCGCGCGGCTACCGCAACGGGCAGGGCCCGCTGCTGGTCACCGACGACAAGACCTCCGCCATCGGCGAGCACGGCGTGCAGCACTTCCAGCAGATGGTGCTGGACGCCCTGGCCGCCTGACACGAACGCACCAACCGGAACCGCAGCATGATCCAGACCCAGCTCTATATCGACGGCCAATGGCAGTCGCCCATCGACCACGGCACGCGCGCCATCCACAACCCGGCCGACGAAGCCGTGATCGCCCAGGCCGCCGAAGCCACCCGCGCCGACGCGCGCCTGGCCATCGCCGCTGCCCGCAAGGCCTTCGACGGCCCGTGGCGCCAGACCACGATCCGTGACCGCGCGAAACTGCTGAACAAGCTCGCCGGACTGATCGACCGCGACGCCGAGCAGCTCGCCAGGCTGGAATCGATCAATACCGGCAAGACGCTGACCGAGAGCCGCACCGACATGGGCGACATTGCCGCCACCTTCCGCTACTTTGCCGGGCTGGTGGCGTCCGAGTCGGGCGCGGTCAACGAAGCGCCGCACCATGTGATCAGCCGCACCCTGCGCGAGCCGGTGGGCGTATGCGGCCTGATCACGCCATGGAACTACCCGCTGCTGCAGGCCGCGTGGAAGATCGCGCCGGCGCTGGGCGCCGGCAACACCGTGGTGATCAAGCCCAGCAACCTGACCCCGCTGACCACGCACCATTTCACGCAGCTGGTGGCGGAACTGGACCTGCCCGCGGGCGTGTTCAACCTGGTGACGGGCGGCGCCGAAGTGGGCGCCGAACTGGCCGAGAGCCTGGACGTGGACCTGGTGTCCTTCACCGGCGGCGCCTTCGCCGGCGAGAGCATCATGAAGGCCGCCACCGGCAACTTCAAGCGCATCGGCCTGGAGCTGGGCGGCAAGAACCCGAACATCGTCTTTGCCGATGCCGACCTGGACGCCGCGGTGGACTACGCGCTGAATGCCGCGTTCTTCCACGCCGGCCAGGTATGCTCCGCCGGCTCGCGCCTGATGGTGGAGGACAGCAGCTATGATGAATTTGTCAGCCGCCTGGCCGAGCGCCTGCCGCGCATCGTGATCGGCAATGGCTTCCATGCCGAGACCCAGATGGGCCCGGTGCAGTCGGCGCAACAGCACGAAAAGATCCTGGGCATGGTGCAGGCCGGCATTGCCGAGGGCGCGCGCCTGGTGCACGGCGGCAAGCGGCCGGCGGGCGACGTGTTCAAGCAGGGCTTCTGGCTGGAACCGACGCTGCTGGCCGACGTGACGGCCGACATGAAGATTGCGAAGGAGGAGATTTTCGGGCCGGTGATCACGGCCGAGCGCTTCCGCGGCGAGGCCGAGGCGCTGCGTGCCGCCAACGACACCCCGTACGGCCTGGCCGCCGCGGTCTGGACCCGCGACCTGGACAAGGCCAACCGGATGTCGCGCGCGCTGCGCTTCGGCACGGTGTGGGTGAACGACTACCACCCCTACTTCCCGGAAGCGCCGTGGGGCGGCTACAAGGCAAGCGGCATCGGCCGCGAGCTGGCCCGCATCGGCCTGGACGAGTACACCGAGCTCAAGCACAGCTATATCAACCTCGCGCCCAAGGCGATGGGGTGGTTCGGCGCCTGAGCCCACGCCCGGCGCACCCGCTGGCTTACTTCGCAATCACGTGCGCGGCCGCCGCCCCCGGGCAACCGCGCACGGCGTCAAGCAAACAAGGAGATTGCACCATGCAGGCAATCCATGAATACGACTACATCATCGTCGGCGCAGGCTCGGCCGGCTGCGTGCTGGCCGCGCGGCTGACCGAAGATGCCGGCGTCTCGGTGCTGCTGCTGGAAGCCGGCGGCCCCGACTGGCGCCTGGACTGGCGCACCCAGATGCCGGCCGCGCTGGCCTACCCGCTGCAGGGCACTACCTATAACTGGGCCTATGTGACCGAGCCCGAGCCGCACATGAACAACCGCCGCATGACGCAGGGCCGCGGCAAGGGGCTGGGCGGCTCGTCGCTGATCAACGGCATGGTCTATATCCGCGGCAATGCCATGGACTACGACGGCTGGGCGCAGGAAAAGTCGCTGGAGAACTGGAGCTACGCCGACTGCCTGCCCTACTTCCGCAAGGCCGAGACCTACGACAAGGGCGCCAACGACTACCACGGCGGCAACGGCCCGCTGCACGTGACCACGCCCAAGGCCGATATCAGCCCGCTGTTCAGCGCCTTTATCAAAGCCGGCGAGCAGGCGGGCTACGGCCAGACCGACGACCTGAACGGCTACCGGCAGGAAGGCTTCGGCCCGATGGACCGCACCACCACCGCGCGCGGGCGCCGCTGCAGCACTTCGCTGGCTTACCTCGACCAGGCCAAGGACCGTCCGAACCTGACCGTGCATACGCGCGCGCTGGCGGACCGCATCCTGTTCTCGGGGCAGCGCGCCACCGGCGTCTCATACATCCAGGGCGACCACGTGCGCGAAGCGCGCGCGCGCCGCGAAGTGATCGTCAGCAATGGCGCGATCGCCTCGCCGCAGTTGCTGCTGCGCTCGGGCGTGGGCAATGCCGATGAGCTGCGCGCGTTCGGCATCGACACAGTGGCGGACCTGAAGGGCGTCGGCGAAAACCTGCAGGACCATCTGGAGATGTACCTGCAGTACGAATGCACCAAGCCCGTGTCGCTGTACCCGGCGCTGAAGTGGTGGAACAAGCCGGCGATCGGCATCGAGTGGTACCTGCGCGGCACCGGCACCGCGGCCTCCAACCACTTCGAAGCGGGCGGCTTTATCCGCAGCAGCGATGACTTTGCCTGGCCCAACCTGCAGTACCACTTCATCCCGCTGGCGATGAACTACGACGGCAGCAACCCGGTGCAGTCGCATGGCTTCCAGTGCCATGTGGGCTCGATGCGCTCGCCCAGCACCGGCTTTGTCAAACTGGCCAGCCGCGACCCGCGCGTGAAGCCGCGGCTGCTGTTCAACTACATGGCGCATGACGTCGACTGGCGCGAGTTCCGCGCCGCGGTGCGCCTGACGCGCGAGATCATCGGCCAGCAAGCCATGGACCAGTTCCGCGGCCGCGAGATCAAGCCCGGCATGATGGTGCAGAGCGATGCCGAGATCGACGCCTTCGTGCGCGAGCACGCCGAGACCGCGCTGCACCCGTCCTGCACCTGCAAGATGGGCGATGCGTCGGACCCGATGGCGGTGGTCGACAACCAGGGCCGCGTGCACGGGCTGTCGGGGCTGCGCGTGGTCGATGCCTCGATCATGCCGAAGATCATCACCGGCAACCTGAACGCGCCCACCATCATGATGGCCGAGAAGCTGGCCGACGTGATCCGCGGCCGCGCGCCGCTGCAGCGCTCGACGGCGCCGTACTACAAGGCCGCCACCGCCGGCAGCAAGGCGGAGGCGGCGCGGCAGCCGCCAGCCACCGCGCGAATGCCGATGCCGATGCCTGCCTGACCAGGCGGCGCGGCGCGCGGGCTTCCCGCCAGAACCCCTGACCGACGCATGTGCTGCCGGGACTACGGTCCCCGGCGGGCAGCGTGCGTCCGGTCGGCGCGCCGCGCACCCACACCACCAAGCCGGCTACCCAGAACAAACCCAGACCGGCTGCAAGGAGGAGACTTCCATGCTGCGCAAATGCTTTGCTGCAAGACGGGCCCTGCAAGGCGCCCTGCCCCTGTTGCTGTGCCAGGCGCTGCCCGCGCTGGCGCAGGCCAATGCCGACACCACCCTGGCGGTAGCGCCAGTGCCGCAGGTCACCGCGACTGTGCCGCCGGCCGAAACCGCGGCAGCCACCTCGCCGCTGAGCGCCAACCTGACCCTGACATCCCAATATGTCTCGCGCGGCTTCCGCCAGACCTGGGGCAAGCCTGCCGTGCAGGGCGGCATCGACTACGCCCACCCGAGCGGCTTCTCCGCCGGCACGTGGATGTCGAGCATCAGCGACAAGTTCATCGAGGGCGGCACGGTCGAATGGGACCTGTATGCCGGCTACACCGGCACCGCCGGCGATGTCACCTACGCCGGGCAGATCTACTACTACCTGTACCCGGGCGCGAAACTGCAGTCCGCACAGACCAAATACAACTACGGCGAGGCGGTCGCGTCGCTGACGTACAAGTGGTTCAACGTCAAGTACTGGCTGACCTATACGCCCGACTACTTCGGCTACAACAGCGCCTCGCTGCTTACCGGCAATGACCTGCACAGCCGCGGCTCGGGCTACCTGGACATCAACGGCACCTTCGACCTGGGCTACGGCGTCTCGCTGCTGCTGCACTACGGCCAGGAGCGCGTGCGCAACTTCGCCGCCTACAGCTTCCGCGACGTGCGCGTGGCGCTGTCCAGGGCCTTCGAGGGAGGCTGGACCGTGACCGGCGCCTATACCCGCGGCTGGGGGCGCACCGACGTCTACGACAAGTACACCACCGGGGCGCTGGATTCATCCGGCAACCCGTCCGTTTCCAACCCGCTGAAAAGCACGTTCCTGGTCTCGGTGACCAAGACGTTCTGACGGCAATCCTCAACCGCTGTTCCAACGCTTTACTGAGCGCATACCACCATGGCCTCCCTGGGTCTTACCGACGCGACCGGACTTGTCGGCGTTGCCGCCTACGTTGCCGCGCACTTTGCCGTGCAGGTCCTGCACAAATCCCCGACCGGCAGGCTGGCCGTCGTCCTCAACGTGATCGGGCCGGGCTGCATCCTGATCTCGCTGACCGGCGCCTTCAACCTGGCGTCGTTCCTGACCCAGTGCTTCTGGCTGGGGCTGACGCTGCTGGGCTGGTGGCGCAACCGGCGGGCGGGGCGTGCGGTGGTGGAAACGCTTGGCGGGCCGCGCCCGGGACAGCCCGTGCAGCAGTAAGCAAGGGCCGGCCGGGACGCCTTGCAACGCGATACAAATCTTCCGTTGCCTTGGCTCCCCGCCGTTCCTATACTCACCCGAAACACCATTGGTAATGTAATTAACTTTTGGTGAATCGATAAAAACCGGCAAGCCATGCACCCTTGTAAATGGGCGTGTGGCAACCCCGGGATGACAACAGGAGACAACGATGAGAAACGCCCCCAGAATCCCCGCCAGACATTCCCGACCGTCGTAGCCCCCGGCAGGCAGTACCGCAACGTACCCACCCAGACCGCAGACGGCAGACCGTGACGGAGCCCAGCTCCAGATAAACGGCAACCCGGGAAGCAAGGAGACATCGTGTATTCACAGAAAGACGTGCTGTCGATCGGCGCGCAGGCGCCGCTCGCCCCCGCCCAGCAACCACAGCAGCAAACCCAATCGCATGAACTGCAGCGCACCCTGACCTGGAAGGATGCCTTCTGGGTCACCAGCGGCGTGCCCGCGGGCGTGCTCTTCACCATCGGCGGGGTGTCCGCCACCATCGGCAACCCGGCCTGGGTGATCTGGATCCTCGCCATCCTGGTCGGCTTCGCCCAGTGCTTCGTCTATGCCGAGATCTCGGGCCTGTATCCGCACAAGTCCGGCGGCGCCTCGGTGTACGGCGCGCTCGGCTGGGTGCGCTACAGCAAGTTCGTCGCGCCGGTCTCGGTGTGGTGCAACTGGATTGCCTGGTCGCCGATGCTGGCACTGGGCACCAGCCTGGCCGCCGGCTACATGCTGAGCGCGCTGTTCCCGCCCGATTCGGTCATCAACACCTGGCAACTGACGCTGCTGGACCTGGGCGTGGTCAGCAAGGGCCTGACGCTGCGGGTGAATTCCACCTTCGTCCTGGCCACCACCTTCCTGCTGATCACCTTCAAGCTGCAGCACAGCGGCGCTTCCGCCGCGGCCACCACGCAGCGCATCCTGGGCATTGCCTCGCTGACGCCGCTGGTGGTGATCGCGCTGGTGCCGATGTTCACCGGCGACATGCCGTCCACCAGCTTCCTGCCGCTGCTGCCGCTCACCCATGACGCGGCCGGCACTCCGGTGCTGGGCGGCTGGAACGCCGCGGGCATCAGCACGGCCATGGGCGCGATGTTCCTGGCCTGCTGGTCGACCTTCGGCTTCGAGACCGCGGTCTGCTACACCCGCGAGTTCAAGGACCCGCAGAAGGACACCTTCAAGGCGATCTTCTGGTCCGGCGTGCTGTGCCTGTTCATGTTCATCGCGGTGCCGATCGCCTTCCAGGGCTCGCTGGGCCTGTCGGGCATGCTGGAACCGGCCATCGTCGACGGCTCCGGCGTGGGCGCGGCCATGGCCAGGTTCGTCGGCGGCGGCGCGGTGGTGTTCAACGTGATCGTGGCGATGCTGGTGCTGGCCATCCTGCTGATCGTGATGACGTCGATGATGGGTTCGTCGCGCACGCTGTACCAGGCCTCGGTAGACGGCTGGCTGCCGCGCTACCTCTCGCACGTGAACGAGCACGGCGCACCGACGCGCGCCATGTGGACGGACCTGGTGTTCAACCTGTTCCTGCTGCTGATGTCGAACTACATGGCAGTGCTGTCGATCTCGAACGTCTGCTACATGATCTTCGTGTTCCTGAACCTGCAGTCGGGCTGGATCCACCGCATGGACCGCCCGGACTGGGCCCGCCCGTACAAGTGCAAGAACTGGCTGCTGGCGCTGGGCGCGTTCTTCGGCTTCTTCGACCTGGCCTTTGTCGGCGCCGGCGCCAACTTCCAGGGCGAGAATACGCTGCGCAACGGCCTGATCGCCGCGGTGCTGATCGTGCCGGTCTTCATCTACCGCCACTACATCCAGGACAAGGGCCGCTTCCCCGAGTCGATGCGCCGCGACATGGAACTGCCCAATGCGCGTGCCGGCGTGCTGCCCTACGTGGCGCTGGTCGTCGGCGGCCTGGTGGTGTGGATCGCTGCACGGCTGACGGTCATCACCTGATGGTCCCGGGCAGGCCGGCGCCATGCCGGCCTGCCTTCCCTTCCCGTATTCCCTGCATTCCCTGAATTCCGAGGTACCGCCATGACTGACACGCTCCGCGTGCGCGTCGGCCGCGTCGAGCCGCTGGCCGCCGGCATCAAGCGCTTCACCCTGCAACCCTGCCACGGCGGCACGCTGCCCGCCTTCGACAGCGGCAGCCACGTGGTCGTCCATATGGACGGCGGCCGGCTGCGCAACGCCTATTCGCTGACCAGCACGCTGGGCGAGCCCGGCCACTACCAGATCGCGGTGCGGCTGGAAGAAGCCTCGCGCGGCGGCTCGCGCTATATGCACGAGCAGGTCGGCGAAGGCGACGAACTGCATATCGGCGCGCCCGGCAACCTGTTCAGCCTGGACCACGGCGCCGGCCGCCACCTGCTGATTGCCGGCGGCATCGGCGTCACGCCTTTCATGACGCATATCCAGGCGCTGGCCGCGCGCGGCGCTGACTTTGCGCTGCACTACTGCTTCCGCAACGCGCAGTCCGCCGCCTTCCTCGACGTGCTGCCGGCCACGCTGCAGCCCGGCCAGCTTCACCTGTATGAGAGCGACAGCGGCAGCCTGCTCGACATCGCCGCGCTGATCGCCGCGCAGCCTGCCGATACGCACGTCTACGTCTGCGGCCCGGCGCCGCTCAACGACGCCGTGGTCAACGCCGCGCGCGCCGCCGGCTGGGACGCGGGGCGCATCCATTTCGAGCAGTTCCGCAACGAGGTCGATGCCACCGGCGGC
This sequence comes from Cupriavidus lacunae, assembly GCF_003353055.1. Taxonomy (GTDB): domain Bacteria; phylum Pseudomonadota; class Gammaproteobacteria; order Burkholderiales; family Burkholderiaceae; genus Cupriavidus; species Cupriavidus lacunae. The sequence goes on from NZ_QKWJ01000023.1 coordinate 41,061, forward strand.
GCCTTCGAGGCCGTGCTGCAGAAGAGCGGGCTGACGCTGCAGGTCGGCGCCGACGAGCCGCTGCTGCGGGCCATCGAGAAAGCCGGCATCAAGGTGGACTGCATGTGCCGCGAAGGCATCTGCGGCTCCTGCGAGACCGCCATCCTGGCGGGGCAGGCCGATCACCGCGACCAGTACCTGTCGGATGCCGAAAAGGCCGCGCAGAAGACAATGATGCTGTGCGTGTCGCGCTGCAAGGGCCAGCGGCTGGTGCTGGATCTCTGATCCATACTGCTTTCATTCGCAACCTTTTGGTTGCGTTTCCCCGTCCGGTCTCCTAACATGCAACCACAACGTTGCCCATTCAAGCCTGAACAAGGAGACCGGACATGGCTTCATCCACCGACCGCATCGAGCGCAGCATCCTCCTGGCCGCCCCCATCGAGCGCGTCTGGCACGCGCTGGCCGACGCCGACACCTTCGGCAGCTGGTTTGGCGTGAAATTCGACGGCGTGACCTTCGCGCCCGGCAAGCGCGCAGTGGGCGGCATCACCTATCCCGGCTACGAATACCTGAGGTTCGACGTGGTGGTCGAGCGCATGGAGCCGCCCCGGCTACTGTCGTGGCGCTGGCATCCGGCGCCGATGGAGCGCGGCCGCGACTATTCGGCCGAACCGCCCACGCTGGTGGTGTTCGCGCTGAAGGAAGCCGAAGGCGGCACGCTGCTGACCGTGGTCGAATCCGGCTTCGACCAGATCCCGCCTGAACGGCGCATGGAAGCCTTCCGCATGAACAGCGGCGGCTGGGACGGCCAGATGGAAAACATCGGCAAGCATGTCAGCGGCGCAGCCTGATTCCTCCCCCGCGCTGGCGCTGCAGGATGCCGCGACCGTCTTCGCCGCGCTTGGCGACGAAACCCGGCTGCGGCTGGTGGCAGCGCTGTGCGCGGGCGGCGCGATGTCGATCGCGCAGCTGACCGCGGGCAGCACCATGACACGGCAGGCGGTCACCAAGCACCTCGAAGTGTTGTCCCAGGCGGGGCTCGTGCGCGACAGCAAGGCCGGGCGCGAGCGCCTGTGGCAGTTCGAGCCGGGGCAGGTCGAAGCCGCGCGCAGGTCACTGGAAGCGATCGGGCGGCAATGGGATTTCGCGCTGGCGAAGCTAAAGCTGGCGGTGGAGACCAGTCACTAGCTGACAACGCTGATTGCGCTGCCGGTTCGCTCACCTCGCGGGCCATGGACACCCTCTCGCTCGCCGCTATACTGGGAGCCCCGCCCATCACAGCGAGAGGAAGCGCGCAGTGGCTGACCACGACCTGTCCAGGCTCAAAATCGACCGGAGCGCCGCCGCGGCCGGCGTCCGCATCCGCCCCCGGCGCAGGTGGCTGCGCTACGCGGTCATTGCGCTGGTCCTGCTGGCCCTGGTCGGCATCGGCGTGCGCCTGGCCGGCCCGCAAGCAGTGCAGACCGCCACCGTCACCTCCGCCTATCCCACCCAGAATTTCACACTGCTCAACGCCACCGGCTATGTCGTGCCGCAGCGCAAGGCGGCGGTCGCGTCCAAGGCGCAGGGCCGGCTGGAATGGCTGGGCGTGCTCGAGGGCTCGCGCGTGAAGAAGGACGAGATCATCGCGCGGCTGGAGAGCAAGGACGTCGCCGCCTCGTTCGCACAGGCCCAGGCCCAGATCCAGGTGGCACAGGCCAGCCTGGCGCTGCAGCAGGCCGAGTTGAAGGACGCTGAGGTGAACCTGCGCCGCTCGAAGATCCTGATCGTGCCGAACGCCATCTCGCGCACCGAGTACGACGCCGCCGCGGCGCGCTTTGACAAGGCGCGGGCCTCGGTCAACAGTTCGCGCGCGTCGATCGCCTCGGCGCAGGCCAATGCCCGCGTGGCCGAGGTGGCGGTCGAGCAGACCGTGGTGCGCGCGCCGTTCGATGGCGTGGTGCTGATCAAGCATGCCAACGTGGGCGACAACATCACGCCCTTCTCCGCCGCCGCCGACACCAAGGGGGCGATCGTGACCATCGCCGACATGGAGACGCTGGAAGTGGAAGCCGACGTCGCCGAATCCAATATCGCCAAGATCCGCGCCGGCCAGCCATGCGAGCTGCTGCTGGATGCGCTGCCGGGGCTGCGGATGGCCGGTCAGGTGTCGCGCATCGTGCCGACGGTGGACCGCTCCAAGGCCACCGTGCTGGTCAAGGTGCGCTTTGTCGACCGCGATGCGCGCGTGCTGCCGGACATGAGCGCCAAGATCGCCTTCCTGTCGCACGCGGCCTCGGCCAAGGACCGCCAGCCGGTGGTGGCGGTGCAGCCCGCCGCGGTGGTCACGCGCGATGGCGGCCGGCAACTGGCCTATGTGGTGAGGGACGGCAGGGCGCATGAAGTGCAGGTCATGACCGGCGACAAGCTGGGCGAGCTGGTGGCCGTGCAGGGCGTCAAGCCCGGCGATGTGCTCGTGCTGTCGCCGGGCGACAAGCTCAGCGACGGCGACCGCATCACCGTGGCCAAGCCGTGACGAGGCCGGCCGAAGGGAAGCGCATGAGCGCCCCGCCCCTGGTGCAGATCAGCCACGTCGCCAAGTCCTACCGGCGCGGCGTGCAGATTGTGCCCGTGCTCACCGATATCTCGCTGGAAATCGGCGAAGGCGATTTCGTTGCGCTGATGGGGCCGTCGGGATCGGGCAAGAGCACGCTGCTGAACCTGATTGCGGGCATCGACCGGCCCGACAGTGGCACCCTGAGCGTGGCAGGACTGGATATCACGCGACTGCCCGAAGCGGAACTGGCGGACTGGCGTGCGGCCAACGTCGGCTTTATCTTCCAGTTCTACAACCTGATGCCGGTGCTGACCGCGTTCGAGAACGTTGAGCTGCCGCTGATGCTGACCAGCCTGCCGCGCGCGGAACGGCGCGCGCGCGTGGAACTGGTGCTGGACATGGTCAACCTGGCCGACCGCATGAGCCACTATCCGTCGGAGTTGTCGGGCGGCCAGCAGCAGCGCGTGGCGATCGCGCGCGCGCTGATCACCGACCCCGCGCTGATCGTCGCCGACGAGCCCACCGGCGACCTCGACCGCACCTCCGCCGCCGAGATCCTGGCGATGATGCAGCGGCTCAATGCCGACGCACGCAAGACCATCATCATGGTCACGCACGATGCGCACGCCGCGGCCGCGGCCGGGTCGCTGGTGCACCTGGAGAAGGGAGAGCTGATCCGTGGCGAGATGGCCTGACCCCTCATGTACGCGCTCAAACTGATCATCCGCAACGCGCTGCGACACAAGCTGCGCACCGCGCTGACGGTGTTCGGCCTGGTGATCGCGGTGCTGGCGTTCGGGCTGCTGCAGACCGTGATCGATGCCTGGTACGCGGGCGCCTCGGCCGCGTCAAGCGCGCGGCTGGTCACGCGCAATGCGATCTCGCTGGTGTTTCCGCTGCCGCTGAGCTACGAGAGCCGCATCAAGGGCGTCGACGGCGTGACCTCGGTGGCGCGCTCGAACTGGTTCGGCGGCGTCTATCGCGATCCCAAGAATTTCTTTGCGCAGTTCGCGGTATCCGACAACTACCTCGACCTCTACCCTGAGTTCATCGTGCCCGCGCAGCAGCGCGCGGACTACCAGCGTGACCGCAAGGGCGCGCTGGTCGGGCGCCAGCTGGCCGACCAGTTCGGCTTCAAGGTGGGCGACGTGGTCCCGATCAAGGGCACCATCTACCCCGGCACCTGGGAGTTCGTGGTGCGCGGCATCATGGAGGGGCGCGACGAGAGCACCATCACGCGCCAGATGGTGTTCCACTGGGAATACCTGAACGAGACCGTGCGCAAGCGCACCTCGCGCCAGGCCGACCAGGTCGGCGTCTATGTGCTGGCCGTGGACAACCCTGACAACACCGCCGCGATCTCGCGCCAGGTGGACGCGGTGTTCCGCAATTCGCTGGCGGAAACGCTGACCGAGACCGAGCAGGCCTTCCAGCTGGGCTTTGTCGCCATGTCCAACCAGATCATCGCGGCGATCCGCGTGGTGTCCTACGTGGTGATTGTCATCATCATGGCGGTGATGTCCAACGCCATGGCGATGAGCGCGCGCGAGCGCACCGTGGAGTACGCCACGCTCAAGGCGCTGGGCTTCGGCCCCGGCTTCCTGGCGCTGCTGGTGTTCGGCGAATCGCTGGCGATCTGCGTGGCCGGCGGCGCGCTCGGCATGCTGGCCACGCCGCCAATGGCCGCGGCCTTCAAGCAGGCGGTGGGCGGCGTGTTTCCGGTCTTCACGGTGTCGCCGCAGACCATGCAGCTGCAGGCCGCCTGCGCGCTGGCAGTGGGTATCTTTGCCGGCATCGTGCCGGCAGTGCAGGCCGCGCGCGTGCGCATCGTCGAGGGCCTGCGGGCCATCGGCTAGCGCCCGGAGGCTGACATGGCGATCCCGCTCACCTATATCGCGCGCAACCTGTGGGCCCGGCGCCTGACCACCACGCTGACCGCGGCCGGGCTGGCGCTGGTGGTCTTTGTCTTCGCCACCATGCTGATGCTCGATGCCGGCCTGAAGAAGACCCTGGTCACCACCGGCGAGCGGAACAACGTGGTGGTGATCCGCAAGGGCGCCGAGACCGAGATCCAGAGCGCGGTCGCCCGCGACCAGGCCAGCATCATGGAGATGCACCCGGCCGTGGCCATGGGCGGCGCGGGCCGGCCGCTGGCCTCGCGCGAGGCGGTGGTGCTGATCTCGCTCACCAAGGCCAGCACCGGGCAGCCGTCCAACGTGGTGATCCGCGGCATCTCGCCGCCGGGCATGGACCTGCGCCCGCAGGTGCGGCTGGTGGCCGGGCGCATGTTCCGGCCGGGCTCGTCCGAGATCATCGTCGGCAGCAGCATCGCCGGCGGCTTTGCCGGCGTGCAGATCGGCCAGTACCTGCGCTTTGCCCAGCGCGACTGGACCGTGGTGGGGCATTTCGATGCCGGCGGCAGCGGCTTCGACTCTGAAATCTGGGGCGACGTGGACCAGCTGATGCAGTCGTTCCGGCGCAATGCGTATTCGTCGATGGTGGTAAGGCTGGCGGATAGCGCGCTGTTCGAGCGCTTTCGCGCCGATATCGACGTCGACCCGCGCCTGGCCGACGAGGCCAAGCGCGAGCAGACCTTCTACAGCGACCAGTCCAAGGCCCTGTCCAGCTTTATCAATATCCTCGGCTTCACGCTGTCCACCATCTTCTCGATCGCGGCAATGATCGGCGCCATGATCACCATGTATGCGTCGGTGGCCAACCGCGTGGCAGAGATCGGCACGCTGCGCGCGCTGGGATTCAAGCGCGTCAACGTGCTCACCGCCTTCCTGATCGAAGCCGCGCTGCTGGGGCTGGTGGGCGGCATCGCGGGCCTCGCGTGCGCGGCGCTGATGCAGTTCGCCTCGTTCTCGACCACCAACTTCCAGACCTTCGCGGACCTCTCGTTCCGCTTCATCCTGACGCCGGGCATTGCCTTGCAGACGCTGGCGTTCTCGATGGTGATGGGGCTAGTGGGCGGCTTCCTGCCGGCGGTGCGGGCGGCGCGGATGAATATCGTGGACGCGTTGCGGGCGCGCTAGGTCAAGCGTCGCCGGCCAGGGCGCTGGACGCACTGCGCCAACGCGGCAGCAGCCCGGCAACGGCAAAGCCTGCCGTGGCGCCTGCGGCGTCCGGGACGCGGACGAAGTTGCGGATGCGCTGGCCGGCTTCAGCGCCGGCCTGAAACTCCGTAGAAAGTCCCGGCGCGTGGATTAGACACCACATAAGCGTGGCGCTGCGCCCAGAACTGTGCGGTACGGAAGGCATCGGCCTCGCGCTCGCTCCATGCCGTCGCAAGCAACGGCATGGCCTCGGCATCGGTGGTGAGATAGACGCGCGCCTGATAGCGGGCGGATTGCAGCGTGCCGGTACGGATGGTGCGGATCGTGACGTGGAGGGTCATAGGCAGCTTCTCGACTAGGCGACTACCAAATCATAACCATTTCCGTGTGTTGGATTGGTGAAACCGTTGCGAATGTGCTAAGGCGCGACAGTGTCTGTCGGGTTTTGGCCCCGGGCGCTGAAATACCTCCGTCGCCCTTGTTCTGAGCCACCTTGCTGTGCTTCTTGGGTCACCTATCGTGCCTACGGCGGGTATCTGTCGATGAATCGACGGCCCCGTTCCGCCCTGAAGGGCGGGTCACTTTTTGTCCGAGCGACAAAAAGTAACCAAAAAACGCGTCGCCTCTGGCGGCTGGCCATCAATTTGGCGGTGTTGGTGGTTCGGGCGGTGGTGCTTGCCGTTTGACGTGGTTGGCCGTTCGGGCCTGCTACGCACCCTGTCTGTGCCCACATCAACGGACTATTGGACGAACCCGACCTTAGGCCGTTGGCAGCCTGCTAAGCACCGCGTCGGTGGGACGCCTTCGGCTGCGCTTCGCGCCGGCCCTAACGTGGCAGAACGAACGACCACGTCCCGATTTGCGCTCTTTTTTTTGGGGCCCGGCATCCCGACCGCGCCGTGTGAGCGCAGCGACGCACTCCGTGCCCGAGCACCCGACCTACGATACTGAGTGCGCGCAGCGCAGCCGTAGGCGTCCTACCGATGACCTCGTTAGCAGGCTGCCAATAGCCTAAAGTCGGGTTCGTCCAATAGTCCGTGGACGCAGGCACCGGACAGGGAGCGTAGCTGGGTCGAACGGCCAACCACGCCAAACGGCAAGCACCGCCGCCCGAACCACCCCCAACACCAAATTGGTGGCCAGCCGCCAGAGGCGACGCGTTTTTTGGTTACTTTTTGTCGCTCGGACAAAAAGTGACCCGCCCAGCAGGGCGGAACCAGGCCGTCAAACCTACGACAACATCGAACCCGACCTGCATAACCAAGCTAACGAGCAAGAAGCCCGCCGCCTACACCGGCCAAGAGCCACAAACCAACCACATAGCAACAACAAAAACACCCCGCAACCAACGCGAGGACCAGAGAAAAAGAGGCCGATCAATCCAAAAACCGGCCCAACGAACCCCGCAATACCAGCCGCAGGTGTCGATATGAGAGTTAAGCGCCCACCCATGCAGGTATCACAACCTGCCAGGCGGGCATCAGGCGGTTACGCTCAGAAGCGGTGACGCAGGCCAATAGTGGCACCGGTCTGGTTCTCGCCAGCCACCACGGTACCAACCCCGTTCAGCCCCAGCGCCGAGCCGGACTTGTTCTTCGAGTAGCCAACATTCAGGTACACGTCGGTACGCTTGGACATCGAGTAGTCCGCCGACAGCACGAACATCCACGGATCCGCATCGCTGTTGCGCGTGTCGTTGTAGTACGCCGCGCCGGTCAGCTGGAATGCAGGCGTGAAGCGGTACTGCGCGCCGGCCCAGTACACGTTGCTGCGGGTCGAGGCAGCGGCGGCGCCGGACACGCCGTCGTCGCTCAGCCAGCGGTAGCCGGCGAACACCTTGGCTTCGCCGAAGGCATAGGCAGCACCCACCGCGGCACGCTTGGCGGCACGGTCCTGCAGCGCCACGGTGGCACCCTGGTACTGGTCATAAGCGGCGCCGACGGAGAAGCCGCCCGCGGCGTACGACAGGCCGCCGCCGAAATTGCGCGCGACCTTCGGTGCGCCCGGGACTTCGCCGTTGTTGTCGCGGCCGAAACTATAGAAGCCGGTGGCGGTCAGGCCGCCGAACTTGCCGGTGTACTTGATGGCGTTGTCGGCGCGGCCGTTGAAGGCCGAGTCAACGCTGTTCAGCGAGTAGCGCGGACCCACGGCCATCGGGTCGAAGGCGCCGAACAGGTCGTACAGCGCGTTCTGCTGGCGGCCCAGCGTGACCGCGCCCCAGCCGCCCAGCAGGCCGACATAGGCCTGGCGGCCGAACAGGCGGTTGCCCTGGCCCGAGGTGCCGGTGTCGATGTCGAAGCCGCTCTCCAGCACGAAGATACCCTTCAGGCCGCCGCCCAGGTCTTCGGTGCCGCGCAGGCCCCAGCGCGAACCCGACAGGTTGCCCGAGTTCAGGCGCGTTGCGGTGCCTTGGGCGCCGTTGCTGCCCGGCACGTGGCTGATCACTTCGACGCCGGCATCAACGATGCCGTAGAGCGTCACGTTCGACGCGGACTGGGCCGACGCCACCCCGGATGCGGCCGACGCGGCCGCTGCTGCCGTCATTGCAAGGAGAGCTTTCTTCACTGTAATTTCTCTGTGTTCTGTTTGAGGCACGACACCGCGCCGGACCCAAGCCGGGTCGGCAAGAGGGCCAACCCGATCTAGCCGGGCAACCCGGCAACGGCGCTTCGTCCGCACAAGTTGCGGCCGCGGCATTGTGGCGGCGCAATATGAAACCTTTGTGACCCATGCTTTGCGGCAGGAAGTAGCGGATAGCCCCCGAATGGGGGTTTTCCCTGTAACCAAGGGGAACGTTTTGGTAGGATGCAGGCTTTTCCGACGACGGTAATGCCAGTGCCCCGTGCCGCCATGCGCCTGTGCCTCGACCGCTTCGCCTCATGAAGCTGGCTGAGATCAAGACCCGGCTTGCCCCGCTGCTCGCCTCGCTGCAGGCCTGGCTGCCTGCCCCCCTCCGGCAATGCTTGTCAGGACTGGCCGCGCGCACCGCACGCGCCGGGCTGACCCGGCCCGGGACAGTGCGCCCCACGCCGCGCGGCGTGCTGGTCGGGCTGGCGGCCATCCCCGCGGCCTTCCTGCTCTATGTGCTGATCCTGATCCCGTTCACCCCGGGCATCAGCGATATCCGCAAGGCCAAGTCCGAGCAGCCGGCCCAGGTGCTGTCCGCCGACGGCAAGGAGCTGGCGGTGTTCAAGTGGGCCAACCGCGACTGGGTGCCGCTGTCGCAAATCTCGCCCAACGTGGTGGCCGCGCTGATCGCCACCGAGGACCACCGCTTCTACCAGCATCACGGGCTGGACTGGCGCCGCCTGGCCTCGGCCGCGGTGCATACGTTTTCCGGCGACCGCCAGGGCGGGTCCACCATCACCCAGCAGCTCGCGCGCAACCTCTATCCCGATGAGATCGGCCGCGCGCCCACGCTGACGCGCAAGCTCAAGGAAGCCATCACCGCGCTGAAGATCGAGGCGCTCTATACCAAGGACGAGATCCTCGAGACCTATCTCAACACGGTGCCGTTCCTGTACAACGCGTTCGGCATCGAGATGGCGGCGCGCACGTACTTCGACCGCCCGGCCCGTTCGCTGGACGTGCTGCAGAGCGCCACGCTGATCGGCATGCTCAAGGGCAACAGCTACTACAACCCGGTGCTCAACCCCGAGCGCGCGCTGGACCGGCGCAATACCGTGCTGGGCCAGATGGTCAAGCGCGGCAAGCTGGATGCGGCGCGCTACGAGCAGCTGAAAAAGCGCCCGCTGCGCATCGACTTCGAACGCCAGACCGAGCCGCCCGGCCCCGCGCCGCACTTCGCGCAGCAGCTGCGCAAGTGGCTGATCGGCTGGGCCGACCGCAACGGCTACGACATCTACGCCGACGGCCTGGTGGTGCACACTACCATCGACGCGCGCCTGCAGGCCATGGCCACGCAGGCCGTGGTGCAACAGGGCAACCGGCTGCAGGCCATCGCCAATGCAGCCTGGGCGCCGCGCGCGGGCTGGGCCGCCAACAAGCCGCTGGTGCAGGCCTTCGTGCGCGAGACGCCGGAGTACCGTGCCGCCATCGCCGCCGGCACCGCGCCGGAAGAGGCGCTGCGCCAGCTGATGGCCGACAGTGCCTTCATGCGCGCGCTGCACCAGCAAAAGACACGCATCCAGGCCGGCTTCCTGGCGCTCGACCCGCGCAGCGGCGAGATCCGCGCCTGGGTCGGCAGCCGCGACTACACCCAGGACGCGTTCGACCACGTGCAGCAGGCGCGCCGCCAGCCGGGCTCGACCTTCAAGCCCTTTGTCTACGGCGCGGCCTTTGAAGACGGCAAGACGCCCGACGACACGCTGGTGGACCAGCCCGTAGAGATCAAACTGGCCGGCGGCGAAATCTGGCGCCCGAGCGACGAAGGCCGCCCCACCGGCCGCGCCATGACGCTGCGCGACGGCCTGGTCTATTCGCGCAACACCATCACCGCGCAGCTGATGCAGGAAGTGGGGCCGGCGCGCGTGGCGCGGCTGGCCCGCGACATGGGCGTGCGCGACAGCCAGCTCGACCTGGTGCCGTCGCTGGCGCTGGGCACCAGCCCCGTCACGCTCAAGGAGATGGTGGCCGCCTACGGCACCATCGCCAACGCCGGCGACTACATCGCGCCGACCATGGTGACGCGCATCGAGGACCGCCAGGGCAATGTGCTGCAGGTATTCCGCCCGGCCCGCGCCGAGCACGCGCTGCCCGCCGCGACCTCGCAAACCCTGCTCGATGTGATGCGCGACGTGATCGACCGGGGCACAGGCGCCAGCATCCGCTCGCGCTTCGGCATCCGCGCCGACGTGGCCGGCAAGACCGGCACCACCCAGGACAATGCCGACGGCTGGTTCATCCTGATGCATCCGGAGCTGGTGGCGGGCGCCTGGGTCGGCTTCAACGACAGCCGCGTCACGCTGCGCAGCGACTACTGGGGCCAGGGCGCGCACAGCGCGCTGCCGATGGTGGGCGACTTCTACCAGCGCGCGCTGCATGCACGCATCGTCGACGGCCGCGCGCGCTTTGCCGAGCACGAGGAGACCAGCCTGTTCGCGTCGCTGGGCACGCAGCTGCGCGGCTGGTTCAGCCAGATGTTCACGCGCGACAAGGCCAGCGAGACCCCGGCACCGCGCCCGGCACCGCGCCGGCCGGCGCTGCCCGCGCCGGAGGCTGAGGTTGCGCCGCCGGCCGGCGCGGCATCGGCCGCTTCGGCGGATGTCGGCCAGGATGACTCCAGCCTGGCGCTGGACCGGGGGGAGACGGTGATTGCGGTGCCGCAGGACATGCGCGCAGGCAGTGCCCCGGTGGCGCCAGCGCCCCAGGCCGAACCGGCCCCTGCCTCGCCGGCTTCCGCGAATCCGCCCGCCCCGCCCTCACCGGCCGCGCCCCCGGCACCCATCACGCCCCTTGCGCCAACCATCATCACCCCGGCCAACGGCAGCAACTGAACGTCGCCTCCGGCCTGCGGAGCGGGGTTCTAGATCAACCCGATATCCCGCCCCCTCACCCCCGGAAACACCTGCGCCAGCCGCGCATCATCCAGTCCGTACAGCCTGCGGAACACCCCGCCCAGCACCGCCCGGTACTCATTGCGCACCGGCCAGTCGCGGTTCTGGTTGAGCGTGGCCTGTTCCACCGCCACCTGTTCGCCGGCGATGCGGCCGCCGCGCACGGTGCCGCCCGCGACCCAGTAGACCGTGCCGTGGCCATGGTCGGTGCCGCGCGTGCCGTTCTCGCGGAAGGTGCGGCCGAATTCGGACAGCACCACCACAGTGGTCTTGTTCCATGCGGGGCCCATCTCGGCGGCGAAAGCAGACAGGCCGCGGCCAAGGTTGTCGAGCAATCCGGCCAGTTGCCCCTGCGCGCCGCCCTGGTTGACGTGGGTATCCCAGCCGCCCACGTCGATAAAGCCCAGGTTGAAGCGCTCGCGCATCAGCCCGGCCATGCGCGTGGCCTCGACTTCGAAGCCACGCGCGCTGAGCGAGCGGCGGTTGGCGGCCTGCATCTCCTGCTGGCGCGCGGCCATGGTGCCAGCGTCGCTGCCTGACATGCCGGCCTGCGGCTGCGCCTGGCGCGCCACGGCTTCGCGCAGCTCGAAGCCCTCGTCGATCAGGGACTCGAAGCGGGTGCCGCTGTACATCTGCGCCAGCAGCTTCGCCTGGCGCGCGTCGAACGGCGTGCGGCCGGTGCCCTTGAGCGACACGTTGGGCACGTCGCGCGGGCCGGACAGCACCATCGGCAGGCCGTCGGTGAATGCCACCGGCGCGGCCTGCCCGCCCACGGCCTGCGCCAGCCGGTTCAGGAAGCCGCTGCCGCGCAGCGTCGCCACGGCCCTGCGGTCCTCGCCTTCGCCCGGCAAGCCGGCCTCGATCGCGTCCTGGGTCTCGAAGTGGCTGCGCGACAGGTCGTGCGTGCCGGCGAACGGCACGAAGGCCAGCTGGCCGCGCTGCCAGAGCGGCAGCATGGTCGCGGCCAATGCCGGGTGCAGCGCCCAGTCGCCGATGCCGCGCGCGGCGCTGTCGGCGGCAAAGGCCGGTGCCAGCGCCACGGCCGCGTTGGGGTCTGCGTCCGCTCCGGCCGCGGGCGGGCGGCGAATGGCGATACTGGGCCGCGCGGCGTAGTAGAAATCGCTGCCGGCCGGCACCAGCACGTTGGCGGCGTCATAGCCGCCACGCAGGAACACCAGCAGGAAGCGCGCGTCGGCCTGCGCCGGCAGCGCGTAGACGCGCGAGGTGATGGCGGGCAATGCCAGCCCCAGCGTGGCACCGCCCATCGTCTTCAGCCATTGTCGGCGTTGCATGGTCTGCTCCCTGTCAGTCCGCGTCAGCGCTGCATCCACTCGGGCGAGCCGAGCAGCACGGTATTCCATTCGGCCTGCGATTCGGCCTGGGCCAGCGCGGCGCGCGTGGCGGGGCCGAGGGTGGCTTCGATGGTGTCGTAGTACAGCTTGTTGCCGATCATCGGGAAGCGCGCGCCACGCGGCCTCGTGCCATCGCCGGCGAACAGCCCCGCCGGCCCCGAGCCGATCGCGCGCGCGATCTCGAAGCGCCGCACCATCTGGCCCGAGCTGGCCCACGCGCTTTCCGCCGACGGGTAGCCGTCCGGCGCCACGTGGCCGTACAGCGGCTCGCCAAGCTGGTTCAGCCAGTTCATCACCGGGCGCAGGTTGGTCACGGGGCGGCCTTCATAGGCGAGCCGCATCGACGACACCACATAGACCATCGGATCCTTGAACTTGCGCGTCGGCGCGGCCAGTTGCCGGTCCAGTTCCGGCGCCAGGAACAAGGTGCGCAGCACCGCGGCGATATCGCCATCGGTGCGCGTGAAGGTCTGCGCCATGCGCTCGACCAGCGCCGGCGGCGGGTTGTCGGCGATGAAGTACGTCGCCAGCTTTGCGCTGATAAAGCGCGCCGTGGCTGGCTCGCGCGCCAGGATCGAGACCGCGCGCGCCACCTCGTCGAAGCCGGCCGGCTCGATGCGCTGGCCCAGCAGCGTCTTAGCGCCGAAGTCATGGCGCGCGGGATTGAATTCGAACAGGCCATCGCTGCGGTACAGGCCCGCGCGCGCCGGCGGCAGACGCGGCGGCGGCGCGCCGCGCAGGTTGACGCCCACGCCGGTCAGCACGCGCGCCAGCTCCTGCACATCCTGCTGGGTGTAGCGCGAGCCGCTGGGCCCGCCCGACACGCCCATGGTATGCAGCTCCATCAGCTCGCGCGCGTAGTTCTCGTTGATGCGGTTGGCGCTGCTCTGGGCGTTGTCGAGGTAGACCAGCATGGCCGGCGCGGTCACGGTGGCCATCAGAAGGTCGCGGAAGCGGCCCAGCGCGTGCGGGCGGATGGCACGTTCCTCGTAGTCGGACAGCAGCAGCCGGACCTGGCCCTTGCCCGAATAGACATTGAAATGGTTCATCCAGAACCACGTCATCTGTTCGCGCAGCTGCGCCGGCGAATACAGCGCGCGCAGCAGGTGGCGCCGCGCGGCGTCGGCCACGATCTCGCGCCCCTGCGCGTTCAGCGCCTGCCGGGCCTGCTGCTTGCTATCTTCATCGGACAGTGCGTCGATGCGCTGCCGGGCGTCACGCGCGGCCTGGATCTGGGCGCCGGCGTCAGCCTGCACGCCGGGCAAGGCCGCGATGGCGGACGCCAGTTCGGGCGGATCGGCCGGCGGCAGGGTCAGTTGCTGTTCGAGGAAGGCCTTGCGGCCCAGCCGGCGCAGGTCGCCAAGTGTGGCCTGGTCGGCGCCGTAGGTCACGGTATTGAGCCAGCGCAGGTCGGCGGTGGTGCCAGTGCTGCCAGTGGCATCGGCCGGCGCCTGTGCGCAGGCGGCCACGCACGCGGCCAGTGCCAGCGCCGCGGCGGCGGCGCGCCAGGCGGCGAACCCGCCACGGCCGGATTGTCTCGGGTGCTGCGCCGGATGCATGCCTTTCTCCTCGCCCCTTTTCGAGCAGAACACGACCGGACCATGACCAGTCCATCACCATGTTACGTGGCAAGCGGCCATCGGTTGACCTGGAGGGGCGCTGGGAGTGTTACCAATACTTTCAGCGCGCGATTGCCGGATTTGCCAAGACAGCGGCGCAACGCCTGGCTAGCCTTGCGCTTTGCCATCCTGATCCCGCCCCGGGCGGAAGTCCCTGCTTTTATGTCGCGCCCCCTGTCCGCTGCAGCCTGGCTGCCCACCGTTGCCTTTGTCCTGATCTGGTCCACCGGCTTTATCGTCGGCAAGGCCATCGTGCCGCTGGCCGACACCAGCCTGTTCCTGCTGGACCGCTTTGCCGTGGCGGGGCTGATGTTCGTGGCATGGTCGCTGGGCGCGCGCGCGGCCTGGCCGCCGCTGCGCGAGGCGCCGCGCCACCTGCTGGCCGGCGCGCTGATGCAGGGCATCTACCTGTGCGCCGGCTACGGGGCCGTGGCCAGGGGCCTGCCGCCGGCGATCATGGCCTTGCTGGGCGCGCTGCAGCCGCTGCTGACGGCGCTGCTTGCCATTCCCCTGCTGAAAGAGCTACCTTCCAGGCGGACGTGGCAGGGCCTGGCGCTGGGTGCGCTCGGCGTCGCGCTGGTCGTCGCCCCGGCGATGCAGGCCGGCATGCACACCGCCACGCCGCCCGTGTCACCGTGGATCGTGCTGCTGGGCGTGCTGGCCATTGTCTCCATCACGATGGGAACCCTCTTGCAGAAAACCGCCATCGCCGCCTGTGACCTGCGCGCCAGCTCCGCATGGCAGAACCTGGGCGCCATGCTGGTGGCCGCCGCGATGGTGGCGATCCAGGCTGCCGGCGCGCCGCTGCACTGGCACGGCGGCGTGGCGCTATGGGCCGGGCTGGCGTGGGCGGCGATCGGCCTGTCCGGCGCCGGCACCTGGCTGCTGGTCAGCCTGGTGCGGCGCGGCCAGGCCGCCAATGCCGCGGCGCTGATGTTCCTGGCGCCGCCGCTGGCCGCGCTGCAGGCCTGGCTGCTGTTCGGCGAACGGATGGATGCTGTGCAGGCGCTGGGCATGGCGGTGGCCGGGGCGGGTGTCTGGCTGTGCCAGACCCCTGGCAGGTTGCGGCATGCCGAAGCCCGCTGAACCCCACACCTGCCCGCTGGTCGAGCACCGGCGCTACCGCCCGCAGCCGGATGGCCACCAGCATGGCTACCACCAGCTGCTGTTCGGACTGGCCGGCGCCACCGAGCTGGAGATCGACGGCCACGCCTACCGCGTGGACGAGCGCACCGGCCTGATCGTGCCGGCCGGCAGCCATCATGAATTCCTGGGCTTCGACGGCAACCTGCAGCTGGTGGCGGACTTCCCGGCGCGGTCGGTGGCGCTGCCCGCGCGGCTGATGGCGCGCCCGCGCACGTTCGCGCTGGACGGCGCCTTCGGCAGCCGGGTGCGCGCGCTGGCCGCGTGGCGCGCCGCCGCCGCGGCACGCGGGCCGCAGACCGACTGGCAACTGGCGGCCACGCTGGCCGCGGCGCTGGCGGACTGCCTCGGCATGCCCGGCGACCAGGGGATATTCCCGCTGATGGCCGTGGATGCCTACCTGCGCGCCAACCTGGCGTCGCCGCTGCGCGTGGCGGAAGTCGCCGGGCATTTCGGCTGGAGCGTGCGGCGCTTCCAGACCCTGTTTGCCGAGGCCTTCGGCGATACCCCGCACCGCTACCAGACCCGGCTGCGGCTGGACCGCGCGCTGCAGCTGCTAACGCAGTCGGCGCTGCCGCTGGCCGACATCGCGCTGGCGTCCGGCTACCCGGACCAGACCACCTTCACGCGCAGCTTCACGCGGCGCTTCGGGCAGCCGCCCGGGGTCTGGCGGGCGGCCGCACGCGGATAGCAAGGCGGCTGCGCGCCGTCCATCGCGCCACACCATTGCGCGCGGGGCGGCCTCTGCTTGCACCATCAGCAATTTCCCCGGAATTTCGCCGCGAATTCAGCAACAAATATCCCTGCGATCTGATTAACCTGCCCGCTATTTTCCGTTTGCGGCCCGCCGTGGACGAGAAAATGCTGCTCCCGCCGGCCCCACGAAGGCCGGCGCGGCCATTCTGATGACACGGAGACAACGACACATGAGTGCAAGCGCAGAACATCTGCAACGCGGCCTGGGCGAACGGCATATCCGGCTGATGGCGCTGGGTTCGGCCATTGGCGTGGGCCTGTTCCTTGGCGCCGGCAACGCCATCAAGATGGCCGGCCCCGCCATCATGCTGGGCTACCTGATCGGCGGCGCGATGATCTTCCTGATCATGCGCGCGCTGGGCGAAATGGCCGTGCACAACCCCGTGGCCGGCTCCTTCTGCCGCTACGCGCAAGACCACATGGGCCCGCTGGCGGGCTACCTGACCGGCTGGAACTACTGGTTCCTGTGGCTGGTGACCTGCGTGGCCGAGATCACCGCAGTGGCCATCTACATGGGCATGTGGTTCCCGGACGTGCCGCGCTGGATCTGGGCACTGGCCGCGCTGGCGGCGATGGGCTCGGTCAACCTGATGGCGGTCAAGGCCTATGGCGAGTTCGAGTTCTGGTTCGCCATGATCAAGATCGTCACCATCGTGCTGATGCTGTTCGGCGGCGGCGCGATGATCGTGTTCGGCTTCGGCAACGGCGGCGTCGCCACCGGCATCGCCAACCTGTGGCAGCACGGCGGCTTCATGCCCAACGGCGCCTCGGGCGTGCTGATGTCGCTACAGATGGTGATGTTCGCCTACCTGGGCGTGGAGATGATCGGCCTGACCGCCGGCGAGGCGCGCAACCCGAAGAAGTCGATCCCGGACGCGATCAACTCGGTGTTCTGGCGCATCCTGATCTTCTACGTGGGCGCGCTGTTCGTGATCCTGTCGCTGTATCCGTGGAACGAGATCAGCGGGCAGGGCAGCCCGTTCGTGCTGACCTTCGAGCGCCTGGGCATCAAGACCGCTGCCGGCATCATCAACTTCGTGGTGCTGACCGCGGCGCTGTCGTCGTGCAACGGCGGCATCTTCAGCACCGGGCGCATGCTGTACAACCTGGCGCAGCAGGGCCAGGCGCCCGCTACCTTTGCCAGGGTCGACCGCAACGGCGTGCCGCGCCGCGCACTGCTGGTGTCGATCGGCGCGCTGCTGTGCGGCGTGCTGCTCAACTACCTGGTGCCGGAAAAGGTCTTTGTCTGGGTGACGGCGATCTCCACCTTCGGCGCGGTCTGGACCTGGGCCGTCATCCTGGTCACGCAGATCCAGTTCCGCCGCGGCCTGGCGCCGGCCGAGCGCAAGGCGCTGGCCTTCCGCATGCCGTTCTGGCCCTATGGCTCGTATATCGCGCTGGCCTTCCTGGCGCTGGTGGTGGCGCTGATGGCCTACTTCCCGGAGACCCGCGTGGCGCTGTATGTGGGCCCAGGCTGGCTGGTACTGCTGATGGTGTGCTACTACGCGCTGGACATGCGCTCGCGCGGGCCGGTCAGCTACCGCGCCTGATCCGCCGTTGGCGGGGTGCGCCGGCCGGCGCGCCTCGCTACAATGGCCCCCGGGCAATCCATCGCCAGGGGACCGCATGTCCAAGACCACTGAGGCTGCAAACCGCGCGGCTACCACGCCGCCGCAAGACAGCGCCGCCGATGCCGAGGCGCGCGCACGGGCCGTCGCCGCAACGGTGGCCCGCACCGCTGTCGAGCAGGCCGACCATGCCTTGCGCCACTGGACCGACCCGACCCCCGGGGCGGTGCGCATCGGCTCGCCGCAGCACCTGCAGATGTTCTGCAATATGCTGCTGCAGACCCACAACCCCTACAAACCCGCCGTGATCGCATGGCCCGCGCTGTCGCCCGAGGCCCTGCACCGCGTCACCTCGCTGCCGATCTGGGATATCGCCGTGCAGACCGAGGGGCGCGCCTCGGTCCGCGTCAGGGCCTTTGCCGATTCCGTCAGCGATCCGCTGCTGCGCCGCGCGCTGGACATGGATGGCGGCGAGGAGGCGCGCCACAAGGTGGTGCTGTCGAAGCTGGTCGAGGCCTACGGCATCGCGCTCGCGCCTGAGCCGGACTACCCGCCGCCGGACGATCCCGAATGGGGCTGGCTGGTCACCGGCTACAGCGAGTGCATCGACAGCTTTTTCGCCTTCGGCCTGTTTGCCGCGGCCAGGCGCTCGGGCTTCTTCCCCGCCGAACTGGTCGAGACCTTCGAGCCGGTGATCCAGGAGGAAGGGCGGCATATCCTGTTCTTCGTCAACTGGGCCGCCTGGTACCGGCGCAACCTGCCGTGGTGGCGCCGCGTGCCGTTCGCGCTGAAGGTGGCGCGGGTGTGGGCCTTCCTGATCTGGGAGCGCATCGGCATCGCCCACGGCATCGACACCGACGGCGTGGCGCAGGACGCCAACTTCACCGTGAACGGTTCCGCCGCGCTGGGCGAACCGCTGACCCCGGGCGCGATGATCGACCTGTGCCTGGCCGAAAACGACCGGCGCATGGCCGGCTACGACGCACGCCTGCTGCGCCCCGAAACCGTACCGCGGCTGGCCCGGCTGGCGCGGCGCTTCGTCAAATAAGGCAAGCCATGCACATTGCGTTTGCGTTGTCGCTGCTGTCGCTCGTGATCTGGCTGGTCCTGATCTTTGCCCGCGCGGGCTTCTGGCGCGTGCGCAGGCCGCCGGCTGCGCCGGCCCCTGCGCACTGGCCCGAGGTGGTTGCCATCATCCCCGCACGCAATGAAGCCGAGGTCATCGGCCGCGCGGTGGCGGGCATGCTGGGCCAGCGCTACCCCGGCCGGCTGGCGCTGGTGGTGGTGGACGACCACAGCCAGGACGGCACCGCCGATATCGCCCGCGCCGCCGCGGCGGCCACGGCGCGCCCGCAGGGGCTGACCGTCATCGGCGCGCGCGAGCTGCCCGCCGGCTGGAGCGGCAAGGTCTGGGCGCAGTCCGAAGGACTGGCCGCCGCGGACCGCATCGCCCCGCAGGCCCGCTACGTCTGGCTGACCGATGCCGATATCTGGCACGGGCCCGGCGTACTCGCGGCGCTGGTGGCGCGCGCCGAGGACGAACGGCGCGACCTGGTCTCGCTGATGGTCCGGCTGCGCTGCGAATCGGCGTGGGAACGGCTGATCGTGCCGGCTTTTGTCTTCTTCTTCGCCAAGCTCTACCCCTTCTCCCGCGTACGCGATGCCCGCAGCCGCGTGGCCGCCGCGGCCGGGGGCTGCATGCTGGCCAGCCGCGCCGCGCTGGCGCGCATCGGCGGCTTTGCCGCCATCCGCGGTGAACTGATCGACGACTGCAGCCTGGCCGCGCGCATCAAGCCCGGCGGCGCCATCCGGCTGGACCTGGCCGACGACAGCGTGTCGTTGCGGCCCTATGACGACTGGCGCAGCCTGTGGGACATGATCGCGCGCAGCGCCTATACGCAGCTGCGCTATTCGCCGCTGCTGCTGGCCGGTGCGGTGGCGGGCATGGTCTTGACCTACCTGGTGCCGCCGGTGCTGGCGATCGGCTGGCGGCTGTGGCCGGCGTGGCTGGCCTGGGGCGCGATGACCCTGGCCTACCTGCCGATGCTGCGCGAATACCGGCAGCCGGCGTGGCTGGCGCCGCTGCTGCCAGTGACTGCGCTGTTCTACCTGGGGGCGACCATCGACTCGGCGCGGCGCTACTGGCTGCGGCGCGGCGGGCAGTGGAAGGGCCGGGCGCAGGCGCCGGTGCGGTCCTGAGCGCGCCCTGCGCCATCAACGCTGGCCCAGGTACCCCTGCGCCCGGAACCACTCCAGCGCGTCCCGCAGGCCCTCCTGGTAGGGACGCGGCTGGTAGCCCAGCGCCTTGCGCGCCTTGTCAGAGGTAAAGAACATCCGGTACCGGGACATATTGAGCCCGTCGACAGTGATGAACGGCTCCCTGCCGGTAAAGCGTGCCGCCGCCTCCGCCCCATAGGCCAGCGGATACAGCGGCCAGCGCGGCAGTTGCACGGTCGGCGGACGCCGGCCGCACAGTTGCGCGATGTCGCGCAGCATCTGCTGCAGCATCACGTCCTGGCCGCCCAGGATGTAGCGTTCGCCGGTCTGGCCGCGTTCCAGCGCCAGGAAATGCCCTTCGGCCACGTCGTCCACGTGGGCCAGGTTCAGGCCGGTATCGACAAAGGCCGGGATCTTGCCCGTGGCCGCCTCGACGATGATGCGCCCGGTCGGCGTGGGCCGCACGTCGCGCGGGCCGATCGGGGTGGACGGGTTGACGATGACCGCCGGCAGGCCACGCTCGGCCACCAGCTTTTCGACCACACGCTCGGCCAGCACCTTGCTGCGCTTGTAGGCGCCGATGGCCTCGTGCGGGCGCAGCGCCGCGGTCTCGTCCACCGGCGCGCGCGCGCCGGCCACGCGCAGCGTGGCCACGCTGCTGGTATAGACCACCCGCTCGACGCCAGCCCGCTGTGCGGCCTCCATCACGGCCAGGGTGCCGTCGACGTTGGTGCGCACGATGTCCTCTGGGTCCGGCGCCCACAGCCGGTAGTCGGCGGCCACATGGAACAGGTAGCGCACGCCCTGCAGCGCGGCGGCGACGGCGCCGGCGTCGCGCATGTCTCCCTCCGCCACGGTCACCGGCAACCCTGCCAGGTTGGTCCGCGGGCTTTGCGGGCGCACCAGCACGCGCACCCGGAAGCCGCGTGCCAGTGCCTGGCGCGCCACCGCAGAGCCCAGAAAGCCCGAGGCGCCTGTCACCAGCACGTCATCGTTTTTCGTCATAAACCCGTTTTCCCATGAGACGAAGTCGCCGCAGCCAGGCTCGCGCTGACCACAGCGCCTCCAGACAAAGCCGGCGTGTCGGGTATATAGTAACCACCGTGCGACGAAAATGTGATCTGCGGTGGATCTCCGGTAGGTCTTGGCTGGATGCCGGGTACATTTTTCGTCTCAATATCCCAAACACTGAAACCCGTTACAAAGGGTCGGGGGGCCTACTCCATGCAGGTGATTCTTGCTCAGCCCCGGGGCTTCTGTGCCGGCGTGGTGCGTGCGATCGAGATTGTCGACCGCGCCCTCGTCAAGCACGGCGCGCCGGTGTTCGTGCGGCATGAGATTGTGCATAACAAGCACGTCGTAGAGGGACTAAAGGAAAAAGGCGCGCGTTTCGTCGAGGAACTGGACGAAGTGCCGACCGGCGCCGTGACCATCTTCAGCGCGCACGGGGTCTCGCGCGCAGTCGTGGCCGATGCCAGCCAGCGCCAGCTGCATGCCATTGACGCCACCTGCCCGCTGGTGATCAAGGTCCATACCCAGGGCCGCCAGTACGCCGCCAGCGGCCGTACGGTGATCCTGATCGGCCATGCCGGCCACCCCGAGGTGGAAGGCACCATGGGCCAGATCCCGGGCAAGGTGATCCTGGTGCAGAACGAGGCCGAGGTCGGCAAGCTCGAGCTGCCCGCCGACACCCCCGTCGCCTATGTCACCCAGACCACGCTGAGCGTGGACGACACCCGCAATATCATCGCGGCGCTCGGCCGCCGCTTCAGCAACCTGGTCGGCCCCGATACCCGCGACATCTGCTACGCCACGCAGAACCGCCAGAGCGCGGTGCGCGACCTGTGCAAGCTGGCCGACGTGATCCTGGTGATCGGCGCGACCAACAGCTCAAACTCCAACCGCCTGCGTGAAATCGGCACCGAAAGCGGCGTGCCCAGCTACCTGATCGCCGAGGGCAGCGAGCTGGACCCGGCCTGGGTGCGCAACGCCAACGTGGTCGGCATCACCGCCGGCGCGTCCGCGCCCGAGGAAATGGTCGAGGACGTGATCGCGGCGCTGCGCCGGCTGGGCCCGGTCGAGGTCACCACCATGGCCGGACGCGAGGAACATGCCGAATTCCGGCTGCCGGCCGAGCTGGTCGACGTGAAGACGCGCGCGCCGCAAGCGGCCCCGCGCAAGCCCGGCAAGGAAGCCGCCGCCGCACCAGTCACCGCCAACGAGAATATCGCCGGCTGAACCAAACCAGAGGAAGTTGCCTTGGCCATTCCATTCCTGCAGGTCGCCCGCGTGGGCGCCTACATCGTCGGCAAGCATCTGTCGCGACAGAAACGCTATCCGCTTGCCCTGATGCTGGAACCGCTGTTCCGCTGCAACCTGGCCTGCTCAGGCTGCGGCAAGATCGATTATCCGGACCCCATCCTGAACCAGCGCCTGTCGGTGCAGGAATGCCTGGAGGCCGTAGATGAATGCGGCGCCCCGGTGGTCTCCATCGCCGGCGGCGAACCGCTGCTGCACAAGGAAATGCCCGAGATCGTGCAAGGCATCATCGCGCGGCGCAAGTTCGTCTACCTGTGCACCAATGCGCTGCTGATGGAAAAGAAGCTGGACCAGTACCAGCCCAGCCCGTATTTCGTCTGGTCGGTGCACCTGGACGGCGACCGCGAGATGCATGACCGCTCGGTGTGCCAGGAAGGCGTGTACGACCGCTGCGTCGAGGCGATCCGGCTGGCCAAGGAACGGGGCTTCCGCGTCAATATCAATTGCACGCTGTTCAACGATGCCCAGCCCGAGCGCGTGGCGAAGTTCTTCGACTCGGTCAAGGCACTGGGTGTGGACGGCATCACGGTGTCGCCGGGCTATGCCTATGAGCGCGCGCCGGACCAGCAGCACTTCCTGAACCGCGGCAAGACCCGCCAGCTGTTCCGCGACATCCTCAGCCGCGGCCGCGCCGGCAAGAACTGGGCGTTCAGCCAGTCGACGCTGTTCCTGGACTTCCTGGCCGGCAACCAGACCTACCACTGCACGCCGTGGGGCAACCCGGCGCGCACCGTGTTTGGCTGGCAGCGCCCGTGCTACCTGGTCGGAGAAGGCTACGCCGCCACCTTCCGCGAGCTGATGGACGAGACCGACTGGGACGCCTACGGCACCGGCAACTACGAGAAGTGCGCCGACTGCATGGTGCACAGCGGCTATGAAGCCACCGCCGTGGCCGACACCTTCGCCCATCCGCTCAAGGCGCTCGGCGTCAGCCTGCGCGGCGTGCGCACCAGCGGGCCGATGGCGCCGGACATTGCGCTGGACAAGCAGCGGCCGGCGGAATACGTGTTCTCGCGCCACGTCGAGATCAAGCTCGAGGAAATCCAGCGCGCGAAGCCGGCTGCCAACCGGCCACGGCCGGCCAAGGCGCAGGCCGACGCCGCCGCCACGCACTGAACGCATTGCCGATGGCCGCGGAACTTGCCGCCACCCTGCCGGGCGCTGCGCTGACCTGCGTGTCGGCGGGCTATGCGCTGGCCGCCGCCTGGCTGTCGCGCCGCGCGCCCGCGGCAAGCGGCGGCATGGCGACCGCACCGGTCAGCGTGCTCAAGCCGCTGTGCGGCGCCGAGCCCCGGCTGTATGAAAACCTGGCCACGCTGTGCCGGCAGCGGCATCCGTCGTTCCAGCTGGTATTCGGCGTGCGTGCCGCGGACGATCCCGCCATTGCCGTGGTCGAACGGCTGCGCCGCGACTTCCCGGCATGCGACATCGCGCTGGTGGTCGACCCGCAAGTGCACGGCACCAACCTGAAGGTCAGCAACCTGATCAACCTGTTCGCGCAGGCCAGGCACGATGTGCTGGTGATTGCCGACAGCGATATCGCCGTGCCGCCCGACTACCTGGCGCGCGTGACTGCGCCGCTGGCCGATCGCGGCGTGGGCGTGGTCACCTGCCTCTATCGTGGCCACCCCACCGGCGGGCTGTGGTCGCGCATCGGCGCGCAGTTCATCAACGACTGGTTCGCGCCCTCGGTGCGCATCGCCCACGCGGGCGGCTCACAACGGTTTGCCTTTGGCGCGACCATTGCGCTGCGCCGCGACGCGCTGGCCGCCATCGGCGGCTTCGCCGCCTTGTCCGACCGGCTGGCCGACGACTACTGGCTGGGCGAACTGACGCGGCAGCACGGGTTGCGTACGGTGTTGTCGGATGTGGTGGTCACGACCGATGTCACCGAGGACCGTTTCAGCGACCTGTGGCGGCATGAGCTGCGCTGGCTGCGCACGATCCGGTCGCTGAATCCGCCTGGCTTTGCCTTTACTTTTATCACGTTCACCTGGCCCATGCTGGCGCTGGGTGCCCTGCTGGCTCCGCTGCCGCCGGTGTTCGCCGTGGCGGCCATCGGCGTGATGGCGCGCAGCCTGCTGGCAGGCAGCGTCGCCGCTGCACTGCGTGCGCCGTTGCGCGATGCGCTGCTGCTGGCCGGCTGGGCATTTGCGCTGGCAGGCAAACGCGTGCAGTGGCGCGAGCAGGTACTGTCGGTGCGGGACCCGCACACCAGGCCTGTCCTGAACCCTGAACAACCCTCATCCACCGGCATCCATCCCCCGAGGCCGCTATGAAAAAAACCCTGTTCCTCCAGGCACCTTCCTTTGACGGCTTCGACGGCGGCGCGGGCTCGCGCTACCAGGCCAAGCGCGAGATCAAGTCGTTCTGGTATCCGACCTGGCTGGCCCAGCCCGCCGCGCTGGTGCCCGGCAGCCGCGTGCTCGACGCACCGGCCGACGAACTGACCCCGCAGCAGACGCTGGACATCGCCGTCGACTACGACCTGGTCATCATCCACACCAGCACGCCCTCGTTCCCGACCGACGCCAAGTTCGCCGAGGAACTCAAGAAGCGCAAGCCCGACGTGATGATCGGCATGGTCGGCGCCAAGCCCGCCGTGGACCCGGGCGGCACGCTCGGCGCGAGCGAGGCCGTCGATTTCGTCTGCCGCGAAGAGTTCGACTACACCTGCCAGGACGTGGCGGCAGGCAAGCCGCTCAAGGACATCCTCGGCCTCTCCTACCGCCTGCCGGACGGCTCGCTCGAACACAACGGGCCGCGCCCAATGATCGAAAACATGGACGAGCTGCCCTTCGTGGCCCCCGTCTACAAGCGCGACCTGAAGATCGAGAACTACTTCATC
Organism: Cupriavidus lacunae; assembly: GCF_003353055.1. Lineage (GTDB taxonomy): Bacteria > Pseudomonadota > Gammaproteobacteria > Burkholderiales > Burkholderiaceae > Cupriavidus > Cupriavidus lacunae. The sequence continues at coordinate 65,976 of NZ_QKWJ01000023.1, forward strand.
GGCTACCTGAAGCACCCGTATGTGTCGATCTACACTGGCCGCGGCTGCCGCTCCAAGTGCACCTTCTGCCTGTGGCCGCAGACAGTGGGCGGCCACCGCTACCGCACGCGCACCGCGGAAAGCGTGATCGCCGAGGTGAAATGGATCAAGGAGAACATGCCTGAAGTGAAGGAGATCATGTTCGACGACGACACCTTCACCGACTTCAAGCCGCGCGTGGAGGAAATCGCCCGCGGGCTGGGCAAGCTGGGCGTGACGTGGTCGTGCAACGCCAAGGCCAATGTGCCCTACAGCACGCTGAAGATCATGAAGGAGAACGGCCTGCGCCTGCTGCTGGTGGGCTATGAGTCCGGCGACGACCAGATCCTGCTGAACATCAAGAAGGGCCTGCGCACGGACATCGCGCGCCGCTTCACCGAGGACTGCCGCAAGCTTGGCATCCAGATCCACGGCACCTTCATTCTGGGCCTGCCGGGCGAGACACGCGAGACCATCGAGAAGACTATCGAGTACGCCAAGGAAATCAACCCGCATACCATCCAGGTATCGCTGGCTGCACCCTACCCCGGCACCACGCTGTACCGGCAGGCGGTCGAGAACGGCTGGCTCGAGGAGAACAAGGTCATCAACCTGGTCAACGACAAGGGCGTGCAGCTGGCGGCGATCAGCTACCCGCACCTGTCCAAGGAAGACATCTACCACGGCGTGGAGACCTTCTATAAGCGCTTCTACTTCCGCCCCGGCAAGATCTGGGAAATCGTGCGCGAGATGCTGGGCAGCTGGGACATGATGAAGCGGCGCCTGCGCGAAGGCGTGGAATTCTTCCGCTTCCTGCGCTCGCACGAGGCCTGATCCTGGCCCACGCGCTCTCCTGTGCCTCGCAACGCGCGCTGATCGTCACCGCCGACGACTTCGGCCTGCACACCGCCGTCAATGAAGCGGTGGAGCTGGCCCACCGCGACGGCGTGCTCAACGCCGCCAGTCTGATGGTGGGCGCGCCCGCCGTGGCGGATGCGGTCGAACGCGCGCGCCGGCTGCCTTCGCTGCGCGTGGGGCTGCACGTGGTGCTGGCCGATGGCCCCGCCACGCTGCCGCACGCGCAGATCCCCGGCCTGGTCGACCAGCACGGCCGCTTTGGCTCGGCCATGGCGCTGGACGGCTGCCGCTTCTTCTTCCTGCCCGAGGTGCGGCGCCAGCTGGCGGCGGAAATCCGCGCGCAGTTCGAAGCCTTTGCCGCCACCGGCCTGCCGCTCGACCATGTCAACACCCACAAGCATTTCCACCTGCATCCGACGGTGCTGTCGCTGATCCTGTCGATCGGGCGCGACTATGGCCTGCGTGCGATGCGCCTGCCGCGCGAAAGCGGTGCGCCGCTGCTGCTGCGCCCGTGGCTGGCGCTGCTGCGGCGCCGGCTGGACCGTGCCGGCATTGCGCACAATGACTACGTGGTCGGCATCGCGCGCAGCGGGCAGATGGACGAGGCCGCGCTGCTGCAGGCCCTGGCGCGGTTGCCCGCGGGCGTGGGCGAGATCTACCTGCACCCGGGCGTGGTCTCGGGCGAGGCCATCACCAAGTCGATGCGCGGCTACCGCCACGCCGACGAACTGGCCGCGCTGCTGTCGCCGCGCGTGCGCGCCGCGCTCGAGCGCGCGGCCAACCGGCGCGGGGGCTTTGCCGACGTGCTCGGTGCCTGACTGTTAAAAATGAAACGCTTTGCTTACCTGACCGGCCTGCTCGGGCTGCTGGCGCTCACCGCGCTGGTGATCCACCAGGGCGCCGGCGATATCGCCGCCGTCATGGCCAAGGGCAGCTGGCCGCTGCTGCTGCTGGTGCCCCTGCATGCGCTGCCGCTGCTGCTCGATGCCCAGGGCTGGCGCGTCCTGCTGACCTCCGCCGACCCCGAAGAGAAGGCGGGACTGGGCTTCCTGTGGTGGGTCGCCACCGTGCGCGAGGCGGTGGGCCGCCTGCTGCCCACCGTGGGCGTGGGCGGCGAGCTGGTCGGCATCCGCCTGACGCGGCTGCGCATCCACGACACCACCGCGGTCGCCGCCAGCGTGGTGGTCGAAGTGATGGTGACGCTGTTCTCGCAATACCTGTTCGCGGCCATGGGCGTGCTGATGCTGGTGGCCGCGCTGCAGGACAGCGGCGGCGCCTGGATCATCCTGGCCGGGCTGCTGCTGTCCTTGCCGGTGCCGGTGCTGTTCGCGCTGTCGCTGCGCCACACCGCGATCTTCGAGAAGCTGGAAGGCGCGGCGCGCAAGCTGTTTGGCGAAGATCACCGCATCGTCGCGATGATCGACGGCGCGCGGCTCGATGCGCATATCCGCGCGCTCAACCGGCGCCGCCGCGAACTGGCGAAGGCATTGTGCTGGCAACTGGCCGGACTGGTCAGCGGCACGCTGGAGATCTGGCTGGCGCTATGGCTGCTGGGCCATCCGGTGCCGGTCTGGCAGGCGCTGGCGATCGAATCGCTGACCCAGGCCGCGCGCAACGTGGCGTTTTTCGTGCCGGCGGGCCTGGGCGTGCAGGAAGCCGTGGTGATGCTGCTGGGGCAGGCGCTGGGGATGGACGCGCAGGTCTCGCTGGCGCTGGCGCTGGTCAAGCGCGCGCGGGAAATCCTGTTCGGCGTGCCCGCGCTGCTGTCATGGCAATGGGTGGAACTGCGCCGCTGGCGGCGCCGGGACACCGGGCACGCCGCGCCTTGAGTGACCCAGGGCCACCCCAGGCGCTGGCTCAGTTGTCAGACGCCTGGCGCGCGTTGTGGGTGGTCAGGTACTTCACCAGCCCGTCGACCCCGCTGCGCGCAACGATGTCCGCGAACTGCTTGCGGTACACCTCGATCAGCCACGCGCCCATCATGTTGATGTCATAGATCTTCCAGCCGCCGGCGGCGGCGCGCTGCAGCCGGTAGTCGATCTGCATTTCGTCGGCATTGTTGATCACGCGCGTCTGCACCACCACGTCGGTGGCGCCGCTGGCAGTCTTGACCGGCTGGTAGCGGAACTTGACGTTCTGCTCGCGCAGTTGCGCCAGCGACACGGCATAGCTGCGCACCAGCAGCATCTGAAACTGCTCATGGAGTTGCTGCTGCTGTTCCGGCGTGGCCGTGCGCCAGGCGCTGCCCATTGCCAGCCGGGTAGTGCGCTGGAAATCGGTATAAGGCAGGAACTGCTTCTGCACGACCCCGGTGATCTTGCCGAGATCGCCGGCACGCGTGTCGGGATTGGCCTGGATGGTGCCGATCACGCCCTCCACCGCGGCCTGCACCAGCCGCTCGGGGCTGGCGCGCAGGTCGCCGGGCTGGACTGCCTGGGCGTGCACTATGGAAACCATGGCTACCGCCGCAAGCGGCGCCAGGGGAAGCAAACGGTGAATCGTCATGGATACGAGAGCCGGAAAGCACAATATGGCGGTGCCGCCGCTGCTACGGCCGGCACCAACCCAACAGTTTACAGCGGATCGGCCTGAATCGCGGCTACCGGGGCCCGCATGCCGGATGCGGCACGCCGCCAGCCGATATACTCGCGGTTTGTGCTCCCTCCATACAAGTCCATGCTGACATCGCTGCTGACACGCATTGTCCGGCTTGCCACCGCCTGGCCGTGGCGTGTCATCGTCCTGGCGGCATTGCTGACCGCCGCCAGCGGCGTCTACGTGGCCCGCAACTTTGCGATCAACACCGACATCGGCCGCCTGCTGGAATCCAACGCCCCCTGGGCGGTGCGCGACGAGGCCATCGGCAAGGCCTTTCCCCAGCGCAACCAGTTGATCCTGGCGGTGGTGCAGGCGCCGGCAGCGGAACTGGCCGACGCCGCCGCCGACGCACTGGCCGGCGCCTTGCGCCAGCAGCCGGCGCACTTCACGGCGGTCAGCCAGCCCGGCGGCGGGCCGTTCTTCGCGCGCAACGGCTTGCTGTTCGCCAGCACCGATGAAGTCAGTCAGCTGACGCAGCAGCTCACGCAGGCGCGGCCGCTGGTCAATGCGCTCGCGCATGACCCGACACTGCGCGGCCTGTCCGATCTCCTCACCACCACGCTGAACCTGCCGCTGCAGATGGGGCAGGTCAAGCTGGGCGAGATGGCCAAGCTGCTGGGCGGCAGCGCGCACGCGCTCGACCAGGTGCTGGCCGGCAAGCCCGCCGCACTGTCCTGGGCAGGGCTGCTCGACGACAGCCTCAAACCCGGGCCCGATGGCCAGGTCTACAGCTATATCGCGCTCAGCCCGGTGCTGGATTACAGCGACCTGCAGGCCGGGGCCGCCGCCGCGCGCGCGATCCGGCAGGCCGCGGCCGACCTGCAGCTGGCGCAGCGCTACCAGGCCACCGTGCGCCTGACCGGCCCGCAGGCGCTGGCCGACGATGAATTCGCCTCGGTCAGCGAAGGCGCCGTGCTCAACGGCGTGCTGACCGTGCTGGTGGTGGTCCTGATCCTGTGGCTGGCCTTGCGTTCGGCACGGCTGATCGTGGCGGTGCTGGCCAGCCTGCTTGCCGGGCTGCTGATCACCGCCGCGCTGGGGCTGGCCATGGTTGGCGCGCTGAACATGATCTCGGTGGCGTTCGCGGTGCTGTTCGTCGGGCTGGGGGTGGATTTCGGCATCCAGTTCGGCGTGCGCTACCGCGCCGAGCGCCATGACCGCGACCATATCGTCGAGGCGCTGGGGCTGTCCGCGCGCGGGGTGGGGGCGCCGCTGGCGCTGGCCGCCGCGGCCACGGCGGCGGCGTTCTTCTGCTTCCTGCCCACCGACTACCGCGGCGTGGCCGAACTGGGGCTGATCGCCGGCGTGGGCATGATGGTGGCGTTCGCCACCACCTTCACGCTGCTGCCGGCATTGATCTGCGTGCTGAAACCCGGCGGCGAATCCGTGGCGCCGGGCTTCCCCTGGCTGGCGCCCGCGGACCGGTTCTTCGACCGCTACCGCAAGCCGGTGCTGCTGGTCACCCTGGTCGCAATCGTGGCAGGCGCGCCGCTGCTGACGCACCTGCGCTTTGACTTCGACCCGCTGCACCTGAAGGACCCCAGGTCCGAATCGATGGCCACGCTGCTGGCGCTCAGGGACGCGCCGCAGGCCGGCACCGACGATGTCAGCGTGCTGGCGCCATCGCTTCAGGCCGCGCACGATCTCGCCGGCAAGCTGGCGGCGCTGCCCGAGGTGGCGCGCGCCGTCACGCTGCAGACCTTTATCCCCGACGACCAGGCGCCCAAGCTGGTGGCCATCGGCCAGGCCTCGGCCGCGCTGATGCCTGCGCTCGCGCAGACCACCGCCACGCCCGCCACCGACACCGCGCGCGTCAATGCGCTGCGCAATGCCGCGCGGCAGCTCGCCATCGCCGCCGACGAACATCCCGGCCCGGGCGCGGCCGAAGCCGCGCACCTGTCCGCCACGTTGAAGAAGGTCGCGGCCGCCGACGCCGCCACGCGCGACCGCGCCGAGCGCGCCATCGCCCTGCCGCTGCAGCTGGCGCTGGTGCGGCTGAAGCTGGCGCTGGGTCCGCAGCCGGTCAGCCGGCAGACGCTGCCGCCCGAGCTGGTGCGCGACTGGATCACCCCGGACGGGCGCGCACTGGTCAGCATCAGCCCGAAGCTGCCGCCGCCGGCCAGCGCGCAGCGCGAGCCCGCGCTGGACCGCTTCATCACAGCGGTGCAGCGCGTGGCGCCGGCCGCCACCGGCGGGCCGATCGCGATCCGCGGCTCGGCCGATACCATCATGGCCGCCTTTGCGCAGGCCGGCATCTGGGCGGTGGTGTCGATCACCATCCTGCTGTGGATCACGCTGCGCCGCTTCGGCGACGTGCTGCGCACGCTGATACCGCTGCTGGTGTCGGCCATCGTCACGCTGGAGTTGTGCGTGCTGTTCGGCATTGCGCTGAACTTTGCCAACGTGATCGCGCTGCCGCTGTTGCTGGGCGTCGGCGTCGCGTTCAAGATCTACTACGTGATTGCCTGGCGGCATGGCAAGACCCAGCTGCTGCAGTCCAGCCTGACGCATGCGGTGCTGTACAGCGCGGCCACCACGGCCACCGCCTTCGGCAGCCTGTGGTTGTCGCAGCATCCCGGCACCGCCAGCATGGGCAAGCTGCTGGCGCTGGCACTGGCCTGCACGCTGGTCGGCGCCGTGTTCTTCCAGCCGATCCTGATGGGCCGCCCGCGCGAAGGCAGCCATCACAGGCATGACAAGCCGGCCCGGCCATAATCACCAACCGCTCGCGACCGAACCTGTCCCGCCTCGATGCCTGTCCGCCTTTCCCTTCGCCTTCCGACCCTTGCCACCACCGTCGCCGCGGCCCTGCTCACGGGCTGCGCCACCGGCCCCCAGGCCAATCCCGACGACCCGCTGGAGCCGATGAACCGCGCGGTCTTCACCGTCAATGACAAGCTCGACCAGTACGTGGCCGTGCCCGTGGCCAAGGGCTACAAGGCGGTCACGCCGGAGCCGGTGCGCACCGCCGTCACCAACTTCTATTCGAACCTCGCGGACGTGGGCAACTTTGCCAACAACCTGCTGCAGGGCAAGGGCGTGGAGGCGGCGGAGACTTTGATGCGGGTCGCGATCAATTCCGTGCTGGGTATTGGCGGACTGATCGACATTGCCACGCCAGCCGGGCTGCAGAAGCATTCGCAGGACTTCGGGCTGACGCTGGGCACGTGGGGCGTGCCGTCGGGACCCTACCTGGTGCTGCCGGTGTTCGGCCCCAGCTCGTTCCGGGACGGCGTGGGCCTGTATGTGAATTTCTGGCTCGATCCCACCACCTATGCCGAGCCGGCGGTGCGCAATTCGCTGTACGGGCTGAATGTGGTCGACGTGCGCACCAACCTGCTGGGCGCCACCGACCTGCTCAAGCTGGCGGCGCTGGACAAGTACGCCTTTGTGCGCGACGGCTACCTGCAGCGGCGCCGCTACCTGCTCGGGGAGAACACGGCGTTGCCGGACTACGGTGACGACGAGGAGTCAGGCGCCGGGCCAGCGCCTGCAGCACCTGCAGCACCTGCTGCGCCTGCAGCACCTGCGGCGCCTGCCACGCCTGCAGGCGCGCCGGCACCCACGCAGCCGCAGGCGCCGCGCTGAGGCTGAGGCAGCCTTAGCCGCCGACCCCCAGCAACACCACCTCGAAGGTCAGGGTGGCATTCGGCGGGATCGTGCCCGGCACGCCGCGCGCGCCGTAGGCCGTGGCCGGCGGGCAGGTCAACCTGGCCTTGCCGCCCACCTGCATCGCCTGCACCCCCTCGGTCCAGCACGGGATCACCCGGTTGAGCGGGAACGAGATCGGCTGGCCGCGCTTGTACGAGCTGTCGAACTCGGTACCGTCGGCCAGCGTGCCGCGGTAGTGGACCTGCACCGTGTCGGTGGCCTTGGGCGAGGCGCCATTGCCCTTGATCAGGTGCTGGATGGTCATGCCCGACGCCAGCGTCTGCGGCGCCGCCGCGGGCGCGGCCGGGGCCGAAGCTGCCGGGGCGGCCTGCGCAGCACAAGCCGCGCCGGCGATGGTCAGGGTGCCGAGGAAAAGCGCGAGAGTTTTCATGGGAAGCCTGGTCTTGAGGTCGTGATTGGGGATGCGGCAGTTTAACCGACGCACGGCAACGATATGGCGGCAGCGGCATATAGCGCACAACGCACCCCGGCCATGCGCCGTGCGGCGGGCATGGTGCGCCGCACCCCTCCCCACCCGTTACACCAGACGATTTGCCGTCTACGATGGTTCGTGACAGCCCCGCTGCCGCGGGCGCACGGAGATTGCCATGGCACTGACGGATTCAAGGGACCTCCCGGTCTCGACCCGGAACGCCCGCTCGGTCGAGCAGTATGAAGCGGCCCTGCGCCTGCTGAACGGCTACTACGGCGACCCGCTCGCCACCATCGACACGGCGCTGGCCGCCGACCCCGAATTCGCCATGGGCCACGCGCTGCGCGCCGCGCTGATGGTGGCCGCCGGCGACGGCACCGCCGAGCCCATGCTGCGCCAGAGCGTCGAAGCCGGCGAAGCCCTGCACGGCCGCGCCAACGACCGCGAGCGCCGCCACATTGCCGCGGCACGCGCCTGGCTGGACGGCGAGTTCGAGCGCTCGGTCCGGCTCTACGGCGATATCGTGATCGACTATCCACGCGACCTGCTGGCGATCCAGACCGCGCATCTCGAAGACTTCATGCTGGGGCAATCCTCGATGCTGCGCGACCGCCTGGCGCAGGCGTTGCCGCACTGGGATGCGGGCATGCCGGGCTACGGCTACCTGCTTGGCATGCATGCCTTCGGCCTGGAGGAGACCCAGCTCTACGACCGCGCCGAGGCAAGCGGCCGGCGCGCCCTCGAACTCAATCCGCGCGACCCGTGGGCCGTGCACGCGGTGGCGCACGTGATGGAGATGCAGGGCCGGCTGGCCGACGGCATCGCCTGGCTGGACGGGCGCCGCGACGACTGGGCCGGGGACAATATGCTGGCCGTGCACAACTGGTGGCACCTGGCGTTGTTCCAGCTCGAAGACGGCCGGACCGATGCAGTGCTGGCGCTGTACGACGGCCATATCAACCGCCCCGCGCCGGCGATCGCGCTGGACCTGGTGGATGCCTCCGCGCTGCTGTGGCGGCTGCACCTGCGCGGCGTGGACCTGGGCGGGCGCTGGCAGCCGGTGGCGGACGACTGGCTGGGCCGCGGCGCGGCCGGTTACTACGCCTTCAACGATGTCCATGCCGTGATGGCCAGCCTGGGCGCGCACCGGCCCGCCGCGGCCGACCATGTCCGTGCCGCGCTGGAGCGCGCCGCCCTGGGCAACGGCACCAACGCGATGATGTCGCGCGAGGTGGGGCTGCCGCTGGCCGATGCGCTGATCGCGTTCGACCAGGGCGACTACGCCACCGCCATCGACCTGCTGATGCCGGTGCGCCTGATCGCCCATCGCTTCGGCGGCAGCCATGCGCAGCGCGACGTCATCGGCCTGACCCTGATCGAGGCCGCCCTGCGCGACGGCCGCGGTAACCTGGCCATCGCGCTCACGGGCGAACGCGCCGCGCTCAAGCCCATGAGCCCGAGCCTGCACCGGCTGGTGCAGCGCGCCGATACATGCCGGACATAGACCCTCACGGCAACGCCACGGATCGCCGCCCGTACTGCGGCCGCCGGTGATCCGTGCCGGGCGCCTGATCGCCTGCGTTTGATTGCCTCGGGTTCACGTTGGCGCCGGCGACAGCATGCCCAGCACAGCCACCAGCGCCAGGACCAGCGTGGCGGCGCCCGCCTCCAGCAGCAGGCTGCGCCGCAGCGCCTGTATCGCCAAGCCGGGCTTCCCTGCCCGAACGGCCGATGCCAGCCGCGGACTCAGGCGGAAGCGGTTCGCGGCTGCCAGGCCGAGCATCGCCGCGAACAGCGTGAGCTTTGCCACCAGCAGCCCGCCATAGGACATCGGCGCGAATTCCGGCATGGCCGGTCCCACGATGAGCCAGTAGTTGAGCGCGCCGGACAGCATCAGCGTGGCGACGATGACGGTGCCAACGCGTGCGAAGCCGTTTGACGTGCGGCTCAGCAGCGCAACGTCCTCACCATTCGTAGCCGCCCTGGACACCGACAGCAGCAGGAACGCTGCCAACGCCCCGACCCAGGCGCCGGCGGCGAGCAGGTGTGCCACGTCGGAGGCCAGGTGCAGGTAGCGCATGGCGCCGTCGTGCATCGCGCCGTGCCCGCCCCAGGCCAGCGTGCCCAGGGCGATGCCGCCGAGCATTGCGAGCGCTGCGAAACGCGCACCGCCGCTGCGCCACGTCATGCCCGCCGGCACGCAGAGCAGCAAGGCCCCCACGCGCACCGACCAGGCCACGCCGAAATCCGTCCCCGTGACGATCATCATGAAGACATGGCCCTGCAATGCGGAGTAGTCGGACACCCCGGTCATCGACCGTGCCATCACGACGAGGGCGCCCAGCGAGAGCACGATGCCCGCTACGGCACAGCCCAGCGCAAGCGCCTGGCAACGCACCGCAAAGCGTGAGGCCCGTTCACCCCGATGCAGTGCATAGGTGCAGAACAGCGGCAGCCCGAACAGCAAGGCCAAGTCGACATAGAGCGCCAGGCGCAGCCCGGCGGCCAGCCAGTCAGGTTGCGGCATTCACTTCACCGTGAAGGCGAGATTGCCGGTGACGGGATGGGTATCGGACGAGACCGCGCGCCAGTCCACCCGATAACTGCCCGCCGGCAGCGGCTGCGCCGGCGTGATCACCATGGCCTTGGGGTCGTCGCCGCCGGAGACCTTCACGGCCATCTTCATCGGCGCATGGCCGGCCATGCCCGGCATGCCGGTCATCACCAGGTTGGCGCCGGAAAACTGGGTGACCAGGCTTTCGGAGAAGAGCAGTTCGATCTTCTGCGGCGCCGCCACTTCGGCCTTGTCCGCCGGCGTGGACGACACCAGCTTCGGGTGTGCGAAGGCAAGGCTGCTGGCCAGCGCGGCCGTGGCCGCAATCATGGCGTGGATCAGGGGGCGATGGGCATGCATGGTGGTCTCCGCTCAGGGATGTGGAAGTTGATGTGGAAGGTGTCGTGTCAGAACCAGATCCGGACACCGGCCACGAAGCGTGTTTCGCCCGCCTTGCCGCCCGAGGTCCGGATCATGTCGGCGGTATTGCCGAAGGCCTGGTAGCGCTCCACGCCGATATAGGGCGCAAACTGCCGGCTGAATTCATAGCGCAGCCGCAGCCCCACGGTACCGTTGGACAAGCCGCTGCCGATGCCCACCTCCGGATCGTTCTTGCCATAGAGGTTGGCTTCGAGACGCGGTTGCAGGATCAGGCGCTGGGTCAGCAGCAGTTCGTATTCCGCGGACAGCCGCAATGCGGTGCGGCCGCTGGTGCCGACATAGGCGGTGGCATCGACCTCGAACCAGTACGGCGCCAGCCCCTGCACGCCGAAGGCCAGCCAGTTGCGCGCCGGGCGCCCGCTGCCGGCGTCGTTGCGCAGGCCCAGCTGGGTGTCCCAGTAGCTGGCCACGGCATGGCCCCACAGCAGCTCGGTGCGGGCCTCGTGCAGCTTGCCCTTCGACGCCTCGCCCTCGGCCTTGATCACCAGCTTGTCGTAGCTGTTGCCGAGCCACGCCTGCGCCTCGTAGGCGGCCGCATTGCCGCCGTTGGCATGGGCCCACTCCAGGCGGTCGACCAGCACCGAGGCGAACAGGTGCTCGTCGGCCATCACCATCTGGCGCTTGTCGCCGAGCGCGTACTGGCCGACCCCCAGCTGGTAGCCGCCGGAGTAGGCGTGCGGATCGCGGGCGTCGGGCGGCGCGCTGCCGCCCTGCATCTGCGTGTCCCCATGGTCCATGACGGGGGCAGTCTCCTGCGGCGCGCCGCCACCGTCCATGGTCTGGATCCCGTCCGGCTCCATGCCCTGCATCTGGCTATCGTCCATGCCCTGCATGGCGGCCGGGACGTCGTGGTTGTGCGCATGGCCGGCCTGCGGGTCCTGCGCGTAGGCTGCGCCCATTGCGGTCCGTGCCAGCGCCGCGGCCAGTATCGTCTTCGTGTTCCTGTGCATGGAGATTGCGAATTCACGTTGTGCCATCACGCCACCACCACTTCACGGAACATGCCCGCATCCATATGCAGCATCAGGTGGCAATGCCAGGCCCAGCGTCCCAGGGCATCGGCGGTGACCTGGAAGCTGATGCGCTGCGCCGGCTGCACGGGGATGGTGTGGCGCCGTGCCTGGAAGCTGCCGTCCGGTGCTTCCAGTTCGCTCCACATGCCATGCAGGTGCATGGGATGCGTCATCATGGTGTCGTTGTGCAGGATCACGCGCAGCCGCTCGTTATGCTTGAAGTAGATCGGCGTCGACTTGCCGAACTCGACGCCGTCGAACGACCAGGTGTAACGCTCCATATTCCCGGTCAGGTGCAGCTCCACTTCGCGCCCGGGGCCGCGCGCATCCATGGCCCCGCCGATGGTGTGCTGGTCGGCCAGCGTCAGCACGCGCCTGCCGTTGTTGCGCAGGCCGATGCCGGGGTCGTCCAGGTTGGTGCGGGCCATGTCGACGCGCATGTCGGTGCTGGCACCGTATTCGGTGCGGGCATGGCGTGCGGTCTTGCTGGGGACCTTGAGCGGATCGGCGGGGGCCATGGCGTGCTGGCTGTGGTCCATGCCGGCGTGGTCCATGCCCTGCATCGGCATGGCGCCATGCTGCATGCCACCGTGGCCACCATGCCCCGTCATCTCGCCCATCATGTCGGTCATGGTCAGCCACTCGGCCTTGTCGAGCGCCGGCACCGGCGCCGCCAGCCCTTCCCTGACCGCGAGCGTGCCGCGCGCATAGCCGGTACGGTCCATCGACTGCGCGAAGAGCGTGTAGGCATCGTCGCGCGGCTCGACGATGGCGTCGCAGGTTTCGCCGGGGCCGAAGCGGAATTCGTCGACCGTGACCGGCTCGATATCCTGGCCATCGACCTGCACCACCCGCAGCCTGAGCCCGGGAATGCGCACGTCGTAGAAGGTATTGCCCGAGCCGTTGATAAAGCGCAGCCGCACGGTTTCGCCGCGGCGGAACAGGCCGGTCCAGTTGCCCGCCGGCGTGACCCCGTTGGCCAGGTGGGTCAGCGTGGCGCTGGACAGGTCCGCCAGGTCGGTCGGGTTCATCCGCATCTGGTTCCACATGCGGCGCTTGTCCAGCGCCTGCTTCAGCCCGTCGCGCGAGGCGTCGCGGAAGAAGTCGACCACCGTCGGCTGGTTGTAGTTGTAGTAGTCGCCCTGGATCTTGAGCTTGGTCAGGATCCGCATCGGGTCTTCATCGGTCCAGTCCGACAGCAGCACGGTGTGGTCGCGGTCGGCCCGCATGGTTTCCTGCCCCGAGGCCGGATCGATGACGATGCCGCCGTAGACGCCGGTCATCTCCTGGAAGCCCGAATGCGAGTGGTACCAGTAGCTGCCGGACTGCGCGACCTTGAAGCGGTAGGTGAAGGTCTCGCCAGGCGCAATGCCGGCAAAGCTGATGCCGGGCACGCCGTCCATCTGGTACGGCAGGATGATGCCGTGCCAGTGGATCGAGGTAGCCTCGCGCAGGCGGTTGGTCACGCGGATGGTGACGGTGTCGCCCTCGCGCCAGCGCAGCGTGGGGCCGGGCAGCAGCCCGTTGATGGTGGTGGCGATGGCGGGCTTGCCGGTGTAGTTGACCAGCGCTTCGCCGATCACCAGGTCGAACTCGGTGCCGCGCAGCACCGGCGCCGAGCCTGTGCCCGCTGGCGCAGGCTGCCCGGCGCGCTCGCCGGCGCCGTGGCCCGCATGCTGCGCCCAGGCGCTGCCGCCGATGCCGGACAGGCCGGCCACCACGCCGCCGGCGGCCAGCCCCTGCACGAAGCGGCGTCGTCGGAAATCGGGCAGCACAAGGCCGGGGCTTGGGTGGCGTCGCATGGCATCAGATCCTGGTTAAAAGCATGCCAAGCGTAGCGAGGGTCACCCTACGCACGCCTGACCGGAACATGACAATCCGGTAATCTTCCCGTCATGTTGGCGGCGGCGTCGCCGGCGTAGAGTTGCCAGGTCCTGCAGAGGGATCGATTGAACAAGGAATGTGCCGATGAAACTGCTTGTGGTGGAGGACGAATCCAAGACCGGCGAATACCTGCGCCAGGGGCTGACCGAGGCGGGCTTCGTCGTCGACCTGGTGGCCAACGGGCTGGACGGCCAGCACCTGGCGATGACCGAGCCCTACGACCTGATCATCCTGGACGTGATGCTGCCGGACATGGATGGCTGGCGCATCGTGCAGGCGCTGCGCGCCGCGCAGAACGCCGTGCCGGTGTTGTTCCTGACCGCGCGCGACAGCGTGGCCGACCGGGTCAAGGGGCTGGAGCTGGGCGCGGACGACTACCTGGTCAAGCCCTTCGCCTTCTCCGAGCTGCTCGCGCGCGTGCGCACGCTGCTGCGCCGGGGCACCGCGCAGATGGCGCTGGACCGCATCCAGGTGGCCGACCTGGTGCTGGACCTGACGCGCCGCCGGGCCACGCGCGCCGGGCGCCGCATCACGCTGACCAGCAAGGAATTCGCCCTGCTGGAACTGCTGGCGCGCCGCCGCGGCGAAGTGCTGCCGCGCTCGCTGATCGCCTCGCAGGTGTGGGACATGAATTTCGACAGCGACAGCAATGTCATCGACGTGGCCATCCGGCGCCTGCGCGCGAAGATCGACGATGAGTTCGAGCCCAAGCTGATCCAGACCGTGCGCGGCATGGGCTATGTGCTGGAAGCGCCGGAGGAGAACCGCTCATGAAGGGCCGCATGTCGCTGACGGCACGGCTCACCATCCTGTTCTCACTGTCGTCCGCCGCGGTACTGCTGGGCCTGGGCGTGCTGATCTGGCTGGCCATCGACAAGCACTTCGCCGACGAGGACTACACCGTGCTGGGCGACAACGTGCGGCTGATCCGGAAGATCGCGGCCGAGGGCCCGGCGGCGTCGCTGCCGCAGCGCCTGGGCCCGGCGCTGGAACACCATCCCGGCTTCGTCGCCGAAGTGCGCGCCGCCGACGGCAAGCGCCTGTATGCCACGCAGGATTTCGACTTCGGCATGGCGCTGGCCGCCGCCGCGCAACTGCCGGCCCGGCAGGACGCCTTCACCTGGGAACAGGGCGGCCAGACCTACCGCGGCCTGCGCGCGCTGGCCCCGGTACCGGCCGGACAGCCGGGGCCGCTGCAGGTCGTGGTTGGCATGGACACGGCCCTGCATGCCCACTTCATGCACGCCTTCGGCCAGTCGCTCGCCTTCTACAGCGCGCTGGCCGCACTGGCGAGCGGCCTGCTGGGCTGGTGGGCCGCTCGCCGCGGCCTGTCGCCACTGCGCACCATGGCCTCACGCGCGCGCGCCGTCACCGCGCATAAGCTCGACGAGCGCATGCCGGTCGATGCCGTGCCGGTGGAAATGGCCGACCTCGCCGCCACGCTCAACGCCATGCTGGAACGCCTGCAGCGCGACTTCGCGCGCCTGTCGGAATTCTCGTCAGACCTCGCGCACGAACTGCGCACGCCGATCACCAACCTGATGACGCAGACCCAGGTGGTGCTGTCGCAGCCGCGCGATGCGGCCAAGTACCGCGACGTGCTGGCCTCGAACGTGGAAGAGCTGCAGCGACTGTCGCGCATGGTGTCGGACATGCTTTACCTGGCCAAGATGGAACACGGCATCTCGCTGCCCAACGCGGAGCCGATCGAGGTCGCGGATGAGGTCGCCGCGCTGTTCGATTTCTACGATGCGCTGGCCGAGGACAAGGGTGTGCGGCTGTCGTTGCGCGGTCGTGGCCGTATCACCGGTGACCGGCTGATGCTGCGGCGCGCGCTGAGCAACCTGCTGTCGAACGCGTTGCGACATACGCCCGCGGGCAAGGGCATCGTGGTGGAGATTTCGCCCGCTTCCGAGGCGGTAACGGTGGTGGTCGAGAACGAAGGCGACACCATCCGGCCGGAGTTGCTGCCATCGCTGTTCGACCGGTTCTTCCGTGCCGACAAGTCGCGGGCGCGGCCCGAGTCCGATGGCGCCGGGCTGGGGCTGGCGATTACGCAGGCGATTGTGGCCGCGCATGGTGGGGGAATCGGGGTGGAATCGGCGGGGGGAAGGACTCGCTTTGTTCTGACGTTCAAGGCGTAGGGCGTCAGGGAGATTCAGCCGTGCCAGCCGTGATCGCATCCGCCGGCAATCCAGGCAGCATGGCACGTATCGCGGGAAGAAGCTCCCGCGTGAGCGCCGTCCGGGTGAGTCGGGCAATATCTTCGGCGAGGTCGGACCATTCCGACCTTCGATAAAGCAGGTAGAAATCGCGCTGACCCAGCCGCGACGGCGGCATCGGCACCAGGTCGACCTGCTCCAGCCACGCCCGCGATTGCCAGAGGCAAAGGGGCGTGCTGACGGCCCACCCGAGTCCCGCTGCCACCAGGCTCAGCAGCGGGTCCGTCGCATCGAACTCGAACCGGCGCGCCGCATCCACGCCGATGTGACGCAGGTATCGCTCGACTTGCTGGCCGATCACCGAGCGCTGCGTGTACCGGATCAGCGGCAGATCGCCGATACGGCCAGCGAGGTCTCGCGCCTCGGATAACGGCAATACGTGGCTGCCCTTGGGAAATACGGCGACCCAGCTTTCGGAAAACAGAAGTCGCTGCGCAATGCGTGCGTCGGTTACCGGCACTTCGGTGCAGATCGCCAGGTCCAGCTCCCGGCCCAGCAATTGCGCATTCAGGCCCGGGGTCAAGCCAGACCATAGCTGCATTTGCCTGGCAGACCCCGACAGGCCGCGAATCAACGCCGGCCCCAGCGTCGCGGCAAAGGAGTCCACGCAACCGAAACGTATCTGGGCATGCTCCAGCCGCACGCGCTTGCGCAGTTCCTCATCCACATGCCGGGCGTCGGCCAGCAGGCGGTCGGCCATCTCCAGCAGGATATTCCCGGCGCGCGTAGGCCTGGCCGGCCGAACTTCCCGGTCGAAAAGCAGGATCCCGTACTCGCTCTCGAGCGAGCGGATCATCTGGCTGACCGCGCTCTGGCTGACGCCAAGCCGCCGTGCGGCCAATGCCATGGAACCGGACTCACAGACGGCCATGAAGGTCTGGAGCGCGTGCAGGTCGGGCACGCGCTCGCGGCGCCCGGTTGGGGTAATCGCAGAGGGCGTGGGAGCGGACTTGGCCATGTGCTTGCCTGCAATCGGAAACGGTATCGGCACGCTCACTATAACTTCTATAATTTAAGGAAATCTAAACTTTTATATAAATCTTCCTTCATCTAAAGCTCCGGGCTGCCTTCGCTCCTAGGCTTGCATCCAGTTCTGTTCCTGGCAGGAAGTTTCCATGCAAAGCTATGACGCGATCGTTATCGGAGCCGGCGTAATCGGCAGTTCTGTCGCCTGTCA
This sequence comes from Cupriavidus lacunae, assembly GCF_003353055.1. Classification (GTDB taxonomy): domain Bacteria; phylum Pseudomonadota; class Gammaproteobacteria; order Burkholderiales; family Burkholderiaceae; genus Cupriavidus; species Cupriavidus lacunae. The sequence continues at coordinate 82,825 of NZ_QKWJ01000023.1, forward strand.
TCTCGCCCGCGAGGGCTGCACCAACGTGCTGGTTCTCGACCGCACGCAGATCGGCGCGGGGACGACCTCCCAGTCCAGCGGCATTCTGCGCACGCACTACTCGGTCATTGAAAACGTCCGGCTGGCGCAAGCGTCATGGCAGGTGTTCAACGACTTTGCCGCTTACCTGGGCGACGAAGAAGCCTCCGCGGGCATGGTCAAGTGCGGCTACCTGATCGCCGCGCTGGACGGCCCCAGGCTGTCGCCGCTGCGTACTTCACTGGCGGCCCAACAGGCACAGGGGATCGACGTGCGTTGGCTCGATGCACAGGAAGCGCAGAGCCTGCTTCCGATTGCCCGCTTCGATGACGCCGCGCTGATCGGCTACGAGCCGGAAGCCGGCTTTGCCGACGCTTACCTGGTGGCCACCAGCTTTGCGCGGTCGGCGCGCCGCCTCGGAGTCAGGATCCTGGAAGGCGTCGAAGTCGAACGGTTGTTGCTCGACGCAGGGGAAGTCGCCGGTGTTGAAACTTCGCAAGGCACATTCCTTTCCGGCACCGTCATCAGCACGCAGAACATCTGGGCGACCGATATCGAGCGCTGGACCGGCATTGCCAGCCCGGTCGTCCCCGAGCGCCATGCCGTGCTGGCACTGGAGGCTGCATCGCCCTACACGTTCCAGATGCCGGTGTACAAGGACCTCGGCTCGCCCGGCATGCTGTATTGCCGCAGCTATGGCGGCAAGCAGATGCTGGTCAGCGAGGGCATTGCACGCGAGACGCTGCCGGCTCCGGACAACGAGCAGGGCGACATCAGCATCGATTACATGGTGGAAGTCGGCGCGCAAGTCGCCGGGCGATTTCCCGCCTATGAAACCGCCGGGATTGCCTCGTCCTGGACGGGCGTCTACGACGTGACGCCCGACTGGAATCCTGTGCTCGGGCGTCTGCCCGATGTGCCGGGGCTGGTGGTGGGTTACGGCTTCTCGGGCCACGGCTTCAAGCTCGCCCCCGCGGTCGGACGCGTGCTTGCCCAGGCAGCCCTGGGCATGGACACCGACATTGATATTGCCCCTTATTCCCTGGAGCGCTTCCGCAATGGCGGGCAGCTGACGGGCAAGTACGGTCTTGGTGCGGTGTCCTGAGCCCCGCCTGATGGGCACACTTGTTGCTCCCCAGGATTCATCGCAGATTAGCTTCCCAGTGGAGCAAGTCATGCGCCTGGCGCTGCGAGGCGCATTCTAAAGTCGGAAGGAGCCTGGATCCATGAAGTCAGAGTTGAGTGGGCATCTTGCCGCGCCAGCCGGGGCGCTGACCCCGGCTCCGCGGTTCAACACCGTCGAAGCAGCGCAGGGCTTCTTGCTGGCGCGCGGCGTCAGCTATGTCCTCGCGCAGTTCGTCGATATCCACGGCGTCGCCAAGGCCAAATCGGTGCCCGTGGCGCATCTTGGTTCGGTCCTGTCGGAGGGTGCCGGCTTTGCCGGCTTTGCCATCTGGGGCGTCGGCATCGAGCCGCATGGCCCGGACTTCATGGCGCGCGGGGACCTCAGCACCATCGGACTCGTGCCATGGCAGCCGGGCCTGGCCCGGATCGTATGCGAAGGGCATGTCGATGGTGCGCCATGGCATTACGACAGCCGGGTCGTCCTGAAGCAGCAGATCGCCAGGCTCTCGCAACGCGGCTACACCTTCTATACCGGCCTGGAGCCCGAATTTTCCCTGCTGCGCCGTGACGACAAAGGCAGCATCGCACCGTGCGACCCGAGCGATACGCTGGCCAAGCCCTGCTACGACTACAAGGGGCTGTCGCGCACGCGATCCTTCCTGGAACGTCTTGCCAACAGCCTGCGCGCGGCGGGCATCGATGTCTACCAGATCGACCACGAAGACGCCAACGGGCAATTCGAGCTGAACTACACCTTCACCGACTGCCTGACGTCTTGCGACCACTTTATCTTCTTCAAGATGGCGGCATCGGAAATCGCCAATGAGCTGGGCCTGGTGTGCTCGTTCATGCCAAAGCCCTTTGCGAACCGCCCTGGCAACGGCATGCATATGCACATGTCGATCGGCAATGGCCAGCGCAACCTGTTTGCAGACAAGAGCGACCCGCGCGGGCTGGACCTGTCCCCACTGGCCTATCACTTCCTTGGCGGCCTGCTGGCCCATGCGCCAGCGCTCACGGCGCTCTGCGCGCCCACCGTCAACTCCTACAAGCGGCTCGTGGTTGGCCGTTCCCTCACCGGCGCCACCTGGGCGCCCGCGTATATCAGCTATGGCGACAACAATCGCTCGAGCATGATCCGCATCCCCAGGGGCCGGCTGGAACTGCGCCCATCCGTTCACCGCCGGCGAGGACTTCTGCCTGGTGCATAACGGCTCCCTGTCGAACCCCAACGGAATCCGGCGCATGCTGGCGCCCCATGGCATCCGGTTCGACACCGATAACGACACTGAAGCAGCCACGCGATTCCTGGAATGGCGGCTGCGCGAAGGCGATACGCTAGAGCAGGCGCTGCAGGCGGGCTTTGATGTCCTCGATGGTTTCTACACCTTCCTGATGGGAACGCCCACGGAACTGGCCTTGATCCGCGATCCCTTTGCCTGCAAGCCCGCCGTGGTGGCCGAAACCGACGACTACGTCGCCATCGCGTCGGAATTCCGCTCGCTGGCCCACCTGCCAGGCGTCAGGCACGCCACGGTCTTCGAACCCGCACCCGAGGAGATGTACGTATGGAAAGCGTGAAATTCGACCTCGCGGTCACGCCCCTGCGTGAAGTCAACCAGTACCTGCACAAGAACGTGCGCGCGGAAGGCGGCTTGCGCGTGCAGATCGACAACCCGAACGGCGCGCACGCGATCGCTGCCGGACTGAATGCGCCTGTTGACGTGGTCATCGAAGGCCATGCCGGCTATTACGCCGCCGGCATGAATCAAGGCGCCAACGTGACGATCCACGGCAGCGCCGGCACGGGCGTCGCCGAGAACATGATGAGCGGCAAGGTCCATGTCAGGGGCTTCGCTTCCAACGCCGCGGGCGCCACCGCCCGGGGCGGCCTGCTGGTGATCGACGGCGATGCCGGCCTGCGTTGCGCGATTTCCCTGAAGGGCGCCGATATCGTCGTCGGCGGTTCCGTCGGCAGTTTTTCCGCGTTCATGGCACAGGCGGGCAACCTGGTGGTGCTCGGCGATGCAGGCGAAGCGCTCGGCGACTCGCTCTACGAAGCCGCTATCTACGTGCGCGGCAAGGTCAGGAGCCTGGGCGCCGATTGCGAAGAGAAGACCATGGGCCCGCGCGAACGCGAGGTGCTGGCCGACCTGCTCCAGCGCGCCGGCCATGTGGATGTCGACCCGTCGTCGTTCAAGCTGTACGGCTCGGCCCGCACGCTCTACAACTTCCATGTCGATCACGCTGGAGCCTACTGAGATGAATGCCCCGACCCAACCGCCGGCGCTGGCATTGAGCGCCACCCAGACTCCCCCGCGCTTCTCCGCGACATTCGACCCGGCCACCATGGCCGAGATCCGCGGCGGAGGCACCAAGCGCAAGCTGCCGCATTTCGATGACCTGCTGTTCCTGGGTGCCTCGGTCAGCCGCTATCCGCTCGAAGGTTACCGGGAGAAGTGCGGGACCGACGTCATACTGGGAACGCGCTACGCCAAAACGCCGATTCACCTGAAGACGCCGGTCACCATTGCCGGCATGAGCTTCGGCGCGCTGTCCGCGCAGGCCAAGGAAGCACTGGGACGTGGCGCCACCATTGCCGGCACGAGCACGACGACGGGCGACGGTGGCATGACGCCGGAGGAGCGTGGCCAGTCGCAGACGCTGGTGTACCAGTACCTGCCCTCGCGCTACGGCATGAACCCCGATGACCTGCGCAAGGCTGAGGCCATCGAAGTGGTTATCGGACAAGGCGCGAAACCCGGCGGCGGCGGCATGCTGCTGGGGCAGAAGATCAGCCCGCGCGTGGCAGGCATGCGATGCCTTCCGGAAGGCATCGATCAACGCTCGGCATGCCGGCATCCGGACTGGACCGGCCCCGACGACCTCGAAATCAAGATCCTGGAGCTACGCGAGATCACCGACTGGGAAAGCCCGTCTACGATCGGCGCCACCCGCCCGTACTATGACGTGGCGTTGGCCATCAAGGCCGGCGCCAATGTGGTGGTGCTCGACGGCATGCAGGGCGGCACCGCCGCGACGCAGGAGGTGTTCATCGAGCATGTGGGCATCCCCATCCTTGCGGCGATCCGGCCCGCGGTGAAGGCGCTTCAGGACCTGGGCATGCATCGCAAGGTCCAGCTGATTGTGTCCGGCGGCATTCGCAACGGCGCGGACGTCGCCAAGGCGCTGGCCCTTGGGGCCGATGCCGTTGCCATCGGCACGGCAGCACTGGTCGCGCTGGGCGACAACGACCCGCGCCATGCCAGCGAGTATCGCAAGCTCGGGACCGTTCCGGGGGCTTACGACGACTGGCATGAAGGCAGGGATCCCGCAGGCATCACGACACAGGATCCGGAACTGGCTGCCCGCCTGGATCCGGTACAGGCCGGGCGGCGCCTGGCAAACTACCTGTCGGTCATGACGATGGAAGCGCAGATCATCGCGCGTGCCTGCGGCAAGTCGCACCTGCACAACCTGGAGCCCGAAGACCTCGTCGCGCTGACCGTCGAGGCGGCAGCGATGACACAGGTGCCGCTTGCCGGCACCGCGTGGGTGCCTGGGCAAGGTGGATACTGACAGCGCGCGCAAAAAAACCCTTCCCCGCCAGAAAACTGCGTACCAGGCCCGACTTGTCAGGCGCGGTACGCGGACCTGGAATCAAGGACTCAATGCATCGACAGGCTGGCGCGCCAAGGCACTCACTACAGACCGCCCACGCGCGGGAAGGTGACCACACAGCGGGCCACATTGCCAGACTGCATGGCGATAAAGCCTTCGTTGATCTCGTCCAGCGAGATTCGCTGTGAGATCAAGTCGTCGAGCAGGAGCTTGCCCTGCATGTACAGCTCGACCAGACGCGGGATGTCAACGCTCAGCCGGTTCGACCCCATAAGCGAGCCCTGGATACGCTTCTCGCGCAAGAAGTCGATCGCTGGCAGTTCGATCTTCGCGTCGGGGCGGAACAGGCCGATCACCGTGGCGGTACCCGCCGGACCCAGCATCGCATAGCACTGCTCCACGGTCTGCTTGAGGCCAATGCACTCGAAGGCAAAGTCCACGCCGCCCCCCGTTAGCGACAACACTTGCGCCACGGCATCGCCTGCGCCGGCATTCACCACGTCAGTCGCGCCGAATTTGCGGGCCAACTCCAGCTTGGCCGGCAACATGTCGACCGCAATGATCCGAGCGGCCCCGGCAATGGCCGCGCCGTTGATAGCAGAGAGACCGACACCACCGCAACCCACCACCACCACGCTGCTGCCCGGCTGCACTTTCGCGCTGTGAAAGACAGCGCCCGTGCCGGTGATGACGGCACAGCCCAGCAGGGCCGCGCGGTCTAGCGGCATGTCCTGGCGGATTCTCACCAGCGTATTTTCGTGCACCAGGATCTGCTCGGCAAAGCCCGAGAGGTTGAAGACCTGGCTAAGCGGATTGCCGGCCAGGCGAAGGCGATCAGCCTTGCCCGCCGGTTGCTTGACTTCGGGATTCTGGCACAAGACCTGATGGCCTGACGCACAAACCGGGCAGTGCCCGCAATAGACCGACAGGCAACCGACCACGTGGTCGCCCGCCTTCAGCCCCGCAACCTCAGACCCGACTGCCTCAACGACCCCTGACACCTCGTGACCCAGTACGGCAGGCAACGGCAGCGGATATATGCCGTGGATCATGTGGAGATCGCTATGACACAATCCTACGGCAGCCGTTCGCACCAGCACCTCACGCGGCCCCGGCTCCATGATGGCAACATCACGAATGGAGAGCGGTGCGCCCACCTTTTCCATCACTGCAGCTTTCATCGTCTGTCTCCAGGTTTTCCTTCCTACATTGGTGACCCGCGCCGTTGCGGCGCAGCATGCAGGCCGAATTCAGGAGGCGACGGCCAACTGCGCCGTCGCGTGCCCTGCCCCGGCCAAATAGCGATCAAGCATTCCGGTCAGGCACGGTTCGGACGCGACAAGCGCATCCCTGTCGACGCGGCCATCGCGTTCGCGAGGCTCATACGTCGAAGGTGATGGCGACTGGCCGGTCGTGGCGCGGGTGCGCCTGGCAAGCCAGGATCCAGCCGCCCGCGAGGTCGTCGGCATTGAACACGTCATTGCGTGCGTGGACGACCTCGCCGTCCACGCATTTCGCCGCGCACGAACCGCAGTAGCCCTCTTTGCAGGCGTATGGCACTTCCAATCCGACCGCAAGGGCGGCCTGCAGCAGGGTCTGGCCACTGCTCACGCGCACCACGTGCTGGGTTCCTCCAGTCGTGACGCGCGCATGGCAATCCTTGTCCGACCAAAGCGCCGCGGTCTCCCCTTCCGCGACAGGCGCCGCGTCGAAGCGCTCCAGGTGCACGCGGGAACCCGGGACCCCGGCAGCAGCCGCGGCCTGCTGCACAGTCGCCATGAACGGCGCCGGCCCGCACAGGTAAAGCTGGAAGGTGCTCCCGCGCCCCAGTAGCTTCGCGAGCCTGCCGGCCTCCGGGTAGCCATTCTGGTCGTCGTAGTGCATCACCACCTCCAGCCGGTCCAAATGCGCCTCGACCAGCCGGGCGATGGCGTCCCCGAAGATGACGCTGTCCGCGTCCCGGTTGGCATAGAAGAGCGTGATCGAACGTCGCGTGCCTGCCAGCACAGAGCGGATCATCGAAAGTATCGGCGTGATACCACTGCCGGCCGCGCAAAACACCAGAGGCGATTCGCCTTCGTCGCACACGAAGCGGCCGGTGGGCACGCTTGCCTCCAGCACCGTCCCGGCTCTGACATGTGCATGGAACCAGTGCGAGACCCGGCCCTGCGGAACCCGCTTGACCGTGACCACCGGCAGCCCCCCCGACTCCGGCGAGCTGGACAACGAGTAGCTGCGGGTCAGGATTTCCCCCTCCACGTTTACCCTGAATATCAGGTGCTGTCCCCCTCGATAACCGAACGATGCATGCAGCGCCTCCGGCACGGTAAGCGCGTAGGAGCGCGCTTCTCCAGTCTCCTCGACCACGTCTGCAACGGTAAGGCGATGGAACTGCATGGGGGTCTCCTCAATCACCGGCCCGTATCCCGGGCACTTGCATTCATCAGAAACAGAATTATTCTTCTATTTATAGCCGGAGACAAAAACGAACACAAGGCAGGTCTCCCCGAACTCCGGCAATGCGGCCCGCCGGGACAGATCCGTCAGAACCAAGAACACATCAGAGGAGACGTCATGTCATCGCTACATCGTTACACCCTGCCCGTAATGCAGACCGGCTGGTCTGTCAGTAGCCAGGTAGCCACTGAGTTCAACTGGGAGTACGACGACGAGTCATCGAAGCTGCTACAGCTCTACGAGACCAGCAAGAAGCAGCAATGGAATGCGACAGACCGCATCGACTGGTCGCAAGAACTCGATCCGGAAAATCCCCAGGAACTGGACGACCGCATGATCCCGATCTACGGCACCAAGCTGTGGGACAAGCTGGGCGAGAAGGACCGCATCGAGTTGCGCATTCATCAGCAAGCGCATTCGCTGTCGCAGTTCCTGCACGGCGAGCAAGGCGCGCTCATGGTCGCAGCGCGCATCGTGCAAATGGTTCCGGAAATCGACGCCAAGTTCTATGCGGCCACCCAGACCATGGATGAGGCGCGCCACGTGGAAGCGTATTCTCGCCTGCTGCACGAGAAGGTTGGTGTCATGTATCCGATCACGCCCGGCCTGAAATCTCTGCTGGAATCCATCCTGGCCGATTCGCGGTGGGACTTCTGCTATCTCGGCATGCAGGTTCTGGTCGAGGGGCTTGCGCTGGCAGCTTTCCAGCGAATCCGCGATTACTCGAAGAACCCCCTTGCGGCATCGATCAATGCTTATGTGATGCAGGATGAGGCGCGCCACGTCGCCTTCGGCCGCACTGCGTTGCGCGGCTACTATCCGCAACTGACGCAGGCAGAGCAACGCGAGCGCGAAGACTTCGTCATAGAAGCTTGCTACCAGATGCGTGACCGCTTCGACCAGAAGGAGGTATGGGGTCGCCTGGGACTCCCCGAGAATGAGTGCGCCAAGGCGGTATTGGAGTCGGAGAACATGCGCATGTTCCGCCAGCGGCTGTTCAGCCGCATCGTACCTACGGTGAAGGATATCGGGCTGTGGAGCCAGCGCGTACAGGACGCCTTTGCCGCCATGGGCGCGATCGAGTTCGCCAATGTTGACGTCGAGGCTCAGTTCGCCAACGACCAGAAGGTCGCTGAGGAGTTCGACGCGCGCCGCCATGTGATGACCACCATCGACGGGGCGCGTAGCACCGGCATCAGCCAATAGTACGACACGATCCGCACCCGGGCATGCGGATGTTCGCCCGGGTCACGCCGGACATCAAACAGAACGCTTATTCTGTTTTAATTCACGTTCACGTTCCTGTGCGCCCACGAGATCCTCGCGGCGAGCGGCTATCGCGTAAGGCGACGCCCGCCGCGAGCGAGACGGACTTCCGGCAGCCCGAGGTAGCGCGTCGCCATGCGGTTCAGATGTTGCTCGATTGCCTCATCGTCAAGATGCAGCGGCCCAGGGTCGTGGAGCAATATATTGGAAAGCGTTCCGACGACGAACTGGATGGCAGTACGGACTTCGAAGATGGCAACCGGCCGCGAACGGTCGCGGAGCTGGCTAGCCAGCCAAGGCTCGATCAGCCCGATGATGCGGCGATTGGCCGTGCGCATGAGATTCAGTTCGAGACCACGCGCGGTGTAGTGCCGCAGGAAGGCGCCGAACAAGCCCCGGTTCTCGCGATACTGGCTGAGATAAAAGTGCACAATCCGCTCGACGATCGCCTCGGCCGGCCCGGTTTGCCAGACCGTATTCTCTGCGATCGAACGTAGCGCCACCTGTTCTGCTTCACCGAGCACGACGTCAAGAACATAGGCGAGCATCGCCTCTTTGTCCTTGAAACGCGCGTAGAAGGCGCCGATCGATGTCTTTGCCGCCGCCACCACCTCGCCAAGGGAGAAGTCGTCCAGATTTCCACGCTGCTCGGCCAGCGCACGGCAGGCGGCCACCATATTCGCTAAGCTCTGCTCGCTACGTGACTGGAGGGGGCGGCGGACCAGGCCCTCGGCTTCTTTGCTCGCCACCGGCAGCCTCGCCCCGCGCTGCGAGGCTGACCTGGCGCGCGTAACGGCAGTTCGTCGCGAAGTGGACTTGGGCGATGTGGGCATGGCGATTCTGCTGTGCCTATAGGCCGTTTACATTTGAGGAAATGGCTGACGTCTTGCCTGTCACTTCAGCGAGGGAAAATAGTCCGGGAGCCCGGGAGCTATTGTGCGGCAGAATGCAACATTTTACCTCCCAAATACAGGCCAAGGCGTGCCAGCAGCCGCCCGTGGCGGCACGATGGAAATGAGCCCGGGTAGTCCAACCCCTGCAGCACGAGCTGCGGCGGGTCACGATGGAGCGCGACATTCAAAGGAATGCGCTCGGCTACGCCCATCCCACTTCAAAAAAGCCGCCCACGCCAGTTACGGCCATTGGGGGAGCCTGGCGTGGGCGCGAAGACCACCGGATGCGGTTCCAGCGGCAATCCGATGCTACGCAAATCCCCCTTTGACGACTGCCAACAATTGTGTCGGCGGCCGTAACAAGACTGACGGCAGTTGCTGTGCCGCTCAGGCCACAGGCAATTCGATGCGGAACGTCGCACCCGCCCCAGCCGCACTCCGCACGCTGGCCTTGCCGCCATGCCGCTCGGCCACCGCCCGCACCAGCACCAGCCCGAGCCCGGTGCCTTCGGGCGCGCCCTGTTGCCCCTGATGCAAGCGCGCGAACGGTTCGAACAGCCGCGCCTGGTCCGCCTCGGCAATCCCCGGCCCGTGGTCCTGCACGGCAACGACAAAGCCGTCCGGCTCACGCGTGAGCGAGACCGTCACCGTCTCCCCTTGCGGGCTGAACTTGATGGCATTGCTGACCAGGTTGGCAATGGCGCGCGCCAGCAGTGCCGGTTCGCCCTGCAGCACCGCGGGATCGTCCGGCAGGTCGATCTGCAGGGTCACGTCGCGGGCCTTGGCCAGGGCCCAGAGCTGGTCGGTGGCATCGAGCACCAGCCCGCCAAGCTCCACCTCCATGAACGCCAGCGACTTCGACTCCGCGCGCGCGATGCTGATGAAGTCGTCGGCCAGCGTCAAGGTGCGGCGTGCATGGGTGGCGATGCGGTTCAGCACGCCGCTGTCGGTGGCGGCATCGTCTGATGGCCCGTCGCGTTGCACACGGCGCTCGTGCAGTTCGATCAGCGCCAGGATCGACGCCTGCGGCGAGCGCATGTCGTGCGACAGGAAGCGCAGCATCTGCTCGCGCTGGCGCTCGGCGATGCGGATGGCGGTGATGTCGATCACGCTGACGATCAGGCCGGCCACGGCACCGGCCTCGGCATGCAGGGGCGCGCCGTGCAGCAGGTAGCGGCGGTCGCCGCGCCCGGCCACTTCGATGCCGCCTTCCGGCGCCGGGTCCGGGGCGATGGGGGCGCCGGCGTGGCGGTCGTGCAGCGCCTGCCAGTAGGCCAGCGCCGGTGCCGGCGCGGGAAAGAGCGCTTCGATCAGGGCGCGGATGCCGGGGCGCGACGGCCCGGGCTCGCCCAGTGCGCGCGGCGGCTCGCTGTCGAGGACGGCGGGCGCCAGCGCCACGCAGCGCCGGTTGGCCAGCAGCACGCCGCCGTCGAGGTCGCAGATCGCGGTGGCATCGGGCAGGCTTTCCAGCCCGTCTGAGAGGAATCGGCGCATGCCGCGCAGCTGGGCGCTCATGGCGTAGACCGCGCGCATGCGGCTGTCGAGCGTGGCGCCGGTATGGCGCGCAGCGGGCATCACGCCAGGCTCGCGCTCCAGCCGCGCCAGCTCGTCGGTCAGGAAGCGCAAGGCCGCTTCCTGGCGCAGCCAGCTCCACAGCGGGTAGAACAGCACGCAGCCGAACACCGCGGCGGCAGGGGCAAACCACAGCCGCGCCAGGGCCAGCAGCGCCAGCGATCCCAGCAGCAGGCTGGCCAGCAGCAGCGCGGTGACGACCAGCGCGCCGCGCGGCGGCAGCCGCAGCGCGGCCAGGGCAGCCAGCAGCACGGCCAGCAGCGTGCCGCCGACCTGCCAGGCACGCGGCACCGCGACGATGGCGTCGCCATCGGTCACCGCCTGCACGGTATTGGCCAGGATCTCCACGCCGCCCATGCCGCGGCCATCGCGCGAGACCGGGGTCGGCAGCACGTCGCCCATGCCGGTGGCCAGCGCGCCGATCAGCACCGCCTTGCCGGCAAAGATGGCGGGATCGATGCGGCCCTCCAGCACGTCGCGCACCGACACGCGGGCAAAGGTGCCGGGCGGGCCGGCGTACGGAATGCGCAGGCGGCCACTGCGCTCCCAACCGTTGGCTTCGGTCACCAATGCGGGCTCCTGGCGCACGCTGGCGGGCAAGCCGCCGCCGCGCCCGAAGCCCGCCATCACCGCGGCCAGGTGCGGCACGCCCGCGGCGGCCACCGGATGCGGCCCTTCGCGCAGGTAGACCTGGCGCGCCACGCCATCGGTATCGACCACCATGTTGATATGGCCCACCGCCGCGCCCAGCCCGGCCAGCGGGTAGCGCACCAGCATGCCGGCGGGGCCGGACTCGGCCACTACCGGCAGCACCACGTTGCTGGCCTGGGCCATGCTGCGCGCCAGCACGGCGTCGTCCTGCGGATAGCGGGTGTCGCGCTCGGACAGGATCACGTCCACGCCGATCACGCGCGGCCGGCCGGCGGCAATGCGCTCGACCAGCTGCGCCAGCACCGCGCGGCGCCACGGCCAGCGGCCGATGGCGCTGATGCTGGCGTCGTCGATGCCGACGATGACGATGTCGTCGCGCGCCGGATGGTGCTGGGCGCTAATGGCAATATCGTAGGCAGCCAGGTCGGCGCGCTCGGTCCAGCCCTGGCGCGCGGCCAGCATCACCAGGGCCAGCACGGCGGCGGCCAGCAGGCACCATTCGACCAGCGTGCGCCGCCCGAATGCGCGCCCGGGAGCGCCCGGGCCGGGCGCGTCAGTTGAGCCGGATGCGGCCACCGCCGTCCGGCCGGTGGCCCGACCCGATTGCGCCGCCCTGCGAGTCGCGCAGGAAGACAATGACTTCAATGCGCTGCGGCGCGGAGAACGCCGCCGGGTCAGGTGCCACCCCTGGCGCCGCACGTGCCACGCGGATGAAATAGACGCCGGGCGCGGGGCGCGGCAGGTCGATGGCGTTGGTGGTGGTGTGCTCGTCGGCCAGCAGCGTGGCAAAGCCGGCATCGGCCGACATCTGCACCCGGTAGCCCGTGCCGGCGCCGCCGCCCTCGGGCCAGCCGATATGCAGCGCGCCGCCATCGTCCTGCAGCGTGGGCACGGGCGGCTTGGGTTCGACGCTGAACGGGACCGCATCCGACCACGGTCCCGGCCGGCCCGCCGCATCTACGCTGCGCACGCGCCACCACCAGCGGCCCGGGGCCAGCGCCTGCGTGGCGCCGGGCCCGGTGGCCGGATGGACGGCGGCCTCTCGGGTAAAGGCCGGATCGGCGCCGATCGCCAGCTCGTAGCGCGCCGCACTCGGCACGGTGGCCCATTCGAAGGCCACCGCGTCGGCATAGCGCACCGCATCGGCGGCAGGCTGCTGCGTGAACGGCGCCGGCGGGTTCAGCCGCACCGACACCGGTGCCTGGGCGCCGTATCCGGTCAGCTGGTGCTTGTCGATGGCGCTGACGCTCAGGTACAGCGTGCCTTCCGGCAGGCCGTCTACGCGAACGGTCGTGACATTGGGGCCACTGACGGTGCCGGTCCAGGCCAGTTCGCTCAGCGCCGCATCGCGCGCCACCAGCACGCGATACCCGGTCGCACCCGGCACCGGCTGCCAGGCGGCTTCGAAAGCCGGGCCCAGCACGGTATCGGCCGGGGGCAGCAGCGCCGGCGCCGGCAGCAACGCCACCGGCTGCGACAGCTTGCCGCCGGACGACACGCCGATGCCATAGCCGGCACCGACCGACGCCGCCGCGGTCATGGCGCGGTCCGCTGCCGGGGTGGCACGGGCGCCCCGCGCCGCGCTGACGCCGACGCGCCCTTCCAGCACCTCGCTGTGGCTGCCGGCGGTGTCGGCCGAGACCCGGTAGCGGGTGCCGCGCACACCGGTCACCATCATCGGCGTATGCAGCTCGAACCGGCCGACGCCGCCGCCCTCGGGTGCCACGCGCGTATCGGCGGCGCCCTTGTCGATGCGGATCACGGTATCGGTCAGGCCGTTGCGCGCGAAGGTGCGCAGCCGGCTCACCGCCACCGTGGTGGCGGGCGGCAGCGTGACACGGCTGCGGTCCGGCAGCTCCAGCGTGACCGAGCCGCCCGCGGGGGTCTCGATACGCGCCGCTTCATCCAGCGTCATGCCAGCCTGCACCGGCCGGCCGTTGGCGCGGACCTCGCCGGCCACATAAACCACGCGGGCCGAGGCGGCCAGCTCGGGAATCTGGCTCAGCGGAATGCGCAGGCGCGAGCCGGGCACCAGCCGGTACGGATCGGCCACGCCGTTCAGGCGCTGCAGCGTGCGCCACCCCTGCCCGGACGCCATGTAGCGCGAGGCCAGCCCGATCAGCGTATCGCCCGGCTCCACCACGTAGATAAAATCGGCGCCCTCCGCGCCCGCGGGACCGGCCTGCGCCGGAACCGCCACGCTGGCCAGCAGGGCCAGCGCGACACATCCGATCCGCTTACGCATCCGCCCCGGCCTCGTCCGCCTGCGCTTCGGCAGCGGAAATCTCTTCAAAACGGTAGCCGTGCGAGTACACGGAAGTCAGCCGCACGCCGTTCTCGGGACGCAGCGCCAGCTTCAGGCGCAGCCGCGAGATATGCGTGTCGAGCGTGCGCGAGCCCGCCCCCATGGCGCGGCCCCAGACGGCCTGCTCCACCACCTCGCGCGCCAGCAGGCGCCCGGTATTGCGGAACAGGAACAGGGCCAGCTCGTATTCGCGCGGCGACAGCAGCGCCGCCTCGCCGCCAACGGTGATGGTGCGCGCGTGGGTATCGACGGTGTAGTTGCCGCGCCGGATCAGCTCCACTTCCTGCGCCGCCTCGGGGTAGGCACGGCGCAGCAGCGAGCGCACGCGGGCGATCAGCTCGCCGGCGCGGATAGGCTTGAGCATGTAGTCGTCGGCGCCCACCGTCAGGCCGTCGACGATGTCGGATTCGGCGGTGCGGCTGGTGACGAACAGGATCGGCGGCATGTTGCCCGACTTCTGCCGCACCCAGCTGACCAGTTCATAGCCGCTGGTGCCCGGCAGCTGCCAGTCGACCAGCAGCAGGTCGTAGGCGCGCTCGCGCAGCGCGCGCAGCAAGTCCGCGCCGTTGGCGAAGGACTCGCACTCGAAGCCGGCTTCGCTCAATATCTGCCGGATCAGTTCGGCCTGATCCGGGTCATCCTCCACCGAGGCAATTCTCATCCACCCCCCTGCCTACACTGCCTACTGCGACTGCCACTGCGATTCACGTCGGGCAATATTGACGTCTGCTTGATACCCACCCTGGCGGGCGCGGCCCTGGACAATCGCGCGGCAAGCGGGGCCGAAGCAAGCCGGATGCTGCAATGTTACCTAACCGCGACGCCAGCCGTCGAGGCATGGCTCAGAAGCGGACAATCCACTCGCCGAGCACGTAGCGGTAGTGATAGTTTGGCCCGTTAAACGATGCGCTGCGATTGTAACCGGCACGCAGACGCAACGATTGGGCGCCACGGACCGGGCTCTGCAGGCCCAACTCAAACAGCTTGGTCGGCTGCAGCGGCGCGTCAACGATCTTTTCGCGGCCCAGGCCCGCCACGAGCGATCCCACCCAGCCCTTGTAGCGCTGGCGCCAGCCAATCGCGAGCATGGATTCCGAGTAGTGCTCCGGGTTGAAGTACGCGTGCCCGACATCGTCGTGCGTGCTGCGGTAAGCGCGAAAGCGTGCCTGCAATGTCAGGCCCAGATCCAGCGACGGCTGGTAGATGAGCCTGAGCCGGCCGTGATCGCGGCGATTACCATCGGAAAAGTACTGCTGGCCGGCCACGCCCACCAGCGTGACATGCGGCCCGATGCCCTGGTCCACTGCCACGCCGCCAAAGGTGTAGGAAACGCCGCGGTCCAGCGCCGTGCGGGTTTCGACCCAATCACGATTGATGAAGACTTCCACCGAGGTGCGCTTGGCCAGCGCCAACCGGTAGCCGCCGTCAGCCGTCAGCAGCGTGTGCCCGCCCTGGGCAAAAACGCCGACGTCCAGCGCCCAACCATTCAGGGTGGCCGGGTCCAGTTGCCGCCCCAGCACACTCAGCTTCTGGCCATGGCGCGCCCAGCCGTCCTGACTGTAGCGATAGTCGCTTGCACGCAGTCCGAGCAAGTGGTCGGCATGCTCCATGCTGGGAAAGTACTCAACGGACAAGCGCCGCGCGCGGAAACCCTCGCTGTCGCTGGTGGCCAGGAATTCGGGACCAATCCCCTGGTCCAGCACCTTCTCCTCCGCTGCCGCCGCTTCCTCCGCTACCGCTGACTTTGCACCCAGGAACCCAAGCACCGCACATAGAAACACAAATCTGAATCGTCTCACTTGGTACCCCAGGTCTTGCGTGTCTTGAAGAGTTCGTCGACATAGCCGAGCACGCTCGCGGGTTGCAGCAGCAGGCTATAAAAGATTACGTAGATGCACAGGCCAAGGCGATTGCGCCTGACCTTGAGGCCCAACCGATCGAACATCCGTCTTTCGATCGTGAACATCAGGTAACTCATCAGGATGGCAAGCGGCAGCAGGGCCAGGGTCATTGGCCCGGCGATCCAGTAACAACCGAACAGCGCCAGCACGATGCCGGGCAGGAACCCCAACGTAAACGCCAGGTCCAGCCACGGGTACAGCAGGTTCCAGTAGACAAAAAAGGTCGACATGCGCGGCACCACCAGGATGCCCGGATGCTGCCGGAAGGCTTCCATCATGCCGCGCGCCCAGCGTTGCCGCTGGCGCACGAACTGGCGGACATTGTCCGGAACGTTGGTGAAGATGCAGGCATCCTCGCAGTGCCCTACCCGATGGCCCGCTTTCAGCAAGGCCCAGGTCAGCACGATGTCCTCTCCGACGCAATCGTCCCAGCCGCCCACCTCGATCAGGGTCCTGCGGTCGTAGATGGAGAACGCGCCCTGGGCCACCAGCGTTCCCTGGTAGAGCGACTGCATGCGCTTGATGGCAGCAATACCCTGGAAATAGTCCCACTCCTGGCAGCGCGTCAGCCAGTTCTGACGTGAATTGCGCACCAGGATCTTGCCGGCCACGGCGCGCGTACTGGGCGGGTCCTGGCGATAGCGCTCGACGATGCTGCTCAGCGCGTTCTGCTGCAGGTAGGAATCGGCGTCCACGGTGATGACAAGTTCGTCCCCTGCGAGCTTCAACCCCTCGTTCAGCGCCCTGGCCTTGCCGCCATTCACGGGCAGGTCGAGCAACCGCAGCCACGGATACCTGGCCTCTGCCCCGCGCACCAGCGCAGCGGTCGCATCGCGCGAGCCATCGTTGATCACGATCACCTGCAACGGTGCCGCGTAGTTCTGGCGCTCAATACTGGCCAGGGTGTCGAGAATCGAGGCCTCTTCGTTGTATGCGGCAATCAGGATTGTCAGCGGCGGATAGACATCAAGCGGCTGGCGCGGCGGCCGCCGGTCCATTGCCAGGCTGGCAATCAGGAAGGCATTCATGAACCCCGGGATGATGGCGATCCCGCCGACGAGCAGCACGGCGGGCACCACCCCGACGCTTTGCGCAAGCTCGGTCAGCCACTGCTGAGCAATCCACACGGAGAACGCCGTCCACCCGATCGCCACGGACAGGGCAATTGCAAACTTGACGCGCACGGGCACATACATGCCGGACGTACCTTTGCCCTCTACCGTTGTCATTTTTTTCACTTCTTTGTTCTTGTGTGAATGCATCACCCGTTGCAACCCGATGCCGCCCAAGAGCGGCGCAAACGATGCGGCCGCCGGTCCCTGCAACAAGGAATGTGGGAGCCGCTCAGCCAACGCGCGGCCGTACTACTGACCTGATGACAAAAAGCGGGACGACCAATCCCGCTGATGCACTTGCGGCGTTTGCTGTGTGCCGTGGGGGCGAACGGGACTTGCCCAACCCCCGGTGACCAGGCGCCGGGCCGCTGCCCTCCTGAGGAAGACGCGGGGAACCGCCACCCTGCTCATTGCGCGCCTTCGGCGCGGGCGATTGTATCAGTTCAAGGACATCTCGGGCTGGGTTGTCGGTCGAGACACTACGTCAGTCCGACAAAACAGATCGTCAACAATCGTACCTATCCCAATACAATCAGGCGGCTGCGACCTGGACAGGCTCCTGGCCTGGATACAAGACCGAGGCCGGATCATCGCGGCGGGACGGACAATTCATGCCCGGCAGAAGACCATTCTGAAACGCGATTCCGATCAATGCCGGATCAGGTATTTCCCTGAGGTCGCACTACACCACCCCTCCCCCGTACGGGGCAAAACCTTCCCCCGAATGTGGTAATGCAAGTTGAAACAAAACGAAACAGTGCCCCAAAAAGTAGCCATTTTGCACTACGCGTCAGCACGCGCCGCTCATTCATGGTGCACAGCCTGATATTCAGTCGAAACCGGAACCTGGGAAGAACTCAGGGATTTCACTGAATCGAATGCGAAGTAGAAAACGCTAATATCTCCTGTCGGAACCTCTCATCATGATTAGGCGGTTAGCCTGATTGACACACCGGGAAAATTCGGCAGAATGATTCCCACTTGTGCAGCGCCCATTCGGTGTGTCATTTGGTGTTGTCGTTCCGTGACGTTTTCGGTTGTCACGACAGCGACATATCGAAGTCATATGGAATGCGCTGGCGGGGAACATAAAAAGGATCCGCTGGGTGCGTTGCACACGGTGTATAACGAGCGTTTTCGCTCATTTTGAAATTCAAGGTTGAGATAGATATGGAAACCGGTACCGTTAAGTGGTTCAACGACGCCAAGGGCTTCGGCTTCATCACGCCGGACGAAGGCGGCAATGACCTGTTCGCTCACTTCTCCGCGATCGAAGGCAATGGCTTCAAGTCGCTGAAGGAAGGCCAGAAGGTCCGCTACGTCAAGGCCATGGGCCAGAAGGGCGAGCAAGCCACCAAGATTCAGGCCCTCTGATACCGGTGAGGGCCGGGCTGGTCCGACGGACCAGCCCGGCAAGGAAAGCCCCGCAGCGTCGTTGCGGGGCTTTTTCATTGGTGCTCCGGTGCTGGGGCCGCGGGCACTGCGGTCTCGTTGCTGGTGAAATTGCTATAATCGGCCGACCCACAACCACCCTCCCGCGAGGGCGCGCGCAGATGCGGCGCGGTCTGCGCGGGATGGCTAGCAGCGTGTCGAGGAGTTTCGTGGCCGGTACTCAGATCGCAACGCCAGAATCCCCCACTGCCGTGGCCGGCAGCCAGGCGGGCCCCGCGGCTTCGGCCGGCAGTTCCTTCCATGCCGCGCTGCGCATCCTGCCCGCGGCACAGCGCCAGGCCATGTTCGAGATCTACGCGTTCTGCCGCGCCGTCGACGACATCGCCGACGGCAACGCGCCGCATGCCGAACGCCTGGCCGCGCTTGACGCCTGGCGCCGCGACATCGGCGCCTGCTACGCCGGCAACCCGCCGGCGGCCTTGCAGCCGCTGAGCGCGCAGATCCGGGCCTTCAACCTGCAGCAGCCGGACTTCCTTGCCGTGATCGACGGCATGACCATGGACGTGGTGCAGGACATCCGCGCCCCCGACGCGGCCACCCTCGACCTGTATTGCGATCGCGTCGCCAGCGCGGTGGGCCGGCTGGCGGTGCGCGTGTTCGGGCTGGAGGAGTCGTGCGGAATTGCGCTCGCGCACCACCTGGGCCGCGCGCTGCAACTGACCAATATCCTGCGCGATGTCGATGAAGACGCGGCCATCGGCCGGCTGTACCTGCCGGCCGAGGCGCTGGCCGCGGCCGGCATCGGCCCGGGCACGCCCCAGGCCGTGACCGCCCACCCGGCGCTCGGGCAGGCGTGCGCGGCCGTGGCGCAGGAAGCCCAGGCCCACTATGACCAGGCCTACGCCATCATGGCGCGCTGCCCGGCGCGCCAGGTGCGCTCGCCGCGCATCATGGCGGAGGTCTACCACCGCATCCTGGCGCGCCTGCGCGCGCAGGGCTGGCGCGCACCGCGCCAGCGCGTGCGCCTGCCGCGCGCGCAATTGCTCTGGATCGTGCTGCGCCACGCCATTGGCTGAGCGCGGCAACCCGATGCATGCCGGGCATGGCCACGCCGTGCGCCGGCTCAAGGAGTCTGCATGTCGATGAACGAGACCGTCTTTGCCAACGCCACGCCGCGAATCGACCCGGCGCCGGCACAGCCGGCCAGTGCCCAGGATCTGCCCGCGTCGCACCAGCCGAAGCCGGCGCTGGACCACGGCATCGGCCGTGCGATCGATGCCCTGCTGCACCAGCAGCGCCCCGACGGCCACTGGGTCTACGAGCTGGAAGCCGATGCCACCATCCCCGCCGAATACGTGCTGATGGTGCACTACCTCGGCGAGGACCCGGACCTGGACCTCGAAGCGCGCATTGCCCGCTACCTGCGCCGCATCCAGAACCCCGACGGCGGCTGGCCGCTGTTCCATGAAGGCCGCTCCGACATCAGCGCCAGCGTGAAAGCGTATTTCGCGCTGAAGATGGCGGGCGACGATCCGCAAGCCGCGCATATGCAGCGCGCGCGCCAGGCCATCCATGCCATGGGCGGCGCCGAGGCCAGCAATGTGTTCACGCGCACGCTGCTGGCGCTGTATGGGGTGCTGCCGTGGTCGGCGGTGCCGATGATGCCGGTGGAGATCATGCTGCTGCCGCAGTGGTTTCCGTTCCATCTGTCCAAGGTCTCGTACTGGGCGCGCACGGTGATCGTACCGCTGCTGGTGCTCAACAGCCTGCGCCCGCAGGCGCGCAACCCGCGCGGGGTCGGCATCAACGAGCTGTTCGTCGGCAACTGCCATACGGTGGGGCTGCCGCCGCGCGCGGCGCACCAGCACGCCGGCTGGTACACGGTGTTCCGCGGTCTGGACGCACTGATGCGCGTGGCCGAGCCGCTCTTCCCGCGCATGCTGCGCCGGCGCGCGATTGCCGCGGCGCAGGCCTTCGTGCGCGAACGGCTCAACGGCGAGGACGGGCTGGGCGCGATCTTCCCGGCGATGGCCAACAGCGTGATGATGTTCGACGTGCTGGGCGTGCCGCCCGGCGATCCGGCGCGCGCCGTGGCGCGGCGCTCGGTCGAGCGGCTGCTGGTCGAGCACGGCGACGAAGCCTATTGCCAGCCCTGCCTGTCGCCGGTGTGGGATACCTCGCTGGCCGCGCACGCCTTGCTTGAAACCGGCGAAGCCCGCGCGGCGCAGGCGGCCGGACGCGGCCTGGACTGGCTCAAGCCGCTGCAGGTGCTGGACGTGCGCGGCGACTGGGTCGTGCGCCGCCCGCTGGTGCGGCCCGGCGGCTGGGCCTTCCAGTACGCCAATGCCTACTATCCCGACGTGGACGACACCGCCGTGGTCGCCGCCGCGATGGACCGCTTCATGCGCGCGCACGACGCGCCGGGGCGCTACGACGAAGCGGTGGCACGCGCCTCCGAGTGGATCGTCGGCATGCAGAGCGGCAACGGCGGCTGGGGCGCGTTCGAGCCCGAGAACACGCACCTGTACCTGAACAACATCCCCTTCGCCGACCACGGCGCGCTGCTGGACCCGCCCACCGCGGACGTGTCGGCGCGCTGCCTGTCGATGCTGTGCCAGACCGGCGCCACGCCCGACAAGAGCGAGCCCGCCGCGCGCGCGCTGCGCTACCTGCTGGCCGAGCAGATGCCCGACGGCAGCTGGTTCGGCCGCTGGGGCACCAACTATATCTACGGCACCTGGAGCGCGCTGTGCGCGCTGAACGCCGCGAGCCTGCCCCCGGAAGCCCCCGAGATGCGCCGTGCCGTGGACTGGCTCGTGCAGATCCAGAACGCCGACGGCGGCTGGGGCGAGGACGGCAGCAGCTACCGGCTCGACTACCGCGGCTATGAGCCGGCGCCGAGCGTGGCCTCGCAGACCGCGTGGGCGCTGCTGGCGCTGATGGCGGGCGGCGCCGCGCAGCATCCGGCGGTGGCGCGCGGCATCGACTACCTGCTGCGCACGCAGCAGACCGGCGGCCTGTGGCATGAGCCGCGCTTTACCGCCGTGGGCTTCCCGCGCGTGTTCTACCTGCGCTACCACGGCTACGCGCGCTACTTTCCGCTGTGGGCACTGGCACGCTACCGCAACCTGCAGCGCGCCAGCGCCGGCCAGGTGTCGTGGGGGCTATGACGGCACCGTTTGTGCTGGTTGTCACCGGCATGGATTTCGAGGCGCGCATCGCGGCCGGACCGCATTGCCGCGTGGTGCACGGCCTGCGCGGCCTGGCGCTGGAGCAAGGCGTGTCCGAGATGGCCAGCCGGCACTGCATGGGCATCCTCAGCTTTGGCGTGGCGGGCGGGCTGGACCCCACGCTGGCGCCGGGCGACCTGGTGCTGGCGGATGCGATCTGCGCGCCTGGCGAGCGCTACGACACCGACATGACATGGACCCGGGCCATGCACGCGGCGCTGCCGCACGCCAGGGTCGGCACCGCGGCCGGGGCAGACCAGCCGGTGCTGTCGGTTGCCGCCAAGCAGGTGCTGCACCGGGCCACGGGGGCACTGTGCGTCGACATGGAATCGCATCTCGCCGCGCGCATGGCAGCGGCTTGCCGGCTGCCGTTCGGGGCTTGCCGCGTGGTGATCGATCCGGCCAGTCGCGCCGTGCCGGCTGCCGCGGCGGCGGGCATGGGGGAAGGCGGCAAGACTGATGTGATCGCGGTGCTGGGCGGGCTGCTGCGCGCGCCGTGGGAATTGCCGGCGCTGATGCGGCTGGCCGGCGATGCCGCTGCTGCGCGCGGGGCGCTGCGGGCGGCGAGGCTGGCGCTGGGGGATGCGTTCGGCTTGCGCGACATGCGGGCGCAGCAAGCTGACGTCTGAACTGGCCGATGAAAGCTCCCTCTCCCGCAGGCGGGAGAGGGGAGCAAACACGCTGCGTGCTACAGGCCTGCGCCCTTCACCCAAACTTCCTCACCGCATCCAGCGCCAGCCCGCTGCCGATGCTGCCGAACCGGTCCCCTTCCACGCAACGCGCCTCGGGCAGCAGCGCCGCCAGCCGCTGCCGCAGCAGCGGCACGCTGCTGGAGCCGCCGGTGAAGAAGATGGTATCGACCGCCGCGCCATCCACGCCGGCATCGGCCAGCAGCTTGTGCACGGTCTGCTCGGTCTTTACCACCAGCTTGTCGATGGATTCATCGAACTCGTCGCGCGTGATGGTCAGCGTCAGGCCCTGCTCGAGCCTGTGCAGGTCCACGTCGGTGCTGCCCGCGTCGGACAAGACGATCTTGGCGGCTTCCACCTGGATCGCCAGCCAGTGGCCGGCGCGTTCGCGGATCAGCCGCACCAGGCGGTCGAGCTTCACGGTGTCGGCGGCGTCGCGGTAGTTGTCCATCACCAGCGACCACGCCTTGCGCGTATAGACCAGGTTGATGGTGTGCCAGCTGGCCAGGTCGAAATACTGGCTGGACGGCATTGCCTTGCCGTTGCGCAGCTCGCTGCCCAGTCCCAGCAGCGGCATCGCGCGGGCCAGGCTGAGCGCGCGGTCGAAGTCGGTGCCGCCGATATGCACGCCGCCATTGGCCAGGATGTCGTCGCGCCGGTCGCTGCGCGCCGCGCGCTCGGGCGAGAGCCGCACCAGCGAGAAGTCGGAGGTGCCGCCGCCGATATCGGCCACCAGCACCAGTTCCTCGCGCGTGATCCCGGCCTCGTAGTCAAACGCGGCGGCGATCGGCTCGTACTGGAACGCGATCTCGCCGAAGCCCGCGTCGCGCGCGATCTCAGCCAGTGTGTCTTCGGCGAGCTGATCGGCCACCGGGTTCTCGTCGATGAAAAATACCGGGCGGCCCAGCACGGCGCGCGAGAACTCGGTGCCGGCGGCCTGCTCGGCGCGTGTCTTCAGTTCGCGGATGAAATGCGCCAGCAGCTTGCGGAACGGCATGGCCTGGCCCATCACCTCGGTGCTGTCGTCCATCATCGAGGTGCCCAGCAGGCTCTTGAGCGAACGCATCAGCCGGCCTTCATAGCCCGCCAGGTAGTCGCCCAGCGCGGCGCGGCCATAGCTGACCAGCGGGTCCTCCGCATGGAAGAAGATTACCGAGGGCAGCGTCACCTTGCCGTCCTCCAGCGGCAGCAGTGCCGGCCGCTCCGGGCGGCTCCAGCCGACCGTTGAATTGGACGTGCCGAAGTCCAGGCCGCATGCGTTTGACATCATCGATTACGTTCCCTGCAAGACAAAGTGGCCCGCGCGGCGCAAGGCCGGCGCGGGCGGGGGCGTCATTGTAGGGCAGTCACGCGGTCCGTGGCGGCCTGACCGAGTCTGGACCCGGGATGCGCCTGCCTTGACACGCCAGCATGCCCCTCCTATGCTGCGTCTGTTCTTTATTAAAGACCGTCGTTCTGTTCTACGGAACATCAAAGAGCGCACGGCCGGACGTAGCCCCATGCAAAAACCCCTGCGCGATATCCGCGTGCTCGACCTCACCAATGTGCTGGCCGGGCCGTTCTGCTGCCACCAGCTTGCCCACCTGGGCGCCGAAGTCATCAAGGTGGAAACCCCCGGCACCGGCGACCTGGCCCGGCAACTGGGCGCCGATGCCGGGCTGAACCAGCGCCTGATGGGCGTGTCCTTCCTGGCCCAGAACCCCGGCAAGCAGTCAGTCACCCTCAACCTGAAGCACGCGCGCGGCAAGGAGGTATTCCGCAAGCTGGTGCAAAGCGCCGACGTGGTGGTCGAGAACTTCCGCCCCGGCGTGATGGAGCGGCTCGGGCTGGGTTATGAGACGCTGAAGCAGGACAACCCGCGCCTGATCTACTGCGCGATCTCGGGTTTCGGCCAGGACGGGCCGCTGGCCGGGCTGCCCGCCTATGACCAGATCATCCAGGGCATGGCCGGCGTGATGAGCATCACCGGCGATGCGCAAAGCGCCCCGTTGCGGGTCGGCTACCCGGTGTCGGACACCATCGGCGGGCTTACCGCGGCGCTGGCGGTATCGGCGGCGCTGGCCGACACCCAACGCACCGAGGGCTATTTCATCGACGTGTCGATGCTGGAAGCGACGCTCGCCACCATGGGCTGGGCGGTGTCCAACCACCTGATCGCGGGCAAGGCACCGGGGCCGATGGGCAACGAGAACATGACCGCCAGCCCGTCCGGCACCTTCCGCACCGGAGACGGCCTGCTCAATATCGCCGCCAACAAGCAGGAACAGTTCGAAGCCGTATGCCGCGTAGTGGGCCGCCCGGAGCTGGTTGCCGACCCGCGCTTTGCGCAGCGCCAGGCGCGGCTGGCCAACCGGGCCGCGCTGACGCAGGCGCTGGAAGCGGAGCTGGCAAAGAAGCCGGCCGCCGAATGGTGGCCGCTGCTGACCGACGCCGGCGTGCCGGCCGGCCCGGTGCTGGACGTGCCGCAGACGCTGGCCCACCCGCAGGTGAGCGAGCGCGGCATGATCGGCGAATTCGCCGATGCGCCCGGCGTGGGGCGCGATATCCGCGTGGTGCGCACCGGCTTCAAGCTCAACCGCGAGGCGCCGGCCGTTGACACGCCGCCGCCGGAGCTGGGCCAGCATACGCGCCAGGTGCTGGGCAGCCTGGGCTACAGCGATGCGGACATCGACCAACTGAGCAAGGAGCGCGCAGTATGAGCGACAGCGAAACCCGCGGCCACCCCGGCCACCTCCACGATGACGCCATGGACCCAGGCCAGCGCCTGGCGCAGGACTGGTGGCGCACCGGCATCATCGACATGCGCCCGGGCGAGATCCGCTACCGCGGCTACCCGATCGAGCAACTGATCGGCCGGGTCTCGTTTGCGCAGATGATCTGGCTGATGCTGCGCGGCGAGCTGCCCGGCCCCGGCCAGGGCGAGCTGCTGGACGCGGCGCTGATGGCCGCGGTAGATCACGGCCCGCAAGCGCCCAGCATTGCCATCGCGCGCATGGCGGCGACCTGCGGCGTGGGACTGAACAACGCCATGGCATCGGCCGTCAACGTGCTGGGCGACGTGCATGGCGGCGCGGGCGAGCAGGCGGTGGCGCTGTACCAGGACGTGGCGCAGCGGCTGGATGCCGGCAGCGCGATGGACGCCGCTGTCGCGGCCGCGCTGCAGCACTACCGCGATCTGCACGGCAAGTTCATTGCCGGCTTCGGCCACCGCTTCCACCCGGTCGATCCGCGCGCGCCGCGGCTGCTGGCGCTGGTCGACCAGGCCGCGGCCGGCGGCGTGGTGAGCGGGCGCTACGCGGGCATCGCGCGCGCGGTGGAAGCGGCACTGGGCGCCGGCCGCGGCAAACCCATCCCCATGAATATCGATGGCGCCACCGCGGTGATCTACGCTGAGCTGGGCTTTGCCGCGCCGCTGGCGCGGGGGCTGTTCTGCCTGTCGCGCTCGGTCGGCATCCTGGCGCATGCCTGGGAGCAGACCTGCGAGGGCGGGCGCAACAAGGGCCCGATGCCGCGCCAGTTCCTGTGGACCTATGACGGCGCGCCGCAGCGCGATGTGCCCGAGCCGGGCCGGCAGGGCTAGGCGCGGTCAGCCGGCCAAGTCCGGTTCCGGTTCAAGCAGCGGCGCCGGCGATGCACTGGCAGCCGGCGCCGCCATCGACGACGCGAGCACGTAGCGATCGCGGCCATGTGCCTTGGCGTGGTAAAGCGCGCGGTCCGCGTCGGCAAACAGGGTGCGCCACAGCGCTTCCTTGCTGCCCATGCCGCCGCGCAACTGCGCCACGCCGATGCTGACGCTGGCGTGGCCATGCCCGGCCGGCAGTTCGATCGCGCGCACCTTGCGCAGGACCCGGTTGGCCAGCGCCGAGGCCTGGTGCTCGTCGGTATGCGGGCACAGCACGCAGAACTCTTCGCCGCCGTAGCGCCCGGCCACGTCCGAGGCGCGGCGCGAGTTGTCCAGCGCTTGCGCCACTTCGCGCAGCACGGCGTCGCCGGCGTGGTGGCCGAAGGAGTCGTTGACCTGCTTGAAGTAGTCGATGTCGATCACCAGGCACGCCAGCGGCTGCCCGTCGCGCTGCCAGCGCGCCACCAGCGACAGCGCCGACATCTCCAGCGCGCCGCGGTTGAGCAGCCCGGTCAGGGCGTCCATGCGCGCACCGCTCTCGTTGTGCGCGATGATCTGTTCCATCGCCATCACGGTAAAGCCAAACAAACCCAGCAGCGTGGCAATCAGCGGCGCCAGCACCCAGGCCGACCCCGCCGGGCCGGCAAAGAACAGCGTCAGCGGCGCTGCGGCGGCCCCTGCGGTTGCGCCCGCCACGGGCAGGTGCATGGCGTAGCTGAAGCCGGCCAGCTGCGTGGCAAGCTGCACCAGGCTGGCCACCAGCACCAGCGGCGCGCCGATGCTGCGGCGCCCGCGCCCGGTGCGCGCCAGCGTGGCAAAGGTGGCCAGCGATACCAGCGCCAGCACGCCATAGACGATGCGCAGCACCAGTTGCGCTCCGTCGGGCGTGCCACTGGTGGTCGCCATCAGGACCAGCACGATCAGCCCCGCGCCAACCAGCGCCGCCGAATGCCCCGGCACGCCGTAATAGACGCGCACGCCGTGGTAAATCACCAGCCAGCCGGCCACGAAGGCAAGGGCCCCGAACATGCCAAGCTGGCCCGCCCCGCTGGCCACGCAGATGCCCAGCGCCAGGCCCGCGGCCGACACCAGCACGTGACCAAAGGCCCACAGCCGCCCCGCCTCGCTCGCGCGCAGCGCGAACACCAGCCCCGCCGCGATAATCAGCGTGCTGGAGAAAAACACCATCATCACCACCGCAATGGTTTGCTGATCCAGGTGCAAGGGGATTTCCTCAAGGATGCCGTCTGCCGTGCCGTCAATATCGATCAGCGGGCATTGGGCCACAGGGCGCGACACAGGCATTTTTGCGCTTGATTTCACAACATGTGACGTGCGCTGTTTTCAATGCCAGCAGCATGATAGCCCGCGCTTGCGCCGCCGTGACACCCCCGACAAGCCGGGTCGGGTGGACTTCACCTGGAAGGGCTTCCGGCTTCAGTCCGGAGCAGCTTCGTCCGAAATATGGTCCGGAAAGCTGCCGCCCAGCGCCTGCGTCAGGGCGTGCGCCGCATGAAGCACATCCACGCGAAAATTTTCTCGGTAGCGCGCTGCCGGGCAGGTCAGCGTCAGCGCGCCGGACAGCACGCCACCCGGGCCGAACACCGGCGCGGACACGCCGGCCAAGTCCGGGCTGCGGTCGCCCACCAGCGCCGCCACGCCCTCTTGCCGGATCCGGTCATAGAGCTCGCCGGGCTCGCCGGCGAAAGCGCGCAGGACGCGCGCGCCGGCGCCGCGGTCGCGCGGCAGCAACTCCCCCGGGCGCACGTGGTCGCGCACCGGCTGCGGCGAATCGACACGGTACAGGCACAGCCGGTGTTCGCCCTGCTCGACATGGAAGGCCGCGCTCTCGCGCGTGGTGCGCACCAGCTCACGCAGCACCGGCATCACTACAGCCTCGAGCGAGAACGACGCCGCATAGACGGCATTCAGGCGCGCCACCTCCGGACCCAGGCCATAGCGGCCATCCACCTGGCGCCGCACCAGCCCGGCGTGTTCGAGCGAGGCCAGCAGGCGCAGCAGCGTGCTCTTGTACAGGCCGCTGCGCTGCGCCAGCTCGGCCAGGCCAAGCGCGGCATCGCCCGGGCGGAACACCGATAGCACGAACAACGCCCGGTCCACGGCGATCGCGCCGCCGGTGGCGGCGTGCTTGTCGGCTTCTGAAACCTGTGCGGCTTTGCGTGGCATGGCGGACGGTGGCGGTCCCGGCAGGACCGGCGGACTGGACCGGAGAATGGAACGATGCGCCAACGTATAGAACGCACCCTGGCTTGTCAATCGGCAACCGCTACGGGTGGCAATGCCCTGGCGCACGCCTGGCGACCTGGCGACCTGGCAGACGGGGACGCCGCAACCGCTGCGCGCGGATCGCACGCTGGCGTTTTTCTGCAACACCGTGGCCGCTGCCTGACGCCGCCCCGATACCCGCTTTAGCGCCTTCGCCGCCGCCTGGGCTATCGCATGCGCCACATTGTCCGCGCCTACTCGCCACTCGCCGGTTTGCAAGCGGAAATAGAGGGAAAGTTACCGGTTTTTGCTTAAGCAGCCACTGCACCGGATGGATAGAATCATGCGTTGCTCAACCCTGCGCTATCCCCGTATTTCTGCCGCAATGTCTCATCACCCTGCTATTCCCGACCTTGGTATGACCGTTCCCGCACTCTCGCTTGGTGCCATCCTGGATGACCTGCGCAGCGCTCCGCGCCCGCTGACTTCCGCGGAATACGCATACCTGGCCCACTTGCGGCAACGCATCGTCACCGGCGACGCGGACCTGTGGACCACGCTCGAGACCGCGGGCGTGCCGTGCCGTGAACGCCGCCTGTCGCCGGAAGTCGTGCAGGCGCTGACCGCGATCGGCCAGTTGCCGATGCACTGACCGGGCAGCGGTCCTGCATCGCAGGAAAATTCTCCGCACCATTTCGGAATCCGGCCCACCACCAGGCATGCAGCGCCCAGCTACGATCGATTCACTTCGATCCGCCGGGGACCAGCGCCATCGCACCAGCGCGATGCAGGCCCCGGCCACGGCACGGGCATGGCTTACCGACTCAGCAACCGGCGCGTCTCCTTTCTCTCGTTGCGTGTCTTCGCTGCACTGATGCAGCATCGTGACACCGGCAGCGCCACGCAGGCGCTGGGCATCCAGCCGCAACGTCTCTATTACCAGATCCGCCGCCTCGAGGCTGCCCTAGGAGTCTGTCGGGCTTTCCGGCCTTCCAATCGATGATGCCCAGCCAGATAATCGTGGCAGCACAACCGACAGACTATCCCGATGAGCCGCTTCGTTCCCGTTGACCGAGACACTGCGTA
>NZ_QKWJ01000230.1 GCF_003353055.1 Cupriavidus lacunae
CTAGACAAAATGTATTGACCTGCCGCACCTCAAGCGACGTGGATTAGGCTTGAGGTGTGTTGAACCAGCGGCCCAGAGCCACAATTGAGGGGGCAGGTCATGAACAAGTTTAGCAAGTACGTGGGCCTGGATGTCCATCAGGACACCATTGCCGTGGCCGTGGCGGACACCGGCGGTGACGTCAGGTATGTGGGAGAGATCGAGAATACGCCGGAGGCCGTCAGAAAACTGGTCACCCGGCTCAAACGAGACGGGTCTCGGCTGTCGTTCTGCTATGAAGCGGGGCCGGCTGGCTACGTGCTGTATCGGCAACTGCGTGATCTGAATCAGGACTGTGAGGTGGTCGCCCCTTCGCTGATCCCGAGAAAGCCAGGTGAGCGCATCAAGACTGACCGCCGCGACGGCCTGAACCTGGCCCGGCTGCACCGGGCCGGCGAGCTGACTGCGGTCTGGGTCCCCGGCGAAGCGCAAGAGGCGTTGCGCGACCTCACCCGTGCACGCGAGGACATGAAGCATCTGCAACGGCAGGCCAAACAGAGATTGTTGTCGTTCCTATCCCGGCATGGCTACCGCTATGGCGGCAAGTCTCGCTGGACCCAGGCGCACTGGCGCTGGCTCGAGGGGATCAAGTTTGCCTACCCGGTGCAGCAGGTCGTGCTTCAGGAATACATCGACACGGTCAAGGCTTGCAGCCAACGCGTGGCAAGCCTGGAGCAGGAGATCGAGCGCGCGCTGCAAGACAGCCCGGTCTGGCCGGTGATCGAGACCCTGATGGCCCTGCGCGGCGTCAGCCTGATCACCGCCGTGACCGTGGTAGCCGAGCTTGGCGATCTGCGCCGCTTCACTGACGCGCCGCAGTTGATGGCCTATCTCGGACTGGTGCCTAGCGAGCATTCCAGCGGCAAGCGCGAACGACGAGGCGGGATCACCAAGGCTGGCAACAGCCATGTGCGGCGGGTACTGGTCGAGGCGGCCTGGACCTATCGGCATCCGGCGCGCAAGACCGCCACCCTGCAGCGTCGTGCTGAACGCACCACGCCAGAGATCCAGGAGATTGCCTGGGAGGCGCAGAAACGGCTGTGTCATCGCTATCGTCACCTGAGCGCCCGCGGCAAACTGCCGGTGCAGGTCTGCACGGCGATTGCACGCGAACTGGCTGGTTTTATCTGGGCAATCGGTCAGCAGGCAAGGCTCGCGCCAACTTAACCGGGATCGAATCGGCTTAGCAGGTAGGTAAGGGTCACGGCAACTTAACCGAATCGACATAGG
>NZ_QKWJ01000231.1 GCF_003353055.1 Cupriavidus lacunae
GCGCAAGAGCGATGGCGAGCCCGGCGCAAAGACGATTTGGATCGGCATGCAGAGAACCATGGACGCCGCCCTCACCATTCAAGCACTGCGGGAAGAGTCATGACTTCCGTATAAGGAAATGGGCTTAACGGGGGGCCGCTTGCCGGACCGGCGTCCACCCAGGGGGCTAACATAATAACGCTACAAATACAGCACTCCTCTCTCTCCAATGTGGCGTTCGAAATATCAAGTCTGAAATATGCTTTGAAGGGTCGGCCCTTTCAACAACTATCGAAGGGCTCATCGGCGCTTGCGCTTTGGGACCGGCTTCTTGGTTGTCAGCGCATCGGCCCAAAACGTCATCACCTGCTTCGCCCCTTCATTCATAGCGTTTGAAGCCTGACGCTTGCCCTCTGCGGTCATCCGGCCGCGTGTCGCGCCGGCGATTCGGTTGGCATTGCTGAGCCACATGCTCATGAACGGATTCTTCTTGTTCCAGGGATTCTTCATAGTATTTACCGAGTGCGATTGCAATGGATGGAATGAGCTGCACCGTAGTCGTCAGCGGCTGCAGCCGCTGATGACGGCGATGGCAACTGAAACCCATCAGCTCACTGGCGGTGGAGGCCGGAACATCAGGGGCGTCCTTTCCCGCCTTGCTGTCCACTCTGGCCGCCTTGCTGCGCGCGCTGGCCGCCGCGTTGGCCCTGGCAGCTTTGTTGCTGCTGCTGACTTGTCTGTTGCTGCTGGTCCTGTCCTGATTGCGGTTGCCGTGCCATGGTGCGCTCAGATAGCGGCTCGTTTGCCACCTCCCCGTTGCGCAAGCGCCGTACCAGGGCGACGATCGCCAAGTCATGCGGCGCTGCTGAGTGGCGCTCGTCGACCTGTGAGGCGCCACCATGGCGGAGCCTAGTAGTTTCGCCCGAGGAGGACGGCGCAGAACAACATCCTCCGGACACCTTCTGCCGCGCTCGCTTCAGCCGTCCCCCGTACGCCGCTTTCTACAAGACACCGTCTAAGTTACCGGGCCTACAGCGCAAATTTCCGTTAGCCGGGGGAGCAGCAGCCCGGTCCTCGCAGTCCGCGAGATGGTGTGTGGCGGCGGCCTCGGGAGAACCGGGTAGGCGACAGCCAGGACGGTCATGTCGCGTATTAAAGTGGACCCACGATTTGAGACAGTGATCAGGCGGTGGTTTAAGCTGTCGTCCTTGACGGGATGATGGCGAATGAGTGAAGGCAAGAAGCGCAAGGTACACACGGCGGAATTCAAGGCC
>NZ_QKWJ01000232.1 GCF_003353055.1 Cupriavidus lacunae
CCTAGGAGGCTGTCGGACTTGAGCCCGAGCGAATCCGATAGATCGGTGCGACGCGGCTTTTGAGACGGCGTCGCGCTGATCGAGCGTTCTCAGCGGTTGGCGAGTCTCCACGAGGGCGTATCGGACCGCCTGAGGACTCGTTTTCGGCGTGACCGGGGCACACTTTTCCCCTCACGCGGTGCGCAGCACATGCATGCGCTTGATGTTCCAGGCCATGGTCACCAGGCTCCATTCGCCTTGGGCGTGGGCCAGCCCGCGCATGCTCATCTGGCGCCAACCCATCACCCGCTTGATGATGCCGAACACCGGCTCCACCGTCTGCTTGCGCAAGCTGTAGAGGGCACGCCCAGCTTGTGTGCCCAGACGATGCGCCATCTGCACAACCGGATCCGTCGTCTGGGGTTCGGGGGCATCGGGTGCGAAGCGCTCCAGCACGGGGGCATGATGCGACTCCCTCTTGAGCGCCAGCAGAGGATCGATCCCCGCGTCGAGGCAAGCGATCACGTTGGCCTGACTGAAGAAGCCGTTGTCCGTGATTAGCGTGTGCACTTCGCCCAGCACCGCGGGCAACGCGACGATCTGCTCCAGCGTGGGCACGACTTCGCGCTTGTCGTTGCACGCCTGGCTCACGTGTCGGGTGACCACCATCATCGTCTCGGTGTCGACGCCGGCTTGCGCGTTGTAGCTTTGCTCGAAGCCCCCGCCCGAGACGGGCATGATGCGCGAATCTTCATCCGTGAGGTTCACCTGGTCGCCGTCCTTGGGGCCAGCCTCTGGCGGCTCGGGATCCTTGCCGCGCGGCTTCTTGCCAGCGTCCCGCTGAGACTTGCGCTTGGCCGCCTTGGCCTCGTACTCCTGCTGTTCGTGCCGATGACGCTCGGCGGCGCGCTGCTCGATCTTTGCCTTGGCCAGCGCCATCGCGCTCAAGCGATCTTCGCGTCGAGCGATTTCCGCCGGCACGTCCATGCCATCTGGGATGGCTGCGCGGTCGCTGTTCTCGGCCAGCGCAAGCAGCGACTGCACCTCCTGTCGCAACTGCGCCTCGATCTTGTGGGCATGCCCCCACGACAGGGCACGGTGCTTGCTCGCGTTGGCGTCGATCTTGGTGCCGTCCAGCGCAATATGCCCGAGCTTGAGCAGTTTCATCTCGCGCGCCAGCACCAGCACCTGCACGAACAGCAACTCCACTTCCTTCAGGAATCGACGTCGGAACGTCGCCAGCGTGTCGTGATCCGGGTGGGTGTTG
>NZ_QKWJ01000233.1 GCF_003353055.1 Cupriavidus lacunae
CCGGGGCCGGAAGGGCCTTGAAATGCTCCTGAGAAACCAAAACGGACTGGGTTCATGCGGCCACAGGATTGAGCAAAAAACCCAACGCAGCGGCGCGGCGCTTGAGCGCGGCAATGCTGCGCTCGCGCTGCTGCTCTTCGTAGTGCTGCTGGCCCTGGTCGACGAAGGCCTCGCCGCGGGTCAGCATGAAGTAGACCATGCGGGCAAGCTTATGCGCGACGGCGGTATTGGCCCGTGGCTTGTCCATGCGCGCACACAGGCGGCGATAGAACGCACCGAGCGCGGAGTCGTTGCGCGACAGGCTCATCGCCGCGAGCTTGAGCGCCTGGCGTACCCGGTTGGTCGAGCGCCGGGTGCGCGCACTGAGTACCTTGCCGCCGCTGATCTTGGTGCCCGGACACAGCCCCAGCCACGAGCAGAAGTGCTTGACGTTGGCAAAGCGGCGCAGGTCCGGGCCGATCTCCGACAGGATCGTCAGCACCGAGGTCACGGCCAGGCCGTTGATGCGCGTCAGGTCCACCCCTGCCCAGCGCGCCAGCGCGGCGCGGGCATCAAACTCCGGGGTGTTCTTGCCGCGCCGCTTGCCTGGCCCGCCGAGTTCGACCTCGTGACGGCCCAGCGGCGCGAGTAACGCCTCGAGCTTCGCGTCGCACTCGAGGATGCGCTGGGCCAGAGTGTCGAACATGGCCAGGGCCTGCGTGAGCACGAACAGATGCTCCTCGCGCCAGTTGCCGGTCAGCGCCCGTTCGATGTCGCGCTCGCTGGCCTTAATTCGCCCATAGCGGTGCCGCGCCAGTACCTGGGGGTCACGCTCGCCCGCCACAATCGCCCGGACGATGGCCTGGCCGGTCATGCCCATCACGTCGCTGAGCACTTCGCTGAGCTGCAGATTCATCTGCACCAGCGCCTTCTGCATGCGCTGCACCCAATTGGCCTGCTCGGTGAGCAGCACCTCGCGCTGGCGCACCACCGCGCGCACGACGCACACCTCGTCGCCGGGGCGCCACGCCGCGCGCAACAGCCCCAGGCTCATCAGTTTCTGCAGCCACTGACAGTCGAGCACGTCGCTCTTGCGGCCGGGCACGTACTTGAGCTGCCGCGCATCGACGAGCCACACCGTCAAGCCGCGTTGTTCCAGCACCTCGTACACCGGGATCCAATACACGCCGGTGGACTCCAGCGCGACCGTGTCCACGCCGCACGCCAGTAGCCAGTCGGCCAGCGCATGCAGATCGTCG
>NZ_QKWJ01000234.1 GCF_003353055.1 Cupriavidus lacunae
CCCGGACGGAATACTGGCGAGCCACGTCGCTCAAACCGTGGGTCGCATGCAGCAGGTGCCTGTCGTATTGGCGGTGCAGGACACCACGGAATTCAATCTGGCAAATTTGCCCGCGACTGAGGGACTTGGTCACGGCACGGGCGGCAATTTGCACGGATTCATGTTGCACAGCGTGCTGGCGGTGACGCCTGAGGGCCTGCCACTGGGCGTGTTGAGCATGAAGACGTGGGTGCGTGAGCCGCAAGCATCGGGCAAGGCCAGGCAGCGCCGGGCGCTGTCCATTCGTGACAAGGAAAGCGTGAAGTGGCTGGAGGGGCTGGAATGCCTTGAGCCGCTCAAGATGCAGTGTCCGGACACGCACCTTGTTGCCGTCAGCGATCGCGAGGGCGATGTGTATGACGTGTTCCTGGCGCCGCGCCCAGCGGGGGTGGACTGGTTGGTGCGGGCCGCCTGGAATCGGGGCGTGGACCACCCAGAGAAGTATCTGTGGGAGACGGTTGCTGCGGCTCCTGTACTTGGGGAGACCGTACTGCACGTGCCCAGGAGCGGCGCCAGGCAGGCGCGTAGCGCCCGACTGGCTTTGCGCTGTGTGCCCGTCCAACTGCGACCGCCACGCAGCCGCGGTGCAGAGGCCCTACCGAGTCTCGAAGTGTTTGCCATTCACGCGCTGGAAATCGACCCGCCCGAAGGCGTTGAGCCGCTCGAATGGATGTTGCTCAGTTCGATGCCCACCCAAACGCTGGAAGATGTGCTCGAACGGCTGAGCTGGTACGCCCGTCGCTGGACCATTGAATCCTGGCATCGTGTCCTGAAAAGTGGCTGCCAGATCGAAGCCCGGCAGTTCGGGACGCTGGAGCGGTTCCTGCGGGCCACGGCGCTGTTCGCCGTAATCGGCTGGCGCATCTTGTACTCGACTATGCTGGGCCGGCTCGAAGCCGATATCCCTTGCTCGGTGCTACTGCAATCGCTCGAATGGCAGGCCTTGTACTGCCGCACGCACGGCACAACCAAGCCACCGGAGCAGGCACCCAAACTCAGCGAAGCGGTCCTTTGGATCGCCAAGCTCGGTGGCTACCTGGGTCGCAAAAACGACGATCCCCCCGGTGCTACTGTCCTCTGGCGCGGCTTCCTCGTTTTGCACGAAATCACCGAAATGTATCGGATCTTCCAGAAAAACGAGTAAGCCGCCGGAAGTTGTGGGTAAAGGCAAGC
>NZ_QKWJ01000235.1 GCF_003353055.1 Cupriavidus lacunae
ACGAAGCAGGACAGGACGGTTTCTGGATAGCGCGGGCCCTGGCGAAGCTCGGCTATGAGCCCCTGATCTGCGACCCGGCCAGCATTCCCGTGGAGCGGCACGCAAGGCGGGCCAAGACCGACCGGCTCGACGTGATCAGGCTGCTGATGTGCCTGCGTGCCTGGTTGCGCGGGGAATACGACCGCATGCGTGTGATACGGGTGCCAAGCATCGAAGCCGAAGCGCAACGCCATCTTGTACGGGACCGGGGCGAGCTACAAAAGGAAACGATGCAGCACC
Source organism: Cupriavidus lacunae (assembly GCF_003353055.1). Taxonomy (GTDB): domain Bacteria; phylum Pseudomonadota; class Gammaproteobacteria; order Burkholderiales; family Burkholderiaceae; genus Cupriavidus; species Cupriavidus lacunae. The sequence continues at coordinate 280 of NZ_QKWJ01000235.1, forward strand.
GCGACCGGATACGCAAATTGTTGCGCACGGTAGGCTGCTGGCAGGACGTCAATGGCGACGTCGCAACACGTCTCGTGATGGGAGAGTTTCGCTGCCACGACGGCGCGCCCTTGCCGCCAGAGCTGCACGCGCGACTAACCAGGGAGTGCCGGCGCCTGGCCCTGGCTGAGCAGCAATTTGCCGAGCTCGAAAAAGAATTGATCGAACAATTGCCAGAACCCGTACAGAAACGCATCGCCGACCTCGAACGACTCAAGGCGGTCGGTCCGGTGGGGGCTACCCGACTCGTACTCGAGCTATTCTGGCGACACTTTGACAACCGGCGCCAAGTGGGGTCCTGTGTCGGTCTGGTGCCTCAGCCCTATGACAGTGGCCAGAGCCGGGTTGACCAGGGAATCAGTAAACAGGGCAACCGGCGAGTGCGGTCCTTGCTGATCGAGATGGCGTGGCTCTGGCTACGCTACCAGCCCGACAGCGCGATCGCGCGGTGGTTCACGCAGCGTACCTTGGGCAATGCGCAGAACAAACGGGGCAAACGTATCGCCATCGTCGCGGTGGCGCGGCGGCTCGTCATCGCATTGTGGCGCTACCTTGAGCACGGGGTCATACCCGAGGGCGCGGTACTGAAGAACGCAAGAACCGGAAGGTAGAAACAGACAATTCAACAATCAGGTGACGGCTTTGGATTAAATTACCTCATTCCTCGTTACGCAGCACAGTTAAAAGCAGACAGGCCCGCGCATACCACTGGTTGCTCAGCAACCGACACTTCTAGATGGGGCTTGTCGCATCCCGGTCTTCTACGCGCTACGCGCATGCAGGACTATGCCGGAAACATCTCGGCGGATAGAAGTTTGTGAGGGGGGGTGATCAGGCCCTCACGCAACGATGACCGGGAACTTGAAACTGACCGCAACACGACCCT
>NZ_QKWJ01000236.1 GCF_003353055.1 Cupriavidus lacunae
ATGGCAAAGGAAAAGTTCGAGCGGACCAAGCCGCACGTGAACGTTGGTACGATTGGTCACGTTGACCATGGCAAGACCACGCTGACCGCAGCGATCGCCACGGTGCTGGCAGCGAAGTTCGGCGGTGCCGCCAAGAAGTACGACGAAATCGACGCAGCGCCGGAAGAGAAGGCACGCGGTATTACCATCAATACCGCCCACGTCGAGTACGAGACGGCCAACCGCCACTACGCGCACGTTGACTGCCCGGGCCACGCTGACTATGTGAAGAACATGATCACGGGCGCTGCGCAGATGGACGGCGCCATCCTGGTTTGCTCGGCCGCTGACGGCCCGATGCCGCAGACGCGCGAGCACATCCTGCTGGCCCGTCAGGTTGGCGTGCCTTACATCATCGTGTTCCTGAACAAGTGCGACATGGTGGACGACGCTGAACTGCTCGAGCTGGTCGAGATGGAAGTTCGCGAGCTGCTGTCGAAGTACGAGTTCCCCGGCGACGACACCCCGATCATCAAGGGTTCGGCCAAGCTGGCGCTGGAAGGCGACAAGGGCGAGCTGGGCGAAGTGGCCATCATGAACCTGGCCGACGCACTGGACACCTACATCCCGACGCCGGAGCGCGCTGTTGACGGCACGTTCCTGATGCCGGTGGAAGACGTGTTCTCGATCTCGGGTCGCGGCACCGTGGTGACCGGCCGTATCGAGCGTGGCGTGGTGAAGGTCGGTGAAGAAATCGAAATCGTCGGTATCAAGCCGACGGTGAAGACCACCTGCACCGGCGTGGAAATGTTCCGCAAGCTGCTGGACCAGGGTCAAGCCGGCGACAACGTTGGCCTGCTGCTGCGCGGCACCAAGCGTGAAGACGTCGAGCGCGGCCAAGTGCTGTGCAAGCCGGGTTCGATCAAGCCGCACACCCACTTCACCGGCGAGGTGTACATTCTGTCGAAGGACGAAGGCGGCCGTCACACCCCGTTCTTCAACAACTACCGCCCGCAGTTCTACTTCCGTACCACCGACGTGACTGGCTCGATCGAGCTGCCGGCGGACAAGGAAATGGTCATGCCGGGTGACAACGTGTCGATCACCGTCAAGCTGATCGCCCCGATCGCCATGGAAGAAGGCCTGCGCTTCGCTATCCGCGAAGGTGGCCGTACCGTCGGCGCCGGCGTCGTGGCAAAGATCCTCGACTAAG
>NZ_QKWJ01000237.1 GCF_003353055.1 Cupriavidus lacunae
CGGCATAAAATGATCGATGCGGGTCGGTTGCATGATGTGGCCCTCCAAAGTAAGTTGCTTGAACAGTTCACTTTAGGACCACTCTGCGAATTTGCCGACCCGTCCTCATACATAGGATCTAGGTGCTTGACCACGGGCGCATACCGCGCACGCCGGGAAGATTCATTCAATACCGCCCTGTACGAATTATCAAGGCGTGACATGAATTTAAGACAGTTATCGGCAGATCAACGTCCATCCGCGCGCGCCGTGGATCGCCTTGCACAGACTGTCCTGCGTTACGGCATTCCCTTATACATAAGTAGGACCGCCTCGGCAGCGGAGCATGTAGCCTGAGGCTGCGAAATTTCGAGGTAAGGGGTTGTTAACTTCGCCAGACTCGCGTTTACTCTCGGATTTTCGCGCAGCAATGAGCAACGAGTCGGGGGCATGGGTGGACGAGGAATTTGAGAGTCTGGATCTTGGTGATCCGCGGCGGGATCGGCGCGCCAAGGAATTGCTCAAGCGGTTTGCGGCCCTNGTGCGATGACTGGTCGCAAACCATTGGGGCATATCGGTTTCTCGGCAATGAGCAGATCGATTGGCGGGACGTGATGCAGCCGCATTGGGAACGCACGGCGGACAGAGCTGCGCAGTTTCCGATAGTGCTGTGCATCGCTGACTCGACCGAGTTGAACTTTAATGGCCAGGAGATGGAGGGGTTGGGGCCGCTGAGCTACGAAGCCCAGCGGGGCATGTTTTTACATCCGACCTACGCGGTGACGCCAGACCGGGAACCGCTGGGGGTGATCGATGCTTGGATGTGGGCTCGGGAACCAAAGGACGCCGACGGCAACCGCGGCGGGATCAAGGAAAGCGTACGCTGGATTGAAGGGTATGAACGCGTTGCGGAACAAGCCGCGCTATTGCCCCGGACACGACTGGTGTATGTGACGGACCGCGAGGGTGATATTGCCGAGTTGATGGCGCGCGCCCAGGAACTTGGCCAACCAGCCGACTGGCTGATCCGCAGCCAACACAACCGCAACCTTGCTGAGGGCGGCAAGTTGTGGGATAGCGTCGACGCCAGCCCGGTACTCGGGGAAATCACCTTTATCTTGCCGGGGCGTGCAGGCCAGAAGGCGCGCGAGGTCAAACAGGAGCTACGCTCCCAACGTGTGAAGCTGCCGGGTCTGGTCGGCGCGGA
>NZ_QKWJ01000238.1 GCF_003353055.1 Cupriavidus lacunae
AAGTAGCTGGCGAGGTCGCCCTCGATAACCCAACGTCCCGCAGTACTTTGTTCACCGCTGTCTTGTAGCTGGAGCTTCACCGCGCGAATCGCGTGATGTACGCTACGGGCAGGCCTAAAGCCATATGAAGCCGGGTGGAAATCGCTCTCCCATATCGGCTCCATCGCCATCAACATTGCCCGTTGCACGATCCGATCCCGCAGGCTCGGTATGCCGAGAGGTCTGAGTTTTCCGTTCGCTTTCGGTATGTACACGCGTCGTGCAGGCAGCGGACTATATGAGCCCGTCAGCAACTCGTCGCGTATCGTCGCCAGTTCATGCTGGAGATTCTCTTCCATCATGCACTTGTCGACCCCGTCCACGCCCGGCGTGCGGGCTCCACTGGAGGCCAGTGTAATGCGAGCCGCTTCGCTCAGCCAATCCCTATTGGCAATCAGTCTCAGGAGTCGATCGAACTTTCGCTCTTTGTCCTCCGTCGACCATGTCGCCAGTTTGCTTTGCATTTCACTGATTATCAAAGGTCTTCACCTCACTAAAGTCAGCTAATTAACCAAACAAACCACTTCAACTGCCTCCCTTCGCCATGTGGCCGGCTTTCCCGACCTCGGACTACTACGGAGGCTCCGCCAGTTTGCACATCATCGGGGGCACACTCCCTTGGCATCTGTGCAAACCTTCCCCAGTTCACATGCTGGACTCAACGCATGGGCGAGGTTGCCTGTCGCAGTCTTTATCCTTGCTTGCCGCAAGTCGTCGCGAACACCACGGTCTAGCTGCGCGCTCCCCATGGCTCCTTGCTGCTCGGCTTACATATCCAAGTAGCATTCGTGCCACCGGGCCATGGATGTGCCCGGTAACAGCTCGCGTCATGCCCATCAAGCGGTGTGGGCAGGGGTGACATTTCAACCCTCAGATGCGTTTCAACAGGTTCGTGTTCCTCAACCGTCCCATGCTCAGCCTAGAGACTCATCTTGGCGTAACCGCTTCGCCGCAAGCCCCGTTTCCCACGGACTACGTCACCCTGCCAGTGTCAGCAGGTCACCGCCGCTTCGGCTCACTTCCTCTCGCAGCAGAGGAAGGGCATGCCCCGGTACTGCACAATTTCAATTCCGCCGGGTCCTGCATTCCAAACATGCTCAAGCAGCTTCACCCCCAAACGGGCGGGCTACGCTGGCTGGGCGTACT
>NZ_QKWJ01000239.1 GCF_003353055.1 Cupriavidus lacunae
ACGGTCTTTCATGCCGGCGAGAGGCTCTTCCATACCGGTTGGTTCATTGAGTCCATGGCCACGCAGGTGCTGGTTATCTTCATCATCCGCACCCGTAGGAATCCTTTCAGGAGCTACCCGAATTCGTGGTTCATCGCCTGTTCACTGGCGGTGGTGGCGGTGGCCGTGCTGCTGCCGTTCACCTCTGCTGGCGTGCATCTCGGTTTCGTCGCGCCGCCGGCATTCTTCTTTCTCATCCTCGCTGCCATGCTGTTCTTCTATCTGTTGGCGGTGGAAGGCATGAAACAATGGTTCTTCCGTCGCTTTGCAGCAGAGTGACGCAGCAGGGTGAATTCTTATCCCAGCTACGCCGTCCCTCATCGCAACAAAGCCATCTGAACGGCACTCCCGGCAGCAACCGTTTGAACTCCACCCCAGGGATCTCGTCCCAAGGAAGACTGGAGGCAATGTGGCAGGAGAATCTGTGCCTCCAGCTACATGTGCATCGTCTGGATAGGCCTGCTTCCAGGTGAGTATCCAATCGGGAAGGTATTCCTATTTCGCTCGCAGTCCCAATAGCACGCAGGATCTCATTCTGACTTATCGAAGATGCCGGCCTCGAGATCTTTCCTGAAATGCTGAACCCAATCGGTTTCATAGCCGATGGGGTATTCCCTTGTAACTTGTGTCGATAGTCTGGTTATCGTGACGTAGCCCTGTAAACCGAAGTTCTCGTCGCCTTTTGGGTCAGTCGTATCCGTTTCCTGGAGTTCGAAATCACCTGCTGCCAGACCATGACGCTGCAAGGCCGCAAGAAAGTCCTGCTGTTCATCCAGTTCGATCAGTCGCATCGTCGGCCCCTCAATGTTCAGAGGGGCGAAAGCCGGAACTCTTTTTCAACGATTCCAGTTGCATGTCAGCCCTCCTACGTGTGGGCAGCCATGGGTGATGCCCACGGCCCGCCCGGCTTACCTCACGTCACCTTGACCTCAATGCGGCTCGGTTGCGCGTATTCGGCTTTCGGGATGCGCAGCTTCAGCACGCCGTGGTTGAACTCGGCGACAACCTTTTCGGCATCTATTGATCTTTCCGTAAATCATGACATCACCACAACGTTGCCTGAACCCAGCACGCGGCGATGATCGAAGGCCGGTGTTGAGCGCTTTTGAGCTTGTTGCGGGCGACGGTATGCAACTCAT
>NZ_QKWJ01000024.1 GCF_003353055.1 Cupriavidus lacunae
CGGCAGCCGTGATGCCGAACGCTGCAGGCTCCGCCACCGCAGCCACCGCGATGAATACCGCCGCGAGGCCGATCAGCGAGTGCATCGCCGCGACCAGCTCGGGCATCTTGGTCATCTGGACCTGCTTCGCCACGTAGGCGCCGATGCCGCCGCCCACCACCAGCGCGGCCAGGATCAGCGCCACGCCGGTGCCCGGCGCGGACGGGTCCGCCCCGCCGGCAAGCAGTTCGTTCTTCAGCTTGAAGATCAGGGCCACCGTGGTGAGCGCCGCCACCACCATGCCGGCCATGCCGAAGGTGTTGCCGCGCCGCGCCGTCGTCGGGTGTGACAGCCCCTTGAGCGCCTGGATAAAGCAGACCGACGCGCCCAGGTAGGACAGCGTCACCATATTCATCGACAGGCCGTTCATTGCGCCACCTCCGCCACTCTGCCGCCAGGCTGCGCCTTGGCTTCGGGCCGCACCTTGGGTGCCTTCTTCCTGAACATCTCCAGCATGCGCTGCGTGACCAGGAAGCCACCGAACACATTGACCGCCGCCAGCGCCACCGCCAGCGTGCCCATCGCGCGGCCAACATAGCCCTCGGTCAGGCCGGCGGCCATCATGGCGCCGACGATGATGATGGCCGAGATCGCATTGGTCACCGCCATCAGCGGCGTATGCAGCGCGGGGGTGACCGTCCAGACCACGTGGTAGCCCACGTAGATCGCCAGTACGAAGATGATCAGGTTGATCACCGTGTGGCTAACCATTTCCATCGATATCTCCTTGATTGCCCGTTCAGCTGGCCAATGCCAGTTCTTCGCGCCGCGTCATCAGGCAGGCCGCGACGATGTCGTCGTCAAGGTTCAACGTGAACTGGGCGTCCTTGTCGACGACCAGCTTGAGGAAATCCAGCACGTTGCGGGCATAGAGCGCCGAGGCGTCGGCCGCCACCATGCTGGCCAGGTTGGTGTGCCCGATGATGATGACGCCGTTGTGGTTGACCACCTCGTCGGCCACCGTCAGCGGGCAGTTGCCGCCCTGCGCGGCGGCCAGGTCCACCACCACCGAGCCCGGCTTCATCTGCTGCACGGTCGCTTCCTGCAGCAGCACCGGCGCCTTGCGGCCCGGGATCAGCGCCGTGGTGATGACGATGTCGGCCTGGATCGCGCGCTGGTGCACCAGCTCGGCCTGGCGCTTCATCCAGTCCGGCGGCATCGGGCGGGCATAGCCGCCCACGCCCTGCGCGATCTCGCGCTCTTCATCGGTCAGGAACGGCACGTCGAGGAACTTGCCGCCCAGCGATTCGATCTGCTCCTTGACCGCGGGGCGCACGTCGGAGGCCTCGATCACCGCGCCCAGCCGCTTGGCCGTGGCAATGGCCTGCAGGCCCGCCACGCCGGCGCCCAGGATCAGCGCGCGCGCGGCCTTGACGGTGCCGGCGGCGGTCATCAGCATCGGCATGAAGCGCTGGTAGTGGTGCGCGGCCACCAGCACGGCCTTGTAGCCGGCGATGTTGGCCTGCGACGACAGCACGTCCATGCTCTGCGCGCGCGTGGTGCGCGGCGCGGCTTCGAGGGCAAAGGCGGTGATGTTCGCGGCGGACATGCGCGCGTTGTTCTCGGCATCGAAGGGATTGAGCATGCCGACCAGTACGGTGCCTGGCTTCATCTGCGCCAGTTCGGCGGGGTCCGGTGCGCGCACCTTGAGCACCAGTTGCGCACCGAATGCCTCGGCGGCGCTGCCGATGGTGGCGCCGACCGCTTCATACGCGCTGTCGGGCTGGCTGGCGCTCAGGCCGGCACCGGCCTGCACGACTACCTTGTGGCCCTGGGCGACGTATTTCTTGACGGTCTCCGGGGTGGCGGCGACGCGAGTCTCGCCGGCCCGCGTCTCCTGCGGGATGCCGATGTACATCTATTTCTCCTCTGCTTTTCAACTGCCTCGATGCGCGCACGGCCCGTACCCTTGGAATGGGTGCTCTCAATTGCCTCGCCTCAGGCAATGCATCGCGACTGACATGGATCTTGCTCGGTTCTGCTGCCAAGTGGGTATGGCGGCGATGCGCAGTTCACCCGCCGTGCCCCCCTATACCTAGAAGATGTGCTTGATTCCGGCTGCGACGCCGGTCTGTCCAACACCCTGCGCAGCCTTGGTCGCGCTTGCCACGCCTAGCGTTGAGCGTCCCTTGTTGTCCATGTAGGAGGCGTTGAGGTAGACCTCCGTGAGTTTCGACAGGTTGTAGGCAAGCTGCAGCGTGTAACTGATGGCATCGTCATCTGAGGCGCGCACATCCGTACGGTATATTCCGGCGCGCAGCGTCAGCGCGGGCTTCATCGCGTAGGCCCCCCCCAGCCAATAGAGATTGGAGCGGATTGTGGGATTGACAAGTCCGCTTTGCAGGAAGCGATAGCCGGCCATTGCGGTGAAGGGGCCGCTGGTGTAAATAAGTCCGGCAGCATAGCGACGTTCCACGTTTCCGGCACTGGCTACCGATGTGCCACGGCGCTGGTCATAGACGAAAGCCATTCCGAGCTTGCCGGCCGTATAAGACGCACCCGCCCCGATTTCCTGGCCGACGCGCGGTACACCCGGGACTTCGCTGCCTCCGGAAATGGTTGAGTCGTATCCGGCGCTATAGAGCCCGCTGATCGTCAGGTTGCCGAAATCTCCGGTGTACTTGATAGCATTGTCAGCCCGGCCTGAGAATTGCGCATCGTGGGCAAGCACGGAGTAGGGTGCATAGCGGTTCGTGTCAAAGGGAATAAAGAAGTCGAACAAGGTGTTGTTCTGACGCCCAAGAGTCACCTGGCCCCAAGGACCCGCGATACCGACGAAAGCTCGCCGGCCGAACAGGCGGCCGCCGAGTCCAGCCATGCCGGTATCCGCGAAGAAGCCGCTCTCGAGAACGAAGATTTCGCTCACGCCTCCACCCAAATCCTCACTGCCGCGCAGCCCCCACCGTGAAGCGGCCGTATTGCCGGATGTGACGCGGTATGCCGAGCCGGAGCCGTCCACGCCGGCATGGCTGACATATTCGATGCCGGCATCCATGACACCATACAGCGTGACGCTGGACTGTGCCTCTGCCGCACCGGTGAGCAAACCGCCCATCGCTGCCGCGACCAAGTACTTCCCATTTGTTTTCATCGTTCTCCTCTCGTTATTCTTTATCTGAGCCGTCACGTTCCCGACTTCCAGCGGAGCGAAGTATTGGAATCCGTGGAGCACCCCCATGTGCGCGCCTTCGCGGCTCGTGGCATCGGATACAGTGGGTGACCTTGACCGGCCTTGACCGGCCTTGAGCCGGCGGCAACGCATGCGTCGATTACGCGTTGTCAGAAAACATGCCCGATATGAAGGATCCGGCCACGGCCAGGAAATGCCCAGCCGGGGCAAACCGGTTCAAGCCCAGGCCTTCATACCGAAGCGCTCGGCTGTCAGTCCGTCCATGTCGATCGCCGGCGGTCTGCCGGATACCGCGTCGGCAACGAGGCGGCCGGTCCCGCAGGCCTGCGTCCAGCCATTGGATCCGTGGCCCGCATTCAGGTACAGGCCCTTCAATGGTGTCGCGCCAAGGATCGGCGGCCCATCTGGCGTCATCGGACGGAGTCCGGCCCACGGCGAGGCAGCGGAAAAGTCGAGTCCTCGTGGCAAGAGCCGCCGTGTCAGTTTCGACAGCAACGCTGTACGATCGGGATGAAGCGTCAGATCGTATCCGACGAGTTCGGCCATTCCCGCGACACGCAACCTGTCTCCAAGCCGGGTAAGCATGATCTTGTTGTGCTCGTCCATGATCGCCATGCGGGGAGCCGCCTCTGCATCGGTGATCGGGATCGTGATCGAGTACCCTTTCAGGGGATACACGGGAATCCGCAAGCCCACCGTCGAGAGCAGCGCAGACGCCTGGCAGCCCAGGGCTACTATGCAAGCATCAGCCTCCCACCGCTCTCTTTGCCCGGCATTCGTGACTTCAATTCCGGTAAGGCGGCCACCGGCCTGAACGAGCCGTGTTGCGGAAACGCCGTAGTGAAACGAGACACCGTGACTGGCGATGTAGTCGGCAAGACCGGTGCAGAACCTGGAACTGTCCCCCGATGCATCCCCAGGAAGATAGAGCGCGCCTTTCCATGTCGAGTCTCCCGCTTGCAGGGAGGGTTCGAGCGCAACGGCTTCGTCCCGGCCCATCATGCGCCATGGCACCTGGAACGAATCCAGCGTCCTGGAGGCCAGGTGTGCCAACTCGAGCTCCTGGTCGGTTTCGAGCAATTGCAGCGTGCCACTGCTGTGATAGTCGAATGAGAGGCCCGGCACGTGGTCGATCAGCTCCTGCATGCAGCGCATGCTGTAGTGCGCTACGCGCTGCATGCGCGCTTTGTTGATGCGAAAGCGCGCTGCCTTGCATTGGTCGAGCCACTTGGCCACCCAGAGCAGGCGCTCGACATCTGGCCGGACGGAGAAGCGGACTGGCGCATGCCTTTGCAGAGCCATGCGCAATACCTTTCCCGGCATCCCGGGGGCTGCCCAGGGGCCGGCAAAGCCGGGACAAAGACCGCCGGCGTTGCCAAAGCTGCTTCCTTGCCCCGGACCAGCTTCCCGGTCCAGCACGGTCACCTCGTGGCCGTCGCGCCACAGATGATAGGCAACGGATACTCCGGCAACGCCGGCACCAAGCACTAGGACGCGCATATCTCCTGCCTCGTTCCACTGATTCAATCGGCGGTGATGTGCGCCCGATCGATGATCGTGCGATATCGCTTGGTTTCGCTGTCAATATACTTCTCGAAGTCGCCGCCATTCTTGTAAGCGCTTTCGAATCCCAGCCCGGCCAGGCGAGCCTTGAGGTCTGGCGCTGCCATGATCCTCGCGGATGCCGCATCAAGCGTCTTCCCGATCTCGTTGGGCAGCTTCGCCGGTGCCCACAGGCCGTACCACGAATAGAATTCAAAGTCCTTGTATCCCGCCTCCTGCATGGTCGGGACATCGGGCAGCAATGGGCTGCGCGTGCGCCCTGTGACCGCGATTGCACGAAGCTTGCCTGCCTTGACACTTGGCAGTGACGAAAGCATCGGATCCATCATCGCCCGGGCTTGCCCCCCCATCAGGTCGGCGAGTGCGGGCCCGCCGCCCTTGTACAAGGCAATGGGTACCTGCAGATCCGCGATGCCGCTGTCATACATATACTGAGACATCGCCAGGTGACCGGCCGAACCGTTGCCGCTCGTGGCAAAGTTGTACTGTTTGGGATTCGCCTTGACGGCGCTTGCGAGTTCTCGCGCAGACTTTGCCGGCACTTGCGGATTCACGCTGAAGATCAGAGCTCCTTGCGCCAGCATGCTGACAGCCGTGAAATCCTTGACCGCGTCGAACTTGATCGTTTTCCGATAGAGCATCGGATTGATGTTGTGGATCGATGCGTTGATGTAGAGCGTATAGCCGTCCGGCGCCGAGCGCGCAACGATACCGGCCCCGACCAGGCCAGAAGCACCCGGCCGGTTGTCGACGATGACCGATTGCTTCAGCTCTTCACCGAGCTTCATCGCAAATACGCGCGCCAGGCCGTCTACCGAGCCGCCAGGTGCATGCGGCACGACGATGGTGATCGGGCGGGACGGATAGGGGCGGTCGGCATTGGACTGTGCTCTGGCCACGCCCAATGCCATGAAGGTCGCCAGGAGCGTGACACCCATGCGCACACCGAGGAAGAGGTGCGCGCGGGTCAGGCGAGAATGGTGTAGTCGCATACCTGATTCAGCTTAGGTTTGAAGATCAAGGGAGGCAGGTCTCCACATTCTGCAAAGTGGGGACCTGCGGAGGGCAGCGCTGCAACGGGTGGGCTTCGACGAAGCCCCGTCTCAGAAGGTGCCTGGGTAGGCGGCGCCGTCAATCAGAATGCTCTGGCCACAGATATAGCTCGCCTGTTCTGAGCAGATGAAGGCACAGAGCGCACCCAGCTCTTCTGGTTGGCCGTAGCGGCCAGCCGGGTTGTTCGCTCCACGTTCGCGCCAGAGCTGCTCGAAGGTCTTGCCTATCGATTCCAGCATGCCTTCGATGTGATGGCGCTGCGCATCGGTCGCGAACACGCCTGGGAGCAGGTTGTTGATGGTGACGTTGTGGGCCACCGTCTGGCGCGCGAGGCCCGCGACAAAACCGACGAGGCCGGAACGCGCACCGTTAGACAAGCCCAGTTCCAGCTGCGGCGTCTTCACGCTGCGCGAGACAATATTGACGATGCGGCCGAAGCGGCGTTCCATCATTCCGTCGACAACGCGCCGGATCATATCGATCGGCCCAAGCATCATGGAATCGATGGCGGCATGCCAGTCCGCCGGTGTCCACTGGCGAAAATCCCCCGGCGGGGCACCGTCCGCGTTGTTGATCAGGATGTCCGGGGCAGGGCACGCCGAATGCGCTGCTTCTCGCCCACTGTCCCTGGTGATGTCAGCCACCACGTAGCTAACGACGCCGCCAGTCGCGCGAGCGATTTCCTCCGATGCCGCGGCCAGTGTGCTCTCGGTGCGCGCGGCAATCACGACATGTACCCCTTCCGAGGCTAGCTGATGCGCGCAAGCGCGCCCCATGCCCTTGCTCCCGCCGAAGACGAGAGCATGGCGCCCAGCGATGTTTAGATCCATTGGCTTCTCCCGTTGCGGTTCAGGCTGCCTTGAGCATTGGCGAGGACCAGCCGTACTTCTGATCGAGCTCGAGTTCCTTGATGACCCGAAGGCCATTGAGGAGCGGTGCCCCTTCCAGGCCGGTGAGGGGCTTGCGCAGGTCGCCGGCAGGCAGCCCGACCGCTTTCATCAGCGACTTGATGGCAACCGGGTTGATTGCCGAGTAGGCGTAATGCAGCAATTGCAGGTTTCGCAGGTAGGCGCTGCGGAAGCTGACGGAGACGTCCGCCGAGGTCCAGGGCCGGGAAATCTCCGCCAGCTCCGCGGGTGCAATATTGCCGGTCATGTTCGCCGTGCCGTGGCCGCCCAGGCTCATCGTCGGGACGACGAGTCCCAGGTTGGGCGAGTCGCAGCACATCACGGAGACATCCGGCGCGCCGCGCAGCACCTGTGCCACTTGTCCCACGCGCGTGGTTGATTCCTTGTGGACGACATAGTTGGGATGCTTGAAGATGCGCAGCAGGCTGTCCCAATGCAGATCGGTCTTTACCCGAGGCGGGTTGTTGTAGATGCCGAGCGGCAGGTCGGTCGCGTCGGCGACCTCAAGGAAGTAGCGCTCGATGTCGGCCTCCGATGCGCAGATGTAGGAGGGCGCCGCCAGAATGGCACCATCCGCGCCGTTGGCCTTGGCAAAGGAGAGATAGTCCTTGGTTGCCTCGGTGTTGTTACCGGTGCAGCCATAGAACAGCTTCATCTTCCCGGTCTTCATCTTTGCGGTCTCGACAATGATGGCCTGGCGCTCTGCTTGCGAAAGCATAGAGACTTCACCGGTGGACCCCATGATCAGCACCGCGGCAGTGCCATTGTCCTCCTGGAACTTCAGCAACTCGCGGAAGGCGCCGAAGTCGGTGCTGCCGTCCTTGTTGAAGGGGGTGATGAGGGCGACAAAGGACCCTTCAATCTTCATCTTGCTCATGTCATGTCTCCGTGGTTAAGTCAGATAGGTGTAAGTGCCGGCAGGAATCAAACTGGCGAAGCAGTTCGGTGCGTCAGCTCGAGCAGGCCTGGGCAGCGCTGGCTTCTTGATCTTGTGCCCGGGATTCACGCGCAGAGAGCGCCAGCAGGCCTCGCTGGAGATCGTCGATGAGATCCTGCGGATCTTCGAGGCCCACGTGCAGGCGCACGGCCTGCCCCTGGTAGGGCCAGCGGGCGCCGGTGCATCCCTTTCCTGGCGTGAAAGGGATCACCAGGCTTTCATAGCCGCCCCAGGAAACACCCAGGCCGAAATGCTCAAGGGCATCGACGAAGGCTTCGAGCGATGCTTTTGAACTCGCCCGGAGCACCACCGAGAAGAGGCCGCATGCACCGGTGAAATCACGCTTCCAGAGCGCGTGTCCCGGATGGGAGGGCAGGGCGGGATGCAGAACCGCTTCTACCTGCGGCTGCCGCTCCAGCCATTGGGCGACACGCAGCCCCGATTCCCCGTGACGCTGCAGCCTGACCTCCAGCGTACGCAGGCCGCGCAGTGCCAGATAGATGTCATCCGGGCCGGCGGTCTGCCCCATGTCCTGGGTAGTCTGTTTGACCAGCGGCCAGGTGTCCCGATTGCAGGTGACCACGCCGAGCATTGCATCGGAATGACCCACGATGTACTTCGTGGCGGCCTGGATCGAAACGTCGACCCCTTGCGCGAAGGGCTTGTAGTAAAGCGGGGTCCCCCAGGTGTTGTCCATGACCACATAAGCACCGTGCTTATGTGCCGCGGCGGAGATCGCGGGAATGTCCTGGATGTCGAAGGTCTCGGACCCGGGCGATTCGACATATACGACACGTGTGTTGGGCCGCAATAACTCTTCGATCGACTTGCCGCCAACGGGATCGTAGGTCTCGACCTCGACACCGAAACGCGTCATCACTCGCTCCAGAAAGGAACGCGTTGGCGAATAGGCGCTGTCGGTCACAAGAATGTGGTCACCAGCGGACAACAGTGCGGTGAGCGCAGTACTGACCGCGGCAAGGCCGGACGGGAACACGAGCGATCGGTATCCGCCCTCCAGCGCGGCAATGGCTTCTTCCAGCGCATGGGTGGTGGGTGTGCCATAGCGGCCATAGGTAGTTGCCCCCGGTTCTTCCGCGGCGCGGGCGCGTTTCATCTCTTCCCATTCGGCCATCGACCCCGCGAGGATGGTCGATGCCCTGAAGATCGGGGTGTTGACGACCCCGCCGAAGCGTTCTGGGTGGCGGCCGGCACATACTAATTTGGTGCTTTCCTTCATCGGATCTCCATGGTTGTACTGTGCGGCATTCATGTTTGTGATTGCCGCTGGAATGTCGATCAGCATAGGGAGACCGCCAGAGCAAATTAATTTCTTTTCGGGGGACCATCAGTCCAAAAAAAGAAAAAAATTTCCCTTCCTGCGAACACAATCGTGAGTGATCGAGTTACTCGACATGAACGCCTGCAATCCAACTGAGGAGATCAAGAAAATGACAACGGCGCTGCCCTTTGACCACACCGGCACCTGCTTCCAGCCGTGACCACTACCCGATTTCCGACGCTTTCCCATTGGGGCGCATATACGGCGGTAGTAGAGAACGGGAAGCTCGTTGAGTGTGAGCCGTTTCCATACGACAGCGCCCCTTCGCCCATCCTGCGGTCAATGCCGGGGATGGTGCATTCTGAGTTGCGCATCCAGCGACCGGCAGTACGGCGCGGATGGCTCCGCGACCGGGAGCGGGCAGACCGCAGCCGGCAGGGTACTGATGACTTCATCGAGGTGGACTGGGACACTGCCCTGGACCTGGTGGCAGGCGAGCTGGCACGGGTGCGCGCCACCTATGGTCCTGCATCGATCTTCGGCGGCTCGTATGGCTGGTCATCTGCAGGCCGCTTGCATCATGCCCGCACGCTGACGCATCGCTTTCTGTTCGCCGGTGGCGGATGCACGACCCAGGCCGGCAACTATAGCTGGGGCGCAGCCCAGTTCCTGCTGCCACACGTGATCGGCACCTACGCGCCGGTAACCGGAAGGGTGACCGACTGGCGTAGCATCCTTGAGCACACGCAGCTGTTCATCGCCATTGGCGGCATGCCGCTGCGCAATACCCAGATCACCTCGGGAGGAGCGGGCCTGCACAGCTCGCACCAGTGGATCGAGCGCGCAAAGAGTTCCGGTGTGCGCTTCGTCGTCGTCAGCCCGACTCGGGCAGATATACCCGACGGCCTGAAGGCCCGGTGGGTGCCAATCCGGCCGAACACCGATACCGCGCTGATGCTGGGCATGGCACATACGCTGCTGTCGCGCGGCCTGCATGACGCGCACTTTGTCTCCCGCTATTGCGAGGGCTTCGACGCTTTCGCGGCCTATCTGCTGGGCCGCGAGGACGGTCAGGCCAAGGACGCCCACTGGGCGGAATCGATCTGCGCCGTTCCTGCCCAGACTATCGTCGAACTGGCCCTCGAGGCCGCAAGCCATCGCGCGCTGATGAACTGCACCTGGTCATTGCAGCGGGCTCACCATGGCGAGCAACCCTACTGGGCCTGCATCGCACTGGCGGCCATGCTCGGTCAGATCGGCCTTCCGGGGGGTGGTTTCGCGTTCGGACATGGTTCCATCAACGGCGCAGGAACACCTCGGCCCGAGGTTGCGGCACCGGAGATGAGTGCTGGCACCAATCCTGCGCGCAGCTCGATCCCTGTGGCGCGAATCTCGGATATGCTCCTGAGCCCGGGGGATCGCTACGATTTCAATGGCCGCGAAGGTATCTATCCGGATATCCGCATGGTCTATTGGGCGGGAGGCAATCCTTTCCACCACCATCAGGACCTGAACCGGCTGGCACGTGCTTGGCAGGTGCCGGAGACCATCGTGGTGCATGACAGTTGGTGGACTCCCACCGCACGACGTGCGGACATTGTTCTGCCGGCCACGACGACGTTGGAGCGCAACGACATCGGAGGCTCGTCAAGGGACCGTTACGTGCTGGCGATGCACCAGGCGCTGCCGCCCCAGTTCAGCAGCCGCAACGATTTTGACATCTACCGTGATCTGGCGCTGCGCGCCGGCTGCGAGCCCGCGTTCAGCGCAGGCCGTGACGAGTTCGGGTGGATCCGCCACATCTACGACAGCATGGCGGCGCGCTGGATCGATGCGGGCTTCGACGCGCCGCCATTTGAACGGTTCTGGGAGCAGGGGTACACCGAACTTCCGGAGCCGGGCGCGCCCTTCGTGCTGCTCTCGGATTTCCGTGCCGATCCGCAGGCGCATCCCCTGAAGACACCCAGCGGCAAGATCGAGCTCTACTCCCAGCGAATTAGAGAGTTCGGTTATGAGGACTGCCCACCGCACCCTGCGTGGCTCCCGCCTGCTGAATGGCTTGGTGGCGCGGCTGCCCGGCACTGGCCTTTGCACCTCATCACATCGCAGCCGCCGGACAAGCTGCACTCCCAATTGGACGCCGGCAGCCACTCCATGGCCATGAAGGTCCGGGGCCGGCAGGCGATCCGCGTTCATCCGCTGGATGCTGCCGAACGCGGCATTATGGAGAACGATATCGTCCGAGTGTTCAATGAGCGCGGCGCATGTCTGGCCGGCGCATGCATGGATGATGCGCTGATGCGCGGTGTCGTAGTGATGGCCACCGGTGCCTGGTTCGATGCGAGCGACAGTTCGCTCGAACACCATGGCAATCCTAACGTTCTGACGATGGACCGTGGTACCTCCAGTTTGGCGCAGGCGTCCAGCGCCCTTTCCGCGCTGGTCGAGATCGCGCCATGGTCGGAGGAGGGTGAGCCGCCGGCGGTTAAAGCCTTTGAACCGCCGGTGGTGTGCCCGATAGCGAAATGAGCCGAAAAGACCATTCCCGGCCTGACTTTGAGGGACCGCTTGTGGAAGCAAGGATGCGCTCGAACTCCGCACTTCAGGTCGAAGGCTTCTTCGATTCCGATACTCGGACCATCAGCTACTTGGTGCTGGACGCATCGAGCCGCCAATGCGCGATCATCGACAGCGTGCTGGGCTACGACCCGGCGACCGGCCGCACCTCGACCGTCAGCGCCGACAGGCTCGTGGCCCGCGTGCGCGAACTCGACGTACGGGTGCAATGGATTCTGGAGACCCATGTGCATGCCGATCACCTCTCGGCTGCCCCTTATCTGCAGCGCACGCTCGGCGGAACGCTGGCCATCGGCCGCCACATCACCGCCGTGCAGCGCGTCTTTGGAGCACTCTTCAACGCAGACGGCAGCTTCACCCGGGATGGCACGCAGTTCGACTGTCTGCTGGAAGATGGCGAGACGTTCATGATCGGTGGCCTGCAGGTCCAGGCTCTCCATACACCTGGACATACTCCGGCCTGCATGACCTATGTCGTCAATGACGGGCGGCAAACGGCAGCCTTTGTCGGCGATACCTTGTTCATGCCGGACTACGGAACAGCGCGCTGCGATTTCCCTGGCGGCAATGCGCGAGCGCTTTTCCACTCCATTAGGAGGGTACTGAGCCTGCCGCCGGAGACTCGCCTGTACACGTGCCACGACTATCAGCCGGGATGCCGTGAGCTACGCTTCATCAGTACGGTAGCCGAGCAGCGCGAGCACAACATCCATGTGCGCAACGGCATCGACGAGGCTGCCTTCGTTGCCATGCGCCAGGCTCGCGATGCGGGCTTGGCCATGCCTGCACTGATGCTGCCTTCTGTGCAGATAAACATGCGCGCCGGGAAATTTCCGCCAGCGGAGGACAATGGCGTGCGCTATGTCAAAGTTCCTCTGAATGCGATCTGAAGACAGGTGCCTTCGCGCGAGACTCATGGGCGGAACCTGCTCGTGACTTCGTCGAAGATATGAAGCGGTCCCGGATGCTGGTGCGGGATTCTTCGGTATCTGAGCCCATGAGTCCGGATGTTGGCGCACATCGGGGCATCCATCGGCGCTGCTACCTCTGTGATCACCGCTGGATGACTATAGGAGATCCGCCTCGATTGCCTTCCGATAGGCAAACAGCGCCGGTGCGCCGCCCGTATGCAGGAATAGCGGCGGGCCGTTGCCTTCGAAGCGTTGGCGTGTGACGCCGTCGAACAAACCAGCCATCGCCTTCCCCGTATATACGGGATCCAGCAACACACCTTCAGTGCCGCCCAGCAAGCGGATGGCCGCCAGCCCAGCCTGGTTGGGTTCGCCGTAGCGCGGTGCGAAGTATTCGTCCCACAGTTCGACCCATAGTTCGGCCGGCACCTCGACGTCGAGCAATGCGGCCGTGCCGTCGATCAGGTCTGCGACCTTGGGCCTTTGGGCTTCGACGCTGCGTGAGACGGTCACGCGCGTAGCAACTCTTCATTGGCGCCCCTGGTGGACGCGGTGCGCTCAACCCCGGGCGAAGACTGGCAGATTGTCAGGATGTCGAAGCAAACGGCAATGGGTGCCAGAACCTTTCAGCGTCACTTCGTCAGTACGATAGGTATGCCGCCTGGGGAGTGGCTGCTCACGGAAGGTTTAAGCGGGGCCAAGGCGTTACTCGAAGAAGCGGATTTATCCGTGGATGAAATCGCGGTACAAATCGGGTTCGGCGCTGCGGCCACATTGCGCAATCATTTCCGGAACCGACTTGGAACCAGCCCCGGATACAACCGGCATCGGTTCAGTTCATCCGAGCTACATGAAGCCGGTTGCGGATGAATGACGGCTGGCTGCAGGCGCCGGTCCGGGATGACGGGCAGCACCTGACTACGCGTAGTCCAACGGTAGCGCCGTGGTGTACTTGATCTGTTCCATTGCGAAGCTGGAGCTGACGTCGGCCAGTTCCGCCCCTTGGATCAGCTTCTTGTAGACTCGATCGTAGGCGGTGATATCCGGCACTACCACACGCAACAGGTAGTCGGTGTCACCTGCCATACGGTAAAGCTCGGTCACTTCGGGGATCGATGCCATTAGCCCATGAAACTGCCTGATCCATTTCAGGTTGTGCTGGCTGGTGCGCACTGAGACAAAGACCGTCACGCCGGCATTGAGCTTGTCCGCGTCCAGCAACGCAACGCGTTTGAGGATCAGGCCGGCCTCTTCCAGTTTCTGGATGCGGCGCCAGCACGGCGTCGCGGTCAGGCCGACGCGCTCCCCGATTTCGGCCACGGGGACGGTGGCGTCTTCCTGCAGGATGGCAAGGATTTGTTTGTCGTAGCGGTCCATGTCCATTAGGGGGCTATGTCAGGATCGAGCGGTTACCCGCGCACGGTAGAGCTACGCTCCGGTGCGTGCTAGGCGTCCGCTGTCTGTACCACGAGGTTTACGCCGGTGGCAATGTGGTCGTGATGCACGCCGTAGAGGTGCAAGGAGAGCGCGATGTCGTCGCTGGCATTGCCTAGCGCATGAATATGCTGCAGGCCATGGGGTGCGCTCACGGTGCTGCCGGTTTCTCGCACGACAGTAGTGGTTAATTCCGCTCGCTGGCTGGCGGGGTCCCATTGGTAGTGCTGCTCGCGCAGCGTGCCACGCAGCACCCGGTAGGCGCACCAGGTTCGGTGGCCATGAATCGGGCTCGACTGGCCCGGTCGCCAGACCAATACCATAGCCGAGAAGCGGCCCAGTGGATCGACATGGACAAGGTGGCGAGCATAGGTGTCCGGATTGCCGAGCAGCGCGCCCGGCGGCAGCGTAGCAAGCAGCGCGTCTGTGTCATGCAGATGGGCCGCGACGTGGCTGGCTACCATCCGCGCGCAGTCGGCGACGGTGGCCTCGATGTCGAGCGCCAGCCGGTCGAGCGGTGTGACGGGCAGGGAGAGATAAGGTGAAACTGCGGAACATGCGGGAATCGGTGGCGCTCCGGTTGGCATGACAGGCTCGTTGGCGTTGACAGAGGGTCCATAATATGGATGTGCCGGGAGCACAGGTATGCGAACCGCAGTTTCGTTTCGCTAGAAATTGCAATTTCATTCCCATAAAAGCTTAATCGGAGGAATGGTATGCTCCAGCCAGTCGGCAATGAGCAATGCCCAGATGTCGACGCGCACGTTCAGGCCGGCGTAGACGCCGTAGCCCGGCCCGGTCAGGATGTCTTCCTCGGTCTGCACGCCTGCACCGGCCCTGATGGCGCCTTCGGTGGCGATGGTCTCTCTGGCCTTGATGCTCCAGCCTGCCACCAGGTGCTGGCCGGCACGGATTGCGCCGCCAGCCTCGATGCCGCAGCCGGCGACGATGTCGTGCTGGCCTTCGATATTCCCACCCGCCTTGATGCCCTGACCGCAGCGGACTGCGCCTTGCGCCACGATGTCCCCCCCGGCTCGCAGGTTGCCGCTCACCGATAAGCGCTCGCCGGCGGTGACATCCCAGCCAGCGCGGACATTGCCCTTGCAGTCGATTTCTGTCTCGGCTTCGATGCCCCAGTTGGCCTTGACGTTGCCGCCGGCTTCGATGTCTTCTTCTTCGGCAAGTGAGACATCGGCCAGCAGCTGCCGGTCCGTTGGATTCGTGGTCTGGAAAGACTTACCTGAGGTGGACGGCACATGCTGTCCGTCAATCAGGAGCAGCTTTGTCTTGCCATCCAGACATAATCGCCCGTGACGACGAGGGGGGCAAGGGATCAGGTGCGCCATTTGCCGCCGCGCACGAGCTCTGTCGCGGCGTCAGCGAACGCCTGTGGCGCCTCCTGCGGCAGGTTGTGGCCCACGCCCGGGATCTGGCGATGTGTGCGCGGGCCGGTAAAGCGCGCAGCCGAGGCCTGGCCGTCCGTGGCGGGAACGACGCCGTCGGCGGTGCCGTCGAGAGTGATCGTCGGAACGGAGATCGCAGGCAGGGCCGCCAGCTTTTTCTCGGTGGCCTCATGCAGCGGATAGCCAGGAGCCAGGCCGAGCCGATGCCGGTAGGAATGAATCACTATATCGACATAGTCCGGATTGTCGAAAGCTTCGGCGGCGCGCGCGAAGGTCGCCTCATCGAAGTGCCAGGTGGGGGAGTTGTTCTTCCACAGGATGCGGGCGATGTCGCGACGGTTGGCCTCGAGCCCGGCGCGTCCGCGCTCGGTCTGAAAGTAATACTGGTACCAGAGTCCCCATTCGACGGGGGCCGCTAGCGGCGCGGTGGCATGGGCGATGTCCTGGATCAGGTAGCTGTTGACGGACACCAGCCCGACGCAGCGCGTGGGCTTGACCGCGGCAACGACGCACGCGGCGCGGCCGCCCCAGTCGTAGCCGGCCAGCACTGCCTCGGGGATGTGCAGGGCATCCATCAGCGCAATCACGTCTTCGCCGATGGCCGCCTGCTGGCCGGCCCGCGGCGTGGCCGGATCGCGCAGGCGTGTCGTGCCATGGCCGCGCAGGTGGGGCACGATGACGCGGAATCCACGCTCGGCCAGGATCGGTGCGACGTCCACATAGCTGTGGATGTCGTACGGGAAGCCATGTAGCAGGATCACTGGGCGGCCGTTGTCCGGGCCTGCCTGGTGATAGCCGATATCGAGATAGTCCGTGCGCACCTGCCGCACCGGCATGCGCGGCAGCGGCGATGCGGTGGCACCGGATGTGCTGGGTCCGGCGGACGGAGACGCGAACGACGGCGCGGCGGCAAGCACCGCCGCACCGGCAATGCCGGCGCGCAGGAACGCGCGCCGGGAAGAGATGTGATCTGACACGATGTCGTTTCTCAGGGTTGGATCATGGGATGCGGCGGATGGCTCAGACGCTTTCATTTTCACTTTCGACCGCGGCGACCAGGCCGTTGCCTAGCCACCGGGCGAGCATGGCGCCGGCGGCATCGATGCCTTCGTCCTCGCCAAGCCGTGTCACCAGCCATTCGCAGAGCGCCTCGAAGCGACCATCGGCCTGCACCTGGCGCAGCGCGTCAAGTTCCAGCGCGTCGACCAGGTTCAGGTAGCAGCCAAAGGCGCGGCGCCAGACGATCAGGCCGGCGGGTGCTTCCAGCATCTCGCTGTCGGGCACCGGCGTGCCATCGTTGAGCGCAGTCCAGAGGTCCTGCGCGTTGGTGGTGGCGGTGCGCATCCGCAGCGATGGCACCAGCACCAGCCGCGCCGACTCCCAGTCGACGCCCGCCAGCGCCTGCGCGGACGGCGGTGCCGCATCGGCGGCGACGAAGGCGACGGACATGGCGTGCTCGATCCACGCCAGCTCATGCAGGTCCGGATTGTCGGGATAGCGTGCGGCCAGCGTAGTGTCGAAGCCGTCGGCATAGGCATCGAGCGTCCAGGCGTGCGGGGGCTGTCTGTCGACATGTGCGACGGCCGAGGCAAGGAAGGCTTCGTCGCCCAGCCATGCGTGGACGTTCGGATATGACGTTTCAAGGCAGCCAACCAGCTGCGCGCGGTAGTTGTTCTGGTAGACCGCAAGGCCCGCCGCGGTAGCGGGGCCGAGGCGGAGCGCCGCCTCCGGCGATGCGGTTGTCAGCCAGGTGTGGAAGTCCTGTTGCAGCGTGGCGAGCTTCATGCTGCGCCTCCCGCGAGGGTCCGCGCGATGGCGAGCTCGTCGAGCAGTTCGGCCAGCGGCGGGATACTATCGTCGCGCTCGATCATGGTGGCGACGGCGCCGAGGCGTGCGCGCACCCGCGCGTAGAGTTGCCACACTGGCTCGCACACGGCGTTGTCGTGAGTGTCGATCAGCAGCTCGGGCCCCTGGCTGTGCCCGGCCAGGTGAATCTGGCGCACGTGCGCGGCGGGAATGCCGTCGACGAACGCGTTCGCATCGAAGCCGTGGTTGGTGGCGCTGACGTAGATATTGTTGACGTCCAGCAGCAGGCCACAGCCGGTGCGCCGGCACATCGCGGCCAGGAACTCCCACTCGGTCATGGATGCGTCGTCGAAGGCGAGATAGCTTGAGGGATTCTCGAACAGCATCGCGCGGCCCAGAACGTCCTGCGCCAGGTCGATATTGGCGCAGACGATATCCAGCGCCTCGTTGGTGTACGGTACCGGCAACAGGTCGTGCGAGTTGAAGCCGCCAATGCGCGACCAGCTCAGGTGGTCGGAGACGAAGAGGGGGGCAGTCTCGTCGACCAGGGCGCGGAGGCGGCGCAGGTAGTCGCGGTCAAGCCCGTCCGAGGAGCCGATCGACATCGACACGCCGTGCAGTACCACCGGATAGCGCTTGCGCACTTCGCGCAGGATATGGCGGGGCCTGCCGCCGTCGACCATGAAGTTCTCGGAGATGACTTCAACGAAGTCGACCGGAACATCCGTTTCGAGGAATTCCTGGTAGTGCTCCTTGCGCAGGCCGAGGCCGTAGCCGGAGAAGGGAGGGCTGAGGACAGGCATGGTCACACTCGTCGGTTTGCAAACGTGCTGGCGGGACCCGGGCGGCCTGTGCCACCCGGGACCGGTCCGGCGCTTACTTCGGCTCGGTCAGCGTGCCGCCTTCCTTCAGGCACACCGAGGCGGGCTTGACGACGACGCCCTTGCCCTTGCACTCGTTCAGGCCGGCGCAGTCATTGCTGGCAGTGGCGCACAGGCTGTTGCCCTTGCAGGCATTGACGCCGTAACAGCGGCCGGGCTCGTCGCCGCCGGCGGCTTGTGCCGGCACCGAGATCGAGGACAGGGAGGCCAGCGCAACAAAGGCGGCGGCAGTGGCAAAGCTGATGCGGGACTTCTTGGTCATGGTCATGTTGAAACTCCGGTTGGGTTGGGTTGGGGGAAACAGGTGCCGGCGCTACTGGACGTTGCGCGCGGCTTCTTCGATGACTTCCGCAACCTTCTCAGGCTGGGAGATCTGAACTGCGTGGCTGGCCTTGATCTCAGTCACGCGGGCGCCGGCGCGCTTGTACATCTGACGCTGCAGGTCGGGATTCAGGAGGCGGTCTTCGGTGGCGACGATGCCGTAGCTCGGCTTGTCGTGCCATGCGGCGGTCCAGACGTTGCCGCGGAACAGCGCGTCGGGCACCAGTGCCTGCGAATTGGCCAGGAAGCCGGTGCGGTTCGGCGTCAGGTCGGCGGCATAGTCGGCGTTGAACCGGTCGGGATCGATATACAGGTGGCCATCCCGCGTCGACCGCACGCTGGCCGCGGCGGCTGGCGGCATGGAGGCGTTGAGCTGGTTCATGCCTTCGCCAACGTCGGGCTCCATGGCGGCGACGTAGACTAGTGCCTTCACCTTGGGCCGGGCGCCGGCTTCGGTGATGACCAGGCCGCCGTAGCCGTGGCCGACCAGCACGACCGGACCGTCCTGCACGGCGACGCGGTCGCGCACAACAGCAATGTCCTCACCCAGCGTGGTATGCGGCAATTGCACCACGCTGACCTTGTAGCCCTTGAGCTTCAGGCTGTCATGAACCACGCGCCAGCCTGAACCATCCACGAAGGCGTCGTGCACGAGGACGACGTGTTTGGCGCCCTGCGGCGCCGGCGGCGTAGCCGCCGGGGCGAGTGCAGGGGTGGCCAGTGCCACCGTGGTGGCAATCAACGGAATAAACCGCATGCGAATCTCCGGTAGGCCCCAAGGGCGGGGCCAAAGTTGTTGTGGGAAAACAGATAAGGGTGGGGGCGGTGCCCGGCTAGACCTTGCGCACCCAGGTGCGCCACACCCCTTCGAGCGACCAGGCACCGCCGCCGTATGCCAGCAGCGGCAGCAGCAGGCCCGCCCAGGTGAGGTGCGTGGGCCAGGCAGCGGGATAGACGAAGATCTCGATCACCGCCGTCATGCCAAGCAGCGCCGCCGCCGAGGACCGCGTGAACAGGCCAAGCACAAGCAGCACCGGGAACAGGTGTTCGGACCAGGTGGCGAGCTCGGCGGCCAGGTCTGGCGGAAGCAACGGCAAGGCGTACTCCGAGGCGAACAGCGCATAGGTGGACGCCTTGATCGCCAGCAGCCCTTCCACCTTGGTCCGACCCGACAGGAAGAACACCGAGGCAATACCCAGGCGGGCCACCAGCAGCAGCGCGGCGTTCACCGCGGCCGGGACCCGTCCAGGGGCGCTTGCGTACGGGCTGGCGCGCGACATTACAGGATCGGCTTCAGCGAGCCATAGCCCTTGGGCGTCTTGATGGTCGTGCAAGTGCCCTTCTCGACCATGGTCCAAGCATCGCCCTGGTAGTCAGTCTTGGAGGTGGCGGCACAGCTGGTGCCGGGACCCGCGGCACAGTCATTCTTGCCGGCGAGGGACACGCCGTAACACTTTTCCAGAGCCTTGGGGGGCTCGGCGGCGTGGGCGGCAAAGGCGAGGGCGTTGATCGACAGGGCGAGGGTGGCTGCAACGATAGCGTTCGAGCGCTTCATAGGAAAATCCTGCATTGAGAACTAAGAAGTAAAGCCAGCGAAAGGGGAATCGCGGCGATGCGCGGCATCAGGCGTGGGCGCCGTCCTGGAAGGGATCGAAGCTGCGGGCCGGATCAGCCGAAGGGCCCGTGCGGTCCCAGCCGGCGAGGAAGCGCTCGCCCTTGTCGAACGGGTCGACATTGCGCGCGCCCTCGCTGTAGGGGTCGCGTGCGTCCCGCACGGCGCGGGCGCCGTCGACGAACGGGTTGCGTGCGTCCTGCACGGCGCGTGCGCCTTCGGTGAACGGGTCGCGCGCGCTGGAGGCGGCGGCCTGGGCGCCGGCCGCCGCGGCCAGCAGGGCGATGGCGAAGACAACGCGCTTGGTAAGATGGGTAGTCATGGTCGGTTTCCTGGAGGTCTGCATTGGATGGCGCGGCCGGGGGATCGTCTTGTCGACGTACGCCGCCGGTCCACGAGATGCATTAAAGGAAACCGGTGTATCTGTCCTATAGTGTCAGGACACCATTTCTGTCAGGGCACGTATCGTTCGCTGCGCCTGATACATAGTGGTACAAACGGGCGGCGCCTGGCGGGGGCCTTTGGGCCTGTGAGGCGGGATGCGGAAGAGAATCGCGCGGTATCCGGCACATTGCCGGATACCTGCGTTTCAGGCGGGGCGTGCCGGAATGGGCTCGCGTGGGCGAATCTGTCAGCGCGTGATGCCGTAGCGCGCCGCAGGCTGGTCACGGGAAAGATTGGGGCCGAGCGCCGCACGGGCAGCCTCGAAAGCGTGCCAGTCGGCAACGTCGGGCAATGACGGCACGGTAATCACCTCGCCCTGGTCCAGCCCTGCCAGGGCGGCGTCGACCAGGTCGTCGCCGCTCATGACCCAGGCCTGCGGCAGGTTCTCCACCGGTTGGCCGGCAATATCCCAGAACTCTGTACGGACCGCGCCCGGCAGCACGGCCTGGACCCGCACGCCCTTGCCGGCAAGCTCATGTTGCAGCGACTGGGTGAAGGCCAGCACAAACGCCTTCGAACCACCATAGACGCCATTCAGGATCTCGGGCGCCACCGCGACAATCGAGGCGATATTGATGATGGTGCCCTGACCGCGCGCGACGAAGGCGGGGGCTGCGGCATAGGTCAGCCGCGTCAGCGCGGTGACATTGAGTTCGATCATTTCCTGCATCTTGTCGACATCCGACTGCAGCAGCTGCCCCGCGCCGCCGAAGCCGGCGTTGTTGACCAGCGTGGTGATGCTGGCGTCGGTGCGAAGCACCTCTTCGATGCGTCGTACATCCGCAGCCTGGCCAAGGTCTGCCGTCACGATCTCGACCGATCGGCCGGTCTCGTCGGTGATCCGGCGGGCCAGCGCTTCGAGCCGGCTGCGGTTGCGTGCCACCAGGATCAGGTCATGGCCACGGCGGGCCAGGCGGTCTGCGTAAATGGCGCCAATGCCGGAAGAGGCGCCGGTAATCAGGGCGGTGCCGGCGTACGAGTGCGTTGTCATGTCAATGCTCCAGATTCAATGTGGATGGTTTCTGGCAGCCGGCGATCGATGCGGCGGCTGCGCGAAACGAAGATTAGGTGCACAATGGAGTGGCGCCAATGTCATAGATACAACTTTTTCTGCCATCACCCGTGGGGTGCCCCTGACTGCAAACTGGAGATCGATATGCATCACGTAGCACTTGCCCTCTATCCCGGGTTCCAGGCAATGAACCTTGCGGTTTCGACGGTGCTTGAGTTTGCCAACCGCTCGCTCGGGCAGCCGCTGTACCAGCTTCACCTGCTGTCCGAGCATGGCGGGCCGGTGCTGTCGTCTGGCGGCTTTGCTGTGAGCACGGAGCCGTTTGGCAGGCGCCGCTTTGATACGGTGCTGGTCGTGGGAGACAACGATGTGCTGCCTACGTCGCCCGCGCTGGTGGAGTTCCTGCAGCGGGCGGCAAGAACGTCGCGGCGGATTGGCGCGACCTGCACCGGTGCCTTCAACCTGGCCGAAGCGGGGCTGCTCGATGGCCGCCGGGCCACGACGCACTGGTACTACGCGGGGCTGCTGCGCCGGCGATTTCCGCATGTTCAGGTGGAGGAGGATCGGATCTTTATCATTGACGGCGAGGTATGGACCTCGGCGGGCATGTCAGCCTGCATCGACCTGGCGCTGGCGCTTGTGGAAAAGGATGCCGGTGGCGCCGTCGCGCGCGATGTCGCGAAGCAACTGGTCGTGTATCACCGCCGGGCCGGCGGGCAATCGCAATTCTCGGCCCTGCTGGATCTCGAGCCCCGCTCCGACCGCATTCGTGCCGCGCTGGATTTCGCGCGGCAAAACCTGCAGCAGGAGCTTTCGGTGGACCAGCTCGCGGATGCGGCGCACCTGAGCCCGCGCCAGTTCGCCCGCGCATTCCGGGACGAGACGGGGCAGACGCCCGCCAAAGCCGTCGAGCACCTGCGCGTGGAGGCGGCCAGGCTGATGATGGAAAGCGGTCGCCACAGCATCGACGTGGTCGCGCGGGACACCGGTTTCGGCGATCGCGAGCGCATGCGCCGTGCCTTCCTGCGGGCCTTCGGCCAGCCGCCGCAGGCCATCCGGCGCATGGCGCGGGGCGCGGAACTGCAGGCCGCCTAGCTGCTGACGGAAGTCGACGGCAAGCGCCTGGTCGACTACTGAGGCGGCTCGGGTCGGGGCAGCGCGAATTACCCGCCGGGGGCCGGGAAGCCGCCACGCACTGTGAATGCGGCGGAACAAGTGAAATGCAGCGCGCCCCAATGATCTTGCGGCGGCGGTTGTCCAGAATTCAAGGCATCCCCGCGTGACAACGCTCACGCGGTTCCTGAACCTTGCCAGGTCATTGCCATGAAGCCAGACACCCATCATCGTTTCGCGTCGCTGAGCTCCGGCGACAGCACGGACCACTGGGCGGACGAACTGCCCAGGGACCTCACGCTCGAAGCGGCCGAACTGATCGAGATTCCCTACACGTTCCTGAGGCACCGGGTCCTGGCTGTGCCGTCTCCGTGGGGGCCGTCATGCTGACGCCGTCCCCGTATGTGCCGCAGCGCAACCCGGGCTTCGCGCGCATGTTCGCACGGGGCCGGCTGACCCTGGGCGTGCTGTTCGCGATCGAGTCGTACCCTGGCGATGCCCCGACCATGCGCGACCAGATCAGCCTCGCGCGCGGCGCCGAACAGGCCGGCTTTGCCGCGCTCGGCGTGCGCGACGTGCCGCTGCGCGATCCCGGCTTTGGCGACCTGGGGCAGATTTACGACCCCTGGACCTGGCTTGGGTACGTGGCCGGCCAGACCGACTCCATCGCGCTGTTCACCGCGGCCATCGTGCTGCCGCTGCGCCATCCCCTGCATACTGCCAAGGCGGCGGCCAGCATCGACCAGCTTACCGGGGGCCGCCTGGTGCTGGGCATCGCATCCGGGGACCGCGCGATTGAGTTTCCTGCCTTTGGCATCGAACACGAGGCACGTGGGGCCATGTTCCGCGAGCAGGTGGAGTACCTGGACACCGTCTGGGGCCAGACCTACCCGCAGATCCGCAGCTCCTACGGCACGCTGCAGGCGGCGGACCCGGTGCCCAAGCCGGTGTCGAAGCGCGTCCCGCTGATTGTCACCGGCAACAGCCAGCAATCGATCGACTGGATCGCGCGCGAGGCCGACGGGTGGATCACCTATGCGCGCGAGCTTGAGATCCAGGCCGGGCGGATCCGCCAGTGGCATGCCAGCGTCGAGGCCGCCGCGCCGGACGCCTTCAAGCCCTTTGCCCAGCCATATCACATCGACCTGGTGGCCGATCCCGATGCCGCACCCACGCCGATCCACGGCGGCCACCGCCTTGGCCGCGGCTGGCTGATGCGCTATCTGGAGGGGCTCGAGCGTGCTGGCGCGAACCATGTGCTGTTCAACCTCAAGTACGGCAGCCGCCCGGCCGAGGCGGTACTGGACGAGCTTGCCACGCACGTGCTGCCGCGCTTCCCGGCGCTGGACGGCAGGACTACCGGCCATTCCCGCCGGGGTCGTGCCGCGCGAACATCGACATGTGTCGGGTGATGTGGTCCAGCAGTTCGAGTGCCGCCGCCGGCAACGGCCTGCCGGCCTTCACCAGCAGCCGGGCCTGGGTGCCCAGAAGCAGGGGGTGATCGATGGGCACGACGGCGAGGGTTCCGGCCGCGATCTCGCGGTAGGCAGCGAACTCACCGATCAGCGTCATGTAATCGCCGTAGGCGACGAACTGCTTGAGCGCCGTCAGCGAGTTGCTGACCAGCGTCGCGCGGATCGAGATGTTCTCGGCGAACTCGACCATGCTTAATGCATGCCCGACGCCAAACGATGCCGGCATCATCGCAAGCGGATAGGCCTGCAGGTCCTGGACGCTGGCCGCGCCGCCGCGCAGGGCCAGCGGGTGGTCGGGGCGGAGCAGCAGCACCACCGGCTGCGGCGCGCTGGCGCGGTATTCGATGCGCGCATGCGGCGGCGGGTTGTAGGCCAGGCCGATATGCGCGCGGCTCTCCGCGACTTCCTCCAGTACGCCATCCACCGCCAGGATGTCCATGTGGATATCGAGCCTGGGGTAGCGCGCGCAGAACTGCGCCAGGACTTCGTTGACCAGAAGATCCACATAGCCCTCGCTCAGCACCAGGCGGACCTCGCCTTGCTGCAGTCCCTTGAGCGAGTGCAACTGGTCCTCAAGCCTCTCCTGGTGCGAACGATAGCCCCGCCAGAACTCGAGCAGGTGCGTGGCCGCCGCGGTCGGCTTCAGCCCCCGCGGTTCGCGCTCGAACAGCGTCGCGTCAAGCTCTTCCTCGAGCAGACGGATCTGCCGGGTGATCACCGATGGCGAGGTGTTGAGGCTGGCCGCGGCCCCGCGGATGGTCCCGTGTGCCAGCACTTCGCGGAAGTACCGCAGCCGCTGCTGATTGATCTCTCGCATGTCGAACCGCCTGTTCAGGGCGTGGGTGGCCGGGCAATAACGATACCCGAACCTGGTTTCCCCTTGTCTGCCACGTGCGGTGCGGAGCACGACACGACTCCGGGAGGGGCGTTCGCGCCGCTCCCGGAGGGGGTGTTGCCCAAGAGGGAACGGAACGTGGACTTAGTTGCTCTTTGCCCGCATCGCCGCCGCTGCCAATATCAATGCCATAAAAGAACCATCGACACGTAACCATACGGAGACAGGCAGCATGCTGGCAATCCCCACCCCGAGCACCGTCGACGACGCCTCAGCGCTCTACAGCAAGATCAACTGGCGCTTGCTGCCTTTCTTGCTGATCTGTTACCTGTTCGCCTACCTGGACCGCGTCAACATCGGCTTTGCCAAGCTGCAGATGCAAGGCGACCTGGGTTTCTCGGACGCGGCTTATGGCGTGGGAGCCGGCATCTTCTTCCTGGGTTATGTGCTGTTCGAACTGCCGAGCAACCTGCTGTTGCCGCGGGTCGGGGCACGCAAGACGTTCAGCCGCATCCTTGTGCTGTGGGGCATCACGTCCTCCTGCATGCTGTTCGTGAATAGTGTGCCGATGTTCTATGCCATGCGCTTCCTCCTCGGCATCTTCGAGGCCGGCTTTGCGCCGGGCATGATCTACTACCTGTCGTGCTGGTACGGGCCGCAGCGCATGGCCCGCGCCATTGCCATTGTGTTCCTGGCGGGCCCGATCGGCGGCATTGTCGGTGGCCCGGCCTCGGCGTGGCTGATGACCGCGCTCTCCGGCCATGCCGGCCTGGCCGGCTGGCAGTGGATGTTCCTGATCGAGGGCCTTCCCTGTGTACTGCTGGGCATCCTCGCGCTCCGGCTGGTGCCGGACCGTCCCGCACAGGCGGCCTGGCTCAGCGAGCCGGAGCGGCGGCTGCTGGAAGCGGACGTCGGGCATGCGGCGGCGCACAAGCACTCGTTCAAGGCGGTCGCAAAGGACGTCAGGGTCTATGTGCTCGCACTGGCGTACTTCTGCATCATCGCGACCATCTACGCCATCAGCTTCTGGCTGCCGACCATCATCAAGGCGCAGGGCGTCGCGGATACGGTGCAGCTGGGCTGGTATTCAGCCGTGCCTTACGTGGCGGCCGCATTCGGCATGTATTACATGGGCCGCAAGTCCGATCGCTCGGGAGAACGGCGCTATCACAGCGCGATCCCGGCGTTGGCTGCCGGCGCGCTGCTGGCCGCATCGATCCTGGCGGATGGCAACCTGACCGTGTCGCTGGTGCTGCTCACCCTCGCCACCATGGGGCTCTGGATGGCCTACACCGTGTTCTGGGCCATGCCTGCCGAATACATCAAGGGCCCCGCGGCGGCCGGCGGCATTGCGCTGATCAACACCATCGGGCTGTCGGGCGGATTCTGGGGCCCCGCCATCATCGGCTGGGCCAAGACGGCAACCGGCAACCTCCATCTCGGCGTGCTGCTGATGGCCTGCCTGCCCTTGCTGGCAGCCATGATCATCCTCGCCAACAAGCTTCCCGCGAAACGGTGATCCCGCGCCGCGGAACACAACGCCATCCATGACGTCCGGCGCACGGACCAAAACAGGAGTACTTATGCGACTACATCTTTCAACCTGGGCGGAGATCGAGCAATACCTGGCGCGCAGCCGCACCATCGTGGTCCCGATCGGCTCGAACGAGCAGCACGGTCCGACCGGGCTGCTGGGCACCGACTGGCTGTGTCCGGAAATCATTGCGCATGAAGCCGAGAAGAGTGCCGACATTCTGGTGGCGCCGACGTTCAATATCGGCATGGCCCAGCATCACCTCGGCTTCCCGGGAACCATCTCGCTGCGTCCGTCGACCTTTATCGCGGCGATCGGGGACTGGGTCCGTTCGCTGGCGGGGCACGGGTTTGAAAAGATCCTGTTCCTGAACGGCCACGGCGGCAACGTGTCCTCGATCGATGCCGCGTTTTCCGAACTCTATGCCGAAGCCAGCTTCGGCAGGCGCCGCGCGGGATTTGCGCTGAAGCTCTGCAACTGGTGGGACCTGGAGGGCGTCGGCGAACTGGCGCGCGACCAGTTCCCGGTGGGCCATGGCGCCCACGCCACGCCTTCCGAGATCGCGATCACCCAGTGGGCCTTTCCAGACGCCGTGAAACATGCGGACTATGCGCCGAAGATCGCCCCCTCTGGGCCGATCCGTGAAGCGCTGGACTTCCGCGCGCGCTATCCGGACGGCCGCATCGGCTCCGACCCGGGGCTGGCGACGCCGGAGAAGGGCGCCGCGCTGGTCAGGCAGGCGGCGCAGAGTCTCGCCCGCGAGCTGGATGCATTCAGCCACGAGCCGCTGGCTGAATGATTCCCGCCGGACCCGTCGTCGGGTCCAGCGGATCCGGCGGGTCCGGCAAGTTGCGGCACTTAAGTTCCGGTGCGTGCTGCCGTCTCTTCAAGCACGGCATGCAGGCGGCGTTCGAGCATTTCCGCCGCCGAATAGCTGCCGGCGATCATATGCAGCTCGTTGCCGACGCGCAGCAGCAGTGCCGGAAAGCTGCGGATGTTCCAGGACCGCGCCAGTGCAAAATCCGCCTGGGCTTGCGCCTGGATCTCCGGCGCCTGCCAGCGTGCGAGGAAGGTGTCGGCCCTGACGGCAAAGCCCAGACGCGTCAGCGCCTGCGATCCGGCCTCGGCCAGCACGCGGCCATCGGTCGTGTCCAGGGCGTCGACATAGAAGGCGTGCTGCAGCGCACGGAATACTGCCAGCAGGTCGGCGTCCGGTGCGAGGTCGCGCGCGGTCACCACTGCCCGGCAGATGGGCTCGGTATCGTAGACGAAGCCGGTGCGGTCCAGCAGGCCCTGCCGGTTGAACGGCAGGCCGCTGGCCTGCTCCACGCGCGCCCAGTGTTGCAGTCGCATCTGCTTTCCCGCGTTGTCCAGCACATCGGTCGCACCGGCACGGAGCCCGCCCGCGACGATGCGCAGGGGCAGTTGCGGGAAGCGCGCGGTAAGCGCGGAAAGCTCCTTGCCAAAGCCGTAGCACCAGGAGCACATCGGGTCGCCGACGAAAATCAGTTCCATTCTTCTATCCAGTCAGTTCAGGGAAGTGATGCCGGCCGGATGGCCGGCATCGGTCATGCGGGCATGTGGCTCGCTTCAGGCGTCGACATGCGCATAAAGCTTGTTGATAATCCACCAGCGGTCATCCCGCTTCCGTAGCGAGAGGAAGTTGTAGTAGTTGTTGCCGAGTAGGGGCACATGGACTTTTGCCGATGCGATATTGCCCACGACTTGAACGGACAGTATCCGCATGCGGTAGGGTTCTCCCAGCGCCCGCGGGCTGTTTCGGTTTGCGACGCCATCCAGGTAGGTCGCCACCGGCTTGTGCACCGCCTCGCCGCGGACCATGCCGAATACGGCGGCCTCCGGGTCGAAGAGTTTCGCCAGCGATGGCGCATCGCCCTCGTGCAGGGCGTCGAGGTATTTCTGCAGCAGGTGCAGGACCAGCAGTTGGTCTTCCATGGGTTTTCCAGAATCGAGGCTGAAATCGGGGGCTGAAGCGACCGGCAAGCCCCGGCATTGCCGTGGCGTGGGGCCCATTCGTTGCCCGACGCATTGCTTCAATGTATTTGGGGCAGCCCCGGGGGGGAAGACAACCGCGGTAACTACTGTTGGTTCGCCATGGCAACAATCGCCTGGCACGAGAGCGTCCGGGAATTTCCGCATGTGCCATCGGCCCATGTGCGATGTGGCCTGTCGGTTCATGCGATCTAAGGGTCGTATGTGTGTCATCGGAGGCAGTCGATGCTGAAGGAAGCGTTGTGCCAGTGGCGAAAGGGATGCTTTACGCTCTCAGCAGCGGGCCGGTGTCGCGACTGACTTGTGCCCGCCACGCATAACTGTTTGTTGCCGCAAGGTCTTCGAACGCAGCACGGAATTGCCTAGATTGGAACCCATCGGAGCCGCCGGCCCGATCGGCAACACGGCCGAACCAACTTACATCGAGGTTCAAGACATGAGCGCAGCAAAGAAAGTCGTAGTTATCACGGGCGCATCGCAAGGCATTGGCGCTGAACTGGTCAAGGCATTCCGCGAGCGCGGCCACCGCGTGGTCGCCACGGCCCGCAGCATCCGGTCGTCGGATGACCCGGATATCCTGGCGGTGCCTGGCGATATCGCCGATCCGGCAACCGCGCACCGTGTCATCTCCGAGGCCGTAGCAAAGTTCGGCCG
The DNA here is from genome assembly GCF_003353055.1 of Cupriavidus lacunae. Taxonomy (GTDB): domain Bacteria; phylum Pseudomonadota; class Gammaproteobacteria; order Burkholderiales; family Burkholderiaceae; genus Cupriavidus; species Cupriavidus lacunae. The sequence continues at coordinate 28,938 of NZ_QKWJ01000024.1, forward strand.
TATCGATACGCTGGTCAACAACGCCGGCGTCTTCGTCGCCAAGCCATTTACCAGCTATACGGCCGAGGACTATGCCGCGGTCACCGGCGTCAACCTGACGGGCTTCTTCCATATCACGCAACTGGCCATTGCGGAGATGGAGAAGAACCGCAGCGGCCATGTGGTGAGCATCACTACCAGCCTGGTCGACCATGCGAACAGTGGCGTGCCGTCGGTGCTGGCCTCGCTGACCAAGGGCGGCCTGAACGCCGCGACCAAGTCGCTGGCCATCGAGTACGCCAAGACTGGCATCCGCGCCAACGCGGTTGCGCCCGGCGTCATCAAGTCGCCGATGCATCCGCCCGAAACCCACGAGGCGCTGGGCGCTCTGCACCCGGTGGGCCATATGGGGGAGATGCGCGACATCGTCGATGCCGTGCTGTATCTCGATTCGGCGCCGTTCGTCACGGGTGAGATCCTGCACGTCGACGGTGGCCAGAGCGCAGGGCACTGAGCGGGAGCGGGGCAAGGGGCAATGGCACCAGTGTCAATCCCGGGCCGCTGTCAGGTCTGCCTCTGTTCGAACGCTGGCAATCATCGACATGATGCTGGCGGTGGCCTGAGGCGCGGGTATGCTGCGAACATGACGGCCGCCCGCCGCCCGCCGCCCGCCGCCCGCCACGCCAGGGGCGAGGGTTGAGCGCTCGAAGCCGTTCTCCCACTCATCTGGCTAGCTGATTAAAGTGGTACTGAACGTGCCATCGGCGCGCCCGATCCAAAGGATTGCAACTCATGAGTATCCTGCTGCACACCTGGAATACGCCAAACGGACGCAAGATCAGCGTCGCGCTCGAAGAAATGAATTTGCCCTATACGGTCAAGACGGTGAATATTTCGAAGGGTGAGCAATTTGCGCCTGAGTTCCTGCGCATCAGCCCGAACAACAAGATCCCGGCAATCGTCGATCCCAATGGGCCCGACGGGCAGCCGATAAGTGTGTTCGAATCCGGCGCGATCCTGCTTTACCTTGGCGAGAAGACTGGCAGATTCCTGCCGGCAAGCTTGCGCGAGCGCGTACCGGTGCTCGAATGGCTGATGTGGCAGATGGGCGGATTCGGTCCCATGCCCGGCCAGGTCCATCATTTCCGCATGCTCGAGTCCGAAGTCGACCGGCATTATGGTCTCAAGCGCTACTCGGAGGAAACGTACCGCCTCTATGGGGTGCTGGACCGCCGGCTTGCAGATGTGGAGTTCGTCGCCGGCGAACTGTCCGTGGCCGATTTTGCAATTCTCGGCTGGGCATGGCGGCATGAGCGCCATCAGGTTTCCCTCAGTCAATTCCCGAACGTCAAGCGCTGGTACGAGACATTATGGGCGCGTCCTGGCGTGCAGCGCGGTTTTACGGTCAAGCTGGACGACACGGAATAGCGAGACGCTACCACGACCACATCGCCAAATGTTTCGATGAACTGCGGCATCCGTGGAGAGAGCCGATTGCACGGTAGCCTCGGCCTGCCGACGAGCATCTTGCGTGCTGCGCTGCTCGCGCCCAGTGGACGGCGGCGCTACAGTGAAGTGCTTCGCTACTGTCGCCCCTGTATTGCCCACGGCTATCACAGTGTTGTGCATCAGATCGAAAGCGTTGATCAATGTCCTGCGCATCGGGGGCCGGTCTCGTCGAATCGTGGCGCAGACCGGCCGCCGGGCAGTGCATCAGCCAATGGCAGCCCGCAGGGCGTTCAATCGTTCGATGGCGGCCTTCAGTTCCGCTGTCAGCTGGGCGACCAGCTCGCCAGCGGGAAGCGAGCGGGCCAGCGGTGCGGCCTGGCCGGCCCACTGGGCCGCATAGTCGCTGTTGCCCTTGGCTTTGGCGGCGCCGTTCAGCGCCTTGCCCGCATCGTAAGTGATTGGATAGTCGGGCGGGGGAGGGGCATCCGGTGCAATACCGAGCTCGGTGAGCCGGTTCGTGAAGCCCCGCGCGGCACGCCCCGAGATCGAGCGAGTCAGGGTGGTCGGGCGCGTATCGCTGGCGACAAGCGCCGCGCGGTAGGCCGCGTCGGCAGCCGATTCCGCACTGGCCACGAATGCGGTGCCAAGCTGTGCGGCATCGGCGCCAAGCGCCAGTGCCGCAGCGATACCGGCACCATCCATGATCCCGCCGGATGCGATCACCGGCAGATTGGTACGCTCGACCAGCAGACGCACCAGGGCGAGTGTGCCAAGACCTTCGTCGTAGTCGCCGGGCTCGAAAACGCCGCGATGCCCGCCGGCTTCAATCCCCTGCGCAACGATGGCATCGACGCCGGCTGCTTCGACAAGACGCGCCTCGCGTAGCGAGGTGGCGCTGGCCAACAGCACGATGCCGGCGGCGCGCAGCGCGTTGATCTTTTCGTGTGCGGGCAGGCCGAAGTGGAAGCTCACCACGGCGGGTTTCTCTTCCAGAAGCATCTCGTACATCGCATCGTCGGCCACGAAGCTCTTGTAGATCTCTCGCAGGCTGGTCGGAGCGGTGGCATTGAACTTCGCAAACTCCGGTGCTAGATAGTCAAGCCAGGCCTTCTCCCGGTCCGCGTCGGCAGCGGCAGGGACATGACAGAAGAGATTGACATTGAACGGCCTTCCGGTTAGGGCACGCGTTTCGCGAATCGCCGTGCGTGCGCTTTCGGCTTCCATCGCGCCGACGCCAAGCGAGCCGAGACCGCCGGCCTCAGAGACAGCGGCCGCCATTGCAGGGGTGCTGGTGCCGGCCATCGGCGCCTGGATGATGGGCGTCGCGAGCTTCAGCGCCGACAGCAGGGTGCCGCGCAGATACCGGGTTTGTGTCGTGTTCATTTGAGACCTTCCAGTTGAATACGAGTGGACTAGATCTGGCAGATGACTGCCGCGAACAGCAATGCAGCCGAGGCGATTTCCATCGAGCTGTTGAAGCTGCTGCCGTGGGCGGTCAGCGCCGATGCCATCAGGGGGCCGACAATCTGACCCACGCCGTATGAAGCGGTCATGGCGGCAACGAGGTTGAAGCGAATGGCACGTGCCGCATGACGCGCAGCCGGCACGGCAATGGTGACGGTGCCTACGAACGTGCCGCCTACCAGGATCGCGCTACCAACGTACGCAGCAGCCGAATGATCGACGGCCGGCAACGCTACGCCGATGGCTTGGACGACCAGGTTCCATTGCATCGCACGCCGTGTGCCCAGACGTTCATGCACCGCGTGCCAGAGGAAACACGACGGCACCGCCGCGAGCCCGAACATCGCCCAGACATGCAGCGAATTGACGTCAGGCAGGGCCCCATGAATCAGCAGGGGCAGGTAGGTGGCGGTGATGATGTAGCCGAGGCCGGCCAGGCCATAGCTGGCAACCAGCGACCAGGCGCCGAGCACGTGCTGCGGTTGGGCAAGGCTGCCGGCCGCAGGCCGGACCGACTCGGTTTCAGGGTGGCGGATCGGGCGCCATGCGAAAAGTGCAAGCGCAAGGGCGCCTACCGTCAGGGCAATCCAGAGACTGCTGCTGCCTGCCCGGGTCATGTTGCCGACGGCAATCAGTTCGGCCGACACGGCAATGCCGGTGCCCACGCCGGCGAATAGCACCGGCGCGCCGTCGTGGCGACCGATGACATTCAGGAGCCAGACCGAGGCACAGACGAGGCCGATCGCGCTGGCCACGCCCGCGACTAAGCGCAGTGCAATGAGGACGGCGGGCGAGGCGGACACGGCCAGTGCCAGCATGCAAAGCACACTTGCCACGAGCGCCGCGCGTGTCCATGAGCTGGCGGCACGCGGAGGGATCTTCGTCGCGATCAGCGCGCCGGCCAGATAGCCCGCGTAATTCGCGGAAGCCGAAAGCGATCCGGTCGATACGGACATGATGCCTTCCTGCACCATCAGCGGGTACATCCCCGTGAACGCGAAACGCCCGAACCCCATGACTACGGCCAGTGAAAGCGCTGCTGCAAAGGGCTCCTGCCATGCGCCGCGGGCGGTTGCAAGCACCCCCGAGGTCGCGGACGGTGATTGGGTACTGCTAGACATGACGCAACTCCCGCAGGAACGCTTCGTAGGCTGACGTTGTGAAGCCGGAGCGCTTCACGAGAAAGGTGTGGACCGGCCGCACGGGCACGGTCTGGAACTCGGCCGCATCCAAATGCAATGCCAGCAGCGAGCGCGGCACGATCGCTACGGCCGAGCCGGCCGCCACATGGGCCAGCATCGCGTGATAGGAAGGCATCTCCACGACGGAAAGCGTGCGACGGATCTCGGCGCCGGCCTGCTCCAGCCATTCCTCGGCGCAACGGCGATAGGTACATCCACGTGTGAAGGCGGTCAGACGGCGCAGCGTCACATCCTCCGGGCGGCGCACCTTCGGGTGCGTGGCGGGCAATACCAGCACTAGCTCCTCGGTCTTCAGGAAGGTGCCTTCGAGGCCCTCGCCCAGTTCACCGATTGCGACGCGGCTTGCCGATGCCGTACCCGGATGCGCCACCACGGCGCAGTCGAGCCGGTAGCCCAGCACGGCATCGACCAGGCCTTGCGTGGTGCCCGTCGTCACGTCCAGTTCGACGTCCGGCCATGCTGCGTGATAGCGCGCGAGCGGCTTCGGCAGCAGGGTTGCGCCCGAGCTTTCCATTGTGCCAATGCGCAGCTTCCCACTCGGCGTTCCGGCACGCATCGACTGGCGCGCCTCTTCGGCCAGTGTCAGCAACTGTTCCGCATAGCCGAGCAGCCGTTGTCCCTCTGGCGTCAGGGTCATCTTCTTGCTGTCGCGCTGGAACAGGGCTACGCCGAGGCTTTCCTCAAGCTGCTTTACGCGCGTTGTGACGTTGGACTGGACTCTTTCAAGGGTTTTTGCCGCGCGGGTGATGCTCTGTTCCCGCGCCACGGCTCGAAAGATCTCAAGTTCAGCGAGTTCCACGTCGTCCACGACACTATCCGTGTCGTTCTCCAATAACGAATTAAAGTGTAGATAGTATTGTGAATCGAGAACGGTAAGTCAAGAATGGTACTACTCGTCGAGATGGGTATAGAGCTTGTTGACGATGCGCCATTCATTGCCACCGGTCTTGAGCAGCGACAGGAAATTGAAATAGTTGTTGCCGGTCACTTTTACGCGGACCTTAGCCGAGGCGATCTCGCCGATCACCTCGACCGAGAGGATCGACATGCCATAAGGATCATTGCGCGACGCCGGACTTCCGCGATTGGCCACGCCGTCCACGTAGACGTCGATCGTCTTCTGCACGATTTCGCCGCGGACTTCGGCGAACAGCAATGCCTGGGGATGAAACGTGGATCGCAGCGTGCGGGCATCGCCGTCGTAGAGGGCATCGAGGTAGGTTTGCAGCAGTTCCAGGATCCGCTGATGGTCATCGTCGACGGACGGCAGGGTGTTTCTGCGGGACATGATGCGTTCTCCTGAGGGATGGGCGGCGGGATGATCGCGCCGCCCGGCTGTATAGGCTTACTGGTTGCGGCCGCGCAGAAGTGCGGTAGTGACCTCGGCGATATGACGACCCTGGAAGCGTGCGCCCGCCAGCTCGTTTTCGCTTGGCTGGCGCGCGCCATCCACGCCGGCCAGCGTCGTTGCGCCATACGGGGCGCCGCCCGTGACTTCGTCCATGCGTGTCAAGCCACTGAACGAGTACGGCAGACCCACGGTGATCATGCCGTGATGCATCAGGCTGGTCAGGATCGAGAACAGCGTGGTCTCGGCGCCGCCATGCTGGCTGGCCGTCGAGACAAAGGCACCGCCTACCTTACCGATCAGGTTGCCGCCGGCCCACAGGCCGCCAGTCTGGTCGAGGAAGTTGGCAACCTGGGCGGCGACGCGGCCGAAGCGCGTCGGCGTGCCGATGATGATCGCGTCGTAGTCGGCCAGTTCTTCCGGTTTTGCTATCGGAGCTGTCTGCTCGGTCTTGGCGCCAGCCTGCCTGGCGACTTCGGGAGGCATCAGCTCTGGCACGCGCTTGACCGTGGCTTCGGCACCGCCGCTGCGTGCACCGTCGGCGATGGCGTTGGCCAGGTGTTCCGTGTGGCCGTAGGTCGAGTAGTAGAGCACGAGGACTTTGGCTTTCATTTCGGGTTCCTTTGCAGCGTGAGCCTGGTTGAAGGCCGACACGAGCAGTTGCTTGATGAGTTTGAACATTGGGTGGTTCCAGTAACGCGCGGATGCATCGTTGGAAAGCAATGTAGGCGGCGAAAAGGGCCTGAAAAACCGTGCGGGCGGAACATGAGTCCATACACGGTGTAACAACCGCTGGATTGGCCCGAGCACTGTCAACGCCGGAGAACAATTGAATTGCTGGGAACCCCGATGATCCGAGGGCGACGGTGCGCCAGAATGGCCACATCGACCCATCCACGGAGGCAGTCATGCTGATACCCGTTCCCCAGTCCACACCACATTCCAACCCGGGGTTCGCGCGCATGTTTGCACCAGGACGGCTTACGCTTGGCGTGCTGTTCGCGATCGAGGCCTATGCCGGCGACGCGCCAACAATGAAGGATCACGTCCGTCTTGCCCGCGAGGCGGAAGCCGATTGCCGGGCGGCACGCCGCACTTCCACTGGGCCCGGTCGGGGGAATATGTCACTCAGGTGAGTGGCACGGGCCCACTGGGCATCGACTACGTGCACGAGGAAGACGACCCGCGCCGGAAGTAAGGCGGCCGTCGGCGTTACGGCGCGAATTTGTCCACCAGGAATTCGACAAAGGCGCGCACCCGGTGTGATACGTGCCTGGCGTGTGGGTACAGCAGGACAAACGGGCGCGTGCTACCACCAAATTCCTGCAGAACCTCCACCAGCGTCCCTTCGCGCAGGTCCTGTTCCACCACAAAGCGATAGGTCTGAAACAGGCCCGCTCCGGCGCGCGCCAGCGTTGCGCCGCCGAGCGCGTCCTCCGAGGTCGCATAGGCGCCGCTGGTAACCACATCGAATTCCTCACCATCTTGCTTGAATGTCCATGCTAGACGCCGGCCGCTGCTGGGCCGCTCGAACTGAATGCATTCGTGCGAGGCCAAGTCCTCCGGAGATTTCGGCACGCCGCTGCGTCGCAGGTACTCGGGGGTGGCCACCACCACCATCTCGGCGTCTTCGAGCTTGCGCGCGATCAGCGTGGAATCGTCAGGCGCACGTCCACGGACCGACAGGTCATAGGTATCATCCGAAAAATCGACATTGCGATTGCTGATGTGCGTGTCGATGTCCACCTCTGGAAACCGCTTGCGGAACTCTGGCAAGACCGGCAATACGCGATAGTGCGCATAGGGCGTAGGCAAACTGATCCTGAGCCGCCCCGCGGGCGTCCCATGCTGGCCGCTGACCTGTCGCTCGGCGTCCACGAGCTGCGCCAGAGCGCTGCGTGTCTGCTCGAAATAGGCGCGCCCTTCGTCAGTGAGCCGGATCTGGCGCGTCGTGCGCACGAACAGACGAACGCCCAGCCGTTCCTCCAGTCGTGACACGCTGCGGCTGACCGCCGCCGGCGTGACCCCAGCGGCCACCGCGGCGGCGGTGAAACTGCTGAGCTCCGCCGCCCGGCAGAACAGTTCGATACTGCCCAGTTGCAGGTCGTCGAATTGGCGCTTCATGGGCGTTGACACCTTCTGGTGAGGGTTGGCGACGCGTCCGGCAGTGGCCGCGCAACACATTCTAAACACGTCTGCGGCGATGACATACTGCCAAAGCCATGGGAGGAATCAGCTTTACGCCGCCCGGTACCTTCACGCGCACGACGTACGGACCGGGTAGGGCCGGGTTGCCGACCAGCACCGCCAATTGCGCGCGTTTCGGAACGCCGGAAACGAACCCCACTGGATCTCTTCCTGCGGGATCGCCGCGTTCGCGGGTGACAGGCCGGCCGCGTGTGTGACGCCAGCACCGGGCATGCCGGCAATCAGCATCAATCCCGCACCAACTGGCAGGTGGCATATGCCATGATCGATCCTTTGCTCTTGTGGCCCGGGCGCGCGCGCGTGATCTCCAGCGTCATGGGCGACGAAGAACGGGCTGTAGCGCGCGTCTGAAGGGACGGGTCTGGCCTATGACGAAGTGCTCAATCGCGCCACGATTACCGGCTCGATCGAGGCCGGCTACCCGGGACCGTACGCGTGACCTTCCTGTGTCCGCTGGCCGTACTCGATCGACTCGGTATCGGCCATCTGGTGCGCGGGAAGTACGCGCTTGACTGAAGCGGCGGCCAGCCGCGGCTATCTGCCCGTGGTCGGCATGCGATCAGCGGGACTTGGCCCAGCGGTCCAGCACTGCACAGGCAAGCAACAGCGCACTAGTCACGAAGAATACCGAGCGCATGCCCACTTGCACGCCGATCTGGCCGCCGATCAGCGGGCCGATCACCTGGCCCGCGAACTGGGCCGATTGCAGATAGCCCAGCATCTTGCCCGATTGGTTGTCGTCCACCGAATGGCGCACGAGTTTGGCGATGCTGGGCAGCAGTCCTGCAAGCGTCATGCCCATCAGTCCGCGCAGGATCGCAAGCGTCCACCAGTTCTGCACGAATGCCTGCGGAATCATGACGATCGCGGTGGCGACCAGGCAGCCGATGATGACGTTCCACGCCCCAATCCGGTCGGCCAGCGCGCCGAGCTTAGGTGCGGTGAGCATGCTGCCGAACGCCGAGCAGGCCATCACGATGCCGGCTACCGTGGCCAGGCGGTCATGCGCGACATCAAGCTGCGAGATATACACGGTGATGATTGGCTCGATCGACATGTTGGCCAACAGTACCATCATCGCCGTTACCAGCAGCGCCGCGATCGTCATGCGGTTGGTCTTGCGGAGGGCGTCTGTCGTCTGCGCCGACTTGGTCTGGCGCTTCACCGGACGCGAGAAGTCTTCCTTGACGAATACGATGGTCAGCAAAGCGGCCACCGAGATCATCGCCCCTCCAGCGAAGAACGCACCACGGATGCCGATCAGGTTCGGCAGCAGGCCACCGATCAGCGGGCCGATCAGGTTGCCGGCCAGTACGCCGGTCGACAGCACGCCCAATGCCCAGCCGGCGCGCTCCTTGGGTGCCTGCGTGCCGATCATCACGATCGCCGCCGACGCATAGCCGCCGACCAGGCCGGCGGCCAGACGCAGGGCCACCAGTTCGTAGACGTTGTGCGCCAGGCCGATCATCGACATCACGACAGCCATGCCCACGGCGGCGCGGATCAGCATCGGCTTGCGGCCGAAGCGGTCGGCCAGCCGACCCCAAATCGGCGCGGTCAGTCCGGTGCCGAGGAACGTGACGCCGAACGCCAGCCCGGACCACTGCACGATGTCCGCCGACGACTTGACGCCGAGCTGCTCGACGTAGAGAGGAAGGAACGGCAACAGCATGCTCAGGCTGACCAGCGTCGTGAACGAGCCGAATACGCATATGATCAGGTTTCGTTTCCAGTACGAGGCATTGCGGGTGGCGTAGCTCTCGCCGGTGTCGAGCGATGGCGGCATGGGGAGGACAGCGGCGGATCTGTTCATGGTGTGGGCACTACCGGATGGATTCACTAGGGAAAATCCTAGCAACGGATTTGCGGATCAATAAACGCTTTATCGAGATGCAGGTATCTCTGGAAGTGATTACCGCTGTGAGATTGTCCCTGCAATTTAGGTGGCCGTGGCATACACTGCGGGCAGGTGACCACATGACGCCAAAGGAGCGGGACATGGATGTGGCAGATCTGAGGTTTTTTGAAGCCGTGGCGCGTCTGGGTAGCATGAACAAGGCCGCGAGCGAATTGCATACGGTGCAATCCAATGTGACAGCCCGCATTCGTGCGCTCGAAAGGGAAATCGGCGTCGCGCTGTTCCAGCGGCATGTGCGCGGCGTCAGCCTGACGCCGGCGGGGCAACGCATGCTTCCCTATGCCGCGCGCGTTGGGAAGCTGGTATCGGATGCGCGTCAGGCGGCAAGGGACGATGGCCCGCCGAGTGGATCGTTGTTGCTGGGGACGCTGGAGACGACCGCCGCGCTGCGGCTGGCACCGCTACTCGGTACGTACGCACGCATGTACCCGGACGTAAGGCTCTCGCTGACTACCGGAACGAGTTGTAGCCTGACGACCGACGTGGTCGAGTGCCGTCTCGATGCGGCGTTTGTGGCCGGCCCACTCGATCACCCCGATGTGCACTGTGAGGCGATCTTCGAAGAGGAGCTTGTGCTGGTGACCCCACGGACGATGCGGTCGCTCGAAGTATTGAAGTCGGCGCAGGATCTGAACACGATCGTATTCCGCATGGGCTGTTCATACCGGCAGCGCCTGGAGAGCCTGTTAGGGGAGATGGGTGTGCACGTGGCGATGCCGCTCGAATTCGGCTCGCTCGATGCCATCGTCGCGTGCGTCGCGGGCGGGATCGGCATCACGTTGCTGCCCAGGAGCGTCGTCGCTGCCGCGGCGCAGCAGGACGCCGTCGTGATCCACGACCTGCCGCCGGAGAAGGCGCATGTGGAGACGCTTTTCATCCGGCGCAACGATGCCTACCTGTCTAGCGCCATGGAGGCGTTCGTCAAGGCCGCGCGGACACGGTTCGGCGGGCTGGCGCGAGCTGCCTGAGGACAACAGAAACACAAGGGCGCCCCCAGCGCGGGCGCCCTTCATTACTGCGCAGGTACCCGTTTAGTGGCCGGCGCTCTGGCCGCCGTCGACGTGCAGGATCTCCCCGGTCACGAACGGCGCGGACTGCAAGTACAGCACGGCCTGCGCGATATCCTGCATTTCGCCCATATGGCCCATCGGGTGCAGCGCGCCCAGTGCCGCATGGGTTTCGGGCGGGTGCATCGGCGACTTGATAATGCCGGGTGCCACCGCGGTCACGCGAATGCCGGTCTTGGCATATTCGATGGCCAGCGACTTGGTGGCCGAGTTCAGCCCGCCCTTGGCCAGCGAAGCGAGTACCGACGGCACGCCGCTGATCGCGTGATCGACCAGGCTGGCGGTGATGCTGATCACGTGACAGCTACCTTGCTTCTGCATCTCGGCGATGGCCAGCTGGGTGATGAAGAAGAAGCCCGAGAAGTTCACGCCCGTGACGGCCGCATAGTCCTCGCGTCGGTGTCATCGCATTCACCGCAGCGAGCGGAAGCTCGCGCGAACCTCTTCCGAGAATGCTTGCGGTTGTTCCCATGCTGCGAAGTGCCCACCTTTGGGAAGGCGGTTGAAGTGAATCAGCCTGGGATACGCCTTCTCCGTCCAGCTCCGCGGCGAGGCGTAGATTTCATCCGGGAACACGCTCACGGCAACCGGAATGGTGACGTGTTTCGGCGCGAAGAAATTGAACTTGTTTTCCCAGTACAGACGCGCGGACGAGATTGCGGTTCGAGTCAGCCAGTAGAGCGTGATATTGTCGAGGAGCTCATCCCGCGTAAGTCCTTCGGATCGGCCGTCAAATACGCGACCGATGAGTGCCTGGCTGCTGGCATCGTGGTCGAGCATCCAGGCTGCCAGGCCGACTGGTGAATCCTCAAGTCCATACAGCGTCTGCGGGCGGTTCGCCATCTCCAGGGCGTAGCCGAGGCCATGCTTGTAGAAAAAATCGAGTTGAGCATACGCGTGCTTCTCGTCGGCTGACAGGCCGTCAGGGGCAGGGTCGCCGGACTTGAGGGCGTTTGCAATGTTGTCCGGGATGGTAGCCGGCATGTTGGTGTGAATGCCGAGCAGTCCCGGCGGAGTCAGAAGGGCCATCTGCTCCGTGACCGCATTGCCCCAGTCCCCGCCTTGTGCCACGTAGCGTGTGTATCCGAGTCGCTGCATCAGTACAACCCAGGCGCGTGCGATGCGGGCGGGATCCCAGCCGGTGGTGGATGGCTTACCCGAGAATCCGTGACCTGGCAGCGACGGGATCACGACGTCGAACGCGTCCGAAGCGGTGCCGCCGTGGGCTGTCGGATTGGTCAGGGGATCGATGATCTTCAACTGCTCGATGATCGAACCGGGCCACCCGTGCGTGACGATGACCGGAAGCGCATTCGCATGCTTTGAGCGAACGTGGATGAAGTGAATGTCGAGCCCATCGATCTCGGTAATAAATTGCGGAAGCGCGTTCAGCTTCGCTTCCACTTTGCGCCAGTTGTAATCCGTCGCCCAATATCGCGCGAGCTTCTGCGTCGTCGCGAGCTGCACGCCTTGCGAAGCATCCCTGACCGTTTCCCGCTCGGGCCACCGGGTCGCCTTTATGCGCCTACGCAGTTCGACAAGCTGCGACTCCGGGACATCCACACGTAGTGAGCGGATAGCAGTCTTGTCACCACCTGCTAGTGTCACGACTTCGGTGATGACCTCATTCGCTTCCGCGAAAGCGAGCCGACTCAATGAGCCCGCGGCCATGGTCGCCGCCGCCATGCCAATGAAACTACGGCGCGACGGAGTCTCGGGATGGATATCGTTTTGCATACTAGCTCCTCTTGGCATCAAGCCTGGACGAAAGCAGTATCCGCAGGCCGGCATCTGGCGTAAATGCGCGCACTGGTACAACACTTGTGCCAGCGGGGAACAGGCGGACCGGAGCACCGGGCACGGCTTCAAGCCTATACTCCGGATTGACCGCGAACCAGTTTCGATATCGAGGCTGTTTGCAGCGCCATGCAGGCAAGCGCGGTCATTCCGGAAACTGAACTGGACAGCCACAGAATGAGTGATCAACCGCTAACGCTAGGCATCGACCATGTTGGACTGGTCGTTCGCGACCTTGACCGTACCCGCGATTTCTTCCTGAACTGTCTGAACTGGTCGCAGGTTGGTGAGCGGCCAGAGTACCCTGCCGCCTTTATGTCGGACGGGCGGGCAATCGTGACACTCTGGGAAGTTACCAATCAGGCGAACCTGGTGGGGTTCGATCGCAAGACGAATGTAGGTTTGCACCATCTTGCGTTGCGTGTGGGCAGCGAGGCGGCGCTTCAGGACGTATTTGCGCGAATCACCGGGTGGCCCGGTGTCATGGTCGAGTTTGCCCCGGAGGTTTCGGGCAGCGGGCCCAAGCGACACACGATGGCTTACGAACCCGGTGGCCTCAGGCTCGAATTCGTTTTTGATCCGCGCATCCATACCCCTGCCTGATGGGGGCGTCCCCGCTCTGCCGGGCCTGTTGGCTGGTCGATATGAGGACCGTACCGCGTCCTTTTGGTGGCGACAACCTGTCCCAGGGGCGCTTACCGGTCCCCCGTACGCGGCACCACGGCCTCCAAGTATATTTTCAGCGAGTTGCCGGGCCGAGCATCGCCATCTGCGACCGCGCGCCCGGTTACGTCGATATCCAGCACAATGCGAGACTCACTCGCAAAGCACTCCTGGACTTTTCTCTGAAGCACTGCCCCCGAGCCGAGCCGACATGCTTTCCCGGCAAGCACAATGCCGTTAGCCGCGAAGATTGTCATATCACCCACGCACTCTTCTGCGCGCCCGGCACAGCCCATCACCAGTGCGAGGACAAAAGACTGCCGGTTTGAGATAAGCGCCGCTGCAATATCTACAGGATCACTGGTCATACTGTTTCTAGCGAACCTGTGAAGGCCATGAATTGAACCAATCAGGCGATCACCAGGCACCGCGGGTGCCGGCCGCGCATTCGCGCGGTTGCCACATTCCGTTGCCCTTCACTTCCCCGCCAGAAGTTGGCCACTGAACGTCAGGCGCAGAGTGCGAATGAAAAGCACGGTGATGACTGCGGACAGGAATCCCAGTAGAAAGACCGCCAGCGCCGAGATTGCCCACACATGTGCTGTCGCTGAGTACTTCAATGCCGCACTCGACAGTGCCGCGAGCGGGAAGCCGATCGCCCACCATCCCGCGCCGAACGGAATGCCGCGGCGGAAGACCTTGAAGACCATCGCGAAGAACAGAAACAGTCCAAAATAGAACAGGATGGCGGCAAATACGTCGACGTCTTGCGTGAAATTCGTGTAGGCAAGAAATCCAACTTCAAATGGTCCAATCAGAATCATGAAGGAAGGAACCAGATGGTTTGGCAGCCTTTCGTGATGAGCGATCCGGGAGACGATCATCGTGAAGAACACCAGCGCGAGTACCGTGCCAATTGCAAGCGCGAAGACATTCAACTCATGGGCCCACGACATGCGCATGTCTGCCCCGGTTACCACAATATCGAGACTTGCCACCCCCGGAATCAGCCAGGCGGGAAGGACATGTCCCGGGTCCAACTTGCCCTGAAACAGTCGATGGATGACCGAAAACGCCAGGGCAATCGCCGCAATCGAACCCAGGGTCCACAGCACTTCGGCGAGACGTGGGGTGGCGTGTCCCATGACAGCCGAGACTAGCAGCATGGCAATGGCGACGGTTCCAAAGAAGTTTCCGGCAACGGGATGTCGGAACTCGTTCATTACCGCCTCTGGGTACCTGGCGGTCTTCACCCCGTAAGCGATCACCAGAACCACAAACACGATTTCTGCGAGGAGCCCGACCAGGGCCGAAACCGTGGTGCCAATTCCGAACTGATGCGACGCCAGTTTCCAGGAAAGCGAAAGGCCGGCGATGCCCATTACTGAAGCAAAAAGGCTGACTGGCAGATTCTTCACCGATGCCTGCTGGCTTTCGATCCCACGTGGGGCAGATTGTTGGGGAGACTGCACGACTTTGATTCCCATGCGAAATTGGTGACTCTATCCAGGGGCGCCGCCGTTAGGCAGTTGCCGGCCCGTTATCCTCTTGTGACAGTTCTTGCCTAATCACGCTTGGCCGCTGGTGCTGCGCTTGTCGTGTTCGATGAGTGCATAGGCACTGTGATTGTGGACGGATTCGAAGTTCTCGGCCTCGAGCACATAGGCGACGATCTGGTCGTCCTGAATCAGACGCTGGGCGATGTCACGCACGAGATCCTCCACGAACTTCGGATTCTCGTAGGCCCGCTCGGTTACGAACTTCTCGTTGGAGCGCTTGAGAAGCCCCCCACAGTGCGCAGGACGCCTCCTCCTCGGCCATACGGGTCAGGGCTTCTATTTGCAGATTGCCCTTCACCTCGGCGGTGATCGTCACATGAGAACGCTGATTGTGCGCGCCGTACTCCTTGGAGCAGGGGCAGAGGCTTGTCACTGGAACAGGAACAAGTACCTGCACGGAGAAACGCGTGGCAGCGTCACGCTTCTCGCCGATCAGCGTCACTTCGTAGTCGAGCAGGCTCTTGACGCCCGAGACCGGCGCGGTCTTGCTGATGAAATAGGGGAAATAAACTTCGATGCGGCCGGCGGTGGCGTCCAGCTTCTCCAGCATGGTGCGAAAAACGTACAAGCCCGAGCGGTGCTCGACTTTCTTCGAGTAGCGCGACAAAGCGCGACATGTGTGTGCCTTTCTGCTCCGCCGGCAGTTGGATATCGAGATTCCAGGTGCCTATGGTGAGCTGGATCGCGCCATCGGACGTGCAGACGGCTAGCGGATAACGCACCCCCTTGACACCGACGCGTTGGATCGGGATTTGACGAGTGTCGATCGGACTTTGCACATCTAGCATCACGAAGGCGGGATTCATCTGATTCATTGCGCTCTGTCCTGCTGCAGTAGCCGCGTCGCAATTGGCTGGCGTCGGCGACTTTGCCCTTTGACCAATGGGTCCGTAGGTGGAAATCTATAGGAAGGTCTTCAATCGGCGAATACCATCGGCGCATAAACAGTTGTGCGCCATGGTAACGAATGGGACGTCCCGACCGGAGGGGGGAATCCAATGCATCCAACTATTCTTGTGTACGCTCGTAGAGTGCAGTCTGCGTGGTTCGGTGACTGCTCGCGTCGTTTGCCTCGCCTTTGTGCGCAAACGCCAGCACGATGGCGATGCCCACTTCGTCTGCGACATTCGCGGATGGACCAGGCGTCGCGAACATCGTGAATTCAACATCCGGTAGTGCAGGAAGCCCGCCATCGGGCGCTATCACGTGCAAGCCGTGCACGACTTGTGTATGCGCGATCGGGGTGATGGCGAAGCCAGCCTTCGCGGCGGGTCGCAGCCCGGCGCCGCTTGAACATACCATCGCAATGCGATAGCCGCGGCCAGGTCTAGCGAGCGCAGCCAGTGCGGCTTCGCGATATGGGCAGGGTCCGGGAGCAGCGCTAGCAGCACCGGCGCGCTGGCCGCGAACGCTACCCACTCAGCGCCGGCCCAGGCAAACGGCTCGCGCCAAAGCACACGTCCCGGACGGGCGTGCCGGCCGTGTCCGCCGATTACTACGTCGAATTCGCCCTGATCCCTCGCGTGCAGGAGGTTGGCCGGGATGCCGACCCGAACGCTGAACGTGATGCGCGGGTAACGCACGGCGAACGCGTGAATCGTGATTGCGTCAGCGACGAGGCTATTGTGGACGTACAACCCCTCGGGCAGGATGGCGCACGATAGTGACGTGGCATCGTTCAGTAGGACGGCTGGCGGCAAGGCGGAGCTGGGTGTGCTGGATGGCTCCGTGGTGCCGGCCGCTCAAGCCTCCTGAATCTCGCCTTGTGTCTGTAGTACCTTCACAAGGCGCTCGCCATGCATCTTTGCAGAATCACAAACAAGTTTCTCCGCTTGCGCGGCGTCGCCATTCAAGATTGCCGCAGCCATCTGCTCGTGCTCGGCATATATGGCTTCGGAATACTCCATCAACCTTGTGGTCAGTAAGATATAGAGTAAGACCGGGTCGCTGATTAGACCGTACTGGACAATGAGGCGGCGATGGCGCGACAACGCAACTACGGTCTTGTGAAAGGCCAGGTCGGCCTGGGCGATGCGTCTGCGGTCCTTGTCCTTGATAGCAGACTTCAATTCCGCCAAGGCGTCGAGTAGGCGCTGGCGGCCCGCCTCGTCGATGTTCGCCGCGGCCAGGCGTGCGGCCATTCCCTCAAGGTTGCTGCGCAGCGTATACAGTTCCCAAGCATCCGTTGCGGAGAGAGAGACGACTTCCCAGCCGGTATAGGCGTGCTGGATCAACAAGCCTTCGTTGGCAAGTCGCTGCATGCCAGCGCGAACCGTCGAGCGGGAAAGGCCGATTTGTGTCGCTAGCGAGATTTCCGTGAGCTTGGAACCGGGCGCCAGATCTCCGGAAAAGATGGCGTCGCGAATCCAGTCGGCAGCCTGTCGGTCCAGGCTCCGCTTGTCGATTTCAACGCGAGTAGTCATGTATTGCTTACTCTGGCAAGTGTAATTGTGGCCTAATCGCCACACATGGACACGGTCCGCTTCATTTCCTGTCCCGGAGCAACCGTTGATCGCATCATACCGCGACGGGTCCGGGACTCTTGTTAATTGTAGGCAATTAGTTGTTGGCACTCTCCGCGTCGGCCAGGGGGCCAGGTCGTGTCGGGGCCACGACACCAACACGCACTTGGAACGCTCAGAGCCTTCCGGCCGCAAGCCGCAATTCATATGCCTTCAGGTTCATCCAGCAAAGCCGATGCACGGTATCGTCCAGCCCATGAGCTCTGACGCAGCCCAACATATACCCCACGATATGTTCACCCTCGATCGACGATTTTCTTTCCAAATCACGCAATATCGACGGGACATAAGCGGATGCCTTGTTGGCAAACAACTGGCGGTACTCGGCGAGAAAGGCCTCGGTCATCGGATACCCCTCGCGGGCGGCAACCTCGGCATGGATCGATAGCACCTGGTAAAAGAGATCCGTGCCTCCTGGTACCCGGGCAATCTCTCCGACGCTCGCGCGCAAGAGGGTTGTGACCGTAGCCACGGTGGACAGGTGGACAAGCTTTTCCCACATGTTGCGCATGATATCGGGGACGGCACTCGCTACCACGCTCCCCGTGGGAAACGCGCGTTGAAGCGCCTGTACACGCTCACTCATGACGCCGGACTGTTCGCCGAACTTGATATAGCACCAATCGTTCAGATGCTGAATAGTTCCGTCGTCATCGAGCGTGACTATGATTTTCGCCAGGCCACCGAGCACGCGCCCGGCACCGAAAGCGGCATTCAGCTTTTCGATGTGGGCCATGCCATTCAGAAGAGGCAGCACGACCGTATTGGGCCCCACGGCAGGACGGATGGCTTCGATCGCTGAATCCAAATCATAGGCCTTGCTGGTCAGCAGTACGATATCCCAATGACCGCTGAGTTGCTCTTGCGTGACGGTTTTCACGGGGGCATGGAAATCGCCATACTGGCTACGGATGTTCAAGTCGTCGCGTTCGAGAATTGCGCGCCGGGCGGGACGCACGAGGAAGGTGACGTCGGCCCCTTGCTGGACCAGACGACCGCCGTAATAGCCGCCGATTGCACCGGCGCCAAGCACTAGAATTCGCATAAAGCTCTCAATCAATCGTTTCCGCGCAGACAGGGAAGAATTTTCATTAGTCCCTGAGGAAATGGACCGGCGATCAGTGCCGGATGTCTTCTCGAAGCAAACGCTGTGGCATGGCGACGAGCAGAAGAATCGATCCGAGCACCAGGATTGTGGCGAAGGTGTACAAGCCGTAGTCCAGCGAGCCCGTTGTGGTCTTCACCCACCCGATAACGGACGGGCTAGCAAAGCCGCCGATCAGACCGATGCTGTTGATGACGGCAATACCGCCCGCAGCGCCAGAACTGGAAAGGTACGACGTCGGGATCGTCCAGAACAGCGGCATGGCGGTCAGGATGCCCAAGGTGGTGATCGAGAGCACAGTCAGTGCTGCGGTGAGGCTGTCATGCACGAAGGTCACGGTGACCAAACCGAGCGCCGCGACGATCATACCCAGCGCGACGTGCCAGCGGCGCTCGCGTGTCTTGTCCGAATGCTTGCCGATGACAACCATGCCGGCGGTGGTGATGCCGTAGGGAATCACCGTCAGAATGCCAATATGCAGGGGGTCAGTCACGTTGTAGCTGCGGATCATCGCGGGGAGCCAGAAGCTGATGATGTAGAGGCCGGCCGCAATCGCAAAGTAGATCGCCGACAGCGCATACAGCCGCGGATCGCGCAGCGTTCTCCAGAAGGAGGCATCGTGGTCATGGCCGCCCGTGGCACCCACTGCGTGGATGACGACCTCCCTCTCCCTGGCGGACAGCCACCTGGCGTCGGCCGGTTTGTCGGAGAGTACGAAGAAGACAAAAATTCCCAGGATGATGGAGGGAACGGCTTCGATGATGAACAGCCATTGCCAGCCGGCGAATCCCGAAGTGCTGCCCATATTGGCCATGATCCAGCCGGACAATGGACCGCCAATGACGCCCGACACGGCAATGGCCGACATGAAGACCGTGATGATCTTCCCGCGCATCATTGGGGGGAACCAATAGGTCAGATAGACCACAATGCCCGGAAAGAATCCGGCCTCAAAGGCGCCAAGAAGAAAGCGGGCTAGGTAGAACTGAGTGGGCGTGGTGATAAACGCGAAGCTTGCCGAAATAACGCCCCAGACCATCATGATGCGCATCAGCGTCTTGCGTGCGCCAATCTTCTCGAGCAGAAGATTGCTGGGCACCTCGAACAGAAAATACCCAATGAAGAAGATGCCGGCGCCAAGACCGTAGACGGCATCTGAAAAACCGAGGTCCTGCTTCATCTGGAGCGCAGCAAAGCCAATGTTTACGCGGTCCAGATAGGCGAACACATAGCAGATGAAAAGGAACGGGATAATGCGCCACGTCACCTTGGAAAAGGCTCGCTGGACTTCATCGACCGCGTGCGCGGGTGCCGAGCCTGGCAGCGCCGCAGAGGTGGAAATCGTCTTCATAATCTCGCCATCCTTTCAGATCGTCATGTGATGGGGTAGCTTCCGGGGGAGTCCGGCGTGGCCACCCACGACAGGTTTCCACTCCGCCCGGAAGGCGATTCGACTGGTGATACAGGCGTGGCGGGAAGAGACCACGCCTGCTGTTGCGCAAGGTCGCCAGGAGTGGGATTACAGACCCAAATGGCTCCGGCGGACTTTCGGGGGGTGGGCGCGCAGAACCTCTTCGATCGGGTCGCAGCCCCAGCCCGGAGCTTCCGGGACCTGGATGGCGCCATTCACGATCTCGGGCGTCCGGGTGAACAACTGGTCGTCCCAGGCCAGGCGATCCACATCGACTTCCATCACGCGCAGGTTCGGCACCGCTGCGGCGAAATGAACGTTCATCATCGTCGACAGGTGGCTGTAGAAGTTATGCGGCGCGATGTTGACGTCGAAGGCGTCCGCCACGTTGGCGATCTTCATGGCCTGCCACACGCCATTCCAGACGGCATCGATGATGGCCACGTCCATGGATTGGGCCTGGAAATAGGGCAGGAACTGACGGATGCCGAACAGCGTTTCGCACGCGGCAATCGGTGCGTGGCTGCGTTGGCGGATGTACGCCATGGCCTCCGGGTTGTAGATATCGAGCTCCACCCAGAACAGATCGAAGTCCTTGATGGCCTTGATCAGCGAGAGATAGCCCTCGGTACGCGCGTTGAAGTTCAGGTCCACCAGGATATCGACGTCGGGGCCGGCGCCGTCGCGAAGCGCTTCAAGGTGCGCGCGCAGGTTGCGCAGCAACGCCTTGTCGACATTGAGGGACGGCGCGTAGGGCGACCCGAAACCTGCCATCCATTGGCGCGGCTTGCCATCCTCATTGACGAACAGGTTCGTCTTGAGCGCGGAAATCCCGGATTTTCGTGCGTCTTCGCCTGCCTTCTTGACACCGTCCAGGTCGACGATGGCAGGCGGATAAAGCGTGGGATGGCTGATACGCCAGGTTGCGCAGTGCGACCAATAAATCGGGACGCTGTCCCGATGCTTCCCGCCCAGCAGTTGATAGACCGGTACGCCAAGGGATTTGGCTTTCGCATCGAGCAGGGCATTTTCGATGGCGCCGATCGCTTCCGCACTAAGCCCATGGGGGGCAGGGCGCAAGGAGGCGGCAAGCCGGCCATAGGCCTCCTCGTGGTCATACACGGATTTGCCGATCAGGCGTGCCCCCAGTTGCTCAATGACACCGGTCAGCCCCGGGGGGCCAAACGACTCGTCGTATTCGCTCCAGCCGACGGTTCCATCGGAGGTCACTACCTTGAGGAAGTAATAGTTTCGCCATCCAGCATCGCAGGACAGGGTCTCGAAGTGATCTATACGCATGGTCTTCTCGCTGATTTTTGACAACAATCAATTGTTAACAATTAATTGTCAGCCTAGTTATCGAGCGAAGATGGGGCAACTATCGTTAACCCGAAGGGCGCCTTGACCAGCTCGGCACCGATGCCCTGGGATGCGCCGGTGATGGTTGCGACTTCGTGGGATGCACTCATTTGAAACCTCTGGATCGATGGGAGTGGTCCAAATTTAGGACCACCTTTCGCCCAGACGAATACCGGCGACGCACAAACAGTTGTGCGTGGCGGGAACAGATCGGGAAGTGCAGGAGCGCGCGCGATGGGGCGGTTATCGCTGGGCGGGATACCCCTATGCCGTCTTTTCGCTTTCAGGATGGCGGCTCAGGCTCTAAAGTCTTTCCCGAGGGCAACGACCCGATAATGTCAGGAGCCGAATTGATTTAGGAAAAGATTCTCAGCACGCGGCAAAAGCTCGCGTGCAAGCTCCGTCAGAATGGTCACGAAAGACTCGAAAGAGGCCCCGATCTTTCAACAATTTCATTAGGAAGAGAGACAAATGTCATCTGTGACGCGACCGTTGGCGGTATTTTCGACTGCCATTATCTTGCTTGCTGCTACCGGAACCAACTTACTTGCTCAGACGCGAACGCCACTACAGACGATCGACTTCCCGTCGGGCTACCAGATAGTGAGTGTGATTGCAGGACTTGAGCCAGGTGGCTGCACCGGCCGGCATTCTCATCCAGGGTTTGAAAGCGCCTATGTTCTGGAGGGAGAGGCTGTCGCGAAGTTCGATGGTAAGCCGGACTTGATTCTCAAAGCCGGACAACCGCTGCAGTTCGCGCCCGGTGAAGTGCATAACGTGTGTAATGTCGGAGGCAAGCCGTTCAAGGCCCTCGCCCACTATATTATTGAAAAGGACAAGCCATTGGTATCACGTGCTCCGTGATATTCGACAGATTGCTGCAACAGAAACCCGATTGGTTTGCCTCGGCAGTTTTTCAGTTGTTACGTTTTGCGCAATGTAAAGCGCTGCGCGGTGATGAGTGGTGTATTTTCTCAGAAGAGGAGTAGTCATGCTGAGACAAACAAAAGTAGCGGTGTCGTTCCTTTTGGTTGCCTTCTTGTCCATAATGGAAGGAGCGCCAGATGCGTTCGCAGGTTCCAAACTACCGGATCCCGTCAAGGCCGGTGTCGCCGAACAGCTCTTTCGGTTGGATTGTGGTCGCTCCCTTGCAAACGACGAGTCCGTATGGACGCCGGGCGAGAACGCTGGACACAGTATCGAGTTCTCATCTACTTGCTGGCTCATAAAGCATGGAAGCGAATGGTTGCTTTGGGATACGGGTGTTCCTGAAGTAGCGTTCAACGACCCTAAAGGTTGGTCCACTTTACCGAAATTGATCGTCTATCACCTCGACAAGACGCTGACAGATCAACTCGCCGAAATCGGGCTGAAGCCAGGCGATATCAATCGGGTTGCGATATCGCACACGCATGGAGATCACATTGGTAACGTGAGCTTGTTTGCCAACTCCACAATTCTGATGCAGCGGGCTGAGTATAGCTGGATACATTCGCCCAACGGGTCGAACGACAATGTAAATCAATTGATGGCACTGGCGCGTAAGCTCTTGGGGACGCCGAAGAACCTCCAGCTTATCGATGGTGATTCCGATGTATTCGGCGACGGGAGCGTTATTTTGGTTTCCACGCCAGGGCACACTCCCGGTAGCCAGTCGCTGCTAGTCCATCTCAAGAATTCTGGCTTCATTATCCTGTCCGGCGACGTCGTTCATTTGGAAGCGAATTTCGAGAGAAGCATAGTCCCGTCCCTGAATACAAATAATGCAGAATCAATCGCGTCGATGGAAAAAGTCAGGCAGCTGATAGCGACATACAAGGCGAAACTTTTCATCAATCATGACAAGCAACAATCCGACAAGCTTAAGCTGCTCCCCGCATTCTACGACTGACGTTTAGCGATTGGTCGTCGCAACCCGGCAAGATTGAGTGCGCCTGCCAGGCTCGTTACCTAACAAACGTCAAATGCAAAAACGCAGCGAAAGCTCGAGGAGACGGGAAGGTCAATACGACTGTACAACTGAGGGCGGCGGAAAAGATCGGGCCCGCCGCCCTGATGGTCCGGTGGCCCCCAACTTCGCTGGCGATAGATTCATTTCGGCCAGCGCGCCCACAGGCGCGCGGCCGCCACGCTGAACATCGGTCAGCCTGAAATAAAGATACTCTGCCAAATCTGCGCACAAAACTCGGAAAATCAATAAGTTAACTATTCGTCCGCACTAACATTAAGCCGCGTCGCGAGGGGCTCGGCGGTGGCCCGGTGAAAGATTTCCACTACGTGAGGTGGCGAACCTTTCCCTCGAAGTTCGCCTTGAAGGCATCCAGCTTTTCTTGTAATCCCATTTCTGCTCTACTTAGTTACCGCTGGTAGCGGTGTGCTCAAACAGCGTTCATTCCTGCCACCGTGAGCGGAGTGATCAGCGTAACGTCGCGCGTGGAAATTCAGCTGATGAATGACTCGCTTCGATCTTCTGAATGTGCAGTCTCATGCGAAAGAATCACAAAGGGAGATAAACGCTACGCTACGCCGTCGAAGACCCTATAAGTACCGATGCGACGAAGAAAGATGCAGTGCGGTACAAGGCTTGTACCTGCGTGGAATAGATCGCAGGGCAACAATGTCGATTGCGGCAAGGCGACTTCAGCCACCACCGACGCAAGCAAATCCCCGGCTTCTCGCGCCAATGGCGCTAGGGATGGCGCCGCGAGCGGCGGCGCCATCGAATCCGCGAGCAAACTGGTCTACCGGTCGACGGTATCGGGTGGGCGGTCCACGCGGTCGGGGACTCAGCTGCGCTGTCGCGAGCGACGCATACACGTACTCGTCGGTCTATCAGGGCATGCGCGGCAATGCTGGCAAGTATGGCGATCGAACCGATCGTCTCGAACAAGGCAGAGATCATGGTGTTCGCTCAGGACGAAGCGCAAATCAACAGGGCATCGATCAATGGTGCAACAGGGTGGGCG
Source organism: Cupriavidus lacunae (assembly GCF_003353055.1). Taxonomy (GTDB): domain Bacteria; phylum Pseudomonadota; class Gammaproteobacteria; order Burkholderiales; family Burkholderiaceae; genus Cupriavidus; species Cupriavidus lacunae. The sequence continues at coordinate 52,955 of NZ_QKWJ01000024.1, forward strand.
CATAGGCTCGCACGAAGAACGCCAGCGTGATGCAGAAGGTCGCTAGCAACGTGCCCGAGCGGATGATTACCGGCGACGCTCGTCGCCCGATCCGCGCGCCGCCATATCCGCCGATGGCCGCCGCGACCAGCATCGCAAGCGTCTCTGGCCAGCGCACCGCATGCGCGACAATGAACGTGAGAACGGCGACTGCGTTCGCCGCACTGACGAGCAGCGTGCGAGGTGCATTGAAACTCTTGAGATCGCGGCTGTCGAGTAATCCCCAAATCGCAATCATCATGATCCCGACCGCACCGCCGAAATAGCCGCCGTACACACCGAGCGCGAATTGAATCGCCAGTACCGCGTTCCTGCCAATGCGCCAGCGAGCACGCAGCGCCTCGCCGAGCCGTCGCCCGAATGCAAGCGCAAACGTCGCGATCAGAAGCAGCCATGGCAGCACGAAAGGGAATGCTGCCGACGACGTCCGCAGCAGTAGGATCGCCCCAGCGAATCCGCCGCACAGCGTCGCGATCGCCAGCGAGCGCATCGACGCCGAACCTACCGGCCCGAGTCCGTCGCGATACGCCCACACGCTTGCGAGGCCGCCGGGGAAGAGCGCGACCGTGCTCGAAGTATTCGCCTGAACCGGTGGCACGCCCGCTGCAATAAGCGCTGGCAAGGTGACGAACGTGCCACCGCCTGCCAGCGCATTCATCGCGCCAGCCAGTAATCCTGCACAGGAAACCAAAAGAATTGGATGCATGGGAAGGATGCTAGCCACGAGGCTGCGTTCCCGCAATCTGGCATTTCCGGTGCTAGACTTCGGAAAAACCGAAATCACGAGATCCAGTCATGCGCTTCGACTTGACCGATATGCGGCTATTCCTGACCGTGGTTGAATGCGGCAGCCTGACACAGGGCGCACGGGCGACGCATCTGGCTCTCGCGTCAGTCAGTGAGCGCATCGCCGGCATGGAGAGGGCGCTCGGAGCGCCGTTGCTGGAGCGTAACCGTCGCGGCGTGCGCGCAACCGCGGCCGGCGAGGCGCTGGTCCGTCACGCCCGCTCGATCCTCGGCCAGGTCGAACAGATGCGCGGCGAATTGCGTACGTACGCTACGGGTCTGAAGGGACGCATCAGGCTGCTATCCAATACCGCCGCGTTGGCTGCGTTTCTGCCGCCACAACTCAGCCGCTTCCTGGCGGCCTATCCGGATCTTTCGATTGATCTCGAAGAGCGTCCCAGTTCGGACATCGTCCAGGCGTTGGCGGAGGGGCGGGCGGATCTCGGCATCGTCGCCGACATCACGGATCTCGCGAGCTTGCAAACGCATCTGATAGTACAAGACCAACTCGTCGTAGTGGCCAGCCGTTCGCATCGCGCAGCATCACAAGCGTCCGTGGCGTTTGCGGATATTCTCGACGAGGCTTTTGTCGGTCTGGCAGACACGGCGCTGGAAACGCATCTCGCGGAGCGCGCGTCGCGTCTTGGCCGCCAGCTTTATTACCGCATTCACATGCGCAGCATCGAGCATGTGGGGATGCTGGTCGAAGCGGGTATCGGCATCTCGATTCTGTCCGCCGCCACGGCTAAGACGTTGCGCCGCCGAAGTCTTGCGATCTTGCCGCTTTCGGAGCCGTGGGCCGCGAGGCGGCTTCATCTTTGCGCGCGCGATTTTGCCGCGCTGACGCCGCATGCCAGTCTGCTCGCGCAGCAGTTGATCGATGGCGCCGAGCAATGGTTGCGAGCGGCATCGGCGTCAACGTGATTCCTCGCTACGTAAAGGGACCTTCGGCATCATGACCGTGATGCAGGCATATCTGCTGCCCGTCATGATACCCAGCTGATCCCAGCTTGCCCTCCGCGCATTCGGGCGGAGGACATCGCATCGACAACGTCGCGTGAGTTGGAACGGTAACCGAGCGATCGAACCCTGCCCCCCAGGCATGGCCCGGCAATTCCAAACCGCTCGTCGATGAGGGATTTTGGATCGGCAACTCGTGAATTTGTCCTAAGATCCACCGCATGTTGCCGTGCTGCAACGCTCGCCTCCAGGCTACACCAGGGACTTTGTTCCGTCCGGAACAACTCTTTTTACAGCGAGGGTGTTCTTGGCGGTTTTGCCCGGGACTAGAGTGGCGTTGACCGTACCGAGGGAACTCGTCGACGAAACTCCGTCTCGGCTGGCAAGTTTCACTAAGTGCTTCGCTTCCACATGTCCACCACAGGAATTTGCTGACATGGCTCAACTGCTTTACATCGAATGCTCGCCGCGCAAGCAGGACTCAGCTTCCATCGAAGTCTGCCGCGCCTTTCTCGATGCCTACGGAGAGACCAATCCGGCGGACACCATCCAGACGCTGGACGTCTGGAACCTGGCGATGCCGGAATTCGATAGCCATGCGATGGCGGCGAAGTACGCTGGCCTTGGCGTCACGGCGCGGACGCCGGCTCAGGAGTCGGAATGGAGGCGCATCGAGGAACTTGCGGCGCCGTTTCACGCGGCGGACAAATTTCTGTTCGGCATACCCCTGTGGAATTTCGGCATTCCGTACAAGCTCAAGCACCTGATCGACGTCATTTCGCACAAGGATGTGCTTTTCACTTTCGACGGCACGGGTTTCGCCGGCAAGCTCGCAGGCAAGAAAGCGGCGGTCGTCTATGCGCGCGGGCTCGATTACTCGTCGCCGGGATCCTTTACACCAGCACGCGAATATGACCTGCAGCGGCCTTATGTCGAGATGTGGCTGAAATTTGTCGGGGTCACCGACGTGCAGGGCATCCTGGTCGAGAAGACCCTGCTGGGGGCGCACGGGCAATCCGGACGATTCGAGGCAGCGCAAGAAGCCCGCGCACTGGCCCGCTCCTTTTGATGCGTTCCCAAGATTTAGGGGCCAAGCCGCCCAATTCTCCCGAATACTGAATCTGATGCCTTCTCTTGTTCTAACCCTGATTTGGATCGAGAACATCCAATGATGTGCTGCGCAAGAATATCCTCACGTCACACCTTACTAATCGAAGAGGCAAGCTTTGAACATGTTCATGAGGAAATTGTCGTTGTCAATGGTCATAGCTACCAGCTTCCTGTCCACTGCGACCGTTCACGCGGCCCTCGATCCTGATCTGGCAGGCAAGAACGTCGTGCTGGTGCACGGCGCCTTCTCGGACGGTTCGAGCTGGAATAAAGTCATCCCCATTCTCGAATCAAAGGGGCTGCATGTAACGGCCGTGCAGAATCCCTTGACCTCGTTGAACGACGACGTTTCGGCGACAAATCGAGCAATCGACCGGCAGACTGGCCCAGTAATTCTGGTCAGACATTCCTGGGCTGGCTCTGTCATCACACAGGCTGGCAACAACGACAAGGTCAAAGTGCTGGTCTATGTTGCTGCCTTCGCGCCTGACAGCGGGCAATCGACGAACGAGATTAGAAGGGAGCTTCCTGCGCCATCATGGGCTGCCGAATTGCACAAGGATGCAGCGGGCTATTTGACCTTGTCGGACAAGGCAATTGCGGAAGACTTCGCCCCAGATCTCTCGCTGGCACAAGCACATCTGCTAGCGGCAACGCAGGAACCGTGGTTCGCCGGTTCCCTCGACGAAAAGATTGCACACGCTGCATGGCACGACAAACCTTCCTGATTCGTCATCACAGCGACCGGCAAGGATCACATGGTCGACCCAAACTTCCAGGCCAAAATGGCAAAGCAGATCGGTGCAACGGTCGTCAACGTGGATGCGAGTCACGTGGCGATGATCTCAAAGCCTGATCAAGTCGCAGCAGCGATCATTTCGGCGGCGCGTCAAGCCAAATAGCTGATGCGTATTGCGGCTGCTCGGATAGACGGTGACCGTGTGCGTTGCGGTCAGCGGTGAAGTGAGTGAGAAAGGTGCCAACAGTGCGATCTTCAGAGAGAGGACTGGCATGCTGTTGAAGAAGATCGAACCGACTTACAACCCGAACGGGGAGCTTGAGTCGGTAATCACCAGCCTGCTCGCGCTGGTTGACGACAACCCGCTGCGTGACGGGTTGCGCGATACACCGGCGGCGCGGGTTGCGAAGGGATGGCGGGCAGATATGTTGTGGAGATTGCTGGCCGAAGCGCTCGTTGCTCCGGATACTCATCGAAATAGGATGCCGGGCGCTCCTCGCCCGTTCGCATGTTACGGGTGGCGATGACGCGCCGCTCAAGCAGCGCATCCCTCTCGACGTCCAACTGCACCTCCAGTTGGAGCACCTTGGCGAAGTCGACAATCTGGTCCAGTTCGTAGAACGGAGTGCCATATGGCTCCCTCGTGTCCAATGCACCGCCGAACATGGATGGATCCAACAAGTCTTCCGCCGAGCGCGGGTCGGGTGGTCCGCACAAACAGACGTACCCCCCAGGCGTTCTTCCAGCCGCTGCACAGTGCGGCTGACTGCTGGCGGTGTCACGCCGTCGGCTATCGCAGCTGCTGTGAAGCTGCCCAGTTTGGCGGCCAGGCAGAGTAGCTCGATGCTACCAAGCTGGAGGTCATCGAATTGCCGTTTCATTGCTTTCGATAGTGACAGCGTGTCGCTCAGGACCAAGCGATGTATCCATCAAATGTGCGCCATCGGCAGAAGTCGATTCCTGGCGTGCGGCAAAGTGACCGGGAGGTTACGTGCGCCATTTCCGCCGGAAGATTCGCCTGCTCTATTTGTACTTGCCGCGCAAGACTGTTTGTGCCGCCAAGGTCTTCGAATGCGAAAGTGAATCGCCTAGATTGGAACCCATCGGAGCCGCCGGGCCCGACCGGCAAGCAAGCCGATTCAAACTTACATTGAGGTCCAAAATGAGTGCATCACAGAAAGTCGTAGTCGTAACAGGCGCGTCGCAAGGCATTGGCGCTGAACTGGTCAAGGCCTTCCGGGAGCGTGGTCATCGCGTTGTCGCCACGGCACGCAGCATCAAGCAGTCCGACGACCAGGACATCCTGGCAGTCCCTGGCGATATCGCCGATCCGTCTACGGCGCGCCGCGTCATCGCCGAAGCCGTGGCAAAGTTCGGCCGCATCGATACGCTGGTCAACAACGCCGGCATCTTTATCGCCAAGCCGTTCACCAGCTATACCGACGAGGATTACGCAGCCGTGACCGGCATTAACCTGAAGGGCTTCTTCCATATCACGCAGTTGGCCATCGCCGAAATGGAGAAGAATCACAGCGGCCACGTGGTCAGCATCACGACCAGCCTGGTCGATCATGCGATCAATGGGGTGCCGTCGGTGCTGGCCTCGCTGACCAAGGGTGGCCTGAACGCTGCCACCAAATCGCTTGCGATCGAGTATGCCAAGACAGGCATTCGCGCCAATGCGGTTGCCCCTGGCATCATCAAGTCGCCGATGCATGCGCCGGAAACCCACGAAGCGCTTGGCGCCCTGCACCCGATGGGCCATATGGGCGAGATGCGCGATATTGTCGATGCCGTCCTCTATCTGGACGCAGCGCCCTTCGTTACCGGCGAGATTCTGCATGTAGACGGCGGCCAGAGCGCCGGACACTGAGCGGATGCCGATGCGTTGACGAGTTCGCTTGCAAGGAGGCTTTCATGAATCAACACAACCGTAGTGTTCTCCTGATCACCGGTGCCAATTCCGGTTTCGGTCGCGCGCTGGCCGAAGCTGCGCTCGCCAATGGCCATACGGTGATCGGTACGGTCAGAAGCGTCGAGGCCAAGGAGGCGCTTGAGCGCCTGCATGAAAACAATGCATACGGCGTGGTGCTCGACGTGACGGATTTTGCGGCGATTGAGCCGGCGATCCATGACATTGTGGCGCGAGTCGGACCGATTGATGTGCTGGTGAACAATGCCGGCTACGGGCACGAAGGCACCGTCGAGGAGTCGTCACTCGAAGAGCTGATTCGCCAATTCAACACGAACGTCTTTGGCGCCGTCGCGATGATCAAGGCTGTGTTGCCTTCCATGCGGGCACGGCGCACGGGACATATCGTCAATATCACGTCGATGGCGGGGCACGTGGGATTGCCCGGCGTTGCCTACTACTGCGGTAGCAAGTTCGCGCTCGAGGGCATTTCGGAATCGCTTGCGCGCGAGGTTGGCCCGCTCGGGATCAAGGTAACGTCCGTGGCCCCGGGTTCGTTCCGCACGGATTGGGCCGGTCGCTCGATGGTGCGCTCGGAACACACCATCGAGGACTACGACCCAATCTTCGGGCCGATTCGCCGGGCACGCCAGGCCAAGAGTGGCCGACAGGCCGGAGACCCGGCCAAGGCCGCGGCGGTGCTCCTGCAACTGGTCGGGAACGACGACCCACCAGTTAACCTGCTACTGGGCAACGATGCCTATGATCTGGTCATGAAGCGGCTGTCGGCGCTGAGCGAGACGTTCCAGGCGTGGGAAACCACGACGAGGTCGACGGACTACTAGGCGTGCCTGGTTGATCGTGATCCAGCCTGTAGTGTTCGCCGCCTGCGTCAAGTAGCCGGTGGCCTCCAATTTCGCGGGCTCTCTCCCTAATTTGCTAGCGTGGTTTCAATCTTTCAAGGGCGGTTAGCGGCGGTCGCCGAGCACAGTGGCGCGCGTAAAGTCCTCAATGTTGTCAAGTAGGGCGTCGAGCGCCTGGCCGGCGCCATCGACGTCGCCGCGCGCAATGGCTGCGGCCACGGCGGCGTGCAGCTTGGCCATCATCGGCAGGTCGGCCGCTTCCTTGTAGTGCAGGTACCAGAAGCGCCTCGACAACCCGTGCATTAAGCGCATGGCGCCTTCGGCGAACTCATTGCGCGCTGCAACGAGGCACAGTTCATTGAACTCACGGTCCGCGCGGACGAATGCGACATCGTCGCCACCGCGTGCCGAATGCGCGAATTCGCTGGCCAGCCGTTTGAAGTGCTCGCGCTGCTCCTGAGTGGCACGGCGGGCGGCGTTGCGGCAGATCAGACGTTCCACTTCACGTCGGGTTTCCAGCAGGCGTAACTGCTTGGCCACGTCAATCGGCGAAATCAGCAGGCCGCGTTGCGGCAGGACGATGATCAAATGCTCGCGCGCGAGGCGCTGGATCGCTTCGCGGATCGGCGTGCGGCCGATGCCGGTCAGCTCGCTGAGCTGGAGTTCGGAGATCGAGCTGCCCGGCTGCAGTTGCAGCGTGACGATGGCCTCTTCGATCTGGTCGTAAGCCAGGTCCGTGAGCTTGCCGCGCTGGCCGGCGGCTTCGGGGATGTCTTCGGTGTCCTGCGCAGGCGCGGCCTTGGCGCGGGAGGCGGTCTTGCCAATCATTGCTGAGCATCCGGAATCACGAAATACCGATTGTATATGGGTTGTACGTATCATCTGTGCGTTCTCCCGGGAACAGTTGCGTTTCTCCTGGATTCTACTATTACGCTACTAATATATTAGATGTGTTCGGGGGCGGATGTGGAAGGCTGCGATGTAGTGGAGGTCGGCTGGGGACCCGTCCGGGTCGTGGCGGTGCACGGCATCCAGGGCACCCGGTCCACATGGTTGCCGCTGGCCGATTCCATGGCCGATACCTGTACCTTCGTGCTGCCGAACCTTCCGGGGAGAGGGCACGCGCCGCGGCCACGGTGCCCCGAGGATTACACGCTCGACGCCTTCGCTGCTCTGCTCCGGCAGACGATTGCCGATCACGCGGCAGATGGCCCGTTCGTGCTGGCCGGCTGGAGCATGGGGGTCTCCGTGGTGCTGGCCTACCTCGCTATGGCGCGGCAGACGCCGTCGTTGCCGAACCCCGTCGGGCTGGTGCTGGTGTCCGGTACGCCCCAGCTAAATGCGGTGCAGTGGTTCGAGTCCTTCGCGCCCGATCCGCTCCTTGAGGAAATCGCGGCCCGGGAACACCGGCTCGGGCTCCGTGAAGCGGCGGACCACCGGAGCGTTGCCTGGACCTGGCGCGCGTTGCGCGAGACCGACCAGCGCGCTGGCTTGTGCGCGATCGACTGCCCCACGCTGATCATCCACGGCAGCGAGGACGAGGACTGCCCGGTCAGCCACGCCGCTGCGATGGCGGAAAAGATCCCCGACGCGGTGCTTGTCGTGCTGGATGGCGCTGGCCACAGCGTGCTGACGCAAAACACGGGGGAAGTCGCTGCCACGCTGCGTGCGCACTGGCCGCACCTGACCCGGCGCATCTCCCTCACAGAACAACATGCCCCACTGGAGACGTCATGAGAGTCGAGGACCTTGTTTACTTCTGCGCGCCTGCGCGGCTGATCGTCGGCACGGGAGCCCGCGCGCAGCTTCCCGCACTGCTTAAGCGGCTGAATTACCGGCGCGGCTTGCTGGTGACCGATACCTTCTTCACGGCCCATACGCCATGGGTCAAGGAACTGGTCGATGGGGCGCGTGCAGAGGGTATCGACCTGCTCGTGTACGACGGCGGCATGGCCGACCCTACGACCACGCTCTGCGATGCGGCCACGGCGGTGGTGCGGGAGCGTCTGGCCGGTGCGCTTGTCGACCACGTGATTGCCCTGGGCGGTGGCAGCACCATCGACCTCGCCAAGGCGCTGTGCCTGACGCTGCCGTCGGGGCAGCCGGTCGGTAGTTTCGTCGGTATGATCGACGCCGCCACGCCGATTCTGCCGCTCGTGGCGCTACCGACCACGGCTGGCACCGGATCGGAGGCGACGCCGGGTGCGATCCTCGTTGATCCCGCCAATGCGACGAAGGTCGCCGTGATGGACAACCGGCTGCGCCCGGGTATCGCGCTGATCGATCCGGAGTTCACCTATACCTGCCCGCCGCGTGTGACGGCCGATGCGGGCATCGACGCGCTGACGCATGCGATCGAATCCTACCTGACGCTCGATTCTGTACGCTTCGATCGGGGCGGGCAGCCCGATCCGGGCTACAGCGGCCGCAATGCGCTGACCATGCTGTTCGCGCGCGAGTCGATAGCCCTGTGCGCACGATACCTGATGCGCAGCTACCTGGATGGCTCCGACACGGAAGCGCGAATCGGCATGAGCTATGCAAGTGTCTACGCCGCGCTGTCATACGGCAGTGCGGGGCTGAACGCGGTCCACGGCATTGCCTATGCGGTGGCCGGCATGACACACCAGTCGCACGGTAGTACCAACGCGGTGATGCTCCCGTACGTGCTCGATGCCTTGCGGGACGAACGTGGCGAGGAGCTGCTGACTATCGCGCGGATGTTCGGCGTGGACGACGCTGATGTGAACACCGCAGTGGCACGCCTGCCAGCCGTAGTCCGCGACCTGGTCGGTGCCTTGGGCATTCCGACCGATATCCGGAGATTCGGCGTTGCCCGAACCGAGCTCGATCGGCTAACAGGGGATGCGCTTGGCGTCGCACGCTTGGCAACGGCTTTCCCTGTGGCCGATGTGCCCGCGCGATACGCGCAAGTCGTCGCCAATGCATGGCAGGGCCACCTGTCCTTCGACGATCTGGCTGCAGACGACACCCGACGCGTGGCCTGATTTCTCTGGGGCTGCCGTCCTGCAACCCCGATTTTCGCGAACTCCGGATTTTCCCTGGTCTAGCTGTTTATCACTTGAATGCTTGTATTATCCAACTAATATATTACTCAAGCGCGCCGGCTAGAGCGCGTCTCACCCATACAGGAGACAGACATGGATATGTCGACAGGCGCCCTCAGGCTGGAGGCGGGTATCGCAGCCCGTCTCGAGCGGTTACCGATGACGGGCTATCAGCGCTCGCTGTTCGGCATCATCGCGACAGCGTGGTTCTTCGATTCGATGGATCTCGGGCTGATGACTTTCGTGCTCGGCTCGATCAAGGCGGAATTCGGTCTCACGGCCACACAGGCCGGATTGCTGGCCAGTTCGAGCTTCCTCGGCATGTTCCTCGGTGCCGCCGTGGCGGGCCTGCTGGCTGACCGCTTCGGACGCAAGCCGGTGTTCCAGGTCAGCATGGTGTTTTGGGGCGTTGGCAGCCTGATGTGCGGCTTGGCGGAAAACGTGACCACGCTGATGCTCTTTCGCGTACTGCTGGGATTCGGCATGGGCATGGAATTTCCAATCGGGCTTTCGATGGTCTCGGAGATCGTCCCCGCAAAAAAGCGCGGCAAGTATGTGGCCATTCTCGAAGGCTTCTGGCCAATCGGCTTCATCGCGGCCGGCGCACTGACTTACGCGCTGCTGCCGCTGATCGGCTGGCGTGGCCTCTTCATGGCGCTGGCACTGCCGGCTGTGTTTGTGTTCGTGGTGCGGCGCCGCGTGCCCGAGTCGCCTCGCTGGCTCGAAGACGTCGGCCGCAAGACCGAGGCCGATGCCGTGATGGCCGGCATCGAAAGCCATGTGGAACGTGCCTGGGGCCGCGCGCTGCCGCCCGTGGCCGACAGCTATGCGCCACCGCCGCAGACAGGCAGCCGCAAGGCCCGCTTCGCGGCGCTGTGGACCGGGCCGTATGCCCGCCGCACGGTCATGTTGTGGTCGGTATGGTTCTTTGCGCTGCTTGGCTACTATGGGTTGACGACGTGGCTTGGTGCGCTGCTGCAGCAGGCGGGCTACGCCGTGACCAAGTCGGTGCTCTACACGGTCTACATCTCGCTGGCGGGTATTCCGGGCTTCATTTTTTCGGCATGGCTGCTCGAAAAATGGGGCCGCAAGCCGACCTGCGCACTGATGTTGCTTGGTAGTGCCGCAGCTGCGTTCGTCTATGGCCAGGCGGCTGTGCACCGCGTGCCAGTGGAGCAGCTGATTGCCGCCGGGCTCTGCATGCAGTTCTTCCTGTTCGGGATGTGGTCGGTGCTCTATGCCTACACGCCTGAGTTGTATCCCACGCGCACGCGTGCGACGGGTTCCGGCTTCGCATCGTCAATCGGGCGCATCGGCTCGCTGGCAGGGCCGTATCTTGTCGGCGTGCTGCTGCCGCTGACGGGGCAAGGCGGGGTGTTCACGCTTGGCGCTCTGTCGTTCGTGGTGGCGGCGCTGGCTGTGCTGGTGCTCGGCGTGGAAACCAGGGGCAAGGCGCTGGAGGAGGTGTCCCGTTAGTCGTCCCAAGCCCTTGTCCCAGCCCTCGGCATGTCGGGGGCTTTTTTAGCCCTGATTTCTACAGATATCCTACTAATATATTAGTTGTGAATCGACTCAGTCAACCCTGAAAATTAACGATCTCTACGATCTCGGAGACGCATCATGATGACCGAACGCCAACGCAAGTTCCGCGAGCAATACAAGGCGGACATCAGCCCGCTCTACAACGGCTTGCTCCACATCACCGTGATCTATGGCGTGGGGATTGCCGCGTTGTACTACGCGATCGGCCGGCTACAGCACGCCACGTGGGAGTGGGCGCTGGTGCTGCCGGTATTCCTGGCCGGCAACTTTGTCGAATGGTTCCTGCACCGCTATGTCATGCATCGCCGGATCGACGTGTTCGCGCTGCGCGCCATCTATGAGCGCCATACGCGCCAGCATCACCAGTACTTCACGGACCAGGAGGCGACGATCGATACTACGCGCGAGTTCCGCATCGTGTTCTTCCCATGGCGCGTGCTGGTGACGCTCGGCGTGGGCGGCGGCGGCCTGGGCTATCTGGTGTCACTGCTGATCAATACCAACGCCGGCTACGTTGTGTTCAGCACGATGGTGGGGCAGTACCTCATCTATGAGACATTCCATTATTGCTGTCACGTCCATGACAACTGGTTCGTGCGCAACACGCCGTTCATCAATACGATTCGCCGCCACCATACGGCGCACCACAACATGGGGATCATGATGAAGTACAACATGAACCTCACCTTCCCGATCGCCGACTGGCTGATGGACACGACGGACCTGCGCCGCGGCCTGATCGGCCACCTGTTCAACGGCTACAGCGAGGCGCACGTGAAGGAAGAGCTCAAGCCGATTATCCAGAAGTTCCGCACAGACCATTCGCGTGTCACGCTGGATGGCCCGCAACTGGACGACGATGAGCGCCGCGCCATGGCGGCGTAGGCAGCCCGGGCAGGTATCTGGACGCCTGCCTTTTGCCCGGCTAGGGCGGCGCTACGCCACCGCGGTTGCTTCCCGATATCCCACTTATTCAGGCGAAGCCGTTTTCGCACGCCGAGTTGACGCAACCAGGCGTCAGCCTTGTGCGCCCACTCGAGCGGCAGCTTGTCGTCGCGCTCGCCATGGGAGACAAAGCCCTCGATGGCCTGAAGTTCCCCAGCCGCGGCGATCAGCGGCGCAATCTCGGGCAGGATCCGCCCGGACAGCAGGCCGAAGCCGCTGACCTGGCGTGGCTGCGTCAGCGCCAGGCCGGCGCTCATGATGCCGCCCTGGCTGAAACCTGCGATGACAGTCTGCCGTTACTTCGGCACGGCGCGCACCAGGCTCTGGCCGAGGATGGTGGCCTCGGGAGGTACGACGAGGAAGTGATAATCCTGTGGGTTGAGCGCCGAAATCGGACATTCGAGCCGGGCGGCCAGATCGGCATTCGGCGACCAATTGCCATAGGCCACCTTGGTCGTCAGGTCCACCGAATCCACGCGCGCATAGACCGCGGTGTCCGGATAGAGTTCGGCGGTATCCGGTGGTTGCTGCGTCTCTTTTCTGTAGGTGGTCATCCTGGACCTCCGCTGTCTCCCATGCTGCCTGACAAGAGAATAGGCACCGATAAGACAGTCCCCAAAGTGAAAAATTCCGAGCGTGCATGTCAGCTCAGGTCTTCCAGTTGCAGGATGGCTGGCGTCACGGTCGGCTTCATTGGCGTCGCGTTGGTGGCCGGCATTAGCCGGAGCTTGTTGCCCTTGCCGGTCACCTCCAGCCATCAGCGCTCGCCCCCCTTGGTGTTGCGCCGGCAGAAGAACGCGCCCATGGTGGTGGCTGTCAGCTCGGAGGCGCGCAAGCCGCCCAGATAGAGCACCGTCAGCACCCAGCGGCAGCGCGCCGCGTGCAGGCGTTCCCGCGCCGTCTCGGTCGGCATTGCCGCGACGGTGTCTTTGACCGTCTCCCACAGGTCGTGGCTCAGATAGCGGGCGATGCGCGCCTGGGTGGGGGCGCGCCGGCGACGGGCGAGGGCGAGCGGGTTGCCGGCCAGGTAGCCCGCCTCGCTCAGCCAGGCGAACAGCGCGTTCAGGATCACTATCGCCTGGCGCACGCTGCCAGGCGATAGTGGCCCGGCGAACGGGCGCCAGTCCCGATGAATTGCGTGCGAGCTTTTTGTTGCCGGCCAGCACCCAGCGCGCGGCCGGGTGCGGATCGGCGAGGAAGCGCTCGTAGGCGAGCAGGTCCTCATGGGTCAGCGAGGACAAAGGCTTGCCCAGTTGGAGCACGGCCCACAGGATTAGCCGCTCGACCTCGCGGCGATAGGTGGCCAGCGTCGCCGTGCTGTCGGCATAGCGTGCCAGCCACACCGTCACGGCGGCCAGATCATCGCCCGCGGCGATTCGGGCGCCGACAGGCGGCGCGCGGTTGGTGCCGGCGGCGCCGGACAGCACTGGTGGCAGATGCAGGCGCTCGAGCGGCGTGGGAAGTGGGTCGGCCAGGCTCTGGAGGGCTTTGATGGTCGGCAGGACTTCGGTGCCAGAGTCCTCTGTGACAACCTACACGCCCTTTGCTGTTTCACCGCTGCGCAGCAGCACTGCGCGGGTGGGTTGGGTTGCGCCGGCGGCGGGCGAGGACGAGCGGCTTGCCGGCAAGTTGCCCGCCTCGGTGAGCCGCATTGAGGATGACCAGTGCCTGGTGTTCAGCATCAATTCACCTGGGTGTTCTCTATCAAACTCTATCAGGTGCAATGAAAGGCGGTCGGCACAATCCGCTGTCCGGCAGCCTGTCTGCTTCCAAGTACGCCTCAGCGTTGTGGGATAATCCAGTCTTGCTCTTCTGCCGCCTCCGCCAGGCGGCTCTGAAATCAATAGGCGCAGTCAACTCATGGAACCGAAATTTCAACGCGGGTGGCATCTCGCAAAAACCGACCTGGAGCAGAAGGCCACCGAGTTCGAGTGGGCCTTGATCCGGTTCCATGAATCGTTTTCCAGGTTCGTGCTGTCCACCGGGATGGTGACGATTGCCGCCGACGTGGATATCAAGTACGAGGAGCACGTCATTCTCCACGTCATCAGGATGCAGGACCGGCCAAAGAATAGTGCCACCATTGCGCGCCTGATGAACCGCGACGATATCCCGAATATTCAGTACAGCTTGCGCAAGCTGGAAGCAGCCGGTCTGATCGAAAAGCAGCGAGAAAAGAACAGCAAGACCTTTGCGTACACCGTCAGTGCGCTGGGAGTCAAGCTGACAGACGAGTATTACAAGGTCAGGGCCGAGATCCTGGTGAAACGGCTGGAAGAAATCAGCGAGGTGTCGGAGAAATTTGAAAGGGCATCACGCTTCCTTTCGCTGCTGACCGGCATCTATGAGGAAGCCGCGCGCGATTCGGCAACGATCACACCGTTGCGGGAAGACGGGCAGGATTGAGATCAGGCCGGCATTGCCCGGCCTGATCTCATCACGCAGCGTCAGCGCGCCTGACGCCAATCTCCGGATGGTAGCGGTGCCAGTCGGTGGCCTGCTGGAATGCCATGCCGGCACGGCACAGCAGCGCTTCCTCACTATGGCGCGCCACCAGCTGGAATGCGATCGGCATGCCGTCCGCCGTGAATCCACATGGCAGCGTGATCGCGGGATGCCCGGTGGAGTTGAACGGCGCCGTGAACTGGATCAGCCGGCTGTTCAGTTCCGGATCTTGCGCCAGCGCACCCAGCTGTTCATGCGTCGGTGCGGCGAAAGGCTGTACCGGGACGATCAGCAGATCGATGTCCTGCATCAGCTTGTTGACCTTGCCACGGAAGGCAGCACGGTTCAGCAAGGCTTGCTGATAGCGCATGCCGCTGGTATTGCGACCAATCTCGATCAGCCGGGTCAGCGCTGGCCCATATTCCGCCGACAGGCGCGGGAACGTCCCCGCATGCGCCACGGCGACTTCGACGCCGCAGTTGATTTCCCATTCGTCGACCACGGTGCGCACTGCGGGAAAGCGAACCTCCCGGACCTGCCCGTCAAGCGCCTTGAGCACGTCGATGGCCCGGTCGATGGCCTGGCTGATGACGTCATCCGTGCCATCGCTGTTCCATTGCACATCGACACCGATGCGCAGACCGCGCAGGTCGCTCCCCTCGGCAGGTAAATCGAGGTGCGAGGGTGGCAGCGAAGTCGGATCCAGTGGATCGTGGCCGGCAATGGTCCCTAGCATCAGCGCGGCATCGGCTGCGCTGCGTGCAATCGGACCCACATGATCAAGGCTCGCACCGAGCTCGAATACCCCGTGGCGGCTGACCCGGCCCCACGTCGGCTTGATGCCGGTCAGGCCATTGGCTGCCGCCGGGAAGCGGATCGAGCCGCCGGTGTCCGTGCCGATCGATGCGTAGCAAAGCCCGGCGGCCGTGGCGACACCGGAGCCGCTGGAAGAGGCGCCGGCCCAGTGGTTGGGGTGCCAGGGATTGACCGGCTCCGGTATGCTCGGGTGATGGGTGGCGAAGGCGCCTTCGGTCAGCTGCAGCTTGCCCAGCACGATGGCGCCGGCATCCCGCAGCTTGCGCACGACGGTGGCATCTTCCGTCGGGATAAAGTCCTTATGGATCGTGGTACCGGCGGCGGTTGGCGATCCTGCCTGCCAGCAGAGATCCTTGACCGCCACCGGCACGCCGTGCAGCGCGCCGAGCGGGCCGCCGCGCATCAGCGCCCGTTCGGCGTCGCGTGCCTGTTCCAGCGCCTGTTCAGGCAGGACCAGGGCGTAGCTGTGCAGCGCCGGATCGAGGTCGGAGATTCGTTCAAGGATGGCTTCGGTAACTTCTACAGGCGAGATGTCGCGCGCGCGGATCTTGCGTGCAAGCTCCGCGGCTTCCCAGTAGTGGAGGTCTGCGTTCGGCATAAGCAATGGGTCGGAAGTTTGTCGGGAGTCCTCAGCGCAAGCCGAGTTCCGCGCGTCCGCGCGTCAGCGTATCGATCACGGCGTACATGATCTTGCGCGCGCAAGGCAGCAGGTCCGGGACATAGGTGGCACCCATGCCGCCCAGGCCCTCGGCCACGCTTTCGGGCGAACCCTGCGCCGGCCATGGCCAGCCGATGCGTGCGGTTGGAATGCCGAAGCGGCGCAGGGCCGCGCCGTCGGTCTGTCCGCCAAGCAGTTCAGGGATGCCGTGAGGGCGCGCTTCGATATGTTCCCATCCGCGCCTGGCCGACTGGACGATCCAGTTGGAGGGCGAGGTGGTGCCGCCCGGAACGGAGCCGTACATCTCCCAGTCCAGATCCAGTTCCGGATGCCGGGCACGCAAGTCCGCAACGAACTGCGCGAACTGGGCTTTGACCTCGCCCGGGCTGGTGCGCGGATTGATGCGAACGTCGAAGAAGATCTCGGTGACCGCCGAAGGAAACGCCGGCCGCTCTGGCCAGCCGGCGCGCACGCCGGCGATCCAGCCGTGCGGCTTGACCACGCCGGAGGTATTGCGTTCCGCGTAGTCGACCAGCCATTGCTCCAGTTCCAGGATGACATGCGCGGCCGGCACCACCGAGCTGCGGAAGCCCGGCGTGCCGCGCGGAACGCCCGCATAGCCCAGCGTCCCCTTCACCCGCAGCTTGAACCAGCCCATTCCTGGCTCTTCGTGGTAGACCCAGTTCCACGGCTTCATGATGATGGCGAAGTCCGGCGCCACACCGCGGGACAGCAAGTGCGTGATGCCCCCTGACATGCCGGCATGGTCCCGGTCGGCGATATCGGCGGGCATGCCGCCGTCGGCCGTCGCCAGGATCAGGTCGCCGACCAGTGGCACGTCGGCCTCGATCAGCGCCGCCGCGACCTCCGTCAGCGTCGCCACCATGGCCTTCGGGTTGGACGAGCCGAGGCCATAGACCCAGTCTCCCACCGTTTTTGCGGCAGGCTGCAGGTCGACATGGTCGGCGGTGGTGCCTGTCCATGGCTGGTCACTGGCATCGCCTTCCAGATGTGTATCGATCGGTGCGTATAGCATCAGCGCGGCGCCGCCGCCGCTGCCGCGCTTTTCCCCGACGGCATTGCCCGTACCGGCATTCATCGGGCGGTATGCCGAGCTCAGGCCCACGCTGGACATATAGCCGGCCATGAACTGGTTGATGTCGCGCACAGCGCCGGTCGGGCTATGGATGTCCGTCAGGTTGGACAGAAGTTGCTGCAGGCGCCTGGCATCGATCCGGGCGCAGGCCTTTTCGTACCAGCCTTGCTGCTCTGGCGAAAAGGGAAGGGCAATGGTGGGCTCCACGATGGCTGTCTCCTGTGGTGATCCGCTAGTTCGACGGTGCAAACTGCTCGGCGTAAATGTTTTCCGGGCGGACCCCGATCTGGGCGAGGCGGCGCGTGGCCGCCTCGATCATCGCGGGGGGGCCGCACAGATAGGCGACGGTGTCGGCGTGCATGGCATCGTCTTCCCGGATGGCATCGACCGGGTTGCCGCTCAGCAAGTCTCCCGTCGCACCCCGGTCCACCGAGATTCGCGCCGACAGGCCGGGCAGCCATTGCTCGCGCAGCGCGATGTCATCCAGGCAGAACAGCGTATCCGGCGTGGCGCAGCCAAAGCTGAGCATCACAGGCGGCTTGCGGCCCGACGTGTTGCGGATGGTGTCGATCATGGACAGGATCGGCGCCAGGCCGGTCCCGCCCGCCACCATGATGTGCGGCGCCCGCACCTTCTCCCGCAGGAAGAAGCTGCCATAAGGACCTTCAAGCTCCAGCACGTCGTCGCGCGCGGCGCGATGTTCCAGATAGCCGGACATGACGCCGTCATGCAGCAGGCGGATCAGCAGTTCGATCTTCGGCAGCTCCGCAGCAGTGCTGGCAGGCGAATAGCTGCGCACGATGTCGGTGCCGGGAACGCGGACCTGAATGAACTGGCCCGGCTTGAAGTCGAAGGTCTCGCCTTCGGCCAGCTCCAGCGTGAGGCGCACGACATTGGGCGCGACCTTTTCGACACTGTCGACAAAGGCGTTGACCTTGACAGCACGCCCGGCGCCGGCATCGCTCTCGTAGTTCAGGTCGAAGGTACAGTCGGTTTCGGGCTCGATCAGGCACAGCAGGCGCTCGCCCGCCTCGTATTCGCTGCGCAGCAGCGTCGAGCTGGCGCCGGCGCGCATGCCCGCCTGGCCTTCGGCCAGCCGCGCCGTGCAACTTGAACAGCTGCCGGAGCGGCACTGGTGGATCAGCGGCACGCCGGCGGCGAGAGCGGCGTCAAGCACGCTCTCGCCGTGCGGCACGGCAACCGATCGGGTGGTTCCGTCGCGAAAACGCAGTGCGACGTTCTTGACAGTAGACATTCAGATACCTCGGTTGCCGCCTGGATTACTCGTCTGCTTCGATCTTCGTGACGAAGTACGCCGTGGCCTGCTTGCCTTCCGACGCCTTCTTCAGCCGCATGGCCGACGCCTTGACGGCGCCATCCACGCCGCGCCCCGGCTTGGCAATGCCACGGTTCCAGCGCGATGCCAGCTTGCGCCAGGTGATCGGGGAAATATCCGTTGCCATCAGCTGCTCGTTATCCCAGCCGGTGCCATCCGCGTAGAAGTCTTGCATCGCTTCGCGCGCATAGAGGTCGCAATCATTGAAACCGTGCAGGCACAGGGGCTTGTACAGATAGTCGAAGCGGTACTGGTAGTCCTTGCGCTCCTGCTCCGTGTTGCAGACCTTGACCAGGACTTCCCAGTATTCATAGGTGTCGTCGGTGATCGGCACATACCACTCGTACTGGACCACATGCTCTTCCGGCCAGTTCTCCACCATCAGGACGCCCGGCAGGACAACGGAGGTGCGATAAGGACGCGCGTTCAGGTTTTCCACCTTGAGGCCGACCTTCTCGTTTTCGAGGACAGGCTTCCACTTCTCGGTGAACAGCCACTGCACCAGCCCCTTGGGGCCGTTGTCGTCCTCGACCACGGCAATGCAGTCGTCGGCGGTCGGCACGATGCCCAGCGGCAGCACCCAGTCCTTGGCGTGGATGATGGCGTTGTCCTTGTGGACCAGGATGTGCGCATTGTCGAAGCCGTTCTCGCAGGCGATGCGCCAGTTGGCATAGCCGGTACGGTGCATGCCGTGGGCGACGACGTTCTCGTCGAGCAGGCTCGGCGCCGACGGCCACAGCGGGTGCGGGAATTTCTCGCTGTTCTCGGGGAAGCGGAACGGCAGGTCATGCGACAGCGGCGGCACGTCTTCGTCCGGGTAATCGTCCTCGCGCACGAAAACAAAGATCATGCCGGCGACTTCCTGCACCGGGTAGGTGGTGAGGCCGGTGGTGCCGATCAGCTTGTCATCGGGGTTGCCGGCGATGGTCGACAGGTTGCCGCTCTCCAGGTCGAAGGTAAAGCCGTGGTACCAGCAGCTGATGGTGTCCTTGGTGAGGCACATCGGCTTGGCCGAGAGACGGACGCCGCGGTGAACGCACTGGTCCTTGAGGGCAAAGATCTTGCCGTCCACGCGGCGCAGCACGATCGGAATGCCGCAGATCTGGATGCCCTCCACACCGTCCTCCGGGAGTTCCTTGCTGAACAGGGCCGGGTACCAGTGGTTGATAAACCCCCAGGCCGCGTCCTTGTAGGGTTGGTACTGGCTCTGCACCTTGGCGTCGTTGACGCGTGCGTTGCTGATCTCGTTTTTTGTCTCGCTGCTGCGCCGGCGGATGACGGGCTTGTCGCTCATCTTCAGGTTCTCCTCGATATGGGCTTGGTGGGCTGCAACCCTGGTCGTGTGCCAAGGGCGCGATCGAAGATTACCGAAATCTCGAATTGACTGTCAATCGAAGTTCAATCAAACTTCGATTCACAATGGATCGATAAATGATTGATTGTGTAGAGATAGACGCTCAAAAGCGGTGGATTGGCGCGCGCCAAGGGTTAACCCTGATCGAATACGCCAGACACTGCCTTCCAAATCAAGAAACGGGGAGACATCCAATGAGGAGACTGAAGGCGATTGCCGCCTGCAGCGTTGGCCTGGTGGGCGCGGCGCATGCAGAGGGCAGCGTGCAGGCATACGGCATCGTCAATACCGGTGTGATGTATGTGTCCAACCAGGGCGGGAGCAGCAACCTGGTTGCGGATCCGGGAACCCAGGCGCCAACGCTGTTCGGCTTCAGGGGCACGGAAGCGCTTGGCGGCGGCCTGCAGGCCGTGTTCAAACTGCAGGGCCAGTTTTCCATGAAGAACGGCCAGTCCATCGGGAACCTGTTCGGGCACGAAAGCTATGTCGGCTTGCGTGACGACAAGCTCGGGACGCTCACGCTCGGGAATCAGATCGACTTCATGTTCTATTCGCTGGCGCTCGATCACTGGGGCTCGGCGTTTCCGTTCATCAACTGCATCAGCCTTCGGCAGGGGCCGTTCTCCGGCCTGGGCGTGCCCAACACGCCGGGCGGCTCCTTCGACTTTGACCGGGTGGCGGGCCTTGCCATGCCGAACTCGGTCAAATACCAGAGCCCGGACTTCGGCGGCCTGTCGGTCGGTGCGCAATACAGTCTTGGCGGGCAGCCCGGTTCGTTTGGGAACAGCAGTGGCCAGAGTGCCGGCGTGAATTACCACGTCGGCAACCTGCGGCTGAACGGTGCCTACACGTACGTCAAATATCCGCAGTTGAATGCCGGCAACGATGGCATCAGGAACTTCGGATTAGGCGCCTCCTACGTGATCGGGCCCGCGGTGGCCGCGCTGATGTACACCAATACGGAAAACACGGCGACCGGCGCACGGGTTGCGGTCTATGAGGGCGATGTGACCTGGGCTTTTTCCCCCGCCTGGCACCTGAATGCCGCCTACCAGTACATGAAAGGCAATGACACGCTGGACCGGCAGAGCGCCATGCAGGGAACACTGACCCTGCTTTATTCGTTCTCGAAGCGCACCAGCGTCTACACCGATCTCGTCTATCAGAAGGCATCGGGAGCGGGGAAGGCCTGGATCAGCCTGGCCCCAGGACCTTCGTCCGGCGCCACGCAGGTGGCGGCCAATATTGGCGTGCTGCATGCGTTCTGACCGGTCAAATTTTTTTGACTGCATCAGTCGACAATCAATTGATATTCAACTGATAAACATTTGGATAACGTTGGAGGAGATGAACGAATGAAGGACCCTCATCAGTCCACCATCCAGGCCGCGCGTGTCCATGAACCGGGTGGCCGGTTCCGGCTCGACACGATTGCACGCCCAATCTTGCTGCGACCCACCGATGTGCTGATCGACGTGAAGGCGGCGGGCCTGGTGCCCAACCTCCGCAACGTGATGAGCAACTACGGCGAACGCGCCTACCTGACCGTACCGGACCTGCCCGCGATCTACGGCCTGGATACCGCCGGCGTCGTGGCGGAAGTGGGCAGCCAGGTAACCGGCGTGGTCCCCGGCGACCGCGTCTATATCAACCCGGGGCGCTCGTGCGGTTCCTGCCATGCGTGCCGGACCGGCGAGCCGATCAATTGCACGGCCTACACCTTCCAGGGCTATTTCGGCTTCGGGCCGGAGTCGAAGCGGATGTACCAGCAGTATCCATATGGCGGCTTCAGTGAATTCGCCACCGCGCCTGCGGATGGCTTGGTCAAGCTGCCCGACGCGATCACCTTCGAACAGGCCGCGCGTTTCGGCTACCTGGGTACGGCGTACTCCGGCCTGCGCAAGGCCGGCGTTGCGGCAGGCCGCACGGTATTGATCAGCGGCGCTACCGGCACGCTCGGGCTCGGCGCCGTGCAGATCGCGCGGGCCATGGGTGCTACCCGGATCCTGTGCGTGGCGCGCAATGTCGACTTGCTGGAACGCGTCCGCGCGCTGGACCCGCAGCGTATTCGCATCCTTTCCTATGGCACGCAACCGCTCGCCGACTGGGTTCGCGCCGAGACGGACGGCATTGGCGCCGATGCCTTTGTCGATGCCATTGGCCCCGGCGCCTCGCACCAGATCACGCTGGACGGTATTGCGGGCCTCCGGCGTGGCGGCCGCATGGTGGAAATCGGGGCGATGTCAGACCCGTTGCCCGTCAACCTGCACCAACTGATGTGCGCGCAGGTCAGCCTGGTCGGATCACTCTGGTTCTCGGTGGCCGAAGGCCAGGAACTCGCCGCTATGGCTGCGGCAGGCACGCTTGACCTCACGGTCTTCGAGCACCAGCGCTTCGGCCTGCACCAGGTCAACGAAGCCCTCTCCACCGCCGAGAAGCGCGCGGGCGGGTTTGTCAACGTGGTTGTCGTGCAATGAACCGGCAACCGATCTTCAACGGATTCAGGAGCAAGCAATGGTAAGACGCATCGTCACCGGCGAGCGCGACGGCCGTTCCGTGATTGTCTCGGACGGCCCCGTATCCACGACGCACGACTATGCCGCGGTCCCCGGCTTCCAGACCACGCTGGCGTGGGCCACGCAGGCCGTGCCGTCGCTGCCGCAGGACGGCACCGATCCGGTCGCGACGGTCAGGTCGGTCACGCCCGACCCGCACGGAACGCGCCTGATCGTCGTGCAGTTCCCGCCCGACAGCGTGATGGCATCGCCGCAGTTCGATCCCGTGGCGGCAGGCGAGGAATATGCGCGCCACCTGCCCGGGCTGGCAGAAGCCTTCGAGCCGGATGGCTCCGGCATGCACAAGACCCGGTCGGTCGACTACGACATCATCGTTTCGGGTGAGCTCTGGCTGGAAGTGGATGGCGGGGAAACCCGTCACCTCAAGGCGGGCGATATCGTCATCCAGAACGGCACGCGGCACGCCTGGCGCAACCGCAGCGAGCAGCCAGCCGTCATGGTGGCGGTGCTGGTTGGGGCCGACAGGTAAAGAGGTAAAGGCTGAAGCAGCTCACGTTGGGATCGGTGGCGCCAGTGCCACCGATCCCAAGCCGCGGCATATCGGTGCCGCTGGCGAGCTTGCCGGGAGGGTTTGCAATGAAAGATACATCGGATATCGGCACGCCGCCGCCCACCGCGGACGAGTGCCTGGAACTCGCATGGACGGATGCCATGCTGGTGGGCCATGGGCCGATCGACGCGGAGCACCAGGAGTTCGTTGAGGTGGTGAACGCACTGGCCAACTGCTCGGCGGACACGGCGGCAGCGTGCCTGCAGGACCTGGAGGCGCACGTGCATTCGCATTTCGCCGTCGAGAAGGCGTGGATGGAGAAGACGGATTTCCCAGCCGCCGATTGCCATATCGACGAGCACGAGCGTGTCATCGACGCCGTGCAGAAAGTCAACGCCAAGCTGCTGCTCGGCGAACTCGGGCTGCAGGACATCAGGCGGCTGGCCAAGGCGTTGGCGGACTGGTTTCCCGCGCACGCAGCCTATATGGATTCGGCGTTGTCCGCCTGGGTCAACAAGAAGACCTACGGTGGTGCACCGGTCGTGCTCCGGCGCGATCTCCACGCAGACCAGCGTCACGCCGAGGCAGGAGCCTAAGCATGCCACTTCACCTTGAATGCCTCTCGCACACCCCGCTGCACGGGTTATTTCGACCCTGCGCCGGAGATTCTTGCTGAAGTCGAGCGTGCGCAGGCCGCCGCCCGGATCGGGCTGACCTCGCTCGCGGTCCAGCGCCAGCTCGGGCCCGCCTGGACAATATGCTGGCGCGGCGCGATCACCTCGAGAACTTCGTCAAGAGCCTGGTAGCGAATCCCAGGCAGTTCAACGACTACGGTGCGCGTCTGGGCGAGATTGCCGCGCCAACGCTTGTCGTCTGGGGCCGGGACGACCGCTTCGTGCCGATGGATGTGGGCCTGCGCCTGCTCGCCGGTATTCCGGATGCGCGGATGCATATCTTCAACCGGTGCGGGCATTGGGCGCAATGGGAGCATGCCGAGGCATTCAACCGGATGGTGGTTGATTTCCTCGCCCATTGAAGCCTCCTGCGGCGTGGGGAGGGCGCAAGTTTGTGGTGGCCCCGAAGACTCGGACCTGGCCGTCGACCGTTAGCCGTGATGAAGCCGCCGGCCTGGTCCTTGTCGTATGTGTGAATCAATGCAGACTGGCAGCAGTTGGTTTGTCAATAGGAGGCGAACATGCTAATGAAGGGAAAGATCGGCCTGGTGACCGGCGGTGGCTCAGGCATGGGGCGGGCGGCTGCGCTGGCGCTGGCGCGTGAAGGCGCGCATGTCGTGCTGGCAGGACGCTCCGAAGAAAAGCTCGCCGCCGTACGCGACGAGATCCTCAGGAACGCGGGACAGGTTGAGATCAGGATCACCGACGCATCGCGTCGCGAAGACAATGAACAGCTCGTAGCGTTTATCGAATCCCGCTTCGGGCGATTGGACTTCGCCTTCAACAACGCCGGTGGCCATGCCGATTTCAAGCCCATCGACCAGACTTCGGTAGATGAATCGGAGTGGGTGATCGACCTGAACTTCAAGGGCGTTTACTACGGCGTCAAATACCAGGTCGAAGCGATGCTACGCCACGGCGGCGGCGCCATCGTCAACAACGCTTCGATTTTCGGGCTACGCGGAATGAATGGAATCGCCCATTACGTGGCGAGCAAGCACGCGGTTGTCGGCCTCACAAAGGCTGTCGCAAAGGAGTATGCCGGCCAGGGTATCCGCATCAACGCGGTGTGCCCAGGTGCGACGCAGACGCCAAACTACATGCGCTCGACCAATGGCGATGTGCATCTGCTTGACGACATGATTCCGATGCAGCGGATCGGTCAGCCGGAGGAAGTCGCCGAAGCCGTTTTGTGGCTGCTCTCGGACAAGGCAGCCTATGTCACGGGTGCAACCTTGTCGGTGGATGGCGGCATGACTAGCTGAGCTTGTCGCGTGCTGTAGCAATCACCACCTTGGTAGGATGAAGCCTTGTGAGACCTGTTTGCCTCCACACCGCTCTGGGGCGAGCCACGGCCCGGCCAGCAACGCGAGCAGTAGCGCGGCGACGATCCAGAACAGAAGTCGCTGCCGCCTAATCGTGTGCGGATTGCCGCAGGGCGTGCCGGATGCGCACATCTGTGGTGCCACGCCGAGCTTGCGGAAGGCCTGCGCGAGGAACAGTAGCGTCAGCCCGACAAAGAAGGGCCGATGCGGCTCCATCGTTGTCAGAATGCTGACCCATGAGCCGCCAATACCGAGCGCGAGCAGCACGAGCGGGCCCACGCAGCATACAGATGCGCCGATGGCGGCCAGCACGCTTGCAATCAGCGAGCCTTTTCCCGGGAGTTTTTCCACGCCCGTCTCCTTGAACCTGTTTGCCCAAGGGTTACTCTAAATTCCGTACTTATAAGTACGGAATCAAGGGGGAATGGATGGCGGCAGGCATGAGCATTGGCAAGCTAGGCTTCGACCACGAGACCTGCGGCGACACGCCCTTGCCACCGCAGGATTTGGTCGCCGCCAATGCCATCGTGCGCATACGAACCGGCTCGCCCGCAGGTCTGCCGGCAAGATTGGCGCAAGTGGCTTAAGTGCCGGGCCTGTTCTTACGGTAGCACTTTCTGCGCACGCATCCAGCCTCCTGGGCTCTGGTGCAAATTACTGGCGCGATTGAAAAACGGCGTATTCGCCGCTACATCGTCCTGCTGAAAGGACTGCCTTCCAAACAGCAGGCGCAGCGGCATCTTCGAGGCGCAGCTTTGTGAGGTTGAACCGACCTTTTCGAATGCGATGCCAACTAGTCGATGTCTCTCAGCGTACTCATTGCTGGCTCGTGCTTGTCAAAAACAAGAACGTAACCCGCCGGCCCCTCTGATTTGCACCAGAGCCCTGAGCGGCGCGCAATGGAATAAATCATGGCCGCCAGGCGTTTAGTCAAATGGACCATCGTTTTTCTGCCGAGGAGGGGTCGTGCGCGATTCGCCACACCGGTTCCTGGCCACTCGCGGACACGCGATTGCCAAACTTGTGCTCGCCATTTTCGCATCGATAACGGGTGCCGTCTGCCAGGCCCAGCCAGCCGAAGCGGACGGGTGGCCAGATCAGTACGTGCTGGAGCCACAACGCTCGAGCGTCACGTTCGACGTCGACGCCTTTTCGGACTCGCATATCAAGATGCGTTTTCACCGCATGCATGCGCAGCTTGAAGGGACGCAGGCCGGCCTTGACTCAGGCCGCGTGACGGTGACGATCGATGCCTCAAGCGTTGAGGCGCACCCGCGCTTTCTGTCCCTGATCATCCGGGGCGGCGGCATGCTCGATGTGGCCCGCTATCCGGAGATCCGCTTTGTCAGTACCCGCTTTGTACGGACCGGGGAAGGCAGTGGGTGGCTTTTCGGCAACCTTACTATCCACGGTACTACGCGCCCGGTCAGACTTCTCGTGACACCCGGCGGCGCCATCGGAAGCCCGCGGCGCGACGGCACGCTTGCCTTCTCCGCGGCCGGGGAAGTCAGCCGCCGGGAGTTTGGGCTGTCAGCATGGTTCCCTATTGTGGGCGATGCCGTGCACATGAATATCCAGGTGGAGTTCGTGCATGGACCTTGACGGGCTGAGCAGTACCAGGGGTTTGTTCACCAATGCAACACAGGAGAACTGTATGTCGACCCGAATTGTTGCGGCGTTGCTTGCCGCGCTCCTTCTTGCGGCTTGTGGTGGAGGCGAGGACGATTCCGGCACCACTGCCGGGTCGGGGGCGGGCATGACGGGCGGCGCCTCGTCGGGAAGCGCTCCCGGATCCCAGCCTACGCCAGGCACCGGGGGCGGCGGTGGTGGCGCAGGCGCCGGCGGGGCAGGGTCCGGGTCCGGAATGTAGCCGGTGGATCATGCTTGGATCGAATGCCAGCCGACAGAAACTGCACCTTTCGGTATTGGAGGATGGTCATGCAATATCGTTTCGCCATGTGGCTGGCCAGCAGCGCGGTTGCGCTGGCTGCCTGTGCGTCCCTGCAACCGCTCCAGACTGCACAGAAAATGATCGGCAGTCCGGCAAGCTCCGTGCGTGAGACCTTTGGCGCGCCCACGGAGACCTATCAGTTTGCCAACGGCACCAGCCGCTGGATCTATTCGCACCAGCCTCTGGGGTATGACGTATATGCCGCAGATTTTGACGCGAACGGAAAGCTGGTCAGCTTCCGTCAGATGTTGACCGAGAAGGAGATCTACGAGGCAAAGCCGGGCGTCTGGACCAAGCGCGACGTGGCCGAGCGCTTCGGCCTGCCGCGCGAGCCTGTCCAGTACTACGCGCTTATGAAGCGCGAGGCTTGGTCGTACCGGCTCTATGCGAGTGGCTATCAGCCGGCTCACTTCAGTGCCTACTTTGATGACCGGGGGGTACTGGATCGCACAATGATCATCGTTGATCCGCGTGGAGGCGACCGGCGGGCCAAGTAAGGGGATCGTACTTTCCGTGTAAAAAATGGCGGTAGCAGGGCTCGCGGCCGCCTCTGGCAAGGCTTATCGCCGCAATGAGTCTCGCGGATCTGTGTGTATGTAAGTCCTTTCGGCCGATGACATCCTCGCCAGCATCAGGCGATTTTGTATACGAATTTCTGACTCAGGACACTAGATGTGCGCGGCGGCCGGCTCGGGCAGCCGCCGCGCCCGCCCGCCGACATCAAGAAATATGAACAAATGTTGCGACAGACGGTACCCCAAGGGAGTCGACAATAAAAAGCATATAGTAACCTGGTGGCACCAATGAACTGGATTTGGGTAGGGTAACCCTCAGACCTTTGGGGCCATTTTTTTTATATTGCAATTTGATGAAGCGCTGATGCATGTCATTACCATGCGTTACAGCACCGGGGGCAACTAACGCGACGCTGGCAATATTGGAGGTGCTCGTCGTGACGGAGAATGTTTGTCCCAGGCTTAATGTACTCGGTACGTTGGTGATATTTGGACGAGTGCCGTAGAACAAGTATGGAGGAGAATAAATTTGTGCCTGGTGCGTGCTGGCTGCCGAGGGATCATTGTCATCCTGGGACAGCAAGACCGTAGCGTCAGGCAAGAGAATGGCACTCGAGTGGTACGCAGCCTGTATTGTATTTGGACTCATCTGTACCCAGCTGCCGGTTGGATCATTGGCTGGCTTGTTGTAGCGCTCGCTTTCGAAGAGCGGTGCGTCATAGCTCGAAGTCAGGCTATTCCCGCCTACCGTGAACAGCGTGCCATCCGGCAAAATAACCGTATTAGCGTTATGCCGAGCCTGCAGCCATTGCGGATACTGCCTCCAGCCTGCGTCGGGATTGGCGACATCAAACCATTCGTTATTGGCGATTACCGTGCTGCCCTCAGCGCCACCCGCAATCATGAATACTTGCCCTATGGGCGTCACAGAGGCATCGGTATAAAGAATACCGTTTCCCAAGCCATAATGTGAGCTAAGCATGTTTGGGATGTTGCTCCATGACCAGGTACCCGGCGTCAGCAGCGCGGTATTGGTTGAGCCGGGGCCAGCTTGCAGCATTTGACCGGACAATATCAGCTGCTGGTAGGGATAGAGGCCCGCCGGATCGTGAAAAGAAATAGTGCTAATGGAGCCGACTCCATCCATACTCGCCGCAGGCGTGAACAACTCTACAACCGTCGTAATATCCCCGGCACCGGTTTGGTCGAAACCGCTGGTGACTACGGCGCTGTTGTCGGCGAGCTGAGTGACAGTCGGATACCATCGGCCTGTTGCCATATTTGGCTGCGCGGTCCAGGTCTCCGTAACAGGATTGAAAGTATAGTTACTAAGTGACCCTTGGAAACCGTCCTGCCCCGGTGCCGCATTCGGGTCTGGATATCGTAAATTACCACCGGCAACGTACACCCTGCCGTCGCTTAATATCGTCTGTCCGCCACACCAGATGTTCTCCGGCGGCGTAATGGAGTGTCCTGTTCTGGTAACAGGATCCCAAATGTAGGCGACACCCGTATTACTTGCGTTCGGGTTCAGGTACTGCGTCGGCTCATACGACCAAAACAAAACCTTGCCGTTATTTAGTAACACCGAGGTAATTCCTACCACAGGGATTACGAAAGGTGCGCTCCACTGGCCAGTCGAATTGCCCGGCTGGGCTCTGGCGGCGGCAAGCACCTGGGCATCCGGCGTGGCCACCGTTTCCAGGCCCTTTGCCACTCTGCACTTATAGGCACGTGCCTTGGCATGAGCCTCGGCGTGGCTCGGGCCTAACAGAGCGGTTTCTCGCTGCTTCAGCCTGGCTTCCGCTGCTGCGCTTGAGCAGGCGTCATTATCAGAGTTGATGCTTGGTGTCGCGCCAATGGGCGGAGCGACCAATGACGCACCAAGGATCGTTGCCCACAGATTTTTCCGCAAATTCGTTAGTTGATACATCTATACCACCTCCACGGTGACGGCCTTGCTATCGATGTCTTTTGCCGGGTCGCAGCCTCATCTACCATTCCGACGCTGGCCTTCGTGGAAGGACTGCAGACTGGCGACGGTAGGACACTCCGCAATGATCCTTATGCCCCCGCCTTTTTTTCTTGATTGCTAGATATTTATATTTATAGGCGGGCAAGCCAATACTCGGGCACCATCCTTTTGGCCGGAGGGCCGAACGCAGCGCCTGGGAGTGGCCAAAAACGGGGGGCAAATCCGTCAGGAAAGGGGTCTATGGTGTACTGAGACTACCGGAGACCGCCATGCGCATCTCGATCCAAGCCTGTATTGAGCGGGCGGGCGAACAGCCCTCTAAGGTGATTGAAGTTGCGGTCATCGAGCGCAATGCCGATGTCGCTCCGGCCTCAGGACTGGGCCTGTTCATTCGCGAGTCACAAGAGATCCTGCGACAGCCTCAGACTGTGGTCTTGACCGAGCAGGTGGACCAGTTCATCCGGATTACCGGTCGCTGTCAACTGTGCGGGGGCAGGCTTGGCATCAAGGACACAAAATCCTTGGTCTATCGCACCGCATTTGGCAAGGCGAGGCTGCGAAGCCCGCGCTTTTACTCTTACTGCAGCGCATGCGGTTGCTGCTCAAGTACCGCATCACTATCCGGAGTTCATGCGTACCGACGTGCGCCAGACCATCGTTTCGCAGGCCTTGGGCGACGGGCCTCCGCCCCACCTGAGCATTGGGATCCTGTCGTCCACCACATCGGTCTGAGCCTGTTGCCTGGGTTGGAAAACCCCGAGCGAGTCGGCGCGCTGCTCATAGACCACATGGCGCTGGCGCTCCATTCGCACTTGCTGCACAGCTGTGGCTCACTACGGTCCGGTATTGGCCGGCGCTACGCTCGCGCCCTGGCAGGTGCGCCGGCTCAAGGAGTTGCTTCGTTCGCGCCTGGATGGCCGCGTCACCAGAGCGCGGGACGAAACGGGAACTCTCCCTGAAATGCGGGCGGTGGCGGCGCGGGCCGACATTCGCGCGGAGTAGGGACTGCAGGGACAAAAGGGAGCCACCCGGCGCCAAGGCCGGGCAGCTTCCTGCGTACGATGCGCCGTTCAGTGCAGCAGCACGGTTTCCCCACCGCGTTCGCACGATTGCACGATCGCCTCGAACAACTGGATGTTGCCGACCAGCTCGGCAGCGGTGAATGGGTAGGACCGCGTGCCCGCGACCGCATCCGCCCACGCCTCGAAATTGACCAGCACCGCGTCGGTCGCCTCGAAAACGCGCTCCGTGCGTGGCAGGCTTGTGCCGCTGCAATGGATCAGGCGCGTCGGCAGGCCCTGGTCGACATTGCCCTCCGATACGATCTCCACCCAACCCTGGTCCCCGAACACCGCAATGCGTCCATGGAACGGCGTGACCGAGAGAAAGCTGATGGTGGCCCGCGCGCCGGACCCGAAAGCCAGCGTGGCGGTGGTAAAGTCGCGTACCGGCGCCGGCATGACGAGCGATTCCGAACGTGCCTGCACGCCGCGCGCCGGGCCGGCCAATGCCACGAATATGTCCGTGACGTGAATGCCGACCGCCGTCAGCATGCCAGCCGGCGCATGCTTTGCGTCGAGGCGCCAGTTCGACGGATCGAGCTTGCGGAACAGGTCGTGGCTGACGTTGGCCTCCAAATGGAGCAGCCGGCCGAGCGCGCCGGCACGCACCATGCGCATCAGTTCGGCGATGGCCGGCTCGAAACGGCGCTCGTGCCCGACACCGAGCACCTTGCCGCTGCGCGCGGCCGCATTGACCATGCGCTGTGCGCCTGCCGCCGTCATGGCGAGCGGCTTCTCGCAAAACACGTGCTTGCCGGCCTCGAACGCGGACAGCGCCTGCTGTTCATGGACGGCGTGCGGCGTGGCCAGGATCACCGCATCGATGTCGCTGCGACCGAGTGCTTCGGCCAGGTCGGCCACCAGCTCCACGCCGGCGTCGCGGGCAAATGCCGTGCCTTCTTCCGTGACAACCGGGTCAACGGCGACCACGACATTCAGCTTCTCGCTGGTCGCCAGCGATTGGATGATCTGCTTGCCCCACCACCCGAGGCCTGCTACGGCAACGTTCACGATCTGTCTCCTCGCTGTCTTGATTTTTGATGGGCAGGATCGTGGACTCACTCCGCCTGCACGGACCGGCGCTGTAGTCGACCTGATGCCGGGCAATGCGCAGGTCGCCAAGCTCGCGCTTGACGCGCAGGTGCTCCGGGTGGCTCGTGTACGCCTCCAGCGCATGATGCGAATCGAATTCCGTGTACAGCACCACGTCGCAGGCATAGTCGACCCGACTGGAATCCACGCCGATTTCCAGATGGCGCATGCCCGGGATCCGGCCACGCAGGCTCTCGAAAGCGGCCTTGAGCTGCGCGATGGCATCGCGCTTCTCATGCTCGGTTTCCCCGCGCAGGTTCCACATCACGATATGTTTGACGACTTCCAAGATCGACTCCCTGGCTGATGGAAGGTTTGGGGCGCCGCGCGGCTCAGACGGCGGGAAAGCCGGTCTTCTGCGGCCACATATTGTTGAAGGCGAGGACGCTGCTGGTGGCATAGATGCCAGCGCGCGTGAACGGCTCGCCGGACAGCCACTCGCTCGCTGCCGCGAGCGACGGGAAGTCGATCACCAGCAGGCTGCCGACCATGGTCTCGCCGTCTTCGGCAAGCAACGGGCCGGCAAAGGCAATCTGGTCCTTGACCGCGCCCAGGTAGAGCTTGTGTTCGGGGCGGACCTGCAGGCGCAGTTCGCCGACACCGGGCTTGTCGATGAGGTGAAACGCATAGAGCATGGAAATTATCTCGCTGTGTGATGGGTATTTGCCGTTGCCGGCGCAGCCGGGTTGAGCACGAAGTCGTAGTCGAGCGTATAAAAGGGCACGGCAGTCTCGCCGCCGTCGGGCGTGCTGCCCGCCTCATGACGGACCCAGTCCGCCACCAGCGATGAACGCACGCCGAACACCGCATCCGAATCGAGGTAGTCGCTGCCGTTGCGGAACACATGCGTGACCAGCGTCTCGTAGCCCGGGGCCGATATCATGAAATGCAGGTGGGCCGGGCGCCACGGGTGCCGCCCCATGGCGTCGAGCATGCGGCCGACCGGGCCGTCGTGCGGGATCGGGTAACACTCGGCCACGATGGACTTGAAGCGGAAGTTGCCGGCGCCATCGGCGGTCAGCGTGCCGCGGCCTTGTGCGTGGGCGCGCTCGGGGTTCTGCACGTCGTAGAAGCCTTCGGCATCCGCCTGCCAGACCTCGATCTTCGCGCCCGGCACGGCCTCGCCGGTGATGCTGCGAACCTGGCCGCTGACATAGCATGGCTCGCCGTGCATGCCGTTGCCCACGTCGTCGCCGAGTTCATACTCAGGTGCATCGTCCACATAGAACGGGCCGAACACCGTGGCCTCGGTACAGCCGCGCGGTTTGCGGTGGTTCTGCGCGGTCACCAGCGTGGACAGGCCAAGCGTGTCCGACAGCAGGATGAACTCCTGCCGGCTGGGGTTGCAGGTGTGGCCCACCTCGGTCAGGAACTGGATGCCCGCCGCCCATTCTTCCTCGGTCAGCTTGACGTCCCGCGCAAAGGCGTGCAGGTGCTGGATCAGGCTCGTCATGACCTCCTTTAGGCGCCGGTCCTTCATATCGGCATTGCGTGCCAGCACCGCCTGGGTGATGGTTTCTTCGTCGAGATTGCGCATCGTGTTGACTCCTGGGGAAGCCCGCGCGCGTGTCAGGCCTTGGTCGCGTCTTCCCAGCGGGGGCAGGCGCGTTTGTCGGCGGGCACGTCGAGAGGCTGGTAGTTGGTCTTGTCGATCACAGTGGCGGGCAAGACGATGTCATGCTTAACCGGCAGGCCGCGCAGCTTGCGGATGGCGGCCATGGTGCCAAGGCACCCCTGCATGAATCCGTTATAGTCGCCCGTGGCCAGCAGCGTGCCGGCCTTGACGGCGTCGATGGCCTCCTTGGTGCCGTTGATGCCGGTCACGAGCGCCTTGCGGTTGGCGCCCTGCAGCGCTTCGATGGCGCCGATGGCCATGGCGTCATTGGCGGCGAAGACGGCATCGATCTGTGGGAACGACTGCATCAGGTTTTCCATGACCTGCAGCGCCTGCAGACGCTGGTAGTTGGCGGGCTGGGTCGCCAGGACCTTGATGCCGGGGAAGGCCTTGAGCGCGTCCTGCACGCCGCGGATGCGGTCGACATTGGTCAGCGAACCCTTGATGCCCTCGAGCACCACCACGTTGCCCTTGCCCCCCATGGTCCTGAACAGGTAAGTGGCGGTCTTCAGGCCAAGGTCATAGTCGCTGGCCCCGACGAATGAAACAAAATTGCCCACGTCGCTGCGGTCGGTGACGTTGACCACCGGGATGTTGGCGGCATTGATCTTCTTCACGCCGGGCCCCATCGCCTTGTAGTCGACCGGCACGAATACCACGGCGTCGGCCTTCTTCACGATGACATCCTCGATCTGGCTCATCTGCTCCGGAATGCTGTCGGGCTTGGTCGGGATGTAGTGGGTGACGCGCGCGTTCATGCTCTTGGCGGCCGCGTCGGCCCCCTGGCGCAGGACCTGGAAGTAGGGGTTTGTCTGGTTCTTCGTGAAGACCGCGATGCGTTCGCCGTCGGCATGGGCGGCGGGCGTTGCCAGCAGGCCAAAGGCGAGCAGGGCGCAGAGGGATGTCAGGTTGCGTGATTGCATGTCTTGTCTCCTTGGTCTTTGGAATGCCGCCCGTGGTTGCGGTCCGGTGCGGTCCGGCACGGGCTGGCGCGTTGCACTGCCGGGTCTTGCGCTACTGTTTGCCGAGACGGCGGCGGGACAGCGTATCGAGAAAAACTGCCAGCACCACGATGACCCCGGTCACCAGCGGCTGCCAGTTGGCGCTGATCGTGAGCAGGTTCATGCCGTTGAGCACCAGTGTCAGGATGATGGCGCCGACCAGCGTGCCCGACACCCGACCCACGCCCCCGAACAACGAGGTGCCGCCGATCAGCACGGCCGCGATGGCCGGCAGCGTTAGCGTTTCGCCGATATCGCCCTCGGCCGAGTTCAGGCGCGCCAGGAACACGAGGCTGGCCAGTCCGGCCATGGCGCCGCTCACCACGTAGACCAGCAGCAGGCGGCGCGTCACGGGCACGCCCGAAAGCCTTGCGGCGACGGGGTTGGCGCCGATGGCGTAGATCTCCTGGCCGTACGTGGTCTTCTGCGAGATCACCGTGCCGGCCATCAGGAAAGCCAGCATCAGGAACACAGGCACCGGTACGCCCCAGAGGTAACCACTGCCGATGGCGCGAAATTCAGGCGCAAAGCCGTGGATGGTCTCACCCGCCATGAACCAGTACGTCAGGCCATGCAGCACCCACAGCATGCCGTACGTTGCGATAAACGGCGGGATGCGCAGCGCGGCCACGAGCAGGCCGTTGGCCAGGCCGATCAGCACACCGCAGCCCAACCCGACACCCACGCCGAGCGTGGTCGAGCCGGTCGCCTTCATGACACTGGCCGCCAGGCAGGCCGACATGGCCACGTTGGCGCCTACCGACAGGTCGAGGCCACCGGTCAGGATCACCAGCGTCAGCCCGGAAGCCAGCAGGAACAGCAGGCTGGCCTGGCGCAGCACATTGAGAAGGTTGCCCAGCGTCAGGAACGCGTCCGACGACACGGATAGCAGGGCGCACAGGACCGCCAGCGCCAGCAAGCGGCCGGCAAAGGCACGGGAATCCGCCGACAGCGGCATGTTCAGGAGGGCGGAGTTCATGCTTTCCCCTTGAAAGATTCGATCAGCAGGACGACCAGCACCAGCAGGCCGATGGCCGCCACCTGCACCGAGGACTGCACCCCGATCAGGTTCAGGCCGTTGCGCAGCACGCCAACCGCCAGCACGCCGAGCACCGTACCGGGTAGCCAGCCGTTGCCGCGGTCGAAGGTCGTCCCGCCCACCGCTACGGCGGCAATGGCTTCGAATTCCAGCCCGATGGACGCGGTCGGGTGCCCAGCGTTCATGCGTGCCGTCAGCAGCAGCGCCGCAACCCCCGCCATGGCCCCGCCCAGCATATAGACGGCCACCAGCCAGCGATTGACCGAAACCCCGGCGAACTTGAGCGCCTCGCGGTTGCCTCCCAGCGCGAAGACATAGGCGCCGAAGCGCGTGCGGTACAGCAGCCAGTGGAAGAGGGCGTAGGTGGCAACGGCCAGCCAGAGCGGCACCGGAATGCCCAGCAGCTCGCCCGAATAGAACAGCGGGATCGTGTCGCCGACGCCGACCACGCTCTGGCCGTCGGTCAGCACCAATGCCAGGCCCTGGGCTACGCCCAGCGTGCCCAGCGTCGACACGAACGGCGGGATGCCCAGCCGGGCCACCAGCAGGCCGTTAAGAAGGCCAAAGGCCAGCCCGACCCCGATTGCCGCGGCCAGCGCAAGCAGCAGCGACCCCGTGGCCACCATCACCATGGCCAGCACCACGCCACAGAGCGCAAGCACGGCGCCCATTGAGAGGTCCAGCCCCTCGGTCATGATGATGAGCGTCATGGGCAGTGCGATCAGCAGCAGGATGGTGGACTGCGTGCCGATATTGAGCAGGTTGGCCGTCGACAGGAAGCCCTGGCCGAGCACCGCGAAGGCCAGCGCGAGCAGCAGCAGGACCCAGGCGGCGCCGGGCAGCCTGCCGAGCAGCGGCGCGAATGGCAAGGGCAGGGCGCGGGTAGCGGTGGTATCAGGCATCGTTCATCCCCAGTTGCAGAATGCTTTCCTCGGTCATGTCTTCATGCGCGACTTCGCCAGCGACGCGGCCGCCGCGCATGACATAGGTGCGGTCGCACACGTTGATGATCTCGGGCAGTTCGGAGCTGATCAGCAGCACTGCGGCACCCTGCTTCACCAGTCCGTCGATCAGCGCGAAGATCTCGGCCTTGGCGCCGACGTCGATCCCGCGTGTGGGTTCATCGAAAATGAACAGGCGCGACTCGGCGACCAGCCATTTGCCGATCACGATCTTTTGCTGGTTGCCGCCCGACAGGAACTGCGCGAGCTGCTCACCGTTCGGCGTGGCAATACGCAGGCGGCCAATCTCGCGCGTGGACAGTTCGGCCGCCTTGCCGCTGCGGTACCAATGCGCGGGGAAGGCGCGGCGCAGGCCGGCCAGCAGCAGGTTGTCGCGCACCGAGCGGATCAGCGCGAGGCCTTCGGTCTTGCGGCTCTCGGGAATCAGTGCCGCGCCGAGCGCGCGCGCCTTGTCGGGACCGCCCCGCATGGGCTTGCCGAAGATGCGGATCTCGCCCTGGCGAACCGGGTCGGCGCCGAACACGGCGCGCGCGACCTCGCTGCGCCCCGATCCGACCAGGCCGGCCAGGCCGACGATTTCGCCGGCGCGCACTTGAAGGCTGACGTCTTCAATACCGTGGTCGGCGCTGACGCCACGCATCTCGAGTGCGACCTCGCCGACAGGGCCGCCGCGCGTGCGGGTATAGCCCATGTCGACCTTGCGTCCGACCATGCGCGCCACGAGTTCATCGGGCGTGGCCTCGCCGGGCAGGTAGCTGCCAACCTTGCGACCATCGCGCATGACGGTGATCCGGTCCCCCAGCGCAAAGACTTCGGCCATGCGGTGCGAGATGTAGATCATCGATACGCCGTCGGCCTTGAGCCGCGCGATGACGCCGAACAGCTTCTCGGTCTCGCGTTCGGAAAGCGCAGCGGTGGGCTCGTCCAGCACCAGGATGCGCGCCTTCTGCGACAGCGCCTTGGCAATCTCCACCATCTGCTGCTGCGCCACGCCGAGGCGATGCACGGGCGTGTGCGTGCTCAGGTCCATGCCCAGCGTGTCGAGCAGGCGCCGGGCCTCGGCGTGCATGCGGGCATGGTCGACCGAACCGGGTACGCGTCCGCGGGGCTCGCGTCCCAGAAAGATGTTCTGCGCGATATCCAGGTAAGGCACCAGCGAGAACTCCTGGAAGATCACGGCGATGCCGAGCCGCATCGTGTCGGCCGGGCCGGCTACTTCGACGCGCTCGCCCTGATGGTGAAACTCGCCGGCGTCCGCCACATAGACGCCGCACAGCACCTTCATCAGCGACGACTTGCCGGCTCCGTTCTCGCCGAGGAGCATGTGGACCTCGCCGGGGTGGATCTCGAAAGACACGTCGTCCAGCGCCTTGACGCCGGGAAACGTCTTGCAGATGCCACGCATCTCCAGCAGCGGCCTGACTTGGGTCATTGCATTCACGGGTGTCTCCTATGCGTGGGCGCCGAGCAGGCGCTCGCCGGATGCGCGCAGCATTTCGAGCGTCTGCGGCACGCCGTCGGCCAGCAGGCGGCCGTGTCGCTTGCGTGCCACGCCGGCCACGAACACGCTGTCGATATTGGCCAGACTGGCCTGCATCACGATGGCGTTGATGGGGTCGTGCACCGGCATCATGTTGAGCCGCCGCGCGTCGATCAAGACCAGGTCGGCCTGCTTGCCGGCAGCGAGCGAGCCGATGCGGTCCGCCATGCCGAGCATGCGCGCGCCGGCCAGCGTGATCCATTCCAGAGCCTCGCGGCAGCTCACGTCGTGGCAAGGGGCAATGGCACCGTGTTCGGCCCGGTGGGCGGCATGGTCCAGCGCGCGCTGGACGCCAAGCGCGACGCGCGCGGCGGTGAACATCTCGCCGGACAAGCCTGATTCAAGGTCCACGCCGAGCGATGGCGCCACGCCCAGCTTGCGCAGCCGGCCGGTGATCGGGAAGCCATGGCCTTGCGTCAGTTCGTTCTCGGGCGTCAGCGAGAAGCTCACCCCGGCATCGACAAAGCGTGCAAGCTGCGCATCGCTCAGGTCATTACCATGGACGATATTGATATGTGGCCCCAGCAATCCGGCTGCCTCGAGGCGCGCCCAGCCGTCTGGTGTGCGGGCAGGGCCGCCGCCTTGGTGCATACTGGCCAGCAGCCCGAACTCGCGCGCCAGCGCGAAATCGTGCAGGGCCACCTCCAGCGTGGAGTAGTGCGGCCCGAGGATAGCCAGGCCAAGGCTCACCAGGCCAGATCCCTGCAGGCGCTGCGCAAGACGTTCGATCTCGTGACGCGGATGCGGTGTTTCCCAGAAGGGAGCCACGCCGGGCCTGGGATCGGGCTTGGGCGAGCCGTGCAGGAAGGCGGCGCGGATGCCGGCATGCGCGAGCGCCTCAATCGCCGCATTGCTATGTGCCGGGGTAGGGTTGTTGTGGCACCAGTCGACCAGCGTGGTGGTGCCGCAGTCCAGCTGGTTCCACGCACCCGCCAGCGTGGCGACGTAGATATCTTCCGGCGTGAACCGTGTCGCCAGCCCCGCATGCATTTGCCGGAAGTACTCCGTCAGCGTCCAGCCGCCGGCCACGCCGCGCAGCGCGGTCTGCCAGGTATGCATGTGGGCATTGATGAAGCCCGGTGCCACGATGAAGCCGCGTGCATCGATCTGCTCGGCCTCGGGCGCCTCGATATGTGGCGCCAGCGCGGCAATCCGATCGTCTTCGATCAGCAAGTCGCCAATGAACTCGCCATGGGCGGCTTCCATCGTGACGAGCGTGGCCCCGCGAATCAGGGTGCGCGTCATACAGACTGTCTCCTTGGCGTAGCGGCGGCGCCGCATTCGCCTGCTGCGTTCCTGTCGTTTTGTTCTTGTCGTGTATTGCAGTCCTGTCGCTTAGGCAAACGTTTGCAAACGGGACGGAGACGAGTCTATACTCCCCCGGAACGATAAAAAACGCCGCCCGAGGAAATCTTTCTTCCACTTGGCGAGAAACTCGGCAGGCGCATCAAGCGGTGGAGACAACGCATGGATCGCTGGACCGAGATTGAATTGTTCGTACAAACCGCGGAGTTCGGCAGCATCACCCGCGCAGCCGAGAGCCTCGAGATTTCCAACGCCGCAGCAAGCCGCTACCTGAGCTCGCTGGAGCGGCGACTGTCGGCGCGCCTGATCGAGCGCAATACACGCCGGCTCTACCTGACCCAGGTAGGCGAGCAGTACTTCAGGCGCTGCAAGGAATTGCTGGCGGAGATGAAGGAAGCGGAAGCCGACGTCAGCGCCGCCGTACTGGAACCAGGCGGCACGCTGACAATCACGGCGTCGCTGTCGTTTGCCATGAAGCACCTGGCGCCGCTGGTGCCGGAGTTCACGTCGCGCTACCCGAAGGTGAACGTCAATGTGCTCGCGGCCAACCGGTACTACGACATCATGGACAGCGGCACGGACCTGGCCATCCGCACGCGCGAGTTCGAGCCGGACTCGAACCTGACGGTGCGCCGCCTGGCGCAGACGCGCCGCGTGCTGGCCGCCACGCCGCGTTACCTGGACAGTCACGGTATCCCGCACACGGTCGAAGACCTCGCGGCGCATTCCATGCTGATCTACTCGTACGCCAATCGCCCCAATGAGCTCTCATTCACCAAGGGCGACGAGAAGCGCGTGATCACGGTGAGCAGCAAGATGGAATCCAACGACGGGCAGGTGCTGCGCGCCGCGGCGCTGGAAGGCATGGGCATCCTGGTGCAGCCCAAGTACATCCTTTATGACGACATCGTCGCCGGCCGGCTGATCCCGGTGCTCTATGACTGGGATCTCCCCAGGCTGACCATCAATATCGCCTTCCAGAACCGAACTCATATGCCTGCACGGGTGCGGTTGTTCATCGAGTTCCTGACATCGCACTTCGAGCGCATGGACTACGAGCGCAAGTGGACGTCGTGACGAATCCGCCTGCCGGGTGGATGGCAGGCGGGCAGGATCATTGCTGGCCTGGCTGCGTGCCGGCGGCCAGCGCGGCGGATTTGATGATCGCTGCATAGTCGTCCCCGGCCATGCCCTGCGCGGCGGCGCCGTGCAGCATCTGGCCGAGGAGGGCGGTTAGACCCATGGGTACGTGCAGGTCCGCGCCCGCGTCAAGGATCAGGCCGACATCCTTGAGCATCTGCTCGACCGTAAACGTCGGCGTGTAGTCGTGCACGGCCAACTGCTCCGATTTCGCCTTGACGATCGGCGAGGCCACGGCGCTTGCGGTGATCACGTTCCACATCGATTGCCAGTCGAGGCCGCCTTTCTTGCCCAGGGTCAGCGCCTCTGCCAGCATGCCGGAGGTCAGCGCGATCAACAGGTTGACGACGAGTTTCATCAGGCGCGCCTGCTCGGCGTCGCCCAGGTAAAACTGCGTGGGGCCCAGCGCGGCCAGCAGGGGCCTGACGCGCTCATAGGCGGTGGATGGCCCCGACACCATCGCGGTCAGCTTTGCGGCCTCTGCCATGTGGTTGTTGCCCGATACGGTAACCCGCAGATAGGCGATATCGCGTGCGGCAAGCTGCGGTGCGGCCGCTGCCGAAGCCGTCGGGGAGATCGTGCTGGTGTCGATATAGAGCGCGCCGGGCGTGGCAGCCGCGGCAATCTGGCTGGCTACCGACGTAAACGCCGCATCGTGCGGCATCGAGCTGAATATCACTTCGGCGGTACCCACCGCTTCGGCGAGCGATGCGGCGACGGCGAGGCCTGCCTGGCGTGCGGCCGCTACCTGATCCCCTGCAATGTCGTAGGCCACAACGTCATGCCCCGCGTTGGCGAGGTGGCGCGCCATCGGCAAGCCCATCTTGCCGGTTCCGATAAAGCCAATCTTCATGAGGTCTGCTCCGATCTGTTCTTCGCGCGTGTTCGCGGTGATTTGGGTCATGCGGGCCGCAGGCCGTCGAAAGCGGCCTGCAGCAACGCCCGGATCGGCTCGCGCTCGATCGGGCGGGGATTCCAGTAGGGGTTGGCCAGCGCGATGTCAGCGGCCCGGTCCAGGTCCTGCTCACACATGCCGATGTCGCGCAATGCAACCGGCACGCCATTATTTGCGGCCAGGTCGAACAGACCCGCTGCCGCGGATTGCCCCGTGGCGGCAATGGCGCGCTGGATCCGGGCCATCGCCTCGGGCGCGGCCGACGCGTTGTAGGCCAGCACATGAGGCAGCACGATGGTGTGAGTCTCGGCATGGGGCAGGTTGAAACTGCCTCCAAGCGTGTGGCACAGCTTGTGATGCAGCGCCATGCCCACGCTACCGAGCACGGTGCCGCAGAGCCAAGCGCCGTACAGGCATTGCGCGCGGGCGTCGAGATCGGCCGGCGCGCGGATCACGGCGGGAATGCCGCTCGCCAGGGCACGGATGCCTTCCTCGGCCATCAGCGACATCACGGGATTCGTGTCGCGCGCATACAGGCCCTCGGCGGCATGAGCGATCGCGTTCAGGCCGCTGGTCACCGTGAGTCCCGCCGGCAGTCCAACCGTCAGTGCGGGGTCGTAGATGACCGTGCGCGGCAGTACGCGCAGATCTCTGCCAGTTTTTTTCTGGCCAGCTTCCGTGAGTCCATAGATTGGCGTCATCTCGGACCCGGCATAGCTGGTTGGAATGGC
Organism: Cupriavidus lacunae; assembly: GCF_003353055.1. GTDB lineage: Bacteria > Pseudomonadota > Gammaproteobacteria > Burkholderiales > Burkholderiaceae > Cupriavidus > Cupriavidus lacunae. The sequence continues at coordinate 94,511 of NZ_QKWJ01000024.1, forward strand.
CACGACAGGCATGCCAGTTTCCAGTGCAATGGCCTTGCCCAGCCCCGTGGTGGAGCCACCGCCGATGGCCACTGCGCAGCCGGCCCCGGCGCCACGCGCACGCGCAACCGCTTCGCGCGCGGCTTCTACCGGAACATGCATGATTGCACCGGCATAGATGCCGGCAGAAAGTGGCCCCAGGAGATCGGATATGCGTGTCGCCTCGGCCTTCTGGTTCGGTGTGCAAAGCACGATGGCGCGGCCGGCGCCCAGCTTTTCGACTTCGGCGGCAACCTGGTTCGACGCGCCCGTGCCAAACACGACACGGGACGCGTGTGCCTCATAGACGAATGAATGAGAAGGTTGCATGATCTCGTGCCTGCCAAAGGCTGATTGCGTAGGATTGGCAGAACCATATATTTCCTGGTGCTGCAGGGAAATAGTGTTTGAGGAAAACAGTCTTCAAGCCAGCGGAAGAATGCGGCGCCTGGTTTTGCAGCGCAGGCGCCGCTGATGAGCCTTGCGGAGACAAGGCACATGGCAGAGATGGCCCGCGGAAAGGGTCAGCTCTCTCAGGTCGGTCATTGGGCCTTGACCTGCGCGCGTGCCGATTCCATAGCGAATACAACCAGCATGCCTCCCAGGATGGCGATATTCTTGAAGAAGTGATTGAACTGATTCTGGTAATTCACAGCGTCAGCGCTCCAAAAACCGTGAAAGACCAGGCTTACCGGCACAAGGAATAGCGCCAGAGTCAGCGCGCCCCAACGGGCGTTCCAGCCGGTGATGAGTGTCAGGCCACCTCCAATCTCGACCGCGATTGTGAGCACGAGCAGGAGGCTCGCGAGAGGTAGGCCGGCGCTGGCCATCCATGCGGCAGTCCCTCCAAATCCACCGATCTTCAGGAGACCGGAAATCAGGAAGAGAGCGCCAAGAAGGGCGCGGCCGGCAGGGTAAAGGGGGGTGGGGGCGGAATTCATGATGTGCTCCAAAGTTAACCAAAGATAGAGGCCATTCATCAAACTGTGTGAATGACGCTGTGCTCTGCGTGGACTGAATGATAGGCCTGAATTCGAGAGTGTATGAAAGCGATAGTCAACTACTTATTCGAAATATTTGAACGGTGGCGGGGCCGGAGGATTCCGCGGCAGTACGGCGAACAACAACGTATCCGTCTCGCGCAACCGCTGTGTCAGGCATCGTCTACACAACTCCTGGGGGTGTCGCAGTAAGGACGTGAAGGAGCTGCCGGGTCTGCAAGTGCTGGCTGGCATGAGGCGGTTTCCCCCTCGGAATAGAGGACAGCCATCAGCGTTGCGGAGTATAATTTCATTATCATGAAATAACTTGGCGAGCAGCCTCCACGCTGACTTCCCTTTGTCACGGAGACGGGCCTCCATGCCGCGACCACTACCTGATCCGACGCCACCTTCGCGCGCGACAATTCGCAGCATCCACCAACTGGGCGACCGCATTCGAGCTACGCGCGCAGGGCAAGGGATGCCCATTGATCAGGCGGCGAGGCATTGCGGGGTCTCCATTGGCATGCTGTCCAAGCTGGAGAACGGCAAGGGCGTCAATCTCGAGCACGCCCTGCGTGTGCTGGATGGACTGGGTTTGACGATGCTGGTCGTTCCCAAGGCGCATGCGCCTTGGCTCGAACAGGCGGCGACCCATGCGACCCAGATCGACACGGATCAGGCCAGGGGACAGCATGCCTGGCGGGAAGAGTAGAGGGCCGCGATCAGGCTGGGCGTCAATCTCGGAGGTGTCCCCGATCGGTGCGGAAATGCTATTCGCTTGGCGTGTCGACGCGCCTGACGCCTGAGAGCGTGCAAAAGTTGGGGAGGCCCCCAAGGGAGGGCCGCTCGAGCATCGGGGCGCCGCGCCGGCTCCGTGTGGACTACGCTGATCGGTATCGCAACGGGGGGAGCAAACCATGCGGTTGATCATCGAAGCCAGGTTGGCCGACGAGGGCAGCGATAATGGCCATGACGTTGAGGGCGTTTTGGCAGTGATCGCCGATCTGGACCCGCTTCAGGCAGACCAGGTAGATCCACTACAATCAAGAGCACATCAAGCTGAAGCTAGAAGGGCTGAGTCCCGTGAAAATACAGGATCCAGCCCTTAGGCGCCTAGCGATTTAACCGTCCAATTTCTTGGGGTCAGCTCGGACTGGCCCTCTTTGTTTTAGCCGCGTACCGTATATTTCCGAGGCCGTACATCGGCAGATCCGTTCTGGCAATCATACCCACCTGAAGTTCGGCATCACGTCGCTGTGCTCGTCAATACTGATGCAGCCCAGTTCGTTGATCATCCGCTTCGTGGATTCCTTGGATTTCGAGTCGCAACTGGCAATCATCAGCAACTGGCCCGGTATTGTCGCGCTGGACAAACCACGGTCCCGCGACTAGTGCAGATGTACCGGCCAGCTCGTCTAATCGAGCTTGCGCCAGCCTCGCCGTGATGACGTCCTCCAGCCTGAAATACAGCAGCGTACGCATGGTGTTACCTCACTCAATCTCAATCTCAATTTCCACTTCCGGCGAACCGGCGTCGCCCTCTCCATATCCTGTTACTCCGCCTTTTTGATATCCGCCTTGACGTCGCCGTACGCCGCCTGCGTCTTGCCAACATCCTTCTTCAGGGTTCCGGCAACTTGCGTTTGCTTGTTTCCAGTCATCTTGCCAAAAGCTTCCTTGACTTTACCGGCGGCCTCTGTGACGCGGCCCTTCACTTGGTCCTTGTTCATGATGTATCCCTCTTCATTGGTGTTGCGAGCCAGATGCTGAGGCAACCTGGCCGCGCGATGACAGGTGGCAATCAGGTTGTCACCGGGCGCGTGCCCGGTTGCGCGCGCTCCTCAGATTGGATTTCGGCGATTCAGGAAGCCGGCGATGAATCTGCCTTGCAATGGCGGCAGGCGTCTGGAACGTTCCCGACGCCGGCATCAGAGTCTGCCTAGCAGCAACAGGACAAGGACTACAACCAAAAGCACCCCGAGTGTGCCTGATGGCGCGTAGCCCCATCCGCTACTGTATGACCAGGTGGGAATTGCCCCAACGAGGAAGATGGCCAAGACAATCAACAGTAAGAGTCCAATTGACATGATGCGCTCCTGGTTCTGAGAAAACATGCCTTCCGCTGATTCAGCCGGGCGGAGGGCAGCCGTTCTAGCGGATCGCGTTGTCGATGGCCATGCCATGGAATCCTGAACACCGATGCGAGGGATTCGCTGGAGTACTTGTTGCTGCTACTTCGTATCGTTAGGAACATCCTCATCCTGCCCAGAGGATAGTGGTGACGGATTCTCAAGTCAGTCCGGTGCCGTACGCATCGGGAAGGCGCGTTCCAGCATTCCGGTCTTCCCCCTGCTCAACGAAACTGCAGGGGTAGAAGAGAGAAATTCAGGCGTTGCCCCAGGTACATAGGGGGACACGGGCGGGCAGGGCACTAGAGCAGGACTACCAGCGTGTGCTCGGCACCATCCAGAGGGACGCTAACCTGATCGTTGGTACAGGGGATACGGACGCCGTCGAGGAGTGCCTGCGAGACACCGCCGACGCAGTGCAATGGTGTTTCCACGCTGATCTGGTAGCGGGTCGACAGCACGTTCACGGTGGCCTTGAAGCCTGGCCACGAGGCTGGAATGCAAGGGGCGACGACCAGCCGATCTCCTTCTTTCCGGATGCCCAGGATGCCTTCCATCCCAGCGCGATACATCCATCCCGCGGCACCCGTGTACCAGGTCCAGCCGCCGCGACCAGTGTGGGGCGGCACCGAGTAGACATCGGCCGCAACCACATAGGGCTCGACCTTGTAGCGCGCGACCGCTAAGGGTGTCAGCGCATGGTTGATCGGGTTGAGCAGGGAGAACAGTTCGACGGCCTTGTCTGCCGCGCCGAGCCTGGCAAATGCGAGTACTGCCCACATCGCGGCATGGCTGTATTGCCCGCCGTTCTCGCGCAGGCCGGGCGGGTAGCCCTTGATGTAGCCGGGGTCGAGGGGGGCTTTGTCAAAGGGAGGGGTGAACAGCAGCGCCAGCCCGTCTTCGTGGCGCACCAGGTACTTTTCCAGCGACGCCATCGCGGCACGGGCACGAGTGGGATCCGCCGCGCCCGACAGCACGGCCCAGGACTGCGCAATGGCGTCGATACGGCATTCCTCACGGTCTTTGGAGCCGAGCCAGGTGCCGTCGTCGAAGGTCGCGCGGCAATACCAGTCGCCATCCCAGGCCTCTCGCTCCAGCGCTTCGCGCAGCAAGGCCGCATGCGCCTGCCAGCGGCGGGCGCGCCCGGCATCGCGGGTCTGCGCCAGCGGGGCAAACATGGCGAGGGTGCGTACCAGCAGCCAGCCTAGCCAGACGCTTTCGCCCCTGCCGCCGGCCCCGACAAGGTTCATGCCATCGTTCCAGTCACCGCCGCCGATCAGCGGCAGCCCGTGCGCGCCGGACAGAGCCATGCAACTGTCGATGCCGCGTGCGCAATGTTCGAACAGCGAGGCAGAGCTGTCCGAGACCATCGGCTCGAAGAAGGCGTCGGCTTCGGCGGGACCCAGGAGCTGGCCTTCAAGGAATGGCACCATCTCGTCCAGCACTTCGGTGTCATGCGAGCTGGCGATATAGCTGGCGGTCGCAAACGCGAGCCACACGCGGTCATCGGAGATCCTTGATCGCACGCCTTGCCCGGAATGGGGCAACCACCAGTGCTGAACGTCGCCTTCGACAAACTGTCGCCCGGCGGCGCGCAGCAGATGCCGCCGCGTGGCGTCGGGACTGGCAAGGGCGAGCGCCATGTGGTCCTGCAACTGGTCGCGGAATCCGTAGGCCCCGCTAGCCTGGTAGAAGGCCGAGCGCGCCCAGATGCGGCAGGCGAGCGTCTGATAGAGAAGCCAGCCGTTGAGCATGATGTCCATGGCACGATCCGGCGTCCTGACCTGTACCGCGCCAAGCAGGCCCTGCCAGTGCCGGGTTACGGTCGCCAGCACGGTGTCGAGATCGGTCTTGCGATAGCGCGCAAGCAGCGCGCTGGCCTCGGCCGCGGAAGCGCATTGTCCGATAAACGAAACGACTTCGACGGTCTCGCCGGCCGCCAGCTCGACACTGCACTGCAAGGTCGTGCAGGGGTCCAGGCCAGCTCCGGTCGTGCCGGACAAGGGCGCCTTGCCGAGCAGCGCCGCAGGCGCTTCCGGGCCGCCATTCCGGCCAAGGAATTCGGTACGGTCCGCGGTCCAGGCGGTCTGCCTGCCGCCAAGATCGGCAAAGGCCACGCGACCCGGGAACGCTGTGCTCCACAGATTGCGGATCAGGATGGCGCCGGTGGCTTCGTCTGGCGCCGTCGCGATGAACGGCGCCGAAGCACCCCGGGACGTGCCGAGCACCCATTCCGTATAGGCCGTCACGGAAAGCCGGCGCGGGGTGCCGGAGAGATTGCGCAGCGTCAGGCGCGAAATCTTGATCGGATCGTCCAGCGGAACGTACTGCACCAACGCCAGCGAAATCTCGTTGGCTTCATGTGTAAAGCAGCTGTAGCCGTGCCCATGGCGGGCCGTATAGGTGCCGTTGTCCCGGATCGGTTGCGCGGTGGCGCTCCAGATCTGGAAGCTGTCCTCGTCGCGGACATAGATCGCCTCGCCGCACGGGTCCGCAACGGCATCGTTGGACCACGGCGTCAACTGGTTATCGCGACTGTTCTCTGCCCAGGTGTAGCCGCTGCCGCTGGCCGATGCCTGGAAGCCGAAGCCGGGATTGGCGATCACGTTGATCCATGGGACAGGGGTCGCCTGGCCCGCGTTCAGCACCACCACATATTCCCGGCCGTCCTGGTCGAAGCCGCCCAGGCCGTTGAAGAACTCTAGCCCGGGCTGCGCCGGCACCGGCGGAAGTGACTGTGGCGCGGGCTTGCGGCGCCGGACAGGTACAGGAAGCGGGGCCGCCACTGCGGGCAGGCGGGCGAGCTGCTCCGCGATGGAGCCGCGTCGGGCAATCAGCGCGACACGTGCGACCGACTGGAGCAGGGAGCGGGCTTCGGGCTGCATCATGTCGGCACGCAAGGTGTAGACCGAGCCGTGGACCGAGTCGTGGCCCCCTTCCTCGCCCGCGTGGCTTTGCGAATGGCTGCTGCGTACCGCGGTCTCGATCGCCATCTGCAGGTCCTGGATATAAGACGAGGCGCGCTCGTTGACGATGACCAGATCGACGCCAAGCCCCTTCATGCGCCAGTATTCGTGGGCGCGCAACAGCTGGCGCACCTGGACGATGTCCTCGACCTCGTCGATGCGCAGGAGGACAACCGGCAAGTCGCCGGAAATCGCCAGCGGCCACAATGCCGACTGCGGACCCGCGCCGCGCAGGATCGCGTCCGGCGGGGCCCTGAAGCGGGCATCGGCATAGAGCAGTGGCGCAGCCAGGCGCTGGAAGTCGGCCGCTTCCGCCGCATCGACGTCAAGGTGGCGCAGCTCGACCTGGGCCTGTGTCCAGGCCAGGGTCTTGGCCCGGTCGAATGCGTTGCGGTCCTGGTGCTTGTCGATCAGGGCCAGCAGATCGGCATGCGACGTCGCAATGACGGTCCAGAAGGCCACCCGCGCGCTGCCCCCGGGCGCAATCCGCACGCGCTGCCTGAGCGCGAAGATCGGGTCGAGGACCGTACCGACCGTGTTCGAGAGCGGCAGTCCGGCCGTGACGACGGCGCACGCTGCGGGCGCGCGGCGGTCTTCCAGGAAGCGTGCGCGGTCGGTCTCGAACTGCGGATCGGCGACAACGTCGCCTTCCACCACGCTGAAGTGGGCGGCCCAGACCGGCGGCTCCTCGGGCGAACGCAGGCGGCGTGTCGCGGTCAGCGCACCGGACTTGGCCAAGTGAGCGGTCTGGATGAACATCCTGGAGAAGGCCGGATGCGCGTCATAGGACGCGCGCGTGGCGAGCACCACTTCAGCATAGGAAGTGAGTTCGATCTCGCGCGGGCGGCGCCCGTTGTTGACCAGCGATACGCGGCGGACCTCGCCGTCGTCCTCGCCGGAAACCAGGATTTCCAGGATGGTTGTCAGGCTGCCGTCGTGGCGGACGAACTCGGCGCAATCTTCGGTGAAAACCACTTCGCCGCCGCGCTCGCCATCGGTGGCCATCGGCGCGCTGGCAGACCAGGTGATGCCATTCTGCGTATCGCGCAGGAAGATGAAGGAGCCCGAATCGTCGCGGGTGGCATCTTCCCGCCATCGCGTCACTGCCAGGTCTCGCCAGCGGCTGTAGCCCATTCCCGTGGTGGTCAACATCACGGTGTAGCGGCCGTTAGACAGCAAATGGGTGACTGGGTTGCCAGCTGGCGGTGCCGTGAACCGCCGCACCGCAGAGTCCTGGGGCAGTACCGCCGCGGCCGAGGCCTTCACTTCCTCAGCGCGGGGATGCGCCACGGCGACGTTGCGCGGCATGCGTTCCTGCAGCAGCAGTTCGCAGGCCTGGATCATCGGCTCGCGATGGAAGCGCGCGCGCATCAGGCCATTGTGCAGGGCGTTGGCAATGGCAACGATGGTCATGCCCTGGTGGTGCGCCATGAAGCTGCGCACGATGGCGACGGTCTCGTTCTCGGCCAGGCGAGCGCGCGTGTAGTCCAGCGCCTCGTAGAAGCCGTAGCGTCCAAGGGCGCCGAGTTCGGCCAGGCGGCGGTAGTTGTCGCGTGCGGCCTGCGGATCGACCATGACCGCCAGCCCGGTGGCATAGGGGGCGATCACCGCGTTCTCGGACAGGCCCCGCTTGAGCCCGAGACCGGGGACGCCGAAGTTTGAATACTGGTAGGTGAACTCCCTGTCGCGCGCGTTGTACGCCGATTCGGATACGCCCCAGGGAATTCCCAGCGACTGCCCATAGGCCTGCTGGCGCGCCACCACCAGGCGCGAGGTCTGTTCAATGAGGCTGCCGGCGGGCGCGCGCATCACCAGCGACGGCATCAGGTATTCGAACATCGAGCCCGACCACGAGATCAATGCCGAGCCCCTGCCAAGCGGCGTCGCCATGCGCCCCAGCCGGAACCAGTGCGGGGTCGACACGTCCCCCTTGGCAATGGCGAACAGGCTGGCGAGCCGCGCTTCGGAGGCGAGCAGGTCGTAGCAACTGGCATCGGGCCGGTTGTCGGCAAGCGAATAGCCGATCGACAGTAGCTTGCGCGCCGGATCGAGCAGGAAGGCAAAGTCCATCGCCAGCGCCAGTTCGCGCGCAGTGTGGGCGAGCGCTGTCAGCCTGCCGGCCAGCGCCTGCGGCGCTTCAGCCTGCTGCAGCTGGTCGCGCTCACGCTCGGTTACGGCGTGCTGCAGCGCGCCGGCCCAGAAGGCCAGGTCGGAAAAGCTGTCATTGTCAGCGTCAGGCTGGATGTCATGCACCAACCTGAAGGCCTTATCCGTCAGGCGCCTGAGCGCCGGCGCCCGGATCTCCGTGGCGGGCGCGCCGGTCAGCACGGTGGCGATCTCGGCCAGAAGTCCGCCAAGTTGTCGTCCGCGTTCGCTGTGTGCGAGGGGCAGCGCCGCCAGAGCCTCGTTTGCCAGCCGCGCAGTGTCCGCCAGGCCGTGGCGGGGATCTGGCGCGGCAGCGTTTTTCCATTCCTCGCAAGCGTTGGCGACCACGATCAGGTGCGCGGCCAGGTTGCCGCTGTCGACCGACGAGATATAGGCGGGATGCAGCGGTTGCAGGCTCAGCGTCTCGTACCAGTTGTGGAAGTGGCCCCGGTAGCGCGGCAGCTTGCGCATCGTGCCGAACGCCGCTTCCATGCGCTCGACCGATTCGGTGGTCCCGGCCCAGCCGAAGTCGCGTGCGGCGATGGCCGACAGCAGGTAGAGGCCGATATTGGTTGGCGAGGTCCGGTGCGCGACCACGGCCCTGGGCGTCTCCTGGAAGTTGTCCGGCGGCAGCATGTTGTCCACTGGCGTGACGAAAGTCTCGAAGAAGCGCCAAGTGCGGCGCGCCGTGAGGCGCAGCGCCAGCGCGTCGGCCTCCGGCAGGGCGAGCCGGCGCGCAACGGCCGGCGCGCGGCTGGCCCATAGAGCAAGGGCCGGCGCCGTCAGCCATAGCAGGACAAAGGGCAGCACAAGCGGCCATGATGATGGCAATAGTCCCACGCCGGCGGCGGCCATCGACAGCGCGAGCAGAGTGCCGCCGGCCATCAGCCGGTAAAAGCCGGCCAGGTCCAGCCGCGGGCGCGTGGCGGACTGCGCAGCCGTGGTCCACTCGAGCAGGTGGCGGTGCGTGGAATACAGCCGTGCCAGCGTTCTGGCGATGGCGTCACCCGCGCGCCAGGTCTGGTCGGGCACGAACGCGAGCACCAGCAGGGTCTGTGTGGCGGCTAGCCGCAGGTCTGCGAGCAGCGCCTGCATATGGTTGCGCAGGCGCATGCCGCTGCGGTGTCGCAGCCCGGACAGGACGCCAGGCAGCACGGCCGGAATCGCAATCGCAGCCAGCGGCAGGGCAGTCGCCAGCGGCCCCGCCGGCCAGGGCAGGAGCCAGCACAGCACCAGACTCAGCAGCAACAGGGGCGCGAGCAGCGAGCGGCGCAGGTTGTCCAGCATCTTCCAGCGGCCGATGGCCGGCACCGCGTGGATGCCCTTATGCTGCCCGAAGATCCAGCCAAGCAGTTGCCAGTCGCCACGCGTCCACCGATGCTGGCGCCTGGCCGCCACGTCGTAGCGCGCGGGAAACTCCTCGACTACCTCAACATCGGAGGCCAGCCCGGCACGGGCAAATACCCCTTCGAACAGGTCGTGGCTGAGCAGCGTGTTCTCCGGGACCCGGCCGCTGAGCGCCGCTTCAAAGGCATCGACATCATAGATGCCTTTGCCCGTATAGGAACCCTGGCCAAAGAGATCCTGGTAGACGTCGGAGGCGGCCGCCGCGTAGGGGTCGATGCCGCCCGGCCCGGAGAAGACCCGCTGGTAGAGCGAACCCTCACGGCCAATCGGCAGCGATGGCGTGACGCGCGGCTGGAGAATGCCGTAGCCGCCCACGACGCGCTGCCGGGCCGCATCGAACCGTGGCCGGTTCAGCGGATGGGCGATCTTGCCAATCAGCCGCAACGCGGCGTCGCGTGGCAGCCGCGTGTCGGCGTCGAGGGTGATGACGTAGCGCACGCCGGCCGGCACTTGCGGTGCCCGGCCGTCGACGGCCACGTAGCTGGTGTCGCTGGCGCCGCGGAGCAGCTGGTTCAGTTCATGCAGCTTGCCGCGCTTGCGCTCCCAACCCATCCACTGGCCTTGCTCGGTGTTGAACACGCGTCGGCGGTGAAGCAGCAGAAAGCGATCGCCGGCCGGACCCGGCCCATGGCGCTGGTTTAGCCGGGCGATCGCCGCGCTGGCCACGGCAAGCAGATGGGCGTCGCCAGGCAGCACCTCCTGGTCCGCGTCGACGCCATCGGTCAACAAGGCAAAGCTCAGGTTGCCGCCTGCGCCGGCGAGGTGATGCACCTCCAGCCGCTCAATCTGCTCACACAGGTCGGCCTCGCTGGTCAGCAGGGTCGGCACCACCACCACCGTCCGCAGCGAGGGCGGAACGCCGGCCTTGAGCTCCAGGCCGGGCAGGATCGTCGCCCCCAGCCGCCCGGCAAGCGCGCGGTTGACCAGCGTGCTGGCGACCTCGCTGGCCGGCACGATCCAGCACAGCACCAGCAGCACAAGCCAGCCGAGCGCCAGGCCGGCAGGCAAGAGCCATAGCGCGAGCGCCAGCAGGCCGGCCATGACCAGCACGAGCGCGCCGACATAGCCGCCGAGGCCCAGCTGCTTGCAGCAGCGGCTGACCCACAAGCGGGGCGGCGCACGAAACCCGATGGCACGTTCGAGCGCACTGCGGCCTGCGCCGATCAGGTGATAGCCCGGATCGACTCGACGGGCGTCCTCGGTCGCGTCGACCCTATCAGTCACTTCGTCCGCTGAGGACGCCGGTATTGGCATGGCGCTGAGCGCCAGCTCGGCAACCCTGAGCTCCGGGCACGAGGCGCCGCGCGCGAGTTCCTCGATGGCATTGCGATACAGGTTGCGGGTCGGAAAATCCATCTCGGCAAAGTCGCTGCCGGCGCGCAGCTGCGCGTCGACCAGGCTGACGCTCTCGAACCACTCAGCCCAGTCAATATCAGAAATCAGCCGCATGCTCGTGATGATGTTGCGCACCGTCACGTTCGAGGCGCCTTGCCGCTGCTGCGCGTGCAGCACCACCTCGTCGACCGAAGTGCCTTGCAGTCCGAGGCGCTCCTCGAGCCAGCCCAGTGCCGGCATGGCTCTCGGGTCCTGGTCACGCAGGCGTCTGGCGAGTTGCGCGGCGAACAGTTCGGACAGTGGCGCAGCGGGGCGTGCGGCAATATCCGTTTCGAGTGCCGTGCGGGCGCCCCCTGTAGCTAGCAACCGCCCGGCCAGCGCATCCGCATCGGCGCGCGCAACCCGGCCGGCCGTGATTTGCCCGGTGAGTCTGCGCAGGTTCTCGACCAGCACAATGCGCAGCGTGATCGCCACCGCCCACAGTTCGCCAATCGTCAGCGGCTGGACGCGCTGATAGGCGGCTATAAAGCGGCGCAGTATGTCTGGATCGAGGTAGCTGTCCGTGTGGGCCACAAAGGCCCAGGCCAGCCCGAAGACGCGCGGATAGCCCGTGAATGGCCCCTCGGCGAGCTTGGGCAGCTGGCGATAGTAGCCGGGGGACAGGTCGTCCCGGATCTCGCGGATCTGTTCCTCGACGATGTGATAGTTGTCCAGCAGCCATTCCGCCGCCGGCGCTACCTCGGTGCCGCCTTCCAACTCGGCAGCGCTTGCCCTATAGGCGGCCAGCAGGACAGCGGCATTGTCCCTGAGCCGGCTGCGCAGGGGCAAAACGTGTGGCGGCTGCGCGGTGATTGCCTGTGCCGCGGCGAGGCTTTGCGCGTGCTGCTCCAGCCGTTCAATGCCGAACAATTCCTCTCGTACCGGCGCTGTGCTGTCCCAGGGTGACGGCACGCCGGGCGCGTCGAATGCGCGCAGCGGGAAGGTGAGATTCAGCTTCAGGTTCATGGAGGAGACCATTCAGCGGTCCGGGAAGCAAAAAGACGCCGTGGCACCATTGTTGCCGCGGGAGCTTTGCGTCAGCCCTGGCCTTATTTCAGGATGCTTGAACGATGCGTGTCGCTGTGGAATATGAGCCAGCTAGAGGGGAAATGCCGTCCGCAGGCGTACGGACCGGGACTTTTATTCCATTGCAGTCGGATCGCCCGAGCGCGCAGGGCAGAACTCGAGAGCGCACATCCGCTCAAGTCAGCATGCTGTGCAGTGCACCCTTGTCCGGCATTTGCCTTGTCCAGTCGCTGACCTGTATTGACAAAGGCAAGTGATCCTCTACCGTCCCGTAGCCTGGGCGCCAGGCCCTGGGCAAGGTCGGAGGCACCGATATCAACCTGTTCTGAGCGGTGAGATGCAGTCATGCGCGTCACGCACGATCCGAAGTCCAATCACCTTCTCGCTGCGCTGCCGGCCGTCGACTGGGAGCGCCTCGCACCACAACTGACGCTGGTGTCGCTGCCGCTGGCCCATGTCGTGTACGAGTCAGGAGATCAACAGGGCTACGTCTATTTCCCGACCGATTCGATCATTTCGCTACTGTACGTGATGGAAGACGGGGCCTCCGCCGAGATTGCAATCGTAGGCAATGAGGGGATGGTCGGGATTGCCATTTTCATGGGGGGCGAAACGACCCCGAGCCGCGCCATCGTGCAAAGCGCCGGCCATGGATACCGTCTGAGCGCAACGATCCTGAAGCAGGAGTTCGTGCGGGGCGGATCGCTGCAGCGCCTGTTGCTGCGCTATACGCAGGCGCTCATCACCCAGATGGCGCAAGCCGCGGTATGCAACCGCCATCACTCCATCGACCAGCAACTGTGCCGATGGCTGCTGCTGAGCATCGACCGACTGCCCTCCAACGACCTGACGATGACACAGGAACTCATTGCCAACATGCTCGGGGTGCGGCGCTCCGGCGTGACCGAGGCCGCCTTGAAGCTCCAGGCCGCAGGCCTGATCCGCTACAGCCATGGGCATATTGCGGTACTCGACCGGATGGGCCTGGAATAACGAGTGTGTGAGTGCTACGCGGTCGTGAAGTGGGAGTTCGATCGCTTGTTGCCTGACCTGTCGGGGCCTTGAAATCCGAAGCGGGGTTTCGACCACTGCGCATGCCGGACAGCGGGGTAGCGGCTATAACGTCGCAATGTCGTTACGTGCCTTTGGCTCGCGGAAAGGTCACCAACAGTGATACGTCGTTGCATTACCGTCCCCTTTTCTGATGGGTTCTAGTTGTTCGATCCTAGTGCAGGAAGAGCGCCATGCGCGGGAGCGTGACGGCCGAAGAGAAGTCTCCACCAGGAAGTGGATGTCCCTGCTCCTGCTTCTCCAGTCGGGCAATGGCTGACGAACGAGACAGCGACAGCCCCTTTTGCTGAGCGCAGGATTGCGACGTCGTCGTAGTCGCCGGGGGCGTCGATGATTTCACGGCGCAGATCAGCAGGGTAGATGACAGAAAGGACTTCACGAATTGCATTTTCACTGTCGAACGGGCCAAGCCGGCAGATGCACGCCGTCGGGTCAACCTCCGCAAAGTACCAATTGCGGGGGCTGTCGTGATAAATGACGATGACGGTAGTGGGATAATCTGTTGGCATTTTCCTTACCATTTCAAGGGGGGCGATACGATACCCGTAGACCGCGGGGGAAATCACTTCATATAGGCATAAAGGTCCAGTGCAAAGAGACTGGCCAGTCATGTGAATGATCTGGCCATATTAATCCGGAGTGTAAATAATGGAGTGTTGCCGACCAGTATTGAATACGGATTCTGCGTAGGCCCATTCGGCAGCGAGCACTGCATCGAATTTATATATAGTTCACACCTGAGTCGGGCGCCGTCCGCCAGCGAACAGTCCGCGATATTTATTTGTTTATGGTCAGATCCGGTCGGAAGGCTCAATGCATGCGACTCTCCCCCTTGCGTACCACGCCTTGCCTGCGTGTCCGCCAGCGTACCGAAGGGCCTTGCTGTTTGGGGTATCTGTCTCTTACGCATTCTGATCTTGCGAAGGAGCCCGCTTTCAAAATAAATAAATAGTCGTCCCTGCGGAATGCCGAAGAGTAAGACGCAGCAAGGCTTAGCAAGAATTTCGCTGCGTGCCGAACTCCCAGATCGAATATGAATCTGATTCGAATCCTGGGAGATTTGAGGGAC
>NZ_QKWJ01000240.1 GCF_003353055.1 Cupriavidus lacunae
GCAAGACTCGGTTCCGGCTGCTGGCTAGGCTTTGCCGGGAGGGATTCGAACCCTCTGAACTCCAACAAGTGGTTTCCGCCAGGTTCGGCTTCCCCCACTACCAGATTTATCCTGGCGCTACCTCGCCTAAGTCAAAAGCGCGCCGTGCACTCTCCGCGGGGCCGCTTGCCCGCGAAGACGACGACGTCCGACCCCGTCGAGTCGCGCAGCAGTCGCGCCTTGTGTTCAAGCCTTCGCGTCTGGGACATTTCCGACTCCCCCTTCTGCGCCGCCACCGAAAACCCACGTCAAACGTTTTATCCAACCTGCCCGACGACTGTGAACGTGGTCTTCTCCAATCCCTGCGTGCCATAGACGCGAGGCTGCAGGCCTTGATTTTCTCTATTCGAAATACATGAATTTTTCGTGATGTTTACAATAGGTTAACAATGGGATTTTTTTCAAGTAAACCAATCCCTCTTATTGCCGGTCAGCGCCTTCCTTGATGGATTTTTCTACGACTCGAAAAATTCGAATTAAACCAAATACTAATTTTCTTCGAATTGCTGGCATCCACGTTGACCGCTGGCCTGACTGATGTTGATGCCCAAAATTTTTCCGCCAGCGCCGGACCCTGTTGATGTCAGACGCCCGTTCGAGTCTCGGCATTTTTGGCGCCAAAAATTTGCCGCCGAGACCTGACCACTTCTGACGTCAGAAGTCCGTTGCCGCCGCCGCAGTTTTGGCGCCAAAACTGCCAAGCCAACGCCGGGCTGACGTCAAACGTCCATTACAGCCCTGGCATTTTTGGCGCCAAAAATCTAAAGCCGTGGCTCCGGGCACTTTCGACGTCGAAAGTCCGTCCCCGCCTCCATTTTCGACGTCGAAAATGGGGCGCCGTATAGATCACTTATGAAAGCAGGGGCAAGGCAACGCCCCGCCACGCGGGGCCTGTACCCCGAAAAGCTTGCGCGTCAGAAAATCCCGACCCGCTCGAGTTCCTGCGCGCGCCGTTCGGTCTCGGTGCGGATATAGCGCAAATGTGCTGCAGCACATTTGATCTATTACCGGCCGAAAGGTTTTATGCGCAGTAGCCGAGGTAAAGGCCTTGTAGGCAAGTCCCCAGCGTTGGTTTACTGCACATAAAGTTTCATGATGGGAGTCCTGGCGGCCATCGGGGCCGC
>NZ_QKWJ01000241.1 GCF_003353055.1 Cupriavidus lacunae
CATCACGGAGACCGAGCAGAAGGCCTTCGATACCACGGCTCGCAAGCTCTATCGCTTCCTCATGCAAGCTCAAGAACCGTAGTCACGTCAAGAAAACGACCCACAGATTTCCCCGACGAGCCTTTTTTCTAAGCGGTCACGCAGGTCGGCGACGAACCGAAAAAGAGCCCGCACATGAGTTGTGTGCAAGCTTCGGGCATGTCATAGGCGTCAATGTCTATAACGGGCCTTTGGGGTATCCATTTAACCGGAGTCATGCTGCCTCCACGGCCGGTTCTGCCGAGGGCGGTCCAAGCTTGGAGGAAGCCCGCGTTTCCCCGGCGGCTTGGGTCGCTTGGCTTTGGGCCTTTTCGTCCGCGCGAGGTCCTGGTAGCGCACTGGGTCATGTGCAACGGCGAGTTCCAGGACTCTGTAGAACAGCATCCCGCGGTTACGTGAGCCGCGGCGGTTGAAGCGAAACACAAACTCATTGAGGTAGCTGGGCAAGTGCGCGGCGTCTACCGCTCCCTGGTGGGTGCCGAGCAGCCAGCGTTTTGCCAGGGACGCGATCCGATGCACGCCTGGCAGCAGCGCGCCCGGGTCTTCGCCACGCGCGCTGGCTGCCCGCTGGCTGCGACGGTCATGGATGTAGCCTTTCTTCTCCAATCCTCGGTAGCTCTGCCAAGCATCGGTGATCACTGTTGCCCCCGGCTCGACATTCGTCGACACGAAGGCTAGCAGCGACTCCGCCGAGGCATCCGCCACGGGTGCCATGCGGCAGCGGCCGAATCCCTTGGGCTCGATGAGCTCGACTGCGACGCACGTCAGGACCTTCTTCCCTTGGGCACGCCCTCCAGGTAACCCGGGATCGAGCCCGCCGATGTACGTTTCGTCCACCTCCACCTTGCCGCGCAGGAGTTCCCGATCGGGACGAACCAAGATGGATCGCAGCCGGTGCAGCATCGCCCAAGCCGTCTGGTACGAACCGATCTCCAAGGTGCGCTTCAGACTTAAGGCCGAGATTCCGTCTTTGCCGGAGGCGAAGTTCCAGCATGCAGCGTATCCGTCAGCAGAACCCGTGTTGACCTGGGAGTACTGCTCCGGCAGGTCATTGGCGTTGTGGTGGCTGCGGATGCTATGGCATCACGGCTGACGATCTGATGTCAGAACTGATAGCCACGG
>NZ_QKWJ01000242.1 GCF_003353055.1 Cupriavidus lacunae
CGCCTGCTGCCGGTCTAACCTGTCGCCTATCGTTGCCTGTTGCGTCCCTGGTGGTGGATGTAATTGCAGGAAGTGTTGCGCTCACGTGGCCGCGCTCGGGCAGACATGGGCGGGATCGAATTTTTCCCCTTTGGCGAGGATGGCCCAAAGGATGCGGGCATGCTTGTTGGCTACTGCGATCAGGGTCTTGTTGTAGCCGATGCGGGCCCGCAGTTGGAGAATCCAGCGCGAGAGCCGGTCGTTGCGCCTATGGGCGGTATTGAGTGCAGCGCGCGCGCCAAGGAAGAGCAGCATGCGCAGGTACTCGTTGCCCTGCTTCGTGATGCGGCCCAGGCGCTGCTTTCCGCCGCTGCTCTTCTGTCTAGGCACGGTGCCAAGCCAGGCTGCCATCTGCCGGCCGTTTTTGAACTGCCGGGCATCGACGATGGTGGCGACGGTGGCGGACGCAGTGAGCGGGCCGATGCCGCACATATCCATGCATCGCTTTGCGTGGGGATCCTGACGGGCATGCGTGGCAATCTGCCGGTCGAACCAGGCGATTTCCTGGTCAAGCGCTTGCCATTGCGCCCAGCCACGCATCAGTGCCTCGCGAGCCGTGCCGGTCAGTTCGTTGGTGCCATCCTCAATATGCTCGACGAAATGGGCGTGTAACTTGTCGATGCCTTGTGGGAGGAACACGCCGAATTCGGCAAGCAGCCCGCGCAACCTGTTCACGAGTGCCGTGCGTTCCTCGACGTAGCCGGTGCGCAGACGGTGGAGCACCAGGACGCTTTGCTGAGCCGGGGACTTGACCGGCACAAAGCGCATTTGCGGACGGCTCGCGGCTTCGCAGACAGCTTCGGCGTCGAGAGCGTCGTTCTTCATGCGCGAGCCGCCCTTGCGGTAAGGCGCCACAAACTGGGGCGGAATCAGGCGTACGTCATGCCCGAGCGAACGGAGCCTGCGGGCCCAGTAGTGCGCGGCGCTGCAGGCTTCCATGGCCACAAGACAGGGTGGGAGATTCGCGAACCGGTTGAGGAAATTTGCACGGCTAATCGCCTTACGCGTGACGATGTGGCCAGACTGGTCGACTGCATGGATCTGCATGACGTTCTTGGCAAGGTCGACACCAATGCGAGCAATCGTGTTCATGGTTTCCCTCCTTCTTGGAAGCTGGAC
>NZ_QKWJ01000243.1 GCF_003353055.1 Cupriavidus lacunae
TCACCACCCGTCGTGAACATCTGATCCGTGTGCATGATGCTCTCCTTTGAACAGGGGACTCGACACGCCCTGATTTTACGTATCAGTTCGTTGACGACCTCCACCTGTTACATAGGATCTAGGACCAGGCCAAGATCGCTTGGGTTTTATTGTTTTGGCGAACGTACCAAATACCAATGAGAAAGCGCTGCGGAAGAGGGTGGCATCTCGGCCGTCGGCTGATCGCGTCGGTTGGACACAACACAAAGAAGAAACTGAGCTCTACTATGTAAAGCCACTCGTGCGGTTATACTCCGCGCTTCACTCACAACTATGAATAACCACCATGGTCGCAGCAACTAAAACGACACGGGTAAGTGCAACTGCTAAGGGAAAGCCTGCCGCAAAGAAGGTGGCCGTGCCAACGAAAAAGGCCAGCGTGCTTGCCCGTGAGGCACAGGCAGCGAAGAAGCGCTTGCTGAAGCTGCGCGCTGACACGAAGAAGGCAATTGAAGCGGCTAAACGCGAGGTTGCCCAGGCCGTGGAAGCCGCAAAGGCCGCGGCCCGCTTTGAAAAGCAAGCCGCAAAGGACAAGCTCGCGGCGAAGAAGGCCAAGGCTGCAGGCGCGAAGAAGGCGACGGGCAATAAAGCTGCCGCGACGAAAGCAATCGCGAAAAAGGCCGCACCCGGTACTAAGGGCAAGGTCGCCCGGAAAGCAGGCCCGAAGGCGGTCGCAGTAAAATCCGTGATGAAGAAACAGGCTTCGGCGAAGAAGGTGGTTCCGGCTGTAGCGTCGCCTGAAGCGTCGGCGTGATCCTTGCCTCGGCTGGTAACGCAATGTCGCCAACCAGCCGATTGATGCAAGATGGGGCACTGCTGAGAGAAGCTGAGGCCGACGAACTTTGTGCTGACAGCTTCCCCCCCTTCCAATTGGGCCTCTAGTTCATGCGTGGTTAGAGCAGCGGACTCATAAGTGCGCCATGGATAGGGCGCACTCTCGTTGTGGTAGTAGTACACCCCACTGAAGCCATTTCCTTATACGGAAGTCATGACTCTTCCCGCAGTGCTTGAATGGTGAGGGCGGCGTCCATGGTTCTCTGCATGCCGATCCAAATCGTCTTTGCGCCGGGCTCGCCATCGCTCTTGCGCC
>NZ_QKWJ01000244.1 GCF_003353055.1 Cupriavidus lacunae
CAAGGCGCGTGCCTGGCTGAAACCCGACAACATGGGCATAACGATGACCCGCTTAATAACCACAAGTCATCGTTTCTCCGCCCACGCCGGGGCCGGAAGGGCCTTGAAATGCTCATGAGAAACCAAACTGAGGGCGGCTGGGGTTAGGCGGCCACCTCCACCGGATTAACCTGAAATCCGAGGGCCGCGGCACGCCGCCTGAGTGCGGCGATGCTGCGCTGGCGTTGCTGCTCTTCATAATGCTGCTGGCCCTGGTCGACGAAGGCTTCACCGCGGGTGAGCATGAAGTACACCATCCGCGCGAGTTTATGGGCCACAGCGGTATTGGCGCGCGGCTTGTCCATGCGGGCGCACAGGCGCCGGTAGAACGCGCCGAGTGCCGAACCATTGCGCGACAGGCTCATGGCCGCGAGCTTGAGCGCCTGGCGCACCCGGTTGGTCGAGCGCCGGGTGCGCGCACTGAGTACCTTGCCGCCGCTGATCTTGGTGCCGGGACACAGCCCGAGCCACGAGCAGAAGTGCTTGACGTTGGCAAAGCGGCGCAGGTCCGGCCCGATCTCCGACAGCACCGTCAGCACCGAGGTGACCGCCAGGCCGTTGATGCGGGTGAGGTCGACGCCGGCCCAGCGCGCCAGCGCGGTACGCAGGTCGA
Source organism: Cupriavidus lacunae (assembly GCF_003353055.1). Classification (GTDB taxonomy): domain Bacteria; phylum Pseudomonadota; class Gammaproteobacteria; order Burkholderiales; family Burkholderiaceae; genus Cupriavidus; species Cupriavidus lacunae. The sequence continues at coordinate 653 of NZ_QKWJ01000244.1, forward strand.
AGGCCGGAGTGTTCTTGCCGCGCCGCTTGCCCGGCCCGCCAAGTTCGACCTCATGACAGCCCAGCGGCGCGAGCAACGCCTCGATCTTCGCGTCGCACTCGATGATGCGCTGGGCGAGACTGTCGAACATCGCCAGGGCCTGCCCGAGCACGAAGAGGTGCTCCTCGCGCCAGTTGCCCGTCAGCGCCCGCGCGATATCGCGCTCGCTGGCCTTGACGCGTCCATGGCGATGCCGTGCCAGCATGTTGGGGTCACGCTCGCCCGCCACAATCGCCCGCACGATGGCCTGCCCGGTCATGCCCATCACATCGGTGAGCACTTCGCTGAGCTGGAGATACTATGAAGGGCCGCGGAGGCAAGCCCCTGGAGTAAAACGAAGATTCGCAATCTCGTTTCTCCCAAAGGAGCACGCAAATGAACACGCCTGACACAACCCTTCAGGGGCAGAATACGA
>NZ_QKWJ01000245.1 GCF_003353055.1 Cupriavidus lacunae
AACGGGTGACGGCGTACCTTTTGTATAATGGGTCAGCGACTTACATTCAGTGGCAAGCTTAACCGATTAGGGAAGGCGTAGCGAAAGCGAGTCCGAACAGGGCGTTGAGTCGCTGGGTGTAGACCCGAAACCAGATGATCTATCCATGGCCAGGTTGAAGGTGCGGTAACACGTACTGGAGGACCGAACCCACTAACGTTGAAAAGTTAGGGGATGAGCTGTGGATAGGGGTGAAAGGCTAAACAAATCTGGAAATAGCTGGTTCTCTCCGAAAACTATTTAGGTAGTGCCTCGTGTGTCACCTTCGGGGGTAGAGCACTGTCATGGTTGGGGGGTCTATTGCTGATTACCCCGCCATAGCAAACTCCGAATACCGAAGAGTGCAATCACGGGAGACAGACATCGGGTGCTAACGTCCGGTGTCAAGAGGGAAACAACCCAGACCGCCAGCTAAGGTCCCCAAGATTGGCTAAGTGGGAAACGAAGTGGGAAGGCTAAAACAGTCAGGAGGTTGGCTTAGAAGCAGCCACCCTTTAAAGAAAGCGTAATAGCTCACTGATCGAGTCGTCCTGCGCGGAAGATGTAACGGGGCTAAGCCAGTCACCGAAGCTGCGGACGCACAGTAATGTGCGTGGTAGGAGAGCGTTCTGTAAGCCTGTGAAGGTGTCTTGTAAAGGATGCTGGAGGTATCAGAAGTGCGAATGCTGACATGAGTAGCGATAAAGGGGGTGAAAGGCCCCCTCGCCGTAAGCCCAAGGTTTCCTACGCAACGTTCATCGGCGTAGGGTGAGTCGGCCCCTAAGGCGAGGCAGAGATGCGTAGCTGATGGGAAGCAGGTTAATATTCCTGCACCGTCGTATGATGCGATGGGGGGACGGATCGCGGAAGGTTGTCCGGGTGTTGGAAGTCCCGGTCCCTGCATTGGAGAAGGCGCTTAGGCAAATCCGGGCGCGNGGGCGCGGGATTCAAGGATGTGGGGCGAGCGGCCTAGTGCTGCGAAGCAATTGGAAGTGGTTCCAAGAAAAGCCTCTAAGCTTCAGTCATACGAGACCGTACCGCAAACCGACACAGGTGGGCGAGATGAGT
>NZ_QKWJ01000247.1 GCF_003353055.1 Cupriavidus lacunae
TGAAGGCCAGGCCAAGGAAGGTCGCTCGTGACACACAATTGCGCGTGCGCGTCGTGCGGTGACGCACGGTCGCGAAGGTCGACTCAATCGCGTTCGTCGTGCGGATGTGCTGCCAGTGCTCGGCCGGGAAGTCGTAGAACGTCAGCAGGCTGTCTCGATCTTTGGTGAGCACGCCGGTGGCCTTGGGATACTTGGCGCCGTAGATCGTTACAAAGCGATCGAAGGCGGCATAGGCATCGGCCCTGGTGGCTGCCATCCAAATCGCCTGCAGATCTGCCTTGGCGCGGCCATGCTGGGATTTTGGCAAGGCGTTCAGGACATTGCCCATCTTGTGGAACCAGCAGCGCTGGGCGCGGGTGGTCGGGAACACCTCCTCGAGGGCCGCCCAGAATCCCATAGCGCCATCGCCGACCGCCGCCAGCGGGCCAGCCTGCAAGCCGCGGGATTTCAGGTCCAGCAGTACTTCCACCCACGATGCCTTCGATTCCCGATAGCCGTCACCGATCGCCACGCGCTCCTTCCTGCCGTCGGGCGTGACACCAATGATCACCAGCAGGCATTGCCCGTCCGAGCCCTCACTGCGCAGACCCGTGTGGATGCCGTCCACCCACCAGTACACATAGCGCGCTGCCGACAGATCCCGCTGATTCCAGTGCGCATGCTCGTCTGCCCACTGCGCTTTCAGCCGGCTCACCACGTTGGCCGATAGCCCCTTGGCATCGTCGCCCAGCAGCACCGACAGCGCCTCGCTCATGTCGCCTGTCGAGACTCCCTTCAGGTACAGCCAGGGCAGTGCGGCACTCACCCTCGGCGACTTCCTCACATACGGCGGCACGATCGCCGAGTTGAACTTCACGCCAGACCCGGACCGGTCGCGCACCTTCGGCACCTTCACAGCAATCGGGCCGGCCCCCGTCAGCACCTCGCGCTCCGGGAGGTAACCATTGCGCACCACAGCGCGCTGCCCGCTCAAGGTCTTGACGTTACTGAACTGCTCAAGCAGCTCTGCCAGCTCCACTTCGATCGCCTCCTGGATGAC
>NZ_QKWJ01000248.1 GCF_003353055.1 Cupriavidus lacunae
CTTTAACCACATCCAACATGAATGGCTGCAGAAGATGGTGGCTCACCGAATAGGGGACCCGGTCATCCTGCGCCTGATTGGCAAATGGCTGAACGCGGGCTTCATGGTGGGCGGAGTCGTGACGCGAACGGAAGAAGGATCGCCGCAAGGCGGGCCGATCAGCCCGATCCTGGCAAATATCTACCTGCACTATGTGCTTGACCTCTGGTTCGAAAAGAAGGCCAAGAGGATGTGTAAGGGCGAGGCGTACCTGACGAGGTTTGCGGATGACTTTGTGGTGAACTTCCAATACCGGAGCGATGCGGACAGGTTCGCAAAGAGCCTGACGGATCGGTTCGGGAAATTCGGGCTGGAATTGGCTGAGGAAAAGACGCGGCTGATGCGGTTCGGGCGCTTCGTCCGGGCAGACCTGGCAGAGACCGGCGATAAGCCGGACACGTTTGACTTTCTGGGTTTCAAGCACGTATGCGGAGTCGACCGAGGTGGCAAGTTTGCCTTGGTGCGGCTTCCCTGCGTCAAAAGCTGTCGTAAGTTCTTGGCTAAAACCAAGGAGTGGCTCAAAAGGAACAGGCACTGGAAGCGTCGCGACCAGCAGCGCCAACTCACGGCGATGTTGCGCGGCTTCTATCAGTACTTCGGGTTGCACCACTGTAAACGGAAGCTCGACCTCATCCGTCGGGAGGTCCAGCTGCAGTGGATTCGCACCCTACGACGGCAAAGTCAACGCCATCGTCTGTATTGGAGCTACCTTAAGAGTCGATCCTGGTTCGAACTGCCTCAGGCGGGCTCGACACGACATGCGACGGTATGACTCGCCATCCCGCGAGTGCAGCCTGGGGAGCCCGTTGCGGTAGTTCCGCACGGCGGGTTCTGCGAGGGGGGACGGGTACAAGGGGACAATCCTCAAGGCCCGTCTCTACCCACCATCGCGTGAACCACGATATCCTGATGAGCCGGGTGGCGAAGCGGGTGAGCGACAGGCGCGTCCTGAAGTTGATCC
>NZ_QKWJ01000025.1 GCF_003353055.1 Cupriavidus lacunae
GCGCAGCATCGCCGCGCTACGGCGCCGCGCGACTGCCCTCGGCTTCCAGATCCATCCCGTGGGGACAGCTTCATGATAATGGCACCCTCACGGTAGCCGTCTTCAATTCGTTTCTCTGGAGGCTGAAGGGGCGGACATGCGCCCTGGTGCGGCCGACGGGACTCGAACCCGTAAGCCTGGAAAGGCGGCAGATTTTAAGTCTGCTGAGTCTACCAATTTCTCCACGGCCGCACGGCAAGCCCGGTATTGTGGTGGCTTCGCATCCCGGATGCAAGCGCGCAGCGGGAGAGGGTGCCGGCAAGTGGCGCAATCCGGGGCCGCACTGCGTAGAAGTGACGGCATTGTTACGGCTGGTAACAATGTCGTGTGCGCGGTTGCACCTGGAAATTTCCGAACCTCTACAATACCAATTAAGAGAAATCTCACATTGAGAGGCGGATATGAAACGTTGGTGGCTCGCAGCATTCGGTATCGCGGCCGGGTTGGCGTCTGGGGCAGCAATGGCCCATGTAAGCGTCGGCGTGGCGGTCGGCGTGCCGGGCGTGGTGATTGGCGCGCCGGCCTACTATCCGCCCGCTCCGGTCTACTATGGCCCGCCGCCCGTGGTCGTTGCCCCGGCGCCGGTCTACTATGCCCCGCGTCCGGTCTATTACGGTCCGGGCTACTATGGCCCGCCGCGCTATTACGGTGGCTACCGTGGCGGCTACTATGGCCCGCCGGGATACCGTCATGGCCATGGTCATGGTCACGGCCGTTGGCGCGACGACTGATGGCGCGTACCAAGCAAGCTTTTTGAAAGAGAAGGGGCCCTCCAGGGCCCCTTCTCTTTTTCTTGCGGCACTGCGACATGAAGACCACAGGGCAGTTCCAGCAAATTTACGTCTTTCTGATCGCCGTCAAAATATTTGAACGGACTGCTCAAAGGATCACCTCTATCGATATAAGGGTTTTCCCCTAAACTAGGCCCATGACATCGTGATGACGCCTGCTTCGTGGCCTCCGCGGTGCCTGGACCAACCAAGAAGCAAGGGGAATCCCATCATGAAGATCAAGCAAGCCGTTGTTGCCGCCGCCGCGCTGGCGGTGCTGGGCACTGTGTCCAACGCCTCGTTCGCCGCAGTCGGCAAGGTCGACCCGTATCTGGACGGCGCCAAGATCGGCGCAGTCGATCCGTACACCGACGGTGCCAGGGTGGGCAAGCCGGATCCGTTCACCGATGGCGCCCGCGTCAGCAAGGCCGACCCGTACACCGACGGCGCCAAGCTGGGCAAGCCCGATCCGTTCACCGACGGCGCCTGATCCCGGAACCGTGCCCGCATGACAAATGGCCCGCCTCGCGCGGGCCATTTTGCTGTGGGGCGCACCCCGGCACAGGTCGCGGCGGTGCGCCTGCCTGACGATGGCGGGGGTGCGGCGCTATACTTCGGCCTCAACCAAATGAATGACCAGGAGAGTGGCATGCAGCAAAAGACGGTTCTGACGGCAGACGACGTGAAGAAGGTCATGGCCGCAGCGGAAACCGAGGCGAAGAACCATCACTGGGCCGTGTCCATCGTCGTGGTCGACGACGGCGGCCATATGCTGGCCATGCAGCGCCTCGACGGTGCCGCACCGATCTCGGCCTATATCGCCAGTGAGAAGGCCCGTACCTCGGCGCTGGGCCGCCGTGAGTCGAAGATCTATGAAGACATGATCAACAACGGCCGCCAATCGTTCATGACGGCGCCCCTGCTGCAAGGCATGCTGGAGGGCGGCGTGCCCATCGTCTGCAATGAGCAGGTGGTTGGTGCCGTGGGCGTGTCGGGCGTGAAGTCGACCGAAGACGCGCAGATCGCGCGTGCCGGCATCGCCGCGCTGGGCCTGTAAGGCCATTGGCCTACCAATGCGCCGGCGCTTGGGCTGACCATCGCGCCGGCGCATGAAAAAGCCCCGCAGGCATGGCCTGCGGGGCGGCATAAAAGAGGGCATGGCTGGGTGCGGTCGGCCTGGCGTGGGGTCTGAATCCCGCCCGCGAACACTACCTAGCTACTACCCAACACCTCGTTCCGAGGTGGTCCCCACAAAAGTCTTTACTGCCACCTGTGTGGCGCCCGCGCGCGGCGCGGGTCTCGATCGTTTCCCTTTGGCTTCCGCCTCGCGGCAGCGCCGCGGGGCCGCGTCATTTCGTCAGGATCAGCTTGCCGTAGCGCGTCACGCGCAGCGTGTAGACCTCGCCGTTATGCAGGATCGGCAGGGTATTGGCGCCGCGCATGATGGCATCCAGCGCCACCGGCTCGCCGGCCGGCGCCGACGACAGGCTGTCGCGCACCAGCGCCTCCAGGCGGGCGGGCAGCGCCGCCACGGCGGACTTCACGGAAGCGATGGCCGACGGCGCGGCCTTCGCGCCGGCCTCACGGCGCGGTTGCGCGGCCACCTCGACGCGGCGCAGTGACAGCCGGCGGCGGGTGACTTCGCGCGGTTGCGACAGCGGCAGGGTAAGTGTGCTCATCATCTGGCTCCGTTCTGCAATAAGGGAGGGCAATCAGGGGAGGGCGCGCCGCTCGTGGCGCAGTCGATGGAATGATATTAAATGAGAATTGTTATCATTACAATAGCCTTCGACTAAGATTCGGACAACGGCTATGAACTGGCTGGAAGGGCACGCGGAACGACAAAGGGCACCCTGAGTTGCCCTTTGTCGTTCCGCAAGCGCCTGGCGGCGCCCGCTTAGTGCCTGGGTTCGGTGATAAAGCCGATCTTGCCCAGGCCGCCGTGCTGCGCGGCGGCCATGACCTCGGCCACGCGCTCGTAGCGCACCTCGCGGTCGGCGCGCAGGTGCAGCTCAGGCTGCGGCTGCTGCTGCGCGGCCAGCGCGATATTGCTTTCCAGCTTCGCCTGGTCCACCTCCACCTGGTTCCAGAAGACCTTGCCGCTGGCGTCGATCGAGACGTTGATGCTCTGCGGCTTCGGGTCGTTCGGGGTGTTGGTGGCGCGCGGCAGGTCGATCTTCACCGCGTGGTTGATCACGGGGATGGTGATGATGAAGATGATCAGCAGCACCAGCATGACGTCGACCAGCGGCGTCATGTTGATCTCGCTCATCACCTCGTCGTCGTCGCCGTCGAGAGTACCGAATGCCATGATGACTTCCTTGCTAGCGGTTTAGCGCTGTGCCGCGGCCAGGCGCACGGTGCCGTCCTCGGTGCGGGCGCCGCTGGGGCGCACGCGCGCGCCGGTGACGAAGTAGGCGTGCAGGTCGTGGGCAAAGCGGTTGAGCTTCGAGATCACCGACTTGTTGCCGCGGGTGAGGGCGTTATAGCCCAGCACCGCGGGAATTGCCACGGCCAGGCCGAAGGCGGTCATGATCAGCGCCTCGCCCACGGGGCCGGCAACCTTGTCGATGGTCGGCACGCCCGAGGCGCCGATGCCGATCAGCGCGTGGTAGATGCCCCACACGGTGCCGAACAGGCCGACGAACGGTGCGGTCGAGCCCACCGAGGCCAGCACTGCCAGGCCCGACTGCATATGCGCCACCGAGTCATCGATGGAGCTCTTGAGCGAACGGGTCAGCCAGTCGGAGATGTCCATCACGTCGTGCAGTTGCGGCTGGCTGGCGCGATGGTGCTGGGCCGCTTCCTTGCCGGCAACGGCCAGCGTGCGGAACGGGTTGGCATCGCTGGCGCCCAGGGTTTCGAGGGCGTGGTCGAAGTCGTCCGAGTGCCAGAAACGCTTTTCCGCGCCATGCGCCATCTTCTTCAGGCGCACCAGATCCCACGCCTTGGTAAGGATCACGATCCATGAGGAGAGCGACATGATCAGCAGAATGATCGCGGTCGCACGCATGACGAAGTCGCCTTGCGTCCAGAGGTGGGAGAGTCCGAGGTCCTGCATGTGTTGGTTCCTGGTGAGTTCGCTTGGTTTAGGTCAGATCAGTCAGATAGATCAGAGATCGGAAATCGGGGTCAGTTCAGTTCGAAGCCGATCGGCTGCTGCGCCGTGACGGCAACGGCACGGCCGTTGTCCAGGTATGGTTTGCAGCGCATGCCCTGCACGGCTTCCACCGCGGCCTGGTCCAGCCGCGACGATCCGCTCGACGACACCACGGCAGTCTTCACGACCTTGCCGCCCTCGTCGGTGGTCAGGCGCACCACGGCCTTGCCGGTCTCGCCCATGCGGCGCGACTGGGCAGGATACTTCGGTTGCGGCGGCGTGCACTGGATTTCGCCGATGCCGACGGCGCGCGGCGCGGCGGATACTGGTGCCGGGGCGGGTTCAGGGGCCGGTGCCGGGGGTGCGGGCGGCGCGGGCGGGGCCTCGGGCGCATTCGGCGTCGGCGGCAGGCTGGCCACCGGCTGCGGGGTCGGCCTGGGCTGCGGCGGGGTCGGCTTGGGCGTGGTCACCTTCACCTGCTTGGGCGGGGTTTCCTGCTTGGGCTGGGATTTGGGCGGCGCCGGCGGGGCTTCCTGCCTGGGAGGCTCCAGTGGAATGATGCGCGCGATGATCTCGGGCGCGATCACGGCCTCGGTGAGCTTGCGGCCCAGGCCGCTCTGGATCAGGTAGAGCAGGCCGACGTGGAACAGCAGTACGGCGAGCGTAATCTTGAAGAAGCGTTGGTCGAACATGTGTCAACAACAAAAGTCTGCCGGCGGCGGCACCGCAGCGGCTGTGCGCGTCACTTGCGATAGAACAGGATCAGCGAGATGCCGCAACCGACCAGCAGGCTAAGCAGCAATTCCATGATAAACGCTCCTTCAACTCGGTTGCCGTGGGAGCGCCACTCTGGGGCAGCGTGTCAGCTGCTTAGTATAAACGATAATGATTCTTATTTGTTGTGATTTGTGCGTCGCAACTGGAATTTTCCGCCCTGGCACGTTATACCGGCAAGTCCAGACAGTAGTTACGGAGGTCAGACAGTGGTGCGCGCGCATTGGCGCCCTGGCACCTTGCTGCGCTTCGGTGCCCCAGGCCACAGTCGCTGGCGCCCGTTGCGCACGGGCATGCGCGAATGGCATCAAAGCGCGCTAGCATAGGAAGAAACAGCAGACGTGGCGGTGCGCCGGTCGCGGCCCCGCCATCGCGCATAGCGCATTCAGGGACCCGTCCATGGACTTCACACGTTTTGCTGAAGATGACCGATCGACGATTCTGCGCTCCATGCCTGGCACGTCGTCCAGTTCAGCGCTGGACTGGATGTGCGCCCAGTTTGCCCTGCGCGTGGTCTGCGCACTGGGCCCGCGCTTCAACCTGCGCAGCAATATCAACGACGTCCTGACCGTCAGCGCGCAGGAAATGGTGTGGCCGTACGGCGTGGTGCTGCGCGTGCAGCGCTTCCTGGCCGCGCGCTGCGCCGACATGCCTGCGTGGAAGGGCACCGGCCGCCTGAGCCCGGAAGAATTCCTTGACCGCCACGGCCAGTGGAACAGCGCCTTCGACGAAAGCGCGCTGTTCTATTACCTGGACGAGTACGTCAAGCACCACGCCAAGGACATGTTCGCCGTGTTCGATGCCTCGGCCGCTGCCATCGCCCAGCGCCTGGAAGGCGAGCGCGTGCTGCTGGTGCGCAATATCGACATGCTCAGCCATGTACTGGACCTGCCCGAGCACGAGCGCAAGCTGCTGCTGTATGCGGCGCTGGCCAAGTACAAGCGCGACCTGCGCGCGGTGATGGTGGACTGCAAGGTGGCGCACAGCCAGGAGGCATTCCAGATCCTGGCCGGGCTGACCGGCGCCGGTGCGGCCGACGTGGCCGCTTCGCTGCGGCCAGGCTCACGGCTGGAGACCCTGAACCTGATCGAGCAGCCGCTGCCGGAAAACAGCGTGACCGACCTGGGCGACCTGATGCGGCTCTCGGACCGGCTGCTGCACGTGCTGCTTGGCAACTATGCCAACGAGGCCGAGATGATGGCGGTGTTCACGCGCCCGGCCGCGCCGCCCACGCTGACCACTGCCGACTATCCGCATGTCGAGACCGATGCCCGCTACCTTTGCGCGCTGCTGGCCAATGCCACGCGCCAGCATGCCAGCGGCGTCAATGTGCTGATCTACGGCCCGCCCGGCACCGGCAAGACCGAGTTCGCGCGGCTGCTGGCGCGCGAGGCCGGCTGCGAGCTGTATGAGGTGGATTGTTTGGACCGCGACGGCAACAGCCTGTCGGGCAAGGACCGCTACCGCTCGCTGCAGGTGTCGCAGGCCTTCCTGCGCGGGCGCGCCCATACCGCGCTGCTGTTCGACGAGGTAGAAGACGTCTTCCCCGGCAGCGCGCGCGAGCTGATGAGCCTGTTCGGCCAGGAAGATACGCGCGCCTCGGTCAACGGCAAGGCCTGGGTCAACCAGACGCTTGAGCAGAACCCGGTGCCGGTGATCTGGATCTCGAATTCGATCCGGCAGATCGACCCGGCCTACCTGCGCCGCTTCCAGTTCCACCTTGAGCTGAAAATCCCGCCGCCGCTGGTGCGCGAGAACATCATCCGCAAGCACCTGGGCGGCCTGGATGTCAGCGACGCCTTCATCACCGGCCTGGCCGGGCGCAAGACGCTGACGCCGGCACAGGTGCAGTCGGCCGCGCGCTTTGTCGAACTGGCACGGCCCGACGTGGAAGAACCGGTGGAAGCGCTGATCCTGCGCCAGCTGGAACACGCCGACCGCGCCATGGGGCTGCGCCCCGAGGCCGAGGCGCGGCCGGTGGTCACGCACTACCGGCTGGAGAACCTGCACCTGGAAACCCGCTACGAGGTGGTCAAGATGGTCGACGCGCTGCGCGTGCGCCAGCGCGGCACGCTGTGCTTCTATGGTCCGCCCGGCACCGGCAAGACCGCGCTGGCCGAGCATATGGCGGCCGAGCTGGACCTGCCGCTGATGATCCGCCGCGCCTCGGACCTGATGAGCAAGTATGTGGGCGAGACCGAGCAGCAGATCGCCGCCATGTTCGCGCGCGCCGAAGAGGACGGCGCGGTGCTGCTGCTGGACGAGGCCGACAGCTTCATGCAGAGCCGCCAGCAGGCGGTGCGCAACTATGAGATCTCCGAGGTCAACGAGATGCTGCAGGGCATGGAGCGCTTCAACGGCATCTTTATCTGCACCACCAACCTGTTCGACCGCATCGACGAGGCCGCGCTGCGGCGTTTCTCGTTCAAGATCCGCTTCCTGGCGCTCAAGCCCTCGCAGCGCGTGGCAATGTTTGTCGACGAGGCGCTCGACGGCGACGCCGCCGGCCTGACCGACAGCATGCGCCGTGAGCTCGATACGATGGATTGCCTGACGCCGGGCGACTTTGCCACGGTCAAGCGCCAGTGCGTGCTGCTGGGCGAGGCGCTGACGCCCGATGAATTCCTGGCGCAGCTGCGCCAGGAGCATGCGATCAAGCCCGAGGTGCGCGAGCACCGGCCGCTGGGCTTCCTGCAGTAGGGGAAGGCGCCGGTCAGAGCGCCGGCGCCGGCTCGATCACCACCGTTTCCGTATCCGCGTCCACCTGCAGCAGCGAGGCTGCCATCGCGCGCAGGTGCGTGGCGTCCTTGGTGGAGGCAAAGCGGTCGTGCGTCGTGGCATCGGGCGCGGCGGCCAGCTTGTGCTCGGCCAGCTTGCGCGCCAGCTGGCGCGCGATGGCGCTGCCGGTGTCGACCAGCGCAAGCTGGTCGCCAACCATCGCCCGGATGGTGCCGGAGAGAAAAGGGTAGTGGGTGCAGCCCAGCACCAGTGTGTCGGCGCCGGCTTCCAGCATCGGGGTCAGGTAGGCGTCCAGGCGCTGGCGCACGGCCGGGCCATCGGTCTCACCCTGTTCGATCAAGGACACCAGGCCCAGGCCCGCCTCGCACAGGAAGCGGCTTTCGCCTTCCAGCGATGCCAGCAGCCGCGCGAACTTGGCGCTCTTGAGGGTATTGGCGGTGGCCAGCACGCCCACGACCTTGCTGCGGCTGGCGGCGGCGGCGGGCTTCAGGCCCGGCTCGACGCCGATGATCGGCACCGTCAGCCGCTCGCGCAGCGTCTGCACCGCATGCATGGTGGCGGTATTGCAGGCGATCACCAGCGCCTTGCAACCCTGGCCGAGCAGCCATTCGCAGGCCTGCAGCGTGCGCGCCTCGACAAACGCCTCGGGCTTCTCGCCATAGGGCGCGTATTTTGAATCCGCCAGGTACAGCAGCGATTCATGGGGCAGCTGCGCGCGGATCTCGCGCAGCACGGACAGGCCGCCAAGGCCGGAATCGAAGACGCCGATGGGTGCGGGGTTCACGAGGATGCGGGGATGCGAGGGCGACAAGAACAAGGGCAGAAAAAAACCGGGTCGTAGCCCGGTTTTTTCGAGCGCGACGGCAGATTCTACCGTCTTGCCGGCTTTACAGCGCGGCGACCGGGATCTTGCCGATCTTGGCCTGCCATTCGGCGGGGCCGGTCTTGTGCACCGAGGTGCCTTCGCTGTCCACGGCGACGGTCACGGGCATGTCCTTGACGTCGAACTCGTAGATGGCTTCCATGCCCAGGTCTTCGAAGCCGACCACCCTGGCTTCCTTGATCGCCTTGGCCACCAGGTAGGCGGCGCCGCCCACGGCCATCAGGTAGGCCGACTTGTGCTTCTTGATCGCCTCGATCGCCACCGGGCCGCGCTCGGCCTTGCCGATCATCGAGATCAGGCCGGTTTCGGCCAGCATCATCTCGGTGAACTTGTCCATGCGCGTGGCGGTGGTGGGGCCGGCCGGGCCGACCGCCTCGTCGCGCACCGGATCGACCGGGCCGACGTAGTAGATCACGCGGTTCTTGAAGTCCACCGGCAGCCTCTCGCCCTTGGCCAGCATGTCGGCGATGCGCTTGTGCGCGGCGTCGCGGCCGGTCAGCATCTTGCCGTTGAGCAGCAGGGTCTGGCCCGGCTTCCACGAGGCCACTTCTTCCGGCGTCAGCGTGTTCAGGTCGACGCGCTTGGAGGTCTCGGTGTTCGGTGCCCACTCCACCTGCGGCCATTGCGACAGGTCAGGCGCTTCCAGCCTGGCCGGGCCGCTGCCGTCCAGGGTGAAGTGCACGTGGCGGGTGGCGGCGCAGTTGGGGATCATCGCGACCGGCTTGGATGCGGCGTGCGTCGGGCTGGCCATGATCTTGACGTCCAGCACGGTGGCCAGGCCGCCCAGGCCCTGGGCGCCGATGCCCAGCGCGTTGACCTTCTCGTAAAGCTCGACGCGCAGTTCCTCGACCCAGTCCTTCGGGCCGCGGGCGATGATGTCCTGGATGTCGATGGACTCCATCAGCGATTCCTTGGCCATCACCATCGCCTTTTCGGCGGTGCCGCCGATGCCGATGCCCAGCATGCCCGGCGGGCACCAGCCGGCGCCCATGGTCGGCACGGTCTTGAGCACCCAGTCGACGATCGAGTCGGACGGGTTCAGCATGACGAACTTGGACTTGTTCTCCGAGCCGCCGCCCTTGGCCGCGACCTGGATGTCGACGGTATTGCCCGGCACCACTTCGTAGTGGATCACGGCCGGGGTGTTGTCCTTGGTGTTCTTGCGGGCGCCTTCGGGCGGGCTGACGATCGAGGCGCGCAGCACGTTGTCGGGGTGCGTGTAGCCGCGGCGCACACCTTCGTTGATCATGTCGGTCAGGCCCATGGTGGCGCCGTCCCAGCGCACGTCCATCCCCACCTTGACGAAGATCGTGACGATGCCGGTGTCCTGGCAGATCGGGCGCTTGCCCTCGGCGCACATGCGGCTGTTGGTCAGGATCTGCGCAATCGCGTCCTTGGCCGCCGGGCTCTGCTCCAGCTCATAGGCGCGGCCCAGGCTGGTGATGTAGTCCATCGGGTGGTAGTAGCTGATGTACTGCAGGGAGTCGGCGACGCTCTGGATGAGGTCTTCTTGCTTGATGACAGTCATTTTGTGGGGGAGGGCAGCGGTGAAACACAGCCTGAAATCATACACTGAGCCGGGGCGCTCTGCCCGGTTGCATACATCCGTCCACAACCGATAATGTGCAGCAAGCGGTGCCTTGGCCGGGGTGGCCGGCCTGAAAGCAAAAACCGCGGCACATGGCCGCGGTTTTGCAAGGACAAAACGCCTGTATTTCTTGATGTGATTCTGGCTTCCCGTGGGGCCGGCCGGGTGCGACACCATCCGGTCCACCCAGGCCATGGCGATAGCCGACAGCAGGAACGCCAGGTGGATCGCCACACTCATCCAGCCGCGCCGCCGTCCGCACCGGCGGGTTTGCTGCGCCAGGCGGCGCGCGCCAGCCGCCCCGGCCAGCTGGCCAGCACGATCCCGGCCAGCACGCACACCAGCGCTACCCCATGCGGCCAGCCCGGCTGCTCGCCCAGGAAGACGATGCCATAGGTGGCAGCCGCCACTGGCAGCACCGAGGTGAACACCCCTGCCAGCTGCGCCGGCACATGGCGGATGCCCTTCATCCACAGCCAGAACGAGAACACGCTGGCCGACAGCGCGTACCACAGCACCATCAGCCAGGTCTGCGCCGGCACCGCAGCGGCATCGAAGCTCAGCAGCGGGACCAGCCCCAGCGGCAGCATCAGCAGCCCGCCGATCAGGTGCGTATAGGCGCAGATCTCGATCGCGGCCAGCGTCTGCGTGAGCCGGCGCGACAGGATCACGTAGATCGATTCGCACACCACCGCGCCCATGATCATCAGGTTGCCCAGCCATGCCTGGCTGCCATTGCCCGCGCCGTGGGAATCGCCCCGGGCGATGTTGAGCACCGCGATGCCGGTCATCGCCAGCAGCACCGACAGCACCGTGCGCCGCGACAGCCGTTCGCGCAGCAGCAGCCACGACAGGATTGCCACCGTCGCGGGGATGGTGCTGGTGATCACGCCGGCGGCCATGGCGCTGGTCAGCCGCACGCCATTGAGCATCAGCAGCGTAAACAGGAAGGTGCCGAAGAACGCCTGCAGGAACAGGTTCAGCCATTCCCCGCGCGAGACCCGGCGCATGCGCGCGGGCCGGTACCAGGGCGCCAGGCAGACGATGGCAATGACAAAGCGCAGCAGCGCGAACAGCAGCACCGGCACATGCGCGATGATCGATTTGCCGAGCCCCACATTGCTGCCGACCAGCGCCATGGAGGCGATCAGGAAAAGGGCGTAGACGGGTGCGAAAGCAGGCGCATTGGCGGGCACGGGATACTTGCCTTGGTGGTCCGGCGGGCGGGCCGGCGGTCGGCGCGGCAGCCTCTGTGCCGGTCGAAGGCGGCAAGGGAGAGCGCCGCGTTCGGGTATCGGGTCCGCGGCCATTATAGCTGTGCTAGCCTAATGGAGAAGGCTGCACATTCGCGCCGGGCGGCGCGGCTGCCCCGTTGCGCTGCAGCATGCGGGGGAGCTGTGTTCCCCGCCGACCGTCAGGTTTAAGTAAGCCGTCGGGCGTACCTTGGCAGCCAAAGCCAGTTCAAAGTCAGGAGACAAGTCCATGTCCACCATCGAATCGGTGATGCAAGAGCATCGCGTGTTCAACCCGCCCGAGGCCTTCGCCAGTCAGGCCGCGATCCCCAGCATGGAGGCCTACCGCGCCCTGTGCGACGAAGCCGAGCGCGACTACGAAGGCTTCTGGGCCCGCCACGCACGCGAGCTGCTGCACTGGAACAAGCCCTTCACCAAGGTGCTGGACGAGAGCAACGCGCCGTTCTACAAGTGGTTCGAGGACGGCGAGCTCAATGCCTCCTACAACTGCCTGGACCGCAACCTGCAAAACGGCAACGCCGACAAGGTCGCCATCGTGTTCGAGGCCGATGACGGCACCGTGACCCGCGTCACCTACCGCGAACTGCACGGCAAGGTGTGCCGCTTCGCCAACGGCCTGAAGTCGCTCGGCATCAGGAAGGGCGACCGCGTGGTGATCTACATGCCGATGTCGGTCGAAGGCGTGGTCGCGATGCAGGCCTGCGCGCGCCTGGGCGCCACGCACTCGGTGGTGTTCGGCGGGTTCTCGGCCAAGTCGCTGCAGGAGCGGCTGGTGGACGTGGGCGCGGTGGCGCTGATCACCGCCGACGAGCAGATGCGCGGCGGCAAGGCGCTGCCGCTGAAGGCGATTGCCGACGACGCGCTCGCGCTGGGCGGCTGCGAGGCCGTCAGGAACGTGATCGTCTACCGCCGCACCGGTGGCAAGGTCGCCTGGACCGAAGGCCGCGACCGCTGGATGGAAGACGTCAGTGCCAACCAGCCGGACACCTGCGAGGCCGAGCCGGTCAGTGCCGAGCATCCGCTGTTCGTGCTCTACACCTCCGGCTCCACCGGCAAGCCCAAGGGCGTGCAGCACTGCACCGGCGGCTACCTGCTGTGGGCGCTGATGACGATGAAGTGGAGCTTCGACATCAAGCCCGACGACCTGTTCTGGTGTACCGCCGACATCGGCTGGGTCACCGGCCACACCTATATCGCCTACGGCCCGCTGGCCGCCGGCGCCACCCAGGTGGTGTTCGAAGGCGTGCCGACCTACCCGAACGCCGGCCGCTTCTGGGACATGATCGCGCGCCACAAGGTCAGCATCTTCTATACCGCGCCGACGGCGATCCGCTCGCTGATCAAGGCCGCCGAGGCCGACGAGAAGATCCACCCCAGGCAATACGACCTGTCCAGCCTGCGCCTGCTGGGCACCGTGGGCGAGCCGATCAATCCGGAAGCCTGGATGTGGTACTACAAGAACATCGGCAACGAGAACTGCCCGATCGTCGACACCTTCTGGCAGACCGAGACCGGCGGCCACATGATCACGCCGCTGCCGGGCGCCACGCCGCTGGTGCCGGGCTCGTGCACGCTGCCGCTGCCGGGCATCATGGCCGCCATCGTCGACGAGACCGGTCATGACGTGCCCAACGGCAACGGCGGCATCCTGGTGGTCAAGCGCCCGTGGCCGGCCATGATCCGCACCATCTGGGGCGATCCGGAGCGCTTCAAGAAGAGCTATTTCCCCGAAGAGCTCGGCGGCACGCTCTACCTGGCCGGCGACGGTTCGATCCGCGACAAGGACACCGGCTACTTCACCATCATGGGCCGCATCGACGACGTGCTGAACGTCTCGGGCCACCGCATGGGCACGATGGAAATCGAGTCGGCGCTGGTCGCCAACCCGCTGGTGGCCGAAGCCGCCGTGGTGGGCCGTCCCGACGACATGACCGGCGAAGCCATCTGCGCCTTCGTCGTGCTCAAGCGCTCGCGCCCCGATGGCGACGAGGCCGTCAAGATCGCCACCGAGCTGCGCAACTGGGTCGGCAAGGAGATCGGCCCGATCGCCAAGCCCAAGGACATCCGCTTTGGCGACAACCTGCCCAAGACGCGCTCGGGCAAGATCATGCGCCGCCTGCTGCGGTCGCTGGCCAAGGGGGAGGAGATCACGCAGGACACTTCGACGCTGGAGAACCCGGCCATCCTGGAGCAGCTCAAGCAGGCGCAGTGACCCTGTAGCGCAGGCCTGACCGCAACCCTGAACCCGCCGCCGCGTTCCCGCGCGCCGGCGGGTTTGTTACGATAGCTCCCCACCGACCACGGACCGTCCCCATGCCTGAAGCCCAGTCGCGCTTTCGCCGACGGTTGCTGCTGTACTACGGCCTGTTCACGCTGGGGTTGTTCGGCTTCGTCGGCATGATGGGGCTGCTGGAGCAGTCCAATGCCGATGGGCTGTGGCTGGGCTACGTCTTCCTGTTTGTCACCATCGCGATCTATGCCTGCATCGGGCTGATCTGCCGCACCTCGGACCTCAGCGAGTATTACGTCGCGTCGCGGCGCGTGCCGGCCATGTTCAACGGCATGGCGATCGCCGCCGACTGGATGAGCGCGGCGTCCTTTATCGGCCTGGCCGGCATCCTGTTTTCGTCCGGCTACGAAGGGCTGGCCTATGTGATGGGCTGGACGGGCGGCTACTGTCTGGTGGCCTTCCTGCTGGCGCCGTACCTGCGCAAGTACGGCGGCTACACCATCCCGGATTTTCTCGCCGCGCGGTATGGCAACGGCAAGCCTGGCGGAAACCTGCCGGTGCGTGCGATCGCGGTGCTGGCGGCCTCGCTCTGCTCCTTCGTTTACCTGGTCGCGCAGATCCAGGGCGTGGGGCTGGTGGTGACGCGCTTTATCGGCGTGGAGTTTGCCGTCGGGATCTTCTTCGGGCTGGCGGGCATCCTGGTCTGCTCGTTCCTGGGCGGCATGCGCGCGGTCACGTGGACGCAGGTGGCGCAGTACATCATGATGATCGTGGCTTTCCTGGTCACGGTATCGATGATTGCCTGGAAGCATCACCAGGAACCGCTGCCGCAGCTCAGCTACGGCACGCTGCTGTCGCAGCTCGACACGCGCGAAAAGCAGCTGGAGCGCGAGCCCGCCGAGCAGGCCGTGCGCGAGTATTACCGGCAGCAGGCCATCCTGCTGCAGGAGCGCATCGCCCGGCTGCCCGATTCCTTCGCGCAGGAGCGCGACGCGCTCGACGCGCGCCTGCAGGACCTGCGCACGCGCAACGCCCCGCTGCGCGAGATCAAGTCGCTGGAGCGGGAGCGGCTGGAATTCCCGCGCGACGCCGCGGCCGCGCAGCAGCAATGGAACCAGCAGCGCGAAGATGCGCTGGCCCGCAGCCGCAATTCGATGTCGTCCACCGAACCCTATCCCGCGGCATCCGAGCAGGAGCGCAAGACCAAGCGGCTCAATTTCGTCTTGCTGGTGTTCTGCCTGATGGTAGGCACGGCCAGCTTGCCGCACATCCTGACGCGGCTCTACACCACGCCGTCGGTCAAGGAAACGCGCAACTCCGTCGCCTGGGCCGTGTTCTGCATCGCCTTGCTGTACGTGTCAGCGCCCACGCTGGCAGCGCTGGTGAAATACGAGTTCTTCCAGCACCTGGTCGGCACCCCCTACGCTGAATTGCCGCAGTGGGTGGTGCAGTGGCGCAAGGTCGATCCACCGGTGTTCAGCATCCGCGATGTCAATGGCGACGGCATCGTGCAATGGGCAGAGATCCTGCTGCAGCCCGACATGATCGTGCTGGCCGCCCCGGAAATCGCTGGCCTGCCATACGTGATCTCCGGCCTGATCGCCGCCGGCGCCCTGGCCGCGGCGCTGTCCACCGCCGACGGCCTGCTGCTGACCATCGCCAACGCGCTCTCGCACGACGTCTTCTATCACATGGTCGACCGCCAGGCGAGCCACCAGCGCCGCGTCACCACTGCCAAGATCGTGCTGCTGGCCGTCGCGCTTTTCGCCTCTTACGTCACATCGCTGCGCCCGGGCAACATCCTCTTCTTGGTCGGCGCCGCCTTCTCGCTGGCCGCCTCCAGCTTCTTCCCAGTACTGGTCCTCGGCATCTTCTGGCGCCGCACCACCGCCGCCGGCGCCGTCGCCGGCATGGCCGCCGGACTGGGCGTGGCGGTCTACTACATCATCGTCAACTACCCGTTCTTCACCCGCATGACCGGCATCTTCGGCAACCGCTGGTTCGGCGTCGACCCCATCGCCTCCGGCGCCTTCGGTGTGCCGGCGGGCTTCGCCGTGGCCATCCTCGTCAGCCTGCTGACGCCACACAATGCGCCGGTGATCGACCGGCTGGTGAGCTACCTGCGCAAGGGGTAGGGCGGGGGCTGTTGCGTAAGGCGCGATACGGCGACGAAGCACTGGATTCGCCAGACAACTCTGCTATAATCTCGGACTTCCCGGAGAGATGGATGAGTGGTTTAAGTCGCACGCCTGGAAAGCGTGTATAGGTTAATAGCCTATCGGGGGTTCGAATCCCCCTCTCTCCGCCACGTATACAGTAATGCCTTGCGAGTTAGCGGCAGCTAACGGCAGGGTCATAAAGCGCCATGAGGGTCATTCCCCGTGGCGCTTTTTGTTTGCCTGAAGCGCCTCGATAAGCTTTCGCCAAGCACTGCCCGTGAGTGCGCGTGCCATTCTTAGCCCATCATTCCGTCCATCAGCGAATGGCCGGATGGTGACGGAACATCTAGACTTCACCGGGCAAGAAACGAGCTGATCAATGGCCATCACAACGTCGATCTCTTCTCGCCGGCGCCCTGTCTCAAGGATGCAATGGGGCATGCTTTGCGCGCTGCTGCTAACGCCGGGCACCCATGCCGAGGACGACCTGCAGAATCGCGGTCATGACCCGTTTTTCCAGGTCTCATCCGCGATTCCTGACTGCCCCGAGCCCGCCGGCCCACGTGTGAATGAAGCTGAGTGGAAGCGCGACTCGCATCATCGCATCGAGCACGGCAACCACTGCTGGCTGGAAGGGCGCTGCCGCCTGCCGAATGCCTTCGCTTACGATGAGGAGATTGCCGACAGCACGCGCCGCCGGCTGCAATGGCTGACGGCCAGCTTGCCTGCGTGGCGGCAGAGTACCTTGTGGGTGACGGTGTGGCAACGCTGGATACTAATCCAGGGCTGCGTGGCGCCGGGCTTTCCTGTCGCGCCGTTTATGGCTGCGTTGCGCGAGGTTCCTGATGTCGAGCGCGTCGTTGACGAAACCACTGCACATCCGGAGCGGGGGGTGCCTTATGCGTTGTTCCGCAAAGACCTGTCACGGCATGGCAGCACGAAAGCGCAAGCGGGCGAGGGTTCCGTGCAGGGCAAGTGACCAGGCCAGGCATGCGAGCGGTCCTGCGGCGCTGACGCCTGGGGGGCTAAAAGAAAAGCCCTCGGCCAGGGTAGGCGAGGGCTGAAATGGTATGGGGCGAGTCGCGGAACCGCCCCTGATGAATGGTCGTATAGGGATAGCGATCGTGCATCCCTCTAAATAGAAGTGTCGCTGCAATGCGACGGACGAAGCAGCGGCTCTCGTCTCTATTTCCGCTCTATTCGCATCGGTGTTTCGATACCTGAGCGCCGGTCGACCGTACGGCCTCGGCAGCCCGCTGAATCTCGGTCGGGTCCTTCCGCAACATGGCGCGCTCCGACCAGGCCAGGTTGCTTTGATACTGCTGCCGCAGCGAAGGGCAGATGATGCCGCTGGCAAGCCGCTCTGCAGAGCGCTGATCCCCTATGACAATCGGCTGTGCCCGGTACTCAGCGTTCTGCTGGCCGATTGTCTTCCGGGACAGTTCCGTCGTTGCACTCTCAGGGCAGGGCTGGTCCTGGAGCGTCACCCTTCCATTGGTTGCACGGCATTGGTAGATGGTCTGGCCAACGGCATTGGTGGCAATGAACGCCAGAAGCAGAAATCTCAGCATAGGATCCTCCCGCAGGGATTTTCTTGGTTTGGCCAGCTGGCTACTTCCCTGCGTAGGAGGGATGCGCTGTCGTGGTCCAATTTCCTCAGGCAGGTCGGGACAGACAGTACCGGTCGCCAGGATTACAAAGCCTTACAAGACTCTCAAGTGCCGGGGTCAACCGTCACAACCTCCCCCCGTTACACGAGGTAACCAGCTTTAGGTTCTGGTCATACCAATCAGGGCGATAACGCCCTAAGGTATTGGCACCAATCGACGGAACAGCATCATGCAAAAGATCCTGGCAGTTTGTGCAATCGCAGGGGCAGCCCTGCTTGCGTCTGGCGCCGCGCAGGCAAGAGTAGACGTAGGAATTGGCATCGGTATTCCTGGTGTCGTCGTCGCTGCGCCTCCGCCCCCCGTGTACTACGAGCCGGCGCCTGTCTACGTGGCTCCGCGCCCGGTAGTCGTGGCGCCTGGCTACTACGATGACTGGCAAGGACGCGCATGGCGTGAGCAACAGTGGCGTGAGCAGCGATGGCGGGAGCACGAGTGGCGGGAGCGCCATCGCAAGTGGCACCGCGGTCATGATGACGACGATGATTGATGCTGGCGCTATCGGACAATGAAAAGCCCTCGGCCAGGGTTGGCGAGGGCTCGAAGTTGCAGCGGGCGAGTGGTGGACCGGTAGCCTTACTGGCCAGCCTCATGCACAAATTGCATGACCCTGCTCGCGCTCGCGTGAAAGAATCAGGCATCTCTTTCGATTCTGTCGCAGCAGCCCCATGTCCGACCCCATCGTCTACCTCAACGGCACCCTGACCCCTCTCTCCGAAGCCCGCATCCCCGTCCTCGACCGCGGCTTCATCTTCGGCGACGGCATCTACGAAGTCATTCCTTATTACAACGGCAAGCCGTTCCGTGGCGCCCAGCACCTGGCCCGCCTGCACCGCAGCCTGGAAGGCATCGGCATTCCCGATCCGCATAGCGCTGCGCAGTGGCAGGAACGGGTTGGCGAAGTGGTCCAGGCCAACGGCCTGTCGGATCAGCTGGTCTATATCCAGGTGACGCGTGGCGTGGCCAGGCGCATGCATGCGTTTCCGAAGGAAGTCGTGCCGACGGTGCTGATCATGACCAATCCGATGGCGCTGCCGTCGGCGCAGATGCTTGAGCAGGGCGTGGCGTGCGTGACGATGGAGGACCGGCGCTGGCTGAATTGCCAGATCAAGTCGACGTCGCTGCTTGGCAACGTGCTGGCGGCGCAGCATGCGGTGGAGCACGGGGTGACCGAGGCCATCCAGTTCCGGGATGGCTGGCTGACCGAGGCGTCGGCGTCCAATGTGTGGGTGGTGCGCGATGGCCGGGTATTGGCGCCGCCCAAGGACAACCTGATCCTGGAAGGGATCCGCTACGGGTTCATGGAAGAGATCTGCGCCGCGATGGAGATTCCGCTGGAGTCGCGCCGGATTGCGAAGGAAGAGGTGTTTGCGGCCGATGAGGTGCTGCTGTCGTCCGCCAGCAAGGAGTTGCTGCCGGTGGTGAGCGTCGATGGCCGCACGATCGGCAAGGGCGTGCCGGGGCCGGTCTTCGCGCGGCTCTACGCGGCTTACCAGGCTGCCAAGGCGGCCCTTTGAGTCCTCTTTAAGCTCATCCGCGTGCGTGCTAGGATGCCCTGGGAATCAGCCAGGAGACTGTCATGCCCAAGCGCGAGCGCGGTCGGCGTGCCTTGCAGGACGAGGTAAGCCGGCGCATCCAGCAAATCTATGAAATCGGCGAAGACGGCGCCAAGATCCGGGTGCCGGCGCCGGTGCCGCATCCGCGCGATGCCCGCGGGCGCAACTGGGACATGACCGGCTTCGGCAATGTGTATGGTTACGAGGCCAGCGTGCGCGCGGCGGTCGACAAGGTGCGCGACGAGTTCGACCTGAACGATGCCGTGGAGAACCGCGCGCCCAATCCCTTCGGGGACTGAATGGGCGGTCTCGATCGACGGCGCGGCTTTTCGGCCACCGGGCGGGTCTTCGGGTTCTCACTGCGCGACGTCCAGGCGTGGCTCGGCGCTTTGCCAGATGCCGCCGGAGTGCCGCTTGGCACCGTACATGGCCGCGTCGGCGGCGTGCAGCAGTGCCTGGCTGCCTTGCGCGTGGACAGGGAAGACGGCCAGGCCGATGCTGAGCGAGGCCTGCACCGTGTTGCCGTCGGGCAGGTCGATGGGGGCGGCCATGGCCTGCAGGATATGTTCGGCGACATGGATGGCATCGCGCGGCGCGCGCAGCGCCGCGACCAGCACCGCGAACTCGTCGCCGCCGATGCGCGCCACGGTGTCGCTGGCGCGCAGGCTGGCGCGGATGCGCTGGGCCACGGCTACCAGCACCGCGTCGCCGGCCGCATGGCCGTGCCGGTCGTTGATGTGCTTGAAATCGTCGCTGTCCAGGTACAGCACCGCTGCGTGCTCGCCATTGGCTGCGGCGTGGCGCACGGCGTGCTCCAGCGCCTCGACGAAGGCGGCGCGGTTCAGCAGTCCGGTCAGCGCATCGTGGTTAGCGCGATGGGCGAGCGAGCGGTTCTCGTGCTGCAGCTGGTTCTGCCAGGTCTGCAGTTCGTCGAGCAGGCCGTTGAAGTCCTCGCTGAGCGCATTGAGCTCGGCGATGCAGGCCGGCGGCGTGCGCTGCGCGAAGTCGCGCTGGGAACGCACCGCATGTGCCACGCGCATCAGGTTGCGCAATGGCTCGACGATCTGCACCAGCAGCCGGCTGGCCAGGTAGTGGGCGCCGACGGCGGTCAGCAGCAGGCAGCCCAGCAGACCCAGCGCGCCCTGCAGCAGGAAGTGCAGCAGGTTGCGAGGGTCGCCGCAGACGCGCAGCATGCCTACCTGCTGCGTCTGGTGCAGGATCGGTTGCTCGACGGCATCCATGGCGAGCCATTCGCCCAGCGCGTGGCGCAGGCCGGTCAGCGGGGTCTGGCCGGGGCGCTGCCATTCGGCCAGGACGTGGTGGTCGAGGTCGTAGACGGTGGCGCGCGCGATGTCCTCGGACGCCGCGAT
Source organism: Cupriavidus lacunae (assembly GCF_003353055.1). Classification (GTDB taxonomy): domain Bacteria; phylum Pseudomonadota; class Gammaproteobacteria; order Burkholderiales; family Burkholderiaceae; genus Cupriavidus; species Cupriavidus lacunae. The sequence continues at coordinate 20,129 of NZ_QKWJ01000025.1, forward strand.
CGCGGCCAGCGTTTCCGTGGTGGCCGCCTGGTCGCGGAATACGACCGGCGCCTCCAGCGTGTAGGCGATGGAGCGGGCCAGCAGCCGCGCGTTGTGCTCGGCGTAGACGCGCAGCGCCGTCACGCCGATCGCGGTCAGCGACAGCCCGGCGGTGCATACGGCGATCAGCGCGACGCCCAGGTGGATGCGTCGCAGCACGTTGTACAGGGTGGGGCGCGCGCCATTGCCGCGCACCGGCTCGCGCGCGTTCATGACGGCGCTCCCTTGCGTCGGCCCAGTTGCAGCACGCCGGGGTGCACGTGCACGCCGCTGCGGGCAAGGGTATCGAGGTTGACGCGGAACGAGACCTGGTTGTCGCGGATGTTCAGGCAGAACATGCTGCCGACCTCGCACTCGAAGTCTTCCTCGGCGATCACCAGCACCGGTCGGCCGGTCAGCTCGCTCGACAGGCGCTTGCGGCGCGGTTCGTTCATGCTGCCGACGTACAGCGCATCGCACGCCGGATGCAGCATGTCGGCCAGCACGTCGACCTGGCGGGTCTGCACGGTCCGTCCGTTGGTGAGCGTGCCGCCTTCCATCAGCCGTGAGGCATAGCGGCTGGCGTTGTCCACGCACAGCCGCACGGGGTCGCGCTCCACCGGCCAGCGCGCATAGCCCAGCAGGCTGAGCACCACGCGCGCGACCAGGTCGGTGCGCTGCGCAGCGGGTTGCGCGGTCACTACCGGCGGCAGCATGGCTGGCAGCACCGCCAGCGTCACGGCGAGCAGCAGGGCCGTCAGGCCACGGCGCAGCAGCGGGCGTTGCCGGACAGGGGCTGCATTCGAAGGGGGGCTGGCTGGGGCAGGAGCCATGTTCTGGGGTGAATGGGGCGGGGCGGCCGGGTGCGGTGTTGGGGTCTGCCTGGCCGCGGGCATTGTCTGGGTGCGGCTTACTGGCGGTCAAGCGTTCGGAACGGGCGTTGATCGGCCTGAAACGGGCGGCATAAGCAGGAATCCGTGGAGCCCAGCGAGTGGCGCGGCTTGATACGGAATGTTTATCGGTTCCGCATCGATTTCCTGAAGGTCGCAGAAACGGTGTTGCAAGCGTGAAGCGCTTCGCCGTGGCGCACACAACACTTAGAATGGGGCCATCGTCCCCAACACGCGCCTCGCCGCCGCCTGCCGCCATGACCTCCGACCCGCTTTTCCGCTTCCTGCATGTAGCCGGCGTCGCCGTCTGGGTGGGCGGCATGTTTTTCGCCTACCTGTGCCTGCGGCCGGTGGCCGGCAGCGTGCTCGAGCCACCTTCGCGGCTACGTCTGTGGCGGGGCGTATTTGCCCGGTTCTTCCCGTGGGTGTGGGCAGCGGTGATCGCGATCCTGCTGAGCGGCGCGGCGATGATGGCCGCGGTGGGCATGGCTGGTGCCCCACGCAACTGGCATCTGATGCTGGGGATCGGTCTCGTCATGACCCTGATATTCTGCTACGTGTGGTTCGGGCCGTATCGCGTGCTGGACCAGGCCGTGCAGGCCCAGGACTGGCCGGCCGCCGGTGCCGCGCTGAACCGCATCCGGCAGGCCGTGGGGACCAACCTGGTGCTCGGGCTGGTCAATATCGCCGTGGCCACGCTGGGACGCTGGCTGGCCTGAGCGGGGCACACGTCCCGCCATGGCCCCGCACGCATTGTCACTGCCAAGGGAGAGCCGTTATGCGCGTCATCGCATGTCTTGCCGTCCTGGGTCTTGCCGTGGCGGCCGCACCGGCCCGCGCCGCGGAAAACGATGGCCTGAGCGCCGAATACGAGCGTTGCATGGCCAGGGCTGTGTCGACCGCCGACATGCTCAACTGCGCCGCAGCGGAATCGCGGGTCCAGGACTCAGCGCTGAACGGCGCCTACCAGGCCCTGTTGCGGCGGCTGGAGGCGCCCCGCACCGGCCAGCTGCGGGTGGCGCAGCGGGTCTGGCTTGAATTTCGCCAGGCCAATTGCGCCTATGTGGCCAATCCGGCCGGCGGCACGGCCGCGCGCGTGGCCGGGTCGACCTGCATGCTGCAGATGACGGCCGCACGGGTGCGCGAACTGCATGCCTTTGCCTCCGAGGCTGCCGCCCGGTGAGTTGGCGGGGCTTGTGCTAGAGTTCTCAGACACCAGTGCTGCGGCACGTCTCACCAGGAGATGGATCATGGCAAGTGAATCGCGGAACAACCTGAAGGCTTTCGTGCAGACCGCACCCCAGGCGGGGCGCTATGTGTGGGTCATCGCGCTGGTGGATTTCGGCGCGCAGCAGATCCGGCGCGCGATCGTCTCCGACGACACCTTCACCACCTCGGATGCCGCACGGGTTGCCGGCGAGGCCCAGCTCAAGGCGATGGCCGAGGATCACTAGCGCCGCGCGCGCACAAGCGCAAGCGTGTGTTGCGTACCGGCATCTCTATGATCGTCCGATACCCATTCTTACAATTCCCGGGGATCAGGGAGCGCTAGACTGTGGGCATGTTCCTCCACAAGAAAGGACTCCCATGACTGATCGCACGCTCCGCCCGGCCAGGGCCCTCCTGCTGGCGGCCCTGCTGGGTTCGGGCCTGACCTTCAGTGCGGCATCGATGGCACAGGTGTCGGTCAATATTGCCATCGGCGTTCCGCCGCCTGCCCCGGTCTACGAAGTCGTGCCCGCGCCGCGCGCTGGCTATGTCTGGGCACCGGGTTATTGGGACTGGGATGACCACTACCACAAGCACGCGTGGAAGAAGGGCCGCTGGGAACGCGAACGCCCGGGCTATATCTATGAGTCGCCGCGCTGGATCCAGTCGCGCGACGGCTGGGTGCTGGTGCCGGGGCGCTGGGACCAGGGCGGGTACAAGGACAAAGGCCACAAGGACAAGGGCTACCACTGCCCTCCCGGCCACGCCAAGAAGGGCGAGTGCTGATGTGCCCGCCGCCCGGCGCCACGCGGTGACGCCGGGCGGCCCTGCCATGCTACGATCCCCGCCATGACAACCGCGCCCGCGCGGCGCATTGGCAGCGGATACCCGGAGGTAGTGATGGCAAAGCACGTCTTCACGCGCGAGCAGTATCTCGACATCCTCAATGACAGCCTGCGCAAGCATCCCGGCTGGCAGCCCGGCATGGCCTTTGTGTTCCTGCCGCCCGGGGCCGATGCCAGCCAGGCCACGGCAGTGGGCTGCACCGGCCCAATGGACGCCATCCCGGTCTATGCCGAGATCCAGCGGGTGGCTGCCGAACTGATCGAAGTCAGCAACGAATAGGACACCGGATAGCGTAACGGCGCGGGGCGCTAGCCGCCTGACGGCCGGTGGCCGCCGCAGGTGCGTACAATACCGGCCTCTACAGACTTTCGGATATTGCCGTGAAGAAAACGGACCTGGAAAAGAACAAGGGCCTGAAAATCGCCAACAGCCTGAAGCTGGCTGCGGCGGGGCGGGGCGGCATGCCTGGCGGCGCGGCGCGCCCGGACCGGCGCGAGCAGCGCCGGCTGGACCAGGAGCAGGGTCTGGTGCCCTTTGCGTGCAAGCTGGATGGCACGCTGGTGAAGCGCCTGCAGGCGCTTGCCGTCGATCACCCGGGTGGCATGACCGGGCTGCTCAATGAACTGCTGACCGGCGCATTGCCGCCGGAACAAGGCCAGGCCTGAGTGATTCCGCGGCGGCTCCGGCCGCCGCTGGCCTGACGCCCTGGCTCAGTCTTCTTCCTCGTCATCAAGGAATTCGCGGCGCAGCATCCAGTTGGCGATGGCTTCGTCGCAGACGCGCTTGAATTTCTGCTTGTCCGGCATCTTGTCGAACAACTGGAAATTGACCAGCGCCATGCCGGCATCGGTGATGTAGAACATCCGGCTCGGATCGTCTTCATGGACAATGCGGCCATCGATGGCGTCTTCCTCGCTTTCCGCCGGCATGTCCTCTAGCTCGACCACGCGGCAGGTGAAGCGCGGGCTGCGGGTGTGGGTCAGATACTCGAACTCGTCGTGCATGACCTCGCCGCCTTTGCCTGCGATAACGGCGAAGCCCCAGATAAAGCGGGGCATCGGCAGATCGGACAGATCTTCAATCTCGTCCATGGTGTTCTCCCTGATTCAATCCCCGCATTATCGCCCGGAACGCCGCTGTCTCAAATGGTGACGTGGCGTAACGGCGCCATTTGCGTCTCGCTCAGGGCTTTGCGTGGCAGTTGGCCAGTGCCGGCGCAGCGTTTTCGGCCTGCATCAGGTCGCGCAGGGTGCCTTCCTCGCCCTTGGTCCACCATTCGTAGCGGCCACCGACATAGCGCGCGCCCGAGGCCGACACGGTGCTGATCGCCAGCACCGGCTTGCCTTCAAGGCGGAAGACCGCCGCCTGGTTGTCCGGGCTGTTGAAATAGCGCACGGACAGCGTTTTGCCGCCGTCGCACTGGTAGCGCACGGTGCGCACGTCCGGGAACCGAACGCCGTCGATGCCCGGGGCGTGGGCGGCGTTGGCCGCGGTGCAGGCGCCGAGGGTTGCCAGCAGGGCCACGGTGCGGGCGCAGGACAGGAGCGGGCGAGTGGTCATGGGATTGCCTTGGTCGATCGGTAGTGTGTCAGCCGAGCATGTACCCGGCGGCGAGCGTGCGGAAGCTTTCGACTTCGCGCGCCTGCCAGGCTTCGTCCTCGCCGAGTTCTTCGGCCAGGATCGCGGCCACGGCCGGGGCGGCGCCGACGGCCGCCCGGGCGTCCAGGAACAGCGCGCGGTTGCGGCGGGCCAGCACGTCCTCGACCCGGCGGGCAAGTTCATGCCGGGCGGCGAAGCGCACGTGGGCCTCGGTCAGGCCCGATGCCGGCGCCAGCACGCGGTCGTGGCCAGGCAGCGCGCGCAGCATTTCCAGCTCATTGCCGTAGTAGCGGTCCGGTGAGCCGGAATCCGTCGGCGGCAGCTCGGCGGGCAAGCCCACGGCGCCGTGCAGCGGCAACTCCGCGGTCACGCACGGGGCCGCGCGCACCATCTGGCGCTGGATCGCAGTCTCGATCACGTCTTCGGCCATCTTGCGGTAGGTGGTCCACTTGCCGCCGGTGACGGTGATCAGCCCGGCCCTGGACACCAGGATGGTATGTTCGCGCGACAGCGACGCGGTGGAGGCCTCGCCGGTGGCGCGCACCAGCGGCCGCAGGCCGGCCCAGACGCTGGTGACGTCGGCACGGGTCGGGTCTTTGGCCAGGTAGCGCGACGCGGTTTCCAGGATGAAATCGACGTCGTCGGCACCGGCGTCGGGCTCCAGCGGCAGGTCGCGGCGCGGCGTGTCGGTGGTGCCGACGATGGTGTGGCCGTTCCAGGGCACCACGAACAGCACCCGGCCGTCGTCGGTCTTGGGGATCAGGATGGCGCGCTCGCCCGGCAGGAAGCTGCGCGGCAGCGTCAGGTGCACGCCCTGGCTGGGCGCGACCATGGCGCGGGCGTGGCCGTCTTCCATCTGGCGGATTGCATCGACCCACACGCCGGTGGCATTGATCACGCAGTCCGCGCGCAGCCGGAAGCTGGCGTCTCCGAGCGCATCCTGCACCGTCACGCCGCTGATCACGCCGCCTTGCTGGCTTAAGCCCGTCACGCGCATATAGTTGATCGCGGTGCCGCCCACGTCGAACAGCGTGCGCATCAGCGCCACCGCCAGCCGCGCATCGTCGAACTGGCCGTCGAAATACAGGTTGCCGCCGCGCAGCGGACGCCCGCCGACATGCTCCGCCAGGTTGGGCGCCGCGGCCAGCACTTCGCGGTGGTTCAGCCAGCGGCTGCCGGCCAGGTTCAGGTTGCCGGCCAGCATGTCATAGACCTTCAGGCCGATGCCGTAGAAGGGCTGGTCGAACATCTGGTAGGCCGGCACCACGAAGCCCAGCGGCCACACCAGGTGTGGCGCGTTGCGCGCGAGCAGGCCGCGCTCGTGCAGGGCCTCGCGCACCAGGCTGATATTGCCCTGGGCCAGGTAGCGCACGCCGCCATGCACCAGCTTGGTGGCCTTGCTGGAAGTGCCCTTGGCAAAGTCCGCGGCTTCGACCAGCAGCGTGCGGTAGCCGCGCGAGGCGGCATCGACCGCCGTGCCCAGGCCGGTGGCGCCGCCGCCGATGACGATCACGTCCCAGCGCGGCTCGCGCTCAAGCGTGGCGAGCAGGGCGGCGCGCTTAGGTGGCTGGACCGGGGGCTGGATCGGGGTGGGAATTCTTTGCATGACGCTTTTTCGGGTTTGTGCTGATCGGGCCGGCGCTCAGGCGTGGCTGCCGTTGGCTTCGTCCTCGCGCGCCCAGTCGCGCGCCCGGTCGACAGCGCGGTGCCAGCGCGCCAGCCGGTGACCGCGCTCGTCGGCCGACAGGTTTGGCTCGAAGCGCCGCTCCATCTGCCATTGCTGCGCGATCTGAGCCGGATCGCTCCAGTAGCCGGTGGCCAGCCCCGCCAAGTAAGCGGCGCCCAGCGCGGTGGTTTCGGTCACACGCGGGCGTACCACCGGGGTGCCGAGCAGGTCGGCCTGCATCTGCATCAGCAGGTCGCTGCGCGAGGCGCCGCCGTCCACGCGCAGCTCGGCCAGCGAGATGCCGGCGTCCTTCTGCATGGCTTCCAGCACATCGACGCTCTGCAGCGCGATCGACTCCAGCGCCGCGCGCGCGATCTGCGGCCGGCCCGTGCCGCGCGTCATGCCGACCAGCGTGCCGCGCGCAAAGGCATCCCAGTGCGGTGCGCCCAGCCCGGTAAAGGCGGGCACCAGCACCGCGCCGCCGGTGTCGTCGCACTGGCGCGCCAGCGGCTCGACCTCGGGCGCGCTGTTGATGATCTTCAGGCCGTCGCGCAGCCACTGGATGGTGGCGCCGCCCATGAATACGCCGCCCTCCAGGCAGTACTGGGTCTTGCCGCCGAACTGCCAGCCGATCGTGGTCAGCAGCCGGTTGCGCGAGGCGACCGGCTGCGAACCGGTATTCATCAGCAGGAAGCAGCCGGTGCCGTAGGTGTTCTTGGCCATGCCCGGCGACAGGCAGGCCTGGCCGAAGGTTGCGGCCTGCTGGTCGCCGGCAATGCCGGCAATGGGGATCTGCATGCCGAAGAGCCGCGCCGACGTGCGCGCCACCTCGCCGCTGGACGCCACCACCTCGGGCAGCAGCGCGTGCGGGATGTCGAGCAGGGCCAGCAGCGCGTCGTCCCACTCGAAGCTGTGGATATTGAACAGCATCGTGCGCGAGGCATTTGACACATCGGTGACATGGCGCGCGCCGTCGGTCAGCTGCCAGATCAGCCAGCTGTCGATGGTGCCGAAGGCCAGCTCGCCGCGCTGGGCCCGTTCGCGCGCGCCTTCGATATTGTCGAGCATCCAGCGCAGCTTGGTGCCGGAGAAATAGGCGTCCACGACCAAGCCGGTCTTCTCGCGGAACAGCTCGCCGTGGCCGGCGGCCTGCAGCGCCTCGCACATGGGCGCGGTGCGGCGGTCCTGCCAGACCAGCGCGCGGCCGACCGGCTCGCCGGTCTTGCGGTCCCACAGCGCGGTGGTCTCGCGCTGGTTGGTGATGCCGATGGCGCGCACCTGCGAGGCCGAGATGCCGGCATCGGCCAGCACCGCGTGCGCCACCGCCAGCTGCGATTGCCAGATCTCGTAGGGATCGTGCTCGACATGGCCGGGATGTGGGTAATATTGGCGGAACTCGCGCTGCGCGAGCTGCACCACGCTGCCGGCATGGTCGAACAGGATGGCCCGCGAGCTGCTGGTGCCCTGGTCGAGCGCCAGCACATACTGCGGCTCGGTGGGAAGCTGGGACGAGGCAGGGCGTTGGGCCTGCGCGGCTGGCTGGTTCATGCGTTCGATCCTGAAAATGACAAAGCGCGCCGGCAAGGCCGGCGCATGGATTGCTGATGGCTGAAATATCTTCCTTGCCGGCTGCGCAGGCCGCCGACAACCCCGCTGGCACCCCTCTGGCGCAGATCGCCGCCTCGCTGGCGGCGCGCAGCGGCTTCGATGCTGCCGCCAAGTTGCGCCTGATGACGGCCGGCCGGCAGGTCGGCTGGCTGCCGCACAGCCATGCGGCAATCCTGCGTGGCATGGGCGCCGTGCTCGGGCCTGACGACCGGCTGGCCGATGGCACCGCTGCCGTGGAACTGCTGCCCGGGCGCCATGACTTCGCCGCGCGCAGCGCCGCGCTGCAGGCACTGGCCCGCCGGCTGGCCGATGCCGGCCACGTGCGCGGCTGGCGCGATGAACTGTTTGCGGTGACCCACGCGCTGGACGCGCCCGCGGTTGCGGTGGTGGAGCGCGCGGCGGCGCGCTTTCTCGGGCTGCTGACCTTTGCCTCGCACATGAACGGGATTGTCGATGGCAATGTCGATGGCGCGCCCGCCCTGTGGATCTCGCGGCGCAGCCCGGCCAAGGCCGTCGACCCCGGCATGTGGGACAACCTGGTGGCCGGCGGCATGCCGCACGGCAGCGATCCGCTGGCGACGCTGGTGCGCGAGTGCGAGGAAGAGTCCGGCATCCCGGCCGAACTGGCACAGGGCGTACAGCCGCATGGCGTGATCGAGGTGCTGCGCGACCTGCCCGAAGGCGTGCAGTGGGAACAGGTCTATGTCTACGACCTGCTGCTGCCGCCCGGCTTCACGCCGCATAACCAGGACGGCGAGGTCAGCGAGCACCGGCGCGTCGGCGTGCCGGCATTGCTTGCTATCATGTCGGCCGGCGCCATGACGGTCGATGCGACAATGGTGACGCTGGATGCCCTTGGACGGCGTGGCTGGCTCGATGTCGGCCATCGCGTCTGAGTCCCCGCCTGTTTCCATGCTGACCGAGCCGACCTTGCCGACCTGGCTTCCCCGGCCCTGAGCCGCGCCACTCCGACAGAACCACACACCATGAGCAACACCGGTTTCATCCTGACTCTCTCGTGCCCCGACCAGCCGGGCATCGTCCATGCCGTTTCGGGCCTGCTGTTCCAGCACGGCTGCAATATCGTCGATTCCGACCAGTACGGTGACGAGTACGCCGGCCGCTTCTTCATGCGCGTGCATTTCACGCCGGCCGCCGGCGGCCCGGACCTGGACACGCTGAAGGCCGCGTTCGCGCCGGTGGGCGACCAGTTCGGCATGCAGTGGGAGCTGAACGACGCCACGGTCAAGCCGCGCGTGATGATCATGGTGTCCAAGATCGGCCACTGCCTGAACGACCTGCTGTTCCGCGCCAAGGTTGGCGGCCTGCCGGTCGAGATCGCGGCCATCGTCTCGAACCACCGCGACTTCTACCAGCTGGCGGCCTCGTATGACGTGCCGTTCTTCCACCTGCCGCTGATGAACGCCTCGGCCGAGCAGAAGGCCGCGCAGGAAGCGCGCGTCTTCGATGTGGTGCAGGAGCAGAAGATCGACCTGGTGGTGCTGGCGCGCTACATGCAGGTGCTGTCCAACGACCTGTGCCGCAAGCTGGCCGGCCGCGCGATCAATATCCACCATTCGTTCCTGCCCAGCTTCAAGGGCGCCAAGCCGTACTACCAGGCGCATGACCGCGGCGTGAAGCTGATCGGCGCCACCGCGCACTACGTCACCGCCGACCTGGACGAAGGCCCGATCATCGAGCAGGAGATCGAGCGCGTGGACCACAGCATGGACCCGGAGCAACTGACCGCCGTCGGCCGCGACGTGGAATGCGTGGCGCTGGCGCGCGCGGTCAAGTGGCATGCCGAACACCGCATCCTGCTGAACGGCCACAAGACCGTGGTGTTCAAGTAATTCTCTGCCCAACCCTCGGTTTTCTCTCCTCTCCCGCTTGCGGGAGAGGGGCCGGGGGAGAGGGCAGGCCTGTCGCACCAGCGAGGCGCCAGGCGTCATCCCCAGCTCCGCCTCCGCCAGCGCGGCAGCCTCAAGCCGGCCCACGCCGCGCTCAATCCCGCTCCGCCACCACACACTTCACCCCACTGTCGGCCAGGATCTGGTCGAACGGCGCCGCCAGCGGCGCATCGGTAAAGAGTCGGTCGACCTGCGACACATGCGCCAGCTCCACCATCGCCTGGCGGTTGAACTTGCTGGTGTCCGCCGCCAGCCATACCTCGCGTGAATGCTCGATGATGGTCCGCGCCACCTTGACCTCGCGGAAGTCATAGTCGCGCAGCGTGCCGTCGGTCTCGATGCCCGAGATGCCGATCAGTCCGATATCCACCTTGAACTGGCGGATGAACTCCACCGTGGCCTCGCCCACGATGCCACGGTCGCGCGAGCGCAGCACGCCGCCGGCGACAATGACCTCGCAATCGGGGTTGTCGGCCAGGATATTGGCCACGTTCAGGTTATTGGTGATCACGCGCAGGCCGCGGTGGTGCATCAGCTCGCGCGCGATTTCTTCCACGGTGGTGCCGATGTTCAGGATCAGCGAACAGCCTTCGGGCACCGCGGCCGCCACGGCGCGCGCGATGCGCGCCTTGCCCTCGGCATTGAGCACCTGCCGCTGCCGGTAGGCGATGTTCTCGGTGGTGGAACCTTCCACCCGCACCCCGCCATGGAAGCGCGCCAGCATGCCGTTCTCGGCCAGCAGGTTGACGTCGCGGCGTACCGTCTGGAGCGTGACGCCGAACTTGCGCGCAAGTTTGTCGATGGAGGCAAAGCCCTGGGTGCGGACTTCTTCTAGCAGGGCCGTCTGGCGGGGATTCAGAGTCATGCCGGGATTCTAGTTCAAACAGAAACGAAAACAAATGATGCAGTGCACTATTGTTTTATGTTCGTTTTGTTGCTAAAACGAGCGTAAAGCCAAGACTTGTGCGCCTGCATCACAGTGGAAGCTGTGCTGCGGGAAGCATATCGAACATGGAGACCGGATGCAGCTACGTTTGGAAGGCGTCGCACAGCAGGCAGGTTCGCAGGCGTATCTCTATCCGATGACGCTGGCTCCGGTTCCCGGCGCGGTGACCATCCTGCTGGGCGCCACGCAGGCGGGCAAGACGTCGCTGATGCGGGTGATGGCGGGGCTGGACCGGCCCAGTGCCGGCCGCGTGCTGGTCGACGGCCACGACGTGACCGGCATGCCGGTGCGCGAGCGCAATGTGTCGATGGTCTACCAGCAGTTCATCAACTACCCGTCGCTCAGGGTCTTCGACAACATCGCCTCGCCGCTGAAGCTGCGGCGCAAGGCCCCGGCCGCCGAAATTGCCGCGCGCGTGCGCGAGCTGGCGGCGCGGTTGCATATCGACCACCTGCTGGACCGCTATCCGTCGGAACTCTCCGGGGGGCAGCAGCAGCGCGTGGCCCTGGCGCGCGCGCTGGCCAAGGAGGCGCCGCTGATGCTGCTGGACGAGCCCCTGGTCAACCTCGACTACAAGCTGCGCGAGGAACTGCGCGAAGAACTGGCCCAGCTGTTCGCGCACGGCGACGCCACCGTGATCTATGCCACCACCGAGCCCGGCGAAGCGCTGCTGCTGGGCGGGCATACCGCGGTGCTGGATGCGGGCGAGCTGCTGCAGTACGGTCCGACCCCACAGGTCTTCCACTATCCCGATTCGCTGCGCGTGGCGCGCGCGTTCAACGATCCGCCGATGAACCTGGTCGAGGGCAGGCTGCAGGGCGGCCGGGTCACGCTGGCCGGGGAGATCTCGGTGCCGGTGCACGGCGCGGGCGGGCACGACGACCCGGTCACGATGGGCGTGCGCGCGTCGGCACTGCGCCTGGCCGCTGAGCCGGGCGCGGTGGCGGTGGCGGTGCCGGGGCGCGTGGCGCTGGCCGAGCTGTCCGGCTCCGACACCTTTGTCCACGCCGATACGCCGGTGGGTAACCTGGTGGCGCAGTTCGCCGGCGTGCTCGACCTGCAGCTGGGCGAGCCGGTGTCGCTCCACCTGCTGCCCGAGCACATCTACCTGTTCGACGCCGACGGCCGCCGCATCCACGCGCCGCGCCGGCCGGGCGGGCTGGCGTCGGACGTGCCGGGCGGCACGGTCGCGGCTGCAGGGGCAGGGGGCTGAGATGGCGCGCATCGACCTGGACCTGGCGCACTCCTATGTGCCAACTCCGCGTACGGATGAAGACTACGCGCTGCTGCCGCTGCGCTTCACCTTTGAAGACGGTGGCGCCTATGCGCTGCTGGGCCCGTCCGGCTGCGGCAAGACCACGCTGCTGAACTGCATTTCCGGGTTGCTGCGGCCCTCGCACGGCACCATCGCCTTCGATGGCCGCGACGTCACTGCGGCCACGCCGCAGGCGCGTAATATCGCCCAGGTGTTCCAGTTCCCGGTGATCTACGACACCATGACCGTCGGCGAAAACCTGGCTTTCCCGCTGCGCAACCGCGGCGTGCCGCAAGCCCAGGTGCGCGAGCGGGTCGGGCGCGTGGCAGAGCTGCTGGACCTGTTGGCGACGCTCGACCGCCGCGCCAGCGGCCTTGCCGCCGACGCCAAGCAGAAGATCTCGCTGGGGCGCGGGCTGGTGCGCCAGGACGTGTCGGCGATCCTCTTCGACGAGCCGCTGACGGTGATCGACCCACAGCTCAAATGGCAGCTGCGGCGCAAGCTCAAGGAAATCCACCACGAATTCCGCCTGACGCTGATCTACGTGACGCACGACCAGACCGAGGCACTGACCTTTGCCGACCAGGTGGTGGTGATGTCGCGCGGCAAGGCGGTGCAGGTGGGGCCGGCCGATGCGCTGTTCGAGCGGCCCGCGCATACCTTCGTCGGGCACTTCATCGGCTCGCCGGGCATGAACTTCCTGCCCGGCCAGTGGCGCGACGGGGCGATCGAGCTGGCCGGGCGCCGCTACATGCCGGAATTGCCGCCGTCGGTCGAGGCGGCGTTGCGCGAGGCCGGCAGCTTCCGCATCGGCGTGCGGCCCGAATACCTGCGCCTGGCGCCTGAGCGCGATAGGCAAGCGGTGCCGGTGCGGGTGGAGCGCGCGCAGGACATCGGCACTTACTGGTTGCTGACCAGCGGCGTGCAGGAAGCGGGCGCACTGGCCGGCACGCTGCGCGCCCGGCTGGGTGTCGAAGCGGCCGGCCTGCGCGCGGGGGACACGGCGTGGCTGTCGGTGTTCAACCGGCATACCTGCTACTACGTCAACGAGGAACTGGTGTCATGAAGCCCGTCAACCAGAAAGCCTGGCTGCTGGTGTTGCCGGTGGTGGCGTGCGTGGCGTTCTCCGCCATCCTGCCGCTGATGACCATCGTCAACTACTCGGTGCAGGACATCATCTCGCCCGAGCGGCGCGTGTTCGTCGGCACCGAATGGTTCCGCACCGTGCTGCGCGACGGCGAGCTGCACGACGCGCTGCTGCGCCAGCTCGGCTTTTCGCTGGCGGTGCTGCTGGTGGAGATCCCGCTCGGCATCCTGCTGGCCTTGTCGATGCCGGCAAAGGGCTGGAAGGCGTCGGCGGTGCTGGTGACCATCGCGCTGTCGCTGCTGATCCCGTGGAACGTGGTCGGCACCATCTGGCAGATCTTCGGGCGCACCGATATCGGCCTGCTGGGCGCCGCGCTGGCGGCGATGGGCTTCGACTACAACTACACCGGCAGCGCCTTCGATGCCTGGGTCACGGTGCTGGTGATGGATGTCTGGCACTGGACGCCGCTGGTGGCGCTGCTGTGCTACGCCGGACTGCGCGCCATCCCCGACGCTTACTACCAGGCCGCGCAGATCGATGGCGCCTCGCGCCTGGCGGTGTTCCGCTATATCCAGCTGCCCAAGCTGCGCGGCGTGCTGATGATCGCGGTGCTGCTGCGCTTCATGGACAGCTTCATGATCTATACCGAGCCGTTCGTGCTGACCGGCGGCGGTCCCGGCAACGCCACCACGTTCCTGTCGCAGTACCTGACGCAAAAGGCCGTGGGCCAGTTCGACCTGGGCCCGGCGGCGGCGTTCTCCATCGTCTATTTCCTGATCATCCTGCTCATGTGTTTCATCCTCTACAACTGGATGCAGCGCGCGGGCACCGCCGGCAGCGAGGACATGCCCCATGGCTGAGATGGCTTCCGTGATCCCTTCTGTGGTCCCTGCCGTGATCCCTGCGCAGGCCAACCGCGCCACCTGGTGGCGCGCCGGCTTCCTGCTGGTCTACCTGCTGTTTGCCATCGTGCCGATCTACTGGATGGTGAACATGTCGTTCAAGACTAACGAGGAGATCGTCTCCACGCTGTCGCTGTGGCCGGCCGAATTCACGCTGGAGCACTACAAGACCATCTTCACCGATCCGTCGTGGTATTCGGGCTACGTCAACTCGATGATCTACGTGGCGATGAATACGGTGATCTCGATCAGCGTGGCGCTGCCGGCAGCCTATGCCTTTTCGCGCTACCAGTTCATCGGCGACAAGCATGTGTTCTTCTGGCTGCTGACCAACCGCATGACGCCACCGGCGGTGTTCCTGCTGCCGTTCTTCCAGCTCTACAGCACCATAGGGCTGATGGACACGCACCTGGGCGTGGCGCTGGCGCACCTGGTCTTCAACGTGCCGCTTGCGGTGTGGATCCTGGAGGGTTTCATGTCAGGCGTGCCGCGCGAGATCGACGAGACCGCCTATGTGGATGGCTACTCGTTCCCGCGCTTCTTCCTGACCATCTTCCTGCCGCTGATCAAGGCCGGCGTGGGCGTGGCGGCGTTCTTCTGCTTCATGTTCAGCTGGGTCGAGCTGCTGCTGGCGCGCACGCTGACCTCGGTCAACGCCAAGCCCATCGTGGCCACCATGACGCGCACGGTATCGGCCTCGGGCATGGACTGGGGCGTGCTGGCCGCGGCCGGCGTGCTGACCATCGTCCCCGGCGGCATCGTGATCTGGTTCGTGCGGCACTACATCGCGAAGGGCTTCGCGATGGGCCGCGTGTAGTCCCTGCCTTGTCATTCCTGAAGCCAACGCAAGGAGATGGCGCAATGCTGAGCTGGATGGTGTGGACCACACCGGTGGCGGTGTTCTTTGCTTGCATCGTGGTCATGCTGATCGGCATGACGATCCTGGAAGTCCGTTCGCCGTCGGTGCTGCGCAAGGGCTTCCTGCCGATCGCCACCACGCGCGGCGACCGGCTGTTTATCGGGCTGATGTGCGCGGCCTGGGTCAACCTGGCGTGGCTGGGGCTGGGCGAGAAGATGACGGCGTGGCTGTCGCTGCCGGAAGAGCCTTCGGTGTGGATCAGCTTCGTGGTGTCCATGCTGGTGCTGGCGCTGGTCATGCGCAAAGGCTAGCGATACCGGGCAAGCGGACATGAACGGGACTTGCGGCTTATCCCTGCCCCGGGGCCGCCATCCAGACGACAAGCCGGGGAGGGGAACTCTTGAGGAGACACCGATGGAAGTGCACGTGAAGTTGGGGATGTCAGCCCTTGCCTGCGCGGCTGCGCTGGCTTGTGGGTCCGCCTGGGCGGGCGAAGCGGAAGCGAAGAAGTGGATCGACAATGAGTTCCAGCCCTCGTCGCTGGCCAAGGACAAGCAGGCGGCGGAAATGAAATGGTTTATCGATGCCGCGGCCAGGCTCAAGGCCAAGGGTGTCACGCAGATCAGCGTCGTGTCGGAGACCATCACCACGCACGAGTACGAGTCCAAGACCCTGGCCAAAGCGTTCGAGGAGATCACCGGCATCAAGGTCAAGCACGACCTGATCCAGGAAGGCGACGTGGTGGAGAAGCTGCAGACCTCGATGCAGTCGGGCAAGTCGATCTATGACGGCTGGATCTCCGACTCGGACCTGATCGGCACGCACTACCGCTATGGCTCGATCCTGCCGCTGACCGATTACATGAGCGGTGCGGGCAAGGAATGGACCAACCCCGGGCTGGATGTGAAGGACTTTATCGGCACCAAGTTCACCACCGCGCCGGACGGCAAGCTGTACCAGCTGCCCGACCAGCAGTTTGCCAACCTGTACTGGTTCCGCGCCGACTGGTTCGCGCGCAAGGACCTGCAGGACAAGTTCAAGGCCAAGTACGGCTATGACCTGGGCGTGCCGACCAACTGGTCGGCCTACGAGGACATCGCCAATTTCTTCACCAATGACGTGAAGGAGCTCGACGGCAAGAAGGTCTACGGCCATATGGACTACGGCAAGAAGGACCCGTCGCTGGGCTGGCGCTTCACCGACGCCTGGCTGTCGATGGCCGGCACCGCCGACAAGGGCCTGCCCAACGGCATGCCGGTGGACGAGTGGGGCATCCGCGTGGCCGAGGACAAGTGCACCCCGGTGGGCGCCTCGGTGTCGCGCGGCGGCGCCACCAACAGCCCCGCGGCGGTCTACGCGCTGACCAAGTATATCGACTGGATGAAGAAGTACGCGCCGCCGCAGGCCATGGGCATGACGTTCTCCGAGGCCGGTCCGGTCCCCGCGCAGGGCCAGGTGGCCCAGCAGGTCTTCTGGTACACCGCCTTCACCGCGGACATGACCAAGAAGGGCCTGCCGGTGGTCAATACCGACGGCTCGCCCAAGTGGCGCATGGCACCGTCGCCCTACGGCCCGTACTGGAAGCAGGGCATGCAGAATGGCTACCAGGACGTGGGCTCGTGGACCTTCTTCAAGAACACCGATCCCGACAAGCTGGCGGCCGCCTGGCTGTACGCACAGTTCGTGACCTCCAAGACGGTGTCGCTGAAGAAGTCCCTGACCGGGCTGACCTTTATCCGCGACAGCGACATCCACCACGACTACCTGACCAAGAACGCGGCCAAGTACGGCGGGCTGATCGAGTTCTACCGCAGCCCCGCGCGCGTGGCCTGGACGCCGACTGGCACCAACGTGCCTGACTATCCGAAGCTGGCCCAGCTGTGGTGGAAGAACGTGGCCACCGCGGTGACCGGCGAGAAGACGCCGCAAGCCGCCATGGACACGCTGGCCGAGGAAATGGACCAGGTCATGGCGCGGCTGCAGCGCGCCGGCATGAGCAACTGCGCGCCCAAGCTCAACCCGAAGGGCGATCCGGCCAAGTGGCTGTCGAGCGAACACGCGCCGTGGAAGAAGCTGGGCGACGAAAAGCCGAAGGGCGAGACCATTCCCTACGACAAGCTGCTGCAGGCGTGGAAGGAAGGCAAGGTGCGCTGAGGCGCCGAGGCGTTGATGCTGCCGGTGACGGTTGAATGCCGCCGGTTTGCTCCCTCTCCCGCTGCGGGAGAGGGAGCACCCAAGCGGTCGTCCGAGTCCGCTACTAGCTCTCTTGCGTTGTCAGGTCGGTTGCTTCGGGGTTCGGCTCTGCCGTGACCCCCGCCTGCACCGCATAACGCGCCTTCCCATGGCGCTTGGCCTCATACAGCGCCATGTCCGCATGCATGAACAGCTCGCTGATCGTCATGGCATGGCGCGCGTCATGGATGGCCGAGCCGACGCTGGCCGATGCCGCCACCGTGTGGCCGTCGATCACAAAGGGCATCCGCGCGGCCTGCACGATGGTGTTGGCGACCGATGCCATGGCATTGCGATCGGCGACGCCATCCAGGATCACCGCAAATTCGTCGCCGCCGATGCGCGCGACCGCATCGCCCTTGCGCACGCAGGCGCGCAGCCGCTGCGCGAAGGCCACCAGCAGCTGGTCGCCCACCGGATGGCCAAAGTTGTCGTTGACGGCCTTGAAATCGTCCAGGTCCACCAGCAGCAGCGCCAGCGGTCTCCCGCCGGCGCTGGCGCGCGCCATGGATTCGGCCAGGCGCCGGTCGAACCCCTTGCGGTTGAGCAGGCCGGTGAGGTAGTCGGAGATGGTCTGGGCTTCCAGGCTGCGCAGCTTCTCGCGCTCATGCGTGACGTTGCGCCCGAACATGTGCAGGCCGATGACGGTGTCCTGGGTATCGTTCCAGGCCGGCTGGTAGGTCATTTCGATGCATTCGGTGCCGTCCGGGCTTTCGCGCGTAAAGGTCACCGCCCGCCCGGCGCGGGCTTGCTCCAGGTAGGGCTGGCAGGTCAGGTATTCCTGCGTGCCCCACAGCTCGCGCAGCGACAGTCCCACGATCTGCTGCGCCGGCACGCCGTAGCGTTGTGCATAGGCCTGGTTGACGAAGACATAGCGCTGGTGCATGTCGATGAACGAGACGAAGTCCGGCACATGGTTGGCGATGGCCTCGATACGTTTCTCGCTTGCGGCGGCGCGGTCCTTGGCCGCCTTCAGGGCGGCTTCGCGCTCCGACAACTGCGCCACGACCTCGGCGAAGGTCACGGCCAGCTCGCCGATCTCGTCGGCGCGGCCGACGGGCAGGTCCGCCACCGCGGCCGGATTGGTGCCGATCTGGCGCACCGCGCGGTGCAGCCGCTGCAGCGGCTCGAGCAGCCGCCGCATGATCAGCCACATCAGCGCGGCGGCAACCAGCATGGTGAGGGTGCCGACGATGAGGGTCCGGCGGCGCACCGTGACCAGTGGCGCATAGGCTTCGGCGGCGGGCAGGACCGCCACGACTTCCCAGCCGTTGGATTCCAGCAGGTAGCGCGCCACCACCGGCTGCGTCGGTGTCAGGACTTCCAGCAGGGAGGGGGGGCGGTCAGCACCGCAGGCTTCGCCGATGGCGCGTGCGGGGCTTAGCACGCGGGCCACGTCAGAATGCATCGCATAGCGGGGGTTGCTGCCGGCGGAAACCAGGCAGAAGGTGCCGGTGGTTCCCACGCGGCTGTGCGCAAGCTCGCGCAGGAAGTTGCTGTCGGCCAGGTTCAGTACGCCCCCGACCACGCCGCGCAGTTCGCCCCCTGGCCCCAGCATCGGCACTGCCAGCACCACGCCGGGGGCGTTGGTCTGCTTGCCCTGGACCAGGTCCGACACCGCGAACGCCTGGCCGCGCAGGATATCGTGGAAATAGTCGCGGTCATCCAGGCGCAGGCGTACGCCATCCGGCACGGCGGTGCTGAACACCAGCTGCCCGTCGGGCGCGGCCAGGAAGACGGCGTTGAAGGTTTCGGGTATTTCCACCAGGCTCTCTGCGGCCCGGCGCAAGTCGGCCGGCTTCGCCGCAAGCATGGGGGAGAACTGGCGTGCCACCCGGCGCAAGACGGCGGTCCGGCTCTGCAGTTTTTCATCGAGCTCCTCGGCCACCATCTTGACCAGCGTGTCCTGCTGGGTCTGCAGCAGGGTCTTCAGGCCGTCGTAGGCATAGTACTGGGCGTAAAGCGCGCGCAGCACGATGATCAGGGTCACCACACCCGCCGTGGCGAACGCCATCCGATACTTCAAAGAGTGCTGCATGATTGACTTCTTTCTTGTGCGCACTGACCCGTTGTTCCCGTCCCTCGGCACTGGGCGGTCGGTCCCCGATGTCCAGTGGCGTGTTTGGAAGGTTAGCAGATGTCAAGGGGTATTTCGCAACTGTTTGCAACCAAAAGAGTGCGTGGCCAGCAAAATGTGCATTCCTGTCTGCTCAAGCGTCGGACAGGGAGCCGAGGGCTTCACATGGATGGATTTGCCGGTTCCGATCAGGATGCTGGCACGCTGTCGTCGCCGATGCAGGCGGCCGGGGCCCGTAACCCGCGACCGGCCAGGTACGCACGCGCAGCACCGTGTGGTCGCGCGGGCGCAGCGTCAGTTCCAGTGCGGTCGGTACGCCCGCCGCGTGATCTGGGCAATGAAGCGGGCGCTGTCCGCCGCGGCAACACCACCCGCGGCGAATCGCGTGCCACAGCGTATCGCCAGCCGCAGGATATGCAGCGGCACGAACCGGATTGGCTCGTGCATGTCCGCCAGCGCGGCGAGCGTGAAATACAGTGGCTGCCGGGCCAGTGCGATAAAGCGCCCGCGCAGCCGCGCGAGCGTTGCCGCGGGCGCCCCCAGTCCTTCCCCCTCGGCGCCGCTGCGCGTCATGCCGCGCACGCGCGGCTGCCACAGCGTGCCGGCGACCAGCAGCGGCGCACGCGCCGCGCCACCGTCATCCAGGCAGGCATCGAGTGCCACGACCTGGCCCGCGAGGTCATAGGTGGACGCCACCGAGGCAAAGCTGCGGTGGTAGCCGATGATGCAATCCATGTCTTCTTCATAGACCGGCCGCGCATCGCGTGGCACGCGCACGGAGCGCATCTCAAACCAGCCGGCACTGACCGGATTGCGCCCGGTCCAGGGCAGGGCGGATTCTGTGTCATTGGGGGTTGGGAGGCTGGAGGATGGCAAGGCGCGCGCCGATGCGGTTCGGAGCAATCAAGGTACCCGGCGGGCAGTTCGCGGGAAATGAGACGAGCCTTGTCGCCGGCTACGGGAAGGTTTCGACTCTTGGCTTACAAAGCCTCTCGCAATCCAACTTGACAATCGGTAGTTCGATGCATAACCTTGATTGCAGCCGCAATCAAGGTTGGAAGACCTTGCAAGGCTTAGCACCGTACTTGCAAGCGCAACTCAAGCGGAGGAGAAGGCACATGAAGGCTCTGGTCATCGAACACAACGGCGAACCGTCAGCCGTAGTCCACTGGCGTGATTTGCCCGAACCCATGCCTGGGCCAACGGAAGTCCGCGTGAGGATGCTGCTGGCGCCCGTGCACCCGTCCGACTTGCACATCATCCGGGGACGTTTCGCCCCTCAGCGTCAGCCAAAACTGCCCGCTTCGCCCGGATCCGAGGGCGTCGGAATCATCGACGCCGTGGGCAGCGGCGTGCCGCGCGCGCGGGTCGGAGAGCGCGTCGTTTTGCTGGATGTGCCCGGGACCTGGCGAGAGCAAGTCATCAGTCCGGCCGACCGCGCGATCGCGGTACCGGCGGCGGTCTCCGACGAGGATGCCGCACAGGCGCTGATCAACCCGATGACGGCATGGGCAATGACCATGGTGGAGCACCAGCTTGGACGCGGCGACTGGCTTGTCCAGAGCGCGGCCGGCTCGACGGTCGGTCGCTTCGTGTTGCAGATCGCGAAAGCGCAGGGATTCCGCACCATCAACCTGGTACGCCGTGAAGAGCAGGTCGCCGAGATCCGGGAACTCGGCGGCGACATCGTGCTGTGCACCGCGGACGAAAGCTGGCCAGAGCAGCTGAAGAAGGCCACCGGCGGCAATGGCATCGTGAGGGCGATCGACTGCGTTGCCGGCCGCACCGGCGCCACGCTTGCGCGTCAGTTGGCCCAGAACGGACGCCTGCTCGTCTATGGAGCCCTGTCGTCGCACCGCCAGTCCGACCCGGCAGCGTTCGAGATGCCGGTTTTTGCCCCGGCGCTGGTCTACTCAAGTGCCGAGGTGCGTGGCTGGTTCATCTACTCATGGCTCGGACGCCAGGAGGTGAGTGAAGGCGGCCGGATGTTGCGCAGTCTGCTCGATCTTATTGCCGAGGGCCGCTTGAAGCCGCCGGCGGCGCGCCGCTACCACGTTGATGATGCACTCGAAGCCTTCACGGCCGCGGAGCACGCCGGACACGACGCCAAACCGCTGCTGGCGTTCTCATAGGGCTGCGCTTCGCCCCGAGTCCCCGTTTCTGGAGAAGACCATGGTGTATGTAAAACGCGAGCAATCCGATGAAAACCGCGCAGCGCTGCTGGCTACGGCCAGCCGGCTGTTTCGCGAACGGGGCATCGATGGCGTGGGCGTCGCTGAAATCGCGCGTGAAGCCGGGCTGACGCACGGGGCGCTGTACGCACACTTCCGCTCCAAGGACGATCTGGCGACGGAAGCCTTTACGCAGGCCCTGGCGATGAGCCGCGAAGCGTTCCGGGGCGAGGGAACGCGCCGCAAGCGCAGCGTGTCGGGGTATCTCGACTATCTGCTTTCGCCGCTCAACCGCGACGAACCGGGCATGAGTTGCCCAATGACGGCGTCGGCGAGTGAAATCGGGCGGCACGGAAAGGATATCAGTGCGCGCTTTGCCAAAGGGTTTCAGGAGAAGGCGAGCGCGTTCGAGGCCGTCATGGACGAAGCTATTCCCGAGGCTGAACGGCGCCGCCTGGGGCTGGCCATCGTCGCCGCGGAAATCGGAGCAATGGCCGCCGCCCGGGCCGTCGCCAAAAGCGACCCTTCGTTGTCCGATGAAATATTGAAGGCGGTGCGTGCCATGCTGGTGAAAGCATCGACGGGGCAGTAAAGGCAGCAGTCTGCATTGACGAACGCTAAGCAACCATTGACGGTACTCCAAGCTCAAGGAAACATCGTGTCACAAGATCTGTCGCGCCGCCGCTTCCTCGTATCCGCCGCCGCAGGCATCGCAAGCCTCGCGCTTGCCGACATGCCCTCGGCGACGGCAGCATCCCCGCTTCCCACGTTGTCTGAAGTCCTCGCAGGAGATCCAGGCTCAATGACAATCGTGAACTACGCGACGTATGTTACGGACCGGGGCAGGGTGGACGCGTCCCGAGCCGAGCATCAGGTTTACGCGGATGCGCTTCGCGAGCACGACCGGCTAGTGATGGGCGGTCCCCTGCTCGGCGATGACGGACGGGCCCGCGGCGTCCTGCTCGTTTATGAGGTGGCGTCCAAACAGCAAGCCGAGACCCTGGTACGAAGCGATCCATTCGTTCAGCAAGGAGCAATTGCGAACTATCGTCTGGCCGAGTGGAACGTGCTCGACAGGAACATAGCGTTGCTCGCTGCCGAGCTCGTCCCGGAGGATCGGCGTGCTCCGCCCAAGGAGCCTCGTACATCTGGCGCTACGCCCGTCGCATCGGACGCGCATGGCACGCGGCTCTACGTCAGTTACGTGAAATACGTCTCCGACTCGGCGCGTGTCGAGCGGGTGAGGGCGGCCCATCAATCGTATGCAGAGGCGATCAAGGCGAACGGCGGGCTGATCATGGCGGGTCCTTTTGCCGATGACTCGGGCGCATTGTTCATTTATCGGGCGCAGTCGAAAGATGAAGCGATGGCGCTGGTACAAAAGGACCCGTATCACGCTGAGGGTGTGTTCGAATCGTACGCACTTTCGGAGTGGCGGCTGTTCGGTTTGAATGCGGATTTGATCAACTAGAGTCGTTGAAGCGCATGCTACCCGGCACCGCCTGCGTGCGCGGGCAGCTGAAGAAGCTAGGCCGACGCTTGTGGCAATGAAGAAAGGGCCCTCAGACCTCCGCCGGCCAGGTTCTTCCAACCAGAAGCCATGTATGCAGTTCACCGACGCCCTTTGCTGCAATCAGACCGCGCTCTTCGAGCAGGAATGGTTCTCCAAGTTGCTGGCGCGTGGCATCAGTTACCTGAACGCGCCCGACTACGCCTTGCGACTCCATCCGGCTGGCGATATTGACGGTATCGCCCCACAAGTCGTAGATGAATTTTCTCCTCCCGATCACGCCGGCTACGACAGCTCCGCTGTGGATGCCCACTCGCAATTGCAGGTTGTAGCCGCGTCGCTGATTGAACTGGTCCAGTGACTCGAGCATGTCCAATGCCATATGTGCGGCCCGAGCGGCGTGATCGGCCGCAGGGACAGGCAGGCCTGCAGCCGCCATGTAAGCGTCGCCGATGGTCTTGATTTTCTCGAGTCCCCGGCTGTCGGCGATATTGTCAAAGTCGGCAAATATCTCGTTCAGTACCGCCACCAGCCGTTCGGGGTCCATGCTGGGAGAAAAACGGCTGAACTGCACGAGGTCTGCAAACAACACCGACACTTCCTGGAACTTGTCGGCGATGATTTCCGGCGGGGCGGCGGCGATGAGATCGGAGCGCAGCTTCAAACGCTCGGCTATGGGGGAGGGCAGCACATTGAGGAGTAGCCGCTCGGTTACCTGCTGCTCGCAAACGAGCTTCTCATAAAGGCGCCTGAGTTCATGACGCTGGTGAACGATCGTCTCTCGGCTCGCTTCCAGTTCACGCACCTTCCGCTCAAGTTCCTTGCCGTATTTCAATGATTCCCCGTGCAGCAGACGCACTTCCAGCATATTGCGAACCCGCATCAGCACCTCCGCCAGATCAAACGGCTTGCTGACGAAGTCTTTCGCACCGGCTCGCAGTGCGCGCAATTTGTGATCCGGCTGGGCGGTGATGACAATCACCGGAAGATAGCTGTCTGTCTCGACTGCCTTGAGGCGTTCCATGACCTCGAACCCGTCCATGCCGGGCATTTGCAGATCAAGCAGGATCAGGTCATAGTGGTTCTTGCTGTGAAGCGCCAACACCGCGCGAGGATCGACGGTTGAGTCGATGCGAACATAACCGGCACCGCCTAGCATCTGTTCGAGCAGCAGGACGTTGGCCTCCAGATCGTCTACGACCAGGATTGTTGCTGCCAAGATGTTCGATGCGTCGATCATGGCAAGCGCCTGGCTTCATCAGTCCTGGGCAGTCCCGCCTCGCGGCTGCTCCAGGGCGGCATCCAGTGAGTCCATAAACTCATTGAGCCTGATCGGCTTGGTCAGATACCGGAAGAACCCTGCCTTCATGCCCTTCTCAATGTCGCGCGGCATTGCATTGGCGCTGAGGGCGATCACTGGTATGTGCGTTGTCATCGGGTTCTCACGCAGGCGTCGCAGTGCCTCGATGCCGTTGATGTCGGGCAGATGGATATCCATCACGATCAGATCCGGCAGGGAAGTGCGCGCCAGTTCGACGCCGAGCGTCCCGGTGACCGCGGTCAGCAGCCGCACATCGGCCCGGCGCGCGATGAGCTGCTCAACGAGCTTCACATTGGCGGGGTTGTCTTCGACATACAACAGGGTATGTACCGAAGAGGCGGCCTCCGTTTGCGCCTTGACAGACGTCGCTGGCGCTGCGCCCTCGCCAGTCATTTCCGGAGGCCGTGCAACGGGCAGTTCGACCCAGAATACGCTGCCCACGCCAGGCGTGCTTTCGGCGCCGATGGCACCTCCCATCAGCTCGACCAGCCGCTTGGCCACGACGAGGCCGATGCCCGTGCCCTCCACGGGGCCGCCCTCATGTCCAAGGCGGTTGAACGGCTGGAACAGTTGCGGCAGCCGTTCCGGTGCCAGGCCTGCGCCGGTGTCGCGCACGCTGACGCGAACGCGATCCCCCGTCGTCACCTGCACATCGACCGTACCTTGTTCCCGGTTGTATTTGATGGCATTGGAACGCAGGTTGAGCAGGATCTGCTTCAGTCGGGTCCTGTCAGCGCGGACGAAACACGTGGAGTCGGGCAGGGGAAAGCGCATGCGAACCTCACGCCGCAGTGCTTGCTGCTCAAGCATCGCGTGACATTCGTGCAGGGCTTCAACGAGCGATACCGGCTCAGGGGACAGTGACGCCTGCCCGGCCTCGATCTTGGCGAGGTCAAGCACCTCATTGATCAGTTCCAGCAAATGCCAGCCTGCCTTCAGGATCTGGTCGATGCTGGCTTGCTGCGAGGGAGGGGGCGGCGGTGAGTCCGAGGCGGCGGACGTCATGAGCGGGCTTGTCAGCATGAATCTGGTAACGCTGCTGTACCTGGTGGCCTCAGTGTGCTTCATCCAGGCACTCAAGGGACTGTCCCATCCGGCCACGGCGCGGCGCGGTAATGCCTTCGGCATGACGGGCATGGCCATTGCGATGCTCACCACCTTTGCGTTGATCGCACGGCTCAAGGAGACATTGCTCGCGGCCGGCGCGGCGCAGGCATCGGTGGCTTCCGGGCTGGCGCTGATCCTCGCAGCATTGGTGGTGGGCGGTGGTCTTGGTGCTTACGTTGCCCGCAAGGTGGAAATGACCAAGATGCCGGAACTGGTGGCGGCGATGCACTCGCTCATCGGTCTGGCGGCGGTGTTCATTGCGGTGGCCGCCGTGGCGGAACCCTCCGCTTTCGGCATTGCACCGGCTGGTTCGCATGAAATCCCGCTGGGCAACCGTATCGAGCTGTTCATCGGCAGCTTTGTCGGTGCCATCACCTTCTCGGGCTCGGTGATTGCCTTCGGCAAGCTATCGGGCAAGTACAAGTTCCGACTGTTCCAGGGGGCACCGGTGCAGTTCGCCGGGCAGCATTGGCTCAACCTGCTGATGGCGGTGGCCATGATCGGCTTGGGCGTGGCGTTCTTCCTGTCGCAAGCCTGGCTACCCTTCATTCTCATGCTCACGATTGCCTTCGTGCTTGGCGTGCTGATCATCATCCCGATCGGCGGCGCCGACATGCCAGTGGTGGTGTCGATGCTGAACTCGTACTCTGGCTGGGCGGCGGCCGGTATCGGCTTCTCGCTGAATAACCCGATGCTGATCATCGCGGGTTCGCTCGTGGGGTCGTCCGGTGCGATCCTCTCGTACATCATGTGCCGCGCGATGAACCGGTCGTTCTTCAACGTGATCCTGGGCGGTTTTGGTGGCGAGGGCGCATCCGCCACGCCAGGCGGCGCACAGCAGCAGCGCCCGGTGAAGGCCGGGTCGGCCGACGATGCAGCGTTCGTGATGAGCAATGCCGAGAGCGTGATCATCGTGCCGGGCTATGGTCTGGCGGTGGCACGCGCCCAGCATGCGCTCAAGGAGCTGACCGAGCAGCTGTCGGAGAGGGGTGTGACGGTCAAGTATGCGATCCACCCGGTGGCGGGCCGCATGCCGGGCCACATGAACGTGCTGCTGGCGGAAGCCGAGGTGCCCTACGACCAGGTCTTCGAAATGGAAGATATCAACGGTGAATTCGGTCAGGCCGACGTGGTGCTTGTGCTGGGTGCCAACGACGTGGTCAACCCGGCGGCCAAGACCGATCCCAAGTCCCCCATCGCCGGCATGCCGATCCTCGAGGCTTACAGGGCCAAGACCGTGATTGTCAACAAGCGCTCGATGAACGCCGGCTATGCCGGACTGGACAACGACCTGTTCTACATGGACAAGACCATGATGGTCTTCGGCGATGCCAAGAAAGTGGTCGAGGACATGGTCAAGGCGGTCTGAAGCCTGTGTCAGGCTGCCGTGAAGTGTTCCACCTGGCCAAGTTCAACAGCATCTCGCATCTGGACGCACCGGAGCGGCGCGACTTCCAGACCTACGGCTAACTTCCGAACGATTCTCACCATGACACAAGACGCGCAGCACCTCGATCTCTCCAGGCTGGCGCAGTATCTGCAAGACCACGTGCCCGGCTTCGAAGGCCCCGTCAATGCCGAGAAATTCTCCGGCGGCCAGTCGAACCCGACCTTTCTCCTGCAGACCCCAACGGCGCGTTACGTGTTGCGGCGACAGCCGCCGGGCGATCTGCTGAAATCCGCCCACGCCGTAGATCGCGAATTTCGCGTCCTCTGCGCGCTGCATGGCACAGCCGTGCCGGTGGCCAAGCCGTACCACCTGTGTGAGGACCGCGATGTGATCGGCAGCATGTTCTACGTCATGCGTTATGAGGAGGGACGCATCTTCTGGAGCCCGACCCTGGGCGAAGTGCCCCAGGCGGACCGCGCCGCATGCTACGACGCGATGGTGCGCACCATGGCTGCGCTGCACGATGTTGACGTGGCGGCGGTCGGGCTGGCCGACTACGGCAAGCCGGGCAACTACTTCGAGCGCCAGATTGGCGTCTGGACCAAGCAGTACCGGCTGGCGGAAACGCAACGCATCGACGCGATGGAAACGCTTATCGCGTGGCTGCCCGCATCCTGCCCCGCCGATACGGGCGCGCCGGTACTGGTGCATGGAGACTTCCGGCTCGACAACATGATGTTCGATCCGCACGAATACCGGGTCAAAGCCGTGCTGGACTGGGAACTTTCGACACTCGGCAATCCGCTGGCGGATCTCGCGTATTTCTGCATGTGCCTGCGGTTGCAGTCGAGTCCGCATATTCCGGGCCTGGCGGGGCAGAACCGTAAAGCGCTTGGGATTCCTGAAGAAGCCGAAATGGTGGCGCGCTACTGCGAGCTGCGAGGCCTTGCGCCAATCGAGAACTGGCTCTTCTACCTTGCGTTCAGTTTCTTCCGCCTGGCGGCCATCGCGCAGGGCGTCAAGAAGCGCGCGCTCAACGGCAACGCATCAAACACACAGGCGGGCAAGGCTGGCGATATGGCTGGGTTGCTGGCGGAACAGGCCGTGCTACTGATCAACACCTGCGGCTGAGGCTGCGGCGGGAATAACGGCCCATGCAAGCCGTCATCGACTTTCAACGACAGACATCCCCCCTGAGGAGCGAGACATGAGTACCAATCTGTTCGACCTGACCGGCAAGATCGCCATGGTGACGGGCGCAAGCCGCGGCATTGGCGAGGAGATCGCCAGGCTGCTCGCTGAGCAAGGCGCCTACGTCATCGTATCCAGCCGCAAAATCGACGATTGCCAGGCGGTTGTCAACGCCATCCGCGAGGCCGGCGGCAAGGCTGAGGCGCTGGCGTGCCACGTCGGCCGCATGGAAGATATCGAAGCCGCCTTTGCACATATCCGCAACACGCACGGCCGGCTCGACATTCTCATCAACAACGCCGCCGCCAATCCGTACTTCGGACACATCCTGGACACAAGCCTCGAGGCCTACAGCAAAACCGTGGAAGTGAATATCCGCGGATACTTCTTCATGTCGGTCGAGGCCGGCAAGCTGATGCGGGCGCAGGGCGGCGGCACGATCGTCAACACCGCCTCGGTCAACGCACTGCAGCCCGGCGACAAGCAGGGCATCTATTCCATCACCAAGGCTGCCGTAGCACACATGACCCGCGCTTTCGCCAAGGAGTGCGGGCCGTACGGCATTCGCGTGAACGCACTGCTCCCAGGCCTGACCAAGACCAAGTTTGCGGGCGCGCTCTTCGAGGACAAAGCAATCTACGACCGCTGGATCAGCGAGATCCCGCTGCGCCGCCACGCAGAGCCGCGCGAAATGGCCGGTACGGTGCTCTATCTGGTGTCCGATGCAGCCAGCTTCACTAACGGTGAATGCGTCGTCGTCGATGGCGGCATGACCATCTGAGGCTGGAACCAGTGCCTGTCCGTGAGGCGACCAGCGGTCGCACGGAGAGCGCGGTGCCGCACAGAGTGGCCGCATCCTGGTGTGCCAATGTTTCTATAAAGAAACGTGACGGGTCCAGATAAATTACAACGCCGCTGCTCGCTGCAGCTATGCCGGGGGAACTCGGACCCAAGTCGGCATATAGCGAGGAGGCATCGTGAGCGAAGTCAAGATGGGCATACTGTCCCTGGCCCTGCTGGGGGGAGCCCTTTATGCATTGGCAAGCACGTTGGGCATGAATTCGAGCATTGCCGATATGGCGGGGCAACTCGTGCAGCTAGGTTCGGATCTGCTGCACCGGCTATGGCTCTAAGGAACCCCATGCGAGGCGCGCCAGGCAAGATTACCCGCGGCCGTGGCAGTCCGACGCTGAAGCTGAGGCCAGGGACAGGTGGGAGCGTCATAATCGCCTGGCGCCATCGTCTCAGCGTTTCCAGACAATCGGCGCGGTGGCGGAGCAATCGGTTACCTTGCCGAACCAGTTCCTGCTGGTGTTCAGCTTGAAGCGTTGGTTGTCCACGGGTTCGATCTGCCTGTGCCTTCGGTCGGCCAGGCTGTTGGCCACATTGATAGCGGCTGTCTTGCACTCGGCCGCCGCGGTACCGGGCAGCATCGTGAATCGCTGGTAACGGTAGTTGACCGTGAGCGTGAAGCCGTCCGGCACGTATTCCACCGTGTACTCCGTCGCCATGTCGTACGTGGACATCTGGCGGCCGGAATAGGGCGGCGCAGTGGTGGTGCAGGCAGCAAACACCACGCAGGCCATCACCGCCGGGATCTTCAGGTATTTCACAGTGCGATCTCCATTCGTGCCCACCCTGAATACGTACCCTCAAGAAGAGTGGATACCGGTGGCAAACCGTGGCAAACGCTGGGCAACAAAAAACCCAGAAGGCCTTACGCCGTCTGGGTTCCTTGGCAACGTAGGCAGTTGCTAGCCATTTGTCTGGTGGGTGGTACAGGGATTGAACCTGTGACCCCTGCCGTGTGAAGGCAGTGCTCTACCGCTGAGCTAACCACCCCTTACTGCGCCGTCGTTGCCGTCGTGTAGCGGAGAAATGAGATTATGCAGAGGTTCTTGTATCTTGTAAAGCCCTTTTTTGATTTTTGTCAGGCGGCCAGGCTTCCGGGCTCCGCCGCGGGGGCTTCCTGCCACACGGTCTTGCCGCCGCTGGCCTTGTCCAGCCCCTTGAGCAGGTCGAGGTGGGCCAGCTGTTCCTCTTCCGTGGCGCGCAGCACAGGCAGGGCGAGGCGCGACAGGTCGGCCGCGGCAACCGCGCCGCCGTGGCTTGTGCTGCTGTCGTGCATGTCGATCACCAGCGAATCCTGGCCGCGCGTCATGGCCAGGTAGACCTCGGCCAGCAACTCGGCATCCAGCAGTGCGCCGTGCAGCGTGCGGTGGGCGTTGCTGATGCCCAGGCGGTCGCACAGGGCGTCGAGCGAGTTGCGCTTGCCGGGGAACATCTGGCGGGCTTCGCGCAGGGTATCGATCACATTACCTGCATGCTGGCGGAACGGCGGCAGGCCCAGCCGCTGGAATTCCATGTCGAGGAAGCCCAGGTCGAACGGCGCGTTGTGGATGATCAGTTCGGCCTCCTGGACGAACTCGCGGATGTCGTCGGCGACTTCGGCAAAGCGGGGCTTGTCGGCCAGGAATTCGACCGTGATACCGTGGACGGCGATCGCGCCCTCGTCGATATCGCGTTCCGGATTGACGTAGAAGTGCAGGTGGCGCCCCGTCAGGCGGCGGTTCATCAACTCGACGCAGCCGATTTCAATCAGGCGGTCGCCGGTGGCGGCATTCAGGCCGGTGGTTTCGGTATCGAGAACGATTTGTCGCATGGCGGGCATTCTAGCGGAGCGGCGGGCGCCTTCCGCGGTTGTTGTGGCTGGTTGTGACGAATCCAGGTCAGCGGCCGATCGATTCGACGCCGCGGTTGGCCAGCGCGTCGGCGCGCTCATTGCCGGGGTGGCCGTTGTGGCCGCGCACCCAGTGCCACGAGACCTGGTGCGGCTGCGCCAGGGTGTCCAGTTCCTGCCACAGGTCGGCGTTCTTGACGGGCTTCTTGTCGGCGGTCTTCCAGCCGCGGGCTTTCCAGCCGGGCAGCCATTCGCTGATGCCCTTCTGCACGTACTGCGAGTCGGTGTAGACGCGCACGACGCAGGGCCGCTTGAGCGCGCGCAGCGCTTCGATCACGGCGGTCATTTCCATGCGGTTGTTGGTGGTGTTCGGCTCGCCGCCGAACAGTTCTTTTTCGCTGGTGCCGGCGATGAGCACCGCGCCCCAGCCGCCGCGGCCGGGATTGCCCTTGCAGGCGCCGTCGGAATAGATCGTGACTTCTTGCATGTGATTCCGTGGTGGCCACCCGCGTGGCGGGTGGCGCATTGAAGGTGTCAGGGGAAGCGCGCCGGACCGCGTCAGCGCTCTTCGCCGGGGGTCTTGCCGTGCGTGCCGGTGGGGGTGGCCACGGGCGACGATACCGGGGCCAGCGCCGGTTTGCTCTTCCAGGCCGGTCCGACCAGGCGGATATTGCGTACGCGCTTGATCGCCGAGATCATATAGACCGCACCGAAGATCGGCCACCAGCGGTCGCCGGCCTTTTCCATGAAGGCGGCGCGCTGCAGCCAGCGGTCGGTGCGGTAGGGCGGGCAGTAGCAGCCGAAGCGGCCGCGGATGATATCGAAGCCCAGCAGCTTGAGCCAGTCCTTGATGCGCACGAAGCCGATCTGCTGCGCGTCCGTGGGCAGGAAGGGCGTGGCGCCAAGCCGGTTCATGCCCTGGCGCGCGCCCCACAGGCTCATCGGGTTGAAGCAGGTGACCACCACGCGGCCTTCGGGCATCAGCACCCGCGAGACCTCGCGCAGCACTTCGTGCGGGTCTTCGGCGAATTCCAGGATGTGGGGCAGGGTGACCAGGTCGATGCTCTGGGTATCGAACGGCAGTTCGTCGAAGCGGCACAGCAGCTGGCGGGCGTCCGGATGTGCCGCACGCGGCCCGTGCGGTCCGCTGGACGGGTCCAGCGCCAGCGCCGAGAACGGCATCCGGTTCTCGCGCAGGGTGTCGATAAAGGGCAGGCCCATCTGGACGGCGTGGTAGCCGAAGATGTCGGTCACGATCCGGTCGTATTGCTGCGCCTCCCAGCGCAGCATGTACTCACCGGGAGGCGAGGCCAGCCAGTCTTCCCAGCTTACAATTGGATGTTTGGGACGATTGGACATAGGAGCATGCGCATGTTGAAGGTTGAGCCGATCCCGGCGTTCCAGGATAACTATATCTGGGCCATCCACGACGGGCATTGCGCCGCCGTGGTCGATCCTGGCGAGGCCGCGCCGGTGGAACGCTTCCTGGCGCAAAGCGGTCTGGCTCTGGGCGCTATTGTAATCACCCATCACCACGGCGATCACCAGGGTGGCGTGGCCGAGTTGCTGGCGGCGCACCCGCGCACGCCTGCGGGCGAGCCGATGCCGGTGCTGGGGCCGGCCGGCGAGCGTATCGGTGCGCGCACCCAGGCGCTGCGCGAGGGCGATGTGGCGACCCTCAAGGCGCCGGCGGTGACCCTGCGCGTGCTGGACGTGCCGGGGCACACGGCCGGCCATATCGCCTACGTGGGCGACCTGGGCGAAGCCGGCCCGGCGGTCTTCTGCGGCGATACCCTGTTCGCCAGCGGCTGCGGGCGGCTGTTCGAAGGCACGCCGGCGCAGATGCTGGATTCGCTCGACAAGCTGGCGGCGCTGCCGGGCGATACCCGCGTCTATTGCGCGCACGAGTACACGCACAGCAATGTGCGCTTCGCGCGCGCGGTCGAGCCGGGCAATGCCGCGCTGGCGGCGTGGGAGCAGCGCGTCGAGGCGCTGCGCGCGGCGGACCAGCCGACGCTGCCGACCACCATTGCCCACGAGCGCGAGGTCAATCCCTTCCTGCGCTCGCGCGAGCCGGCGGTGCGTGCGGCCGTGTCCGCCCAGGGCGGCGCCACCGCGGGCGACGCGCAGGCGTTCGGCGCGCTGCGCGGCTGGAAGGACAATTTCCGCTAGGCTCGCCAGGGCTGCAATGCCTTGCGCCACAAGGCATTGCAGCGGCCCGCCGGATACGGGATATGTGGAAAATCTGATTGACGCGATACGCGGTTTTTTTTAGCATCACGCATCCTTTTAGCGTCACGATTTGAGAACTTAATGAAAATTGGTCGATTACTGGCGGTGGTCGCGTGCGCCGCGCTGCTTGCAGCGTGCGCCAGCACCCCCACGCCGCCTGATGGCGCCAACGGCGCCGCGACCGCCCAGACTGACAAGCGCCAGGATCCGCTTAACTCGCTCAGCGACAAGTCGGCGCTTTCTTCCTCTTCCGGGATCAATGCCGGCCAGGGTGGCCTGGACTGGCTGCGCGGTCCGTCCAATGACATCTGGGACCGCATCCGGCGCGGCTTTGCCATGCAGGACCTGGAGGGCACGCTGGTCGATGACCGCACCCAGTGGTATGCGCAGCGGCCGGAATATATGGAACGGATGGTCGGGCGCTCAAGCCGCTACCTGTATCACATCGTAGAGGAGCTGGAGCGGCGCAAGATGCCAACTGAGCTGGCGCTGCTGCCGTTCGTCGAGAGCGCATTCAACCCGCAGGCGCAGTCCACCGCCAAGGCGGCCGGGATGTGGCAGTTCATCCCGAGCACGGGCAAGTCGTACAACCTGAAGCAGAACATGTTCCGCGACGAGCGTCGCGACGTGCTGGCCTCGACCGACGCCGCGCTGGATTACCTGGCGCGGCTTTATGACATGTTCGGCGACTGGCAGCTGGCGCTGGCGGCGTACAACTGGGGCGAGGGCGCGGTGTCGCGCGCGATCGCGCGCAACCAGGCGCGCGGGCTGCCGACCGACTACGCCAGCCTGCCCATGCCCAACGAGACGCGCTACTACGTGCCGAAACTGCAGGCGGTCAAGAACATCATCGCCAACCCGGCGGCGTACGGCGTCAAGCTGCCCGAGATCCCGGACCACCCGTACTTTGTCACGGTGACTACGTCGCGCGATATCGACGTGAACCTGGCGGCCAAGCTGGCGGACATGTCGGTGGAGGAGTTCAAGGCGCTCAACCCGTCGTTCAACCGGCCGGTGATCCTGGGCGCGTCGAACCCGCAGATCCTGCTGCCGTTCGATAACGCCGAGCGCTTCCAGTACAACCTGAACACCTACCGTGGCGGGTTGTCGAGCTGGTCCGCGGTGACGGTGGACAGCCGCGAGCGTGTTGAATCACTGGCGGCGCGGCTGAACGTCGATGCCGATACGCTGCGCGAGATCAACAGCATCCCGAGGGGCATGCGCCTGAAGGCCGGCTCGACCGTGATGATCCCGCGTTCGGGCCACCACGACCAGGACATCAGCGCGACCCTGGCCGACAGCGCCATGCTGGCGATGGAGCCCGACGTGCCGGATGCGCGCCGGGTGGTGGTGCGCGCCAGCCGGCGCGACACCGTGGCCTCGGTGGCGCGCCGCTATGGCGTCTCGGCGGGGCAGGTGCAGTCGTGGAACAAGCTCTCCGGCACCAAGCTGGTCGCCGGGCAGAGCCTGGTGCTGATGGTGCCGGTGCGCGGCGCCGGTGCGGTGCGGGCGGCACGGGCCGAGCAAGCTGACCGGGCCGAGCGCGCGGAACTTGCCGAACGCCCCGAGCATGGCGGCAAGGGCGGCAAGGGCGGCATCGTCCGGCTTTCCGCCAAGGGCAAGGCGGAGCCGCGCAAGCGCGTTGTCGTCGAAGCCTCGCCGCGGCACACCACCAAGTCGGCGCCGGCGCGCGTGACGCGCGAGGCCAAGGCCGGCCCGACCGTCAAGGGGTCGGGCAAGGCCAGCACCAAGGCCAAGGGCCACTGACGCAGACAGGCGCCGGCTGGTCCGCTGCACCGGGCAAGAAAGGGGCGATGCCGTCGGCACGTCCCTTTTTTCATGTGCCGGCCCCGCCCCCGTGCGGCACTCCTCCCAAACTGTATCCACGCGCACCCGCGCCGGTGGCAAACTACGGCCATATCACAAATGACCGCAGACGCGGAGGAGACAGACATGACGGCAAGCCATGCCGTGCATGCCCGTTCGCTGGCCGACCCCGAGGGGTTCTGGGCCGAACAGGCGGCACGCATCGACTGGGAAACCCCGTTCGGCCAGGTGCTCGACAACAGCCGCGCGCCGTTTACGCGCTGGTTCGTGGGCGGGCGCACCAACCTGTGCCACAACGCGGTCGACCGCCACCTGGCGGGCCGCGCCAGCCAGCCGGCGCTGCACTGGGTCTCGACCGAGACCGACCAGGCCCGCACCTACAGCTATGCCGAACTGCACGACGAGGTCAGCCGCATGGCCGCGATCCTGCAGGGCCTGGGCGTGCAGAAGGGCGACCGCGTGCTCATCTATATGCCGATGATCCCGGAGGCCGCGTTTGCGATGCTGGCATGCGCGCGCATCGGCGCGATCCATTCGGTGGTGTTTGGGGGCTTTGCCTCGGTCAGCCTGGCGGCGCGCATCGAGGATGCCCGCCCGCGCGTGGTGGTCAGCGCCGATGCCGGCTCGCGTGCCGGCAAGGTCGTGCCTTACAAGCCGCTGCTGGACGAGGCCATCCGGCTGTCGTCGCACCAGCCGGAGAAGGTGCTGCTGGTGGACCGCCAACTGGCGCAGATGCCGCGCACCGCAGGCCGCGACGAAGACTACGCCGTCTGGCGCGAACGTGTGGCCGGCGCGCAGGTGCCGTGTGTGTGGCTGGAATCGAGCGAGCCGTCGTACGTGCTCTATACCTCCGGCACCACCGGCAAGCCCAAGGGCGTGCAGCGCGATACCGGCGGTTATGCGGTGGCGCTGGCCACGTCGATGGAATACATCTTCTGCGGCAAGCCCGGCGACACCATGTTCACCGCGTCGGACATCGGCTGGGTGGTGGGCCACAGCTATATTGTCTACGGCCCGCTGCTGGCCGGCATGACCACGCTGATGTATGAGGGCACGCCGATCCGCCCGGACGGCGGCATCCTGTGGCGGCTGGTGGAGCAATACCAGGTCAACCTGATGTTCAGCGCGCCGACCGCGATCCGCGTGCTGAAGAAGCAGGACCCGGCCTGGCTGAGCCGCTACGACCTGTCCAGCCTGCGCCTGCTGTTCCTGGCCGGCGAGCCGCTGGACGAGCCCACCGCGCGCTGGATCCAGGACGGCCTGGGCAAGCCCGTGGTCGACAACTACTGGCAGACCGAATCCGGCTGGCCCATCCTCGCGATCCAGCGCGGCATCGAGCCGCTGCCGCCCAAGCTGGGCTCGCCCGGCGTGCCGGCCTATGGCTATGACCTGAAGATCATCGACGAGAACACCGGCGAGGAATGCCCGCCGGGGCAGAAGGGCGTGGTCGCCATCGACGGCCCGCTGCCGCCCGGATGCATGAGCACGGTGTGGGGCGACGATGACCGCTTCGTGCGCACCTACTGGCAGGCGGTGCCGAACCGGCTGTGCTATTCCACTTTCGACTGGGGCGTGCGCGACGCGGACGGCTACGTCTTTATCCTGGGCCGCACCGACGACGTGATCAACGTGGCCGGCCACCGCCTGGGCACGCGCGAGATCGAGGAAAGCCTGTCGTCCAACGCCGCCGTGGCCGAGGTGGCGGTGGTGGGGGTGCAGGACGCGCTCAAGGGGCAGGTGGCGATGGCGTTCTGCATCGCGCGTGAGCCGGCGCGCACGGCCACGCCTGAAGCGCGGCTGGCGCTGGAGGGCGAGCTGATGAAAACGGTGGAGCAGCAATTGGGCGCGGTGGCCCGGCCGGCACGCGTCTTCTTTGTGAATGCGCTGCCCAAGACGCGCTCGGGCAAGTTGCTGCGGCGCGCCATGCAGGCCGTGGCCGAAGGGCGCGACCCCGGTGACCTGACCACGATCGAGGATCCGGGCGCCCTGGAGCAGTTGCAGGCGGCCCTGAAGGGCTAGATTTGGCTTTAAGGGGCGATGGAGGTGCCTTGCGCGGCACACTGCATCGCGTCCTTGCTATCGGTCGTGATGCAGACTAATATTTTAGGCATAAAATATTTAAACATGATGTAGATCACGATGCCGCCCCGGCCAGGGTGCCGCGGCGCAGCCGGCAGGAGGCAAAAAATGCGAGTGCTTTGTATTGGTGGTGGCCCGTCAGGCCTGTACTTCGGACTTCTGATGAAGCTGCAGGACGCGGCCAACGAGGTCATCGTGGTCGAGCGCAACCGGCCCTATGACACCTTCGGCTGGGGCGTGGTGTTCTCCGACGCCACCATGGACAACCTGAAGGAAGCCGATCCGGTCAGCGCCGCCGAGATCAACGCGGCCTTCAACCACTGGGACGATATCGACATCCATATCGGCGGGCGCACCATCCGCTCCGGCGGCCATGGCTTTATCGGCATCGGCCGCAAGCGCCTGCTCAATATCCTGCAGGCGCGCTGCGAGGCGCTGGGCGTGAAACTGGTGTTCGAGACCGACGTGTCCGACGACCAGGCGCTGGCGATGCAATACCAGGCCGACCTGGTGATTGCCTCGGACGGCCTGAACAGCCGCATCCGCAGCCGCTACGCCGACACGTTCCAGCCGGATATCGATACGCGCCAGTGCCGCTTTGTCTGGCTCGGCACGCGCAAGCTCTTCGACGCCTTCACCTTTGCCTTCGAGAAGACCGAGCACGGCTGGTTCCAGGCGCACGCCTACCGCTTTGACGACAGCACCTCGACCTTTATCGTCGAGGCGCCGGAATCGGTCTGGCGCGCCGCGGGCATCGAGCAGATGAGCCAGGAAGAGGGCGTGGCCTATTGCGAGCGCCTGTTCGCGCGCTACCTCGACGGCAACAAGCTGATCACCAATGCGGCGCACCTGCGCGGCTCGGCGATCTGGATCCGCTTCCCGCGCGTGATCTGCCGGCAGTGGGTGCACTGGAACACCTTGCCCGACGGCCGCCGCGTGCCGGTGGTGCTGATGGGCGATGCCGCGCACACCGCGCATTTCTCGATCGGCTCGGGCACCAAGCTGGCGCTGGAAGATGCCATCGACCTCGCCGAAGAAATTCGTGGCAGGGGCCACGACGGCTTGCCCGATGCACTGTCGCGCTACGAAGCCACGCGCGGCGTGGAAGTGCTGAAGATCCAGAACGCGGCGCGCAATTCGACCGAATGGTTCGAGAACGTCGAGCGCTATGCCGGCAGCCTGCCGCCGGAGCAGTTTGCCTACTCGCTGCTGACCCGCTCGCAGCGCATCTCGCACGAGAACCTGCGCGTGCGCGACGCTGACTACGTGGCGCAGTTCGAGCACTGGCTGGGGCAGCAGGCCGGCGTGCCGGCGGACAGCCTGCAGTTGCGTGAGCAGCAGCTGCTGCCGCCGATGTTCACGCCGTTTCGCATGCGCGGGGTCACGCTGAAGAACCGCGTGGTGGTGTCGCCAATGGCAATGTACTCGTGCACCGACGGCGTGCCGGGCGACTTCCACCTGGTCCACCTGGGCTCGCGCGCGCTCGGCGGTGCCGGCATGGTGGTGGCGGAGATGACCTGCGTGTCGCCCGATGCGCGCATCACGCCGGGATGCCCGGGTTTGTGGAACGACGCACAGCGCGACGCCTGGCGGCGCATTGTCGACTTCGTGCATGCCAGCAGCGATGCGCGCATCGCCATGCAGATCGGCCACTCGGGCCGCAAGGGTTCGACGCAGCTCGGCTGGGAGGCCATGGACCATCCGTTGCCCGAGGGCAACTGGCCCGTGATCTCGGCCTCGCCGCTGCCTTACCTGCCGGGCGAATCGCAGACCCCGCGCGAGATGACGCGCGCAGACATGGACCGCGTGCGCGATGACTTCGTCGCCAGCGCGCGCCGCGCCGCGGAGGCCGGCTTCGACTGGCTGGAACTGCACTGCGCGCACGGCTACCTGCTGTCGAGCTTTATCTCGCCGCTGACCAATACGCGTGAGGACGAATACGGCGGCTCGCTGGCGGCGCGGCTGCGCTATCCGCTCGAGGTGTTTGCCGCGGTGCGCGCGGTGTGGCCGCAAGACAAGCCGATGTCGGTGCGGATCTCCGCGCACGACTGGGTCGATGGCGGCATCACTCCCGACGATGCGGTCGAGATCGCGCGCGCCTTCAAGGCCGCCGGCGCCGACATGATCGACTGCTCGTCCGGGCAGGTCAGCCCGGACCAGGCACCGGTCTATGGCCGCATGTACCAGACCCCGTTCGCGGACCGCATCCGCAACGAGGCCGGCATCGCCACCATCGCCGTGGGCGCGATCTCCGAGGCCGACCATGTCGACTCGATCATCGCCGCGGGCCGCGCCGACCTGTGCGCGATCGCGCGGCCGCACCTGGCCAACCCGGCCTGGACGCTGCAGGAAGCGGCGCGCATCGGCTACCGCGATATCGCCTGGCCCAAGCAGTACCAGGCCGGCAAGCGGCAACTCGAAACCAACCTGGAACGCGCCGCGGCGCAGGGGAAGCAGGCATGACGCGCAGCACGGCTTCATTGTCAGGGCGCCACGCGCTGGTCACCGGCGGCGGGCGCGGCATCGGCGCGGCGATCGCGCACCGGCTGCTGGCCGATGGCGCCAGCGTGACGCTGCTGGGCCGCGATGCCGGCGCGTTGCAGGCGACCGTGCAAGCGCTGCGTGAGGTTGCTCCCGCGGGCGCCGTGGTCTCCTTTGTCACGGCCGATATTGCCGATGCCGACAGCGTGGCGCGCGCCTTTGCCAGCGCCGCGGAGCAGGCCGGTCCGGTGTCGATGCTGGTCAACAACGCCGGCCAGGCGCACAGCGCACCGTTCCTGAAGACCGATGCCGCGCTGTGGCGGCGCATGCTGGATGTGAACCTGACCGGCACCTTCCTGTGCACGCAGGCGGCGCTGCCGGCGATGCTTGACGCGGGCTGGGGCCGCATCGTCAACGTGGCCAGCACGGCGGGACTGATCGGCTACGGCTACGTCAGCGCTTACTGCGCGGCCAAGCATGGCGTGATCGGCCTGACGCGCGCGCTGGCGCTGGAAACCGCGGCCCGGGGCGTGACCGTCAACGCGGTCTGCCCGGGCTATACCGAAACCGACATCGTGCGCGACGCGGTGGCCAATATCGTCGGCAAGACCGGCCGCACCGAGGAACAGGCGCGCGCCGAACTGGCCGCGCGCAACCCGCAACGCCGGCTGGTGCAGCCCGAGGAAGTGGCCGACGCGGTGGCCTGGCTGTGCCAGCCGTCCGCGGGCGCGATCACCGGGCAGGCGATCCCCGTCGCCGGCGGCGAAGTGATGGCGGGCTGAACCAGACCGACTGCAACAGACAACGAGAGAAACCCATGACAGAAATCGCACTCGACATGCGCCACCACAAGCGCAGCTTTGCCGGCTATGAGCCGAAGCACTTCCTGTGGTCGGTGTCCGGCGACGGCAAGGTCGGCACCGTGACGCTGAACCGGCCGGAGCGCAAGAACCCGCTGACCTTCGATTCCTACGCCGAGCTGCGCGACCTGTTCCGCGGGCTGTGCTACGCCAGCGATATCAAGACGGTGGTGGTGACCGGCGCCGGCGGCAACTATTGCTCGGGCGGCGACGTGCACGAGATCATCGGCCCGCTGACGCGCATGACCATGCCGGAGCTGCTCGACTTCACGCGCATGACCGGTGACCTGGTCAAGGCGATGCGCGCCTGCCCGCAGCCGGTGGTGAGCGCGGTCGACGGCATCTGCGCCGGTGCCGGCGCGATGATGGCGCTGGCCTCCGACATGCGCCTAGGCACGGCGCAGGCCAAGACCGCGTTCCTGTTCACGCGCGTCGGCCTGGCCGGCGCCGACATGGGCGCGTGCACGCTGCTGCCGCGCGTGATCGGGCAGGGGCGCGCCAGCGAGCTGCTCTACACCGGCCGCTCGATGAGCGCCGAAGAGGGCCTGCAGTGGGGCTTCTTCAATGCGCTGCACCCGTCCGAAGCGGTGCTGGCCCAGGCGCAGGCGCTGGCCGCGCAACTGGCCGCCGGCCCGACCTTTGCGCACGGCGTGACCAAGAAACTGCTGCACCAGGAATGGAACATGGGGCTGGACGAGGCCATCGAAGCCGAGGCCGAAGCCCAGGCCATCTGCATGCAGACGCGCGACTTCCGCCGCGCCTACGAGGCCTTCGTCGCGAAGACGAAGCCGGTGTTCGAAGGGGACTGAAGCGCCATGTCTGACAAGACCTATCTGGACCTTCCGCTGTTCGACGACGCGCACCGCACGCTCGAGCGCGAACTCGACGCCTGGTGCGCGCAGCACCTGCATGTCGACCACAGCGATACCGATGCCGCCTGCCGCGCGCTGGTGCGGCAACTCGGTGAGGCTGGCTGGCTGCGCTACTGCGTGCCGGCCGCGCACGGCGGCGCGCTGCCGGCGCTGGATTCGCGCTCGCTGTGCCTGCTGCGCGAGACGCTGGCGCGCCATGATGGCCTGGCCGATTTTGCCTTTGCCATGCAGGGGCTGGGCTCGGGTGCGATCTCGCTGGCGGGCAGCGACGCGCTGCGCGCGCATTACCTGCCGCGCGTGGCCCGTGGTGAAGCCATCGCCGCGTTCGCGCTGTCGGAGCCGGAAGCCGGCTCCGATGTCGCCGCGATGCAGTGCAGCGCACGGCTGTCGGATGACGGCAGCCACTATTTGATCGATGGCGCCAAGACCTGGATCTCCAATGGCGGCATCGCCGATTTCTACTGCGTGTTCGTGCGCACCGGCGAGGCGCCGGGCGCGCGCGGCATTTCTGCTTTCGTGGTCGATGCGGATACGCCGGGCCTGAGCATTGCCGAGCGCATCGACGTGATGGCGCCGCATCCGCTGGCCACGCTGCGTTTCGACAACTGCCGCGTGCCGGTGGGCAACCGGCTGGGCGAGGCGGGGCAGGGCTTCAAGGTGGCGATGATGACGCTCGACATCTTCCGTGCCTCGGTGGCAGCGGCTGCGCTGGGCTTCGGCCGTGCCGCGCTGGACGACGCGCTGGCGCGTGCCTGCGCCCGCCCGATGTTCGGCGGCGTGCTGGCCGACCTGCAGCTGACCCAGGCAGCCATCGGCGACATGGCCACCGCCATCGACGCCGCGGCGCTGCTGACCTACCGCGCGGCCTGGCTGCGCGATGTCAAGGGCCAGCGCACCACGCGCGAGGCGGCCATGGCCAAGATGGTGGCGACCGAGAACGCCCAGCAGGTGATCGACCGCGCGGTGCAGATGTTCGGCGGCCTGGGCGTCAAGGTCGGCACGCGGGTGGAGAGCCTGTACCGCGAGATCCGCTCGCTGCGCATCTATGAGGGCGCCACCGAAGTGCAGAAGCTGATCATCGCGCGCGAGACGCTGGCCGGGCGCAAGGCCTGACGCGCCCGCACGCTACCCACGAACTGCCGTACCGATACAGAGCAGACAGGAGATAAGTCATGGCGACCACAGCCCACCTGGATACCTTCGCGCGCGACCGCCTGCCGCCGCCCGACACGTGGCCGGTGTTCCGCTTCAATGCCGATACCGACTACCCGGAGCGGATGAACGCCGCGGTGGAGCTGGTCGATCGCCATGTGCGCGAAGGCCGCGGCGAGCGCATCGCCGTCCGCCATCGCCGCGACGGCAAGATCGAGACAATCACGTATGCGCAATTGGCGGCGCTGGTGAGCCGCATCGCCCATGTGCTGGTCGAGGACATGAAGCTGGTGCCCGGCAACCGGGTGCTGCTGCGCGGGCCCAACAACCTGATGATGGCCGCCAGCTGGCTGGCCACGCTCAAGGCGGGCCTGATCGCGGTGCCGACCATGCCGTTGCTGCGCGCCAAGGAACTGAAGCAGATCATCGACAAGGCCCAGGTCAGCGCCGCACTGTGCGATGCGCGGCTGCGCGAGGAACTCGATGCCAACCAGCTGGCAGGCGGCGAGTTCCATTGCCCGAGCCTGGCACGCGCGCTGTACTTCAACGGTGAAGGCGAGGGTTCGCTGGAGGCGGCGATGGCGGGCAAGCCGGAGACCTTCGACGCCTGCGACACCGCCAGCGACGATGTCTGTCTGATCGCCTTCACCAGCGGCACCACTGGCCAGCCCAAGGGCACCATGCATTTCCACCGCGACGTGCTGGCCATGTGCGACCTGTTCCCGCGCCAGGTGCTGCGCCCGCAGCCGGACGACGTATTCTGCGGCACGCCGCCGATCGCCTTCACCTTCGGGCTGGGCGGCATGCTGTGTTTCCCGCTGCGCATCGGCGCCAGCACAGTGCTGGCGGAGAAACTGTCGCCTGAGATGTTGCTGGAACTGATCCAGGATTTCCGCGCCACCATTGTCTTTACCGCGCCGACCTTCTACCGGCAGATGGCAGCGCTGGCCCCGCGCTATGACCTGTCCAGCCTGAAGAAGAGCGTGTCGGCCGGCGAGGCCCTGCCCGACGCCACGCGCCAGAGCTGGAAGGCGGCCACCGGCATCGAGATGACCGACGGCATCGGCGGCACCGAGATGATGCATATCTTTATCTCCAGCGCCGGCGCCGACGTGAAGCCCGGCGCAATCGGGCGCGTGGTGCCGGGCTATGTAGCGCAGATCGTCGACGAGAACATGCAGCCCTTGCCGCCGGGCCAGGTCGGCAAGCTGGCGGTGCAGGGGCCGACCGGCTGCCGCTACCTGGACGATCCGCGGCAGGCCAACTATGTGAAAGCGGGCTGGAACCTGCCGGGCGATACCTTCGTAGTCGACGAGGATGGCTATTACTTCTACCAGGCGCGCTCGGACGACATGATTATCTCGGCCGGCTACAACATCGCCGGGCCGGAGGTGGAGAGCGCACTGATGCAGCATGAGGCCGTTGCCGAATGCGGCGTGATCGGCGCACCCGACGATGAGCGCGGGCAGGTGGTCACCGCCTATGTGGTGCTGCGCGAGGGCACGGCCGCGGACGACGCCACGCGCACCGCGCTGCAGGACTACGTCAAGCGCCGGATCGCGCCCTACAAGTATCCGCGCCGCATCGTGTTCGTGACGGCGCTGCCGCGCACCGAGACCGGCAAGCTGCAGCGCTTCCGGCTGCGGCAGATGGCGGAGCAGGGCAACGGCAACGGTCGTAACAGCAACGGCGCGGGGAAGCCATGAGCCCCGTGTTCCGCAGCACCGTGCTGGTGCGCTTCAAGCACTGCGACGCCGCGGGCATCGTGTTCTACCCGCGCTACTTCGAGATGCTCAACGACCTGATCGAAGACTGGTTCGGCGAGGCCTTGGGCTGGCCCTTCGATGTCATGCACGGCGAGGGCCGCGCCGGCGTGCCGACCGCCGAACTGGAGTGCCGCTTCCTGGCACCCAGT
Organism: Cupriavidus lacunae; assembly: GCF_003353055.1. GTDB lineage: Bacteria > Pseudomonadota > Gammaproteobacteria > Burkholderiales > Burkholderiaceae > Cupriavidus > Cupriavidus lacunae. The sequence goes on from NZ_QKWJ01000025.1 coordinate 64,021, forward strand.
CGCCTGGGTGAGGTGCTGACGCGCGAACTGCGCGTGCTGAAGCTGGGCCAGTCCAGCTTTACCCTTGCGATCCGCTTCGCCGGCCCGCATGACGATACCCGCATGGAAGTGACGCAGCGGCTGGTCTGCGTCGATACCGGCTCGATTGCTCCGCAGCCGTTGCCCGATGCCGTGCGCGCGGCCATGTCGGCCTATCTGGTCGCCACGGCCTGAGTCCCGGACTCCATTCATCCATAAAGCTATCAACAGGAACACATCATGAAGATCCTGCAACCGCCCGACTGGGCACCCCCGCGCGGCTACGCCAACGGCACCATGACCGAAATGCAGGTCGGCAGCCGCCTGCTCTTTGTCGGCGGCCAGATCGGCTGGACCGGCAAATGTGAATTCGAGACCGACGACTTCGGCCTGCAGGTGGCGCAGGCGCTGCGCAATGTGGTCGCCGTGCTGGCGGCCGGCGACGCGCGGCCGGAACATATCGTGCGCATGACCTGGTATGTGAAGGACAAGGCGGAATATGTCGGTGCCTACAGGGCGATCGGCGAACATTACCGGGCCATTATCGGACGCCACTTCCCGGCGATGACGGCGGTCGAGGTCGCGGACCTGGTGGAGCCGCGCGCCAAGGTGGAAATCGAGGTCACGGCGGTCGTGCCGCCGCAGGCGTAACGCAGCAGGCGCAGGGCAGGGCGGCAGCCGCCGGCGTGGCGGCGCTGCCGCCCTGCCGCGCGCAAGTCCTTGAAAACTTGAGAAATTGGGTGGCGCGGGATATAATTCGAAAGTTTCGCTTTCAGAACCCTTCACCCTAGCGCCTACCGCTTTCCACCTTCCGCCGCCCCCATCCGCGCCGCCTTTGCTGCCCGCACTAAATGTGAAGCAAAGAGCATGTCGCGACCGGATCCGACCGCATCGGCGCAATGCCGCTGCCGCCGTCACGGATCCAGCCTGGGAGGCACGAGGCGTCGATTGGTCGGTCACGGGGTGAGTCCAGCAGGAGCCTACCCGTGTTACCGTCTTTTCCGTCCGCCATTCTCGCGCTAGCAGACGGCACGGTCTTTCGTGGCTATTCCATTGGCGCTTCCGGCCATACCATTGGTGAAGTGGTGTTCAACACCGCCATCACCGGTTACCAGGAAATCCTCACCGACCCGAGTTACTCCCGGCAGATCGTCACCCTGACGTATCCGCATATCGGTAACTACGGGGTCAATCCTGAGGATGTCGAAGCCACGAAAGTCCATGCCGCCGGCCTGATCATCAAGGATCTGCCGATCCTGGCCTCGAACTTCCGCAAGGAGCACACCCTTGCCCACTACCTGAAGCAAGAAAAGGTGGTGGCCATCGCCGGCATCGATACGCGCAAGCTGACCCGTATCCTGCGCGAGAAGGGTGCCCAGAACGGCTGCATCCTGGCCGGCGAAGACAATGTCCAGAAGGCCATCGACCTGGCCCGCTCGTTCCCCGGCCTGGCCGGCATGGACCTGGCCAAGGTGGTTTCGGTCAAGGAACCGTACCAGTGGACCCAGTCCGAATGGAAGCTGGGCGAAGGCTACGGCAAGCAGGACAAGCCGCAGTTCCACGTGGTCGCCTTTGACTACGGCGTCAAGTTCAACATCCTGCGCATGCTGGCCGAGCGCGGTTGCAAGGTCACGGTGCTGCCCGCCCAGGCAAGCGCCGCCGACGCGCTGGCGCTGAATCCGGACGGCGTGTTCCTGTCCAACGGCCCCGGCGACCCCGAGCCGTGCGACTACGCCATCGCCGCCACGCGAGAGTTCATCGAGCGCGGCATCCCCACGTTCGGCATCTGCCTGGGCCACCAGATCATGGCCCTGGCCGTCGGCGCCAAGACCCTGAAGATGAAGTTCGGCCACCACGGCGCCAACCACCCGGTCAAGGACCTGGACGACGGCCGCGTGGTGATCACGTCGCAGAACCACGGTTTCGCGGTCGACGCCGACACGCTGCCGTCGAACGTGCGCGTCACGCACAAGTCGCTGTTCGACGGTTCGCTGCAGGGTTTCGCGCTGACCGACAAGCCGGCGTTCTGCTTCCAGGGTCACCCGGAAGCGTCGCCCGGCCCGAACGACGTGGCCTACCTGTTCGACCGCTTTATCCAGCTGATGACCGACGCGCGCAAGTAAGCGCAGCCGGGAACAGCGCAGACACCGGGACATCCCATGAACGCCTTCATGCATACCGCTTTCGGCATCACCGATTTCTGGACCTATGTGCTGGGCACGATCTTCATCGTGCTGCTGCCGGGGCCGAACTCGATGTACGTGCTGTCGGTGGCGGCGCAGCGCGGCGTGCGCGCCGGCTACAAGGGCGCGTGCGGGGTGTTCCTGGGCGACTTCGTGCTGATGGTGCTGTCGGCGGCGGGCGTGGCCTCGCTGCTCAAGGCCAGCCCGGCGCTGTTCTATGTGGTGAAGTACATCGGCGCGGCCTACCTGGCGTGGATCGGGTTCAACATGCTGCGCGGCGCGCTGCGCAACTGGGCGGCGCGCGGCGAAGCCGCGCCTGCCACGGCGAGCGCACCTGCGCCGGACCAGTCCGACCCGTTCCGCAAGGCGCTGCTGATCAGCCTGCTGAACCCGAAGGCGATCCTGTTCTTCATCTCGTTCTTCATCCAGTTCGTCGACCCGGCCTTTGCGTACCCGGTGCTGTCGTTCGGCGTGCTGGGGCTGGTGTGCCAGATCTGCAGCTTTGCCTACCTGACCACGATCATCTTCGTGGGGGCGAAGCTGGCCGAAGCGTTCCGGCGCCGCCGCCGGCTGTCGGCCGGCATGTCCAGCGGGGTAGGCGCGATGTTCATCGGCTTCGGCGCCAAGCTGGCGACGGCCACGATGAACTGAGCAAGACGATATTTTTGAATCCGGACGGATTCCCTGATTACCGGCGCGGTCCGCAGGCAAGGCGGACCGGCCCATAAAGAGAGCGTGCAATGCCAAAACGCACAGACATCAAGAGCATCCTGATCATCGGCGCGGGCCCCATCATCATCGGCCAGGCGTGCGAGTTCGACTACTCCGGCGCCCAGGCCTGCAAGGCGCTGCGCGAGGAAGGCTTCAAGGTCATCCTGGTCAACTCCAACCCGGCGACCATCATGACCGATCCCAACACGGCCGATGTGACCTACATCGAGCCGATCACCTGGGAAGTGGTCGAGCGCATCATCGAGAAGGAGCGTCCTGATGCGATCCTGCCGACCATGGGCGGCCAGACCGCGCTGAACTGCGCGCTGGACCTGCATCGCCATGGCGTGCTGGACAAGTACAAGGTGGAGCTGATCGGCGCGTCGCCGGAAGCCATCGACAAGGCCGAGGACCGCCAGAAGTTCAAGGACGCCATGACCAAGATCGGTCTGGGTTCGGCCAAGTCGGGCATCGCCCACTCGATGGACGAAGCCATGGCCGTGCAGTCGCGCATTGCCCAGGAAACCGGCTCGGGCGGCTACCCGATCGTGATCCGCCCGTCGTTCACGCTGGGTGGCAGCGGCGGTGGCATTGCCTACAACCGCGAAGAATTCGAAGAGATCTGCAAGCGCGGCCTGGACCTGTCGCCGACGCGCGAACTGCTGATCGAAGAGTCGCTGCTGGGCTGGAAAGAGTATGAAATGGAAGTGGTCCGCGACAAGAAGGACAACTGCATCATCATCTGCTCGATCGAGAACCTGGACCCGATGGGCATCCACACCGGCGACTCGATCACCGTGGCCCCGGCCCAGACCCTGACCGACAAGGAATACCAGATCCTGCGCAACGCCTCGCTGGCCGTGCTGCGCGAGATCGGCGTCGATACCGGCGGCTCCAACGTGCAGTTCTCGATCAACCCGAAGGACGGTCGCATGATCGTCATCGAGATGAACCCGCGCGTGTCGCGTTCGTCGGCGCTGGCGTCCAAGGCCACCGGCTTCCCGATCGCCAAGGTCGCGGCCAAGCTGGCCGTGGGCTACACGCTGGATGAGCTGAAGAACGAGATCACCGGCGGCGCGACCCCGGCCTCGTTCGAGCCCTCGATCGACTACGTGGTCACCAAGGTGCCGCGCTTCGCCTTCGAGAAATTCCCGCAGGCCGACAGCCACCTGACCACCCAGATGAAGTCGGTGGGCGAGGTGATGGCCATGGGCCGCACCTTCCAGGAATCGTTCCAGAAGGCCCTGCGCGGCCTGGAAGTCGGCGTCGACGGCCTGGACGAAAAGTCGTCGGACCGTGATGAGGTCGTCGAGGAAATCGGCGAAGCCGGCCCCGACCGCATCTGGTACGTGGGCGACGCGTTCCGCCTGGGCATGTCGCTGGAAGAGGTCCATGCCGAGACCGACATCGACCCCTGGTTCCTGGCCCAGATCGAAGACATCGTCAAGACCGAAGGCCTGGTCAAGTCGCGCACGCTGGACAGCCTGTCGACTGCCGAGCTGCGCTACCTGAAGCAGAAGGGCTTCTCGGACCGCCGCCTGGCCAGGCTGATGAAGACCGATGCCAAGGCAGTGCGCGAGGCGCGCATCGCCCAGAACGTGCGCCCGGTCTACAAGCGCGTGGACACCTGCGCGGCCGAGTTCGCCACCAACACCGCCTACATGTACTCGACCTACGAGGCCGAGCATGGCGAGTGCGAGGCGCAGCCGACCACCAACAAAAAGATCATGGTGCTGGGCGGCGGCCCGAACCGGATCGGCCAGGGCATCGAGTTCGACTACTGCTGCGTGCACGCCGCGCTGGCGCTGCGCGAGGACGGGTACGAGACCATCATGGTCAACTGCAACCCGGAAACCGTGTCGACCGACTATGACACCTCGGACCGCCTGTACTTCGAGCCGCTGACGCTGGAAGACGTGCTGGAGATCGTCGACAAGGAAAAGCCGGTCGGCGTGATCGTGCAGTACGGCGGCCAGACCCCGCTGAAGCTGGCGCTGGACCTGGAAGCCAACGGCGTGCCCATCATCGGCACCAGCCCCGACATGATCGATGCGGCCGAAGACCGCGAGCGCTTCCAGAAGCTGCTGCAGGAGCTGGGTCTGCGCCAGCCGCCCAACCGCACTGCGCGTGCCGAGGACGAAGCGCTGCGCCTGGCCGAAGAGATCGGCTACCCGCTGGTGGTGCGCCCGTCATACGTGCTGGGCGGCCGCGCCATGGAAATCGTGCATGAGCCGCGCGACCTCGAGCGCTACATGCGCGAGGCCGTCAAGGTCTCGAACGACTCCCCGGTGCTGCTGGACCGCTTCCTGAATGACGCCATCGAGTGCGACGTCGACGCCATCTCCGACGGCAAGCGCGTGTTTATCGGCGGCGTGATGGAACACATCGAGCAGGCCGGCGTGCACTCGGGCGACTCCGCCTGCTCGCTGCCCCCGTACTCGCTGTCGGCCGAGACCGTGGCCGAACTGAAGCGCCAGACCGCCGCGATGGCCCACGGGCTGAGCGTGGTCGGCCTGATGAACGTGCAGTTCGCGATCCAGCAGAACAACGGTGTCGACACCGTCTACGTGCTGGAAGTGAACCCGCGCGCCTCGCGTACCGTGCCGTATGTGTCCAAGGCCACCGGCATGCAGCTGGCCAAGATCGCCGCGCGCTGCATGGCCGGCCAGTCGCTGGACGAGCAGGGCATCGGCGAAGAAGTCATCCCGCCGTACTACAGCGTCAAGGAAGCGGTGTTCCCGTTCAACAAGTTCCCGGGCGTCGATCCGGTCCTCGGACCTGAAATGCGTTCGACCGGCGAAGTGATGGGCGTGGGCAAGGCCTTCGGCGAGGCGCTGTTCAAGAGCCAGCTGGCCGCGGGTTCGCGCCTGCCCGAGAAGGGCACCGTGCTGATTACCGTGAAGGACAGCGACAAGCCGCGCGCCGTCGGCGTGGCCCGCATGCTGCACGACATGGGCTACCCGATCGTTGCCACCCGCGGCACCGCGTCGGCCATCGAGGCCGCCGGCATCCCGGTCAGGGTGGTCAACAAGGTCAAGGACGGCCGTCCGCATATCGTGGACATGATCAAGAACGGCGAACTGGCGCTGGTGTTCACCACCGTGGACGAAACCCGCACCGCGATTGCCGATTCGCGCTCGATCCGTACCTCGGCGCTGGCCCACCGCATTCCTTACTACACCACCATCGCCGGCGCCCGCGCCGCGGTGGAGGGCCTGAAGCACATGCAGAGCCTGGAGGTCTACGACCTGCAGAGCCTGCACGCTTCGCTGGCCTGATGGCCGGAAGGTAAGGCGAAGGCACATCGCAAAAGGCCGGGCGCCCTGCGCCCGGCCACCCCAGGAAGCCCGCCGGAGTTGCTGCCGGCGGGCTTCCTGGCCTAAACTACGTCAAATTCGTCGATCGATGCGGCCTGCCCGCATTCGATCCTGTCTGAAAGCCGCGGTTGAGCGGAAGTGCCCTGGCGGGGTTTGCCAGGGATGGCTCCAGCTCCGCTGCGGCTCATTTTTTTGTTGAACGAAGACATGAGCACCATTCCGATTACCAAGCGTGGCGCAGAGCTCCTGAAGGAGGAGTTGCAGCGCCTGAAGGCTGTCGAGCGTCCGGCGGTGATCAATGCCATCTCGGAAGCGCGCGCCCAGGGCGACCTGTCTGAAAACGCCGAATACGACGCCGCCAAGGAAAAGCAGGCCTTTATCGAAGGCCGCATCCTGGAAGTGGAGGCCAAGCTGTCGGCCGCGCAGGTCATCGACCCGACCCAGCTGGATACCGACGGCCGCATCGTCTTTGGCGCGACCGTGGACCTGGAAGACCTGGAGTCCGGCAGCCCCGTCAGCTACCAGATCGTGGGCGATGACGAGGCCGACATCGACGTTGGCAAGATCTCGGTCAGCTCGCCCATCGCGCGTGCGCTGATCGGCAAGTTCGAAGGCGACGTCGCAATCGTGCTGGCCCCTGGCGGCGAGCGCGAGTACGAAGTCATTACCGTACGCTATATTTGACGCCGGCCCGGCCGGCAGGCTTGCGCCTGCCTGGCCACCGGAAAGACCGGCTCGTGTTCTCCAGTTCCTATAACAATCTGCCGCCGCTGCCGCACCGCATCTTCCTGTTGCTGACGGTACTGTGGGCGGGCAGCCTGTGGACCGTCGGCTACATGGTGGCGCCGACGCTGTTTTCCGTGCTGCCCAGCCGCGAGACGGCGGGCATGATCGCCGGGCACCTGTTCCATACAGAGGCCATCGTCGGTGTCACTATCGGCGTGCTGCAACTGGTGCTGTGCAACGTGATGATCCGGCGCGGCGCCCACCGCTACCGCGGCCTGCGCTGGCTGGTGCTGGGCATGCTGTGCTGCGTGCTGGCGGGTTACTTCGGTACCCAGCCGTTCATGGCCGGCCTGAAGGAAAAGGCGCTGGCGCTGGGCGTCGGGGTTTCGGAGTCGCCTTACAAGGCGCAATTCGGCATGCTGCACGGCGTGTCCAGCGCCTTCTACCTGCTGCAGAGCCTGCTGGCGCTGGCACTGGTGTGGCGCGCTTCGGCGCCGCGTTCGGCCGGAGAGTGAGCCCGGCCGCCGGCACCGCCACGGGCGTGGCGTGCCGGCATCGGGGGCGCCTTGCGGCGGCCCCCTTCATGCTTGAGCTGGCAGCGTTCAGCCCAGCGCCTTCTTCTTCTGGCTGGTCGGACGGGCGCGCGAACGCTTGACGTTACCGCCGGCCGTGACGCGCTCGTTGCCAAGCACCGTGACTTCCTTGCGGGTCGGGCGGCGGTTCGGCGCGGCGCTGGGCTTCTTCACCGTCACCGTGCGCGGAGCGGCGCCGCCGCGGCGGGCGGGGGTGTGGCGGCCGAGGTCTTCCGCCTGGTTTTCCTTCAGGCGGGCTTCGCCCGGACGCCAGACCACCAGCAGCTTGCCGATATGCTGGATCGGCGCGGCGCTGAGCTGGTCGCAGATTTCTTCGTAGATGGCGATGCGGGCTTCGCGGTCATCGCCGAACACGCGGATCTTGATCAGGTCGTGGGCGGCCAGGCTGCGGTCGATTTCGGCCAGCACGGCACGGGTCAGGCCTTCCGCGCCGACCATTACGACCGGGTTCAGGGCATGGGCACGGGAGCGCAGGTCAGAGCGCTGGGCAGGGACTAGTTGTAGAGCGGGCATAAGTTGGCGCTGGTATTGGGCGCTTGAAATAGTGATAGAGCGCTGGGGCGCTGGAAAATCGGGCGCTGCAGCCCGCGCCGGTCGTGACACGGCGGGTCGGGCAAAAACAGGCTGCCGACGGCCGCCGGAGGCGGCAAGCTGGCGGCTGATCAAGGCGCGCCGGCGGTCGGGATGCGGATTGGCGCGTATTATCCGTCAATCCGGCACTGTCGGGCAGCAAAATCATCAAAACAGTAGGAAAACCTTCGTGCGCGGCCCCGAGCGGCGGGCGGAGCAGGGAACAGGCTGGTATCTGGCATGGCAAAGAACAAGTTTAACCATTCGTGGCTGCACGACCACATCAACGATCCGTACGTGAAAATGGCGCAGCGCGAGGGCTATCGCGCCCGCGCGGCCTACAAGCTCAAGGAGATCGACGAGCAGGACAAGCTGATCCGCCCGGGCCAGGTGATCGTCGACCTGGGCGCGGCGCCTGGCAGCTGGAGCCAGTACGCCCGCAACAAGCTGGCGGACTCGCCCCGGGCCAAGGACGGCCGGATTGACGGCGCCGTGGTGGCGATCGACCTGTTGCCGATGGAGCCTGTCGCCGACGTCACTTTCATCCAGGGCGATTTCCGTGAGGAATCGGTCTTCCGCGAGCTGGAAAGTGTGGTGCTGGACGCGTCCGGCGGCAACAAGATCGACCTTGTTTTGTCCGACATGGCCCCCAACTTGTCAGGTGTAGCCTTTGCCGATGCAGCCCGGATCGAGTACCTGTGCGACCTGGCGCTGGAATTTGCGCAGGCCCACCTTAAGCCGGAGGGGGCATTGCTGGTAAAGTGTTTCCACGGGAGCGGCTATAGCCAGATCGTGGAAAAGTTCAAACGGCACTTCAAAGTGGTCGCGAAGCGCAAGCCTAAGGCGTCGCGCGACAAGTCTTCCGAGACCTTTATCCTTGGGCGCTACCTCAAGGCGGTGGATTGACCGATCTCGATATAAGCCAGGGCGGAATCAGGAATGTAGGGGAAAGTGCCCCCACCCGGTGCTATCGGCATCATAGTTTCTCTGTTTCCCCTCGAGGGCGGGCACTGCATTACAATGCAGCTATCCGTTGGCAAGGCAATTGCAAAGGAGTTCGGCCTTGAATAACAACCTGTTTCAAAAGGCGGCAATCTGGCTCGTGATCGCGCTGGTGTTGTTTACCGTCTTCAAGCAGTTCGACAAGCCCCGTGCGCAGGACAGCGTCACCTATTCGCAGTTCATGGATGACGCCAAGAACGGCAAGGTGTCGCGTGTCGACGTGCAGGGCCGCAACCTGGTGGTCTCGCCTAAGGAAGGCGCCAAGTACACCATCATCTCGCCGGGCGACATCTGGATGGTCGGCGACCTGATGAAGTACGGCGTCCAGGTGACCGGCAAGGCGGACGACGAACCCAACGTGCTGGTTCAGGCCCTGTATTACCTCGGGCCGACCCTGCTGATCATCGTGTTCTGGTTCTACATGATGCGCCAGATGCAGGGTGGCGGAAAAGGCGGCGCTTTCTCATTCGGCAAATCGCGTGCGCGCCTGATCGACGAGAACCAGAATGCCGTCACGTTCCAGGACGTGGCCGGCTGCGACGAGTCCAAGGAAGAAGTCGTCGAACTGGTCGACTTCCTCAAGGATCCGCAGAAATTCCAGAAGCTGGGCGGGCGCATCCCGCGCGGCGTGCTGCTGGTCGGCCCTCCGGGTACCGGCAAGACGCTGCTGGCGCGCGCCATCGCCGGCGAAGCCAAGGTGCCGTTCTTCAGCATCTCGGGTTCCGACTTCGTCGAAATGTTCGTCGGCGTGGGTGCTGCCCGCGTGCGCGACATGTTCGAGAACGCCAAGAAGCAGGCGCCCTGCATCGTGTTCATCGATGAAATCGACGCGGTCGGCCGCCATCGTGGCGCCGGCATGGGCGGCGGCAACGACGAGCGCGAGCAGACCCTGAACCAGATGCTGGTCGAGATGGACGGCTTCGAGGCCAACTCGGGCGTGATCGTGATCGCCGCGACCAACCGTGCCGACGTGCTGGACAAGGCGCTGCTGCGTCCGGGCCGCTTCGACCGCCAGGTCTACGTGGGCCTGCCGGATATCCGCGGCCGCGAGCAGATCCTGAAGGTCCATATGCGCAAGGTGCCGATCGGCAACGATGTCGATGCGTCGATCATCGCGCGCGGCACGCCGGGCTTCTCGGGCGCCGACCTGGCCAACCTGGTCAACGAAGCTGCACTGTTTGCCGCCCGCCGGAGCAAGCGCGTGGTCGACATGCAGGACTTCGAGGACGCCAAGGACAAGATCTATATGGGTCCGGAGCGCAAGTCGACGGTCATGCGCGAGGAAGAGCGCCGGGCCACGGCTTACCACGAGTCGGGCCATGCGGTGGTGGCCAAGCTGCTGCCCAAGGCCGACCCGGTGCACAAGGTCACCATCATGCCGCGTGGCTGGGCGCTGGGCGTGACCTGGCAGCTGCCGGAGCATGACAAGTATTCGAAGTACAAGGACAGCATGCTGGAAGAGGTTGCCATCCTCTTCGGCGGCCGCGCGGCGGAAGAGGTCTTCCTCAACGCCATGAGCACCGGCGCTTCCAACGACTTCGAGCGCGCCACCAAGATCGCCCGCGACATGGTGACCCGCTTCGGCATGAGCGATTCTCTGGGTGCCATGGTGTACGTGGATACCGAGCAGGACGGCATGTTCGGCAAGCTGTCGTCGAAGACCGTGTCGGAAGCCACGCAGCAGAAGGTCGACGCCGAGATCCGCCGCATCATCGACGAGCAATATGCGCTGGCCAAGCGCCTGCTCGAAGAGAACCGTGACAAGGTCGAGGCCATGACCAACGCGCTGATGGAGTGGGAAACCATCGACGCCGACCAGGTCAACGACATCATGGCCGGCAAGCCGCCGCGCCCGCCGCGCAGCGCGTCGGGCCCGAACGGTGGCGGCAGCACGCCTTCGGGTGGCTCGCCGGTGGCGCCGACCAATGCGCCCGCGACGGCCTGATCCTGCGATCGTCCCACTGACGACGCCGTCGTGATGGCTGCGTAGTATCTGTCCCTGAAGCCGGTGCCTGGTGCACCGGCTTTTCCTTTTTGCGCGGCAACCGTCGCGCGCGTATTGACTGAAGCATTCCTACCTTGCAGCAGAGTTCTCAGACCCGGTATTTCCAGTGCGGCCGTTTCCGCTTTGCCCTGGACCAGCGCCCGCTGGTGATGGGCATTCTCAATGTCACGCCCGATTCCTTCTCCGATGGCGGCCAGCACACCAGCCGTGATGCGGCCTTGCGCCACGCCGAGCAGATGATCGCCGAGGGCGTGGACATCATCGATATCGGCGGCGAATCCAGCCGGCCCGGTTCGGCGGCGCTGCCGCTGGAAGAAGAACTGGCGCGCGTGATCCCTGTGGTGGAAGCGCTGCGCGACTGCGGCAAGCCGCTGTCGATCGATACCTACAAGCCCGAGGTCATGCGTGCCGCGCTTGCGGCCGGAGCCGATCTCATCAACGATATCTGGGGTTTCCGCATGCCGGGCGCGGTCGAGGCCGTGGCGGCGGGGCAGGCGGGCCTGTGCGTGATGCATATGCAGCGCGACCCGCAGACCATGCAGGAGGACCCGCACTACGACGACGTGGTCGCCGAGGTGGCACAGTTCCTGGCCGAACGCATCGACATGCTGCGCGCTGCCGGCATCGACGCCGCGCGTATATCCCTCGATCCGGGGTTTGGCTTCGGCAAGACGCCGGATCATAATCTGCGCCTGCTCGGGCAATTGCCGCGGCTGGCGCTGGAGGGCCTGCCGGTACTCGCGGGCATTTCGCGCAAGTCGACGCTGGGCGCGATCCTGGGCGGCCGGCCACCGCAGCAGCGCATTGCCGCCAGCATCGCCGCGGCCGTTTGTGCGGTGGAGCGCGGTGCGTTTATTGTCCGAGTGCATGATGTGGAACAGACCGTGGACGCTGTGAAGACCTGGTGGGCCGTGCGCAATGAATCCGTCGGCGCGGTCTGAACCACCCGGGTACAGCCAGGCAGCACAACGCATACAGAACATAGAACAGAGAGGGAAACAGCGAATGACACGCAAGTATTTCGGGACAGATGGCGTGCGGGGTAAGGTCGGCGACGCGCCGATCACGCCGGACTTCGTGATGCGCCTGGGCCATGCCGCCGGCAAGGTGCTGGCCCACGGCGCCAAAACCGGGCAGGGCAAGCCGACCGTGCTGATCGGCAAGGACACGCGCATTTCGGGCTATATGCTGGAAGCCGCGCTGGAAGCCGGCTTCACCTCGGCGGGCGTGCACGTGCTGCTGACCGGTCCGCTGCCGACGCCCGGCATCGCCTACCTGACACGGGCGCTGCGGCTGTCCGCCGGCGTGGTGATCTCGGCCAGCCACAATCCTTACTATGACAACGGGATCAAGTTCTTCTCGGCCAACGGTGACAAGCTGCCGGACGCGGTCGAGGCGGCGATCGAGGCTGCCATCGACGAGCCGATGGTGTGCGCGCCGTCCGACGACCTGGGCCGCGCCCGCCGCATCGACGATGCCGCGGGCCGCTATATCGAATTCTGCAAGAGCACCTTCCCGTATGAACAGGACCTGCATGGCCTGAAGCTGGTGGTCGACTGCGCCCACGGCGCGGCCTATCACATCGCGCCGCCGGTATTCCATGAACTGGGCGCCGATGTGGTGGCGATCGGCAACCAGCCGGACGGCCGCAATATCAACGCCGGCTACGGCGCCACCGCGCCGGAGAAGCTGATCGAGGCGGTCAAGGCCAATGGCGCCGACCTCGGCCTGGCCTTTGACGGCGATGCCGACCGCCTGCAGGTGGTGGATGCGGATGGCCGCCTCTACAACGGCGACGAACTGCTGTATCTGATCGTGCGCGACCGCCAGGCCGCCGGCCATGTGGTGCCGGGTGCCGTCGGCACGCTGATGACCAATATGGCGGTGGAACTGGCGCTCAAGCGCCAGGGCGTGGACTTCGTGCGGGCCAAGGTGGGCGACCGCTATGTGCTGGAAGAACTGAACAAGCGCCACTGGACACTGGGCGGCGAGGGCTCCGGCCACCTGCTGTGCCTGGACCGTCACAGCACCGGCGACGGCATCGTGTCGGCGCTGCAGGTGCTGGGCGCACTGCGCCGCAGCGGCAAGACGCTGGCGCAGCTGCTCGACGGCGTGAAGCTGTTCCCGCAGACGCTGATCAACGTGCGCGTGCAGAAGGGCTTCGACTGGCAGACCCATGCCGGCCTGCAGGCGGCGCGCGCGGCGGTGGAGCCGGAACTGGAAGGCCGTGGCCGGGTGCTGATCCGTGCCTCCGGCACCGAGCCGGTGGTGCGCGTGATGGTCGAGGCCGAACAGGCTGAGATGGCCGAGCGCGCAGCCAGGACGCTGGCGGATGCGCTGGGCGCCTGATACGTCCCACCCTCGATAAGAACGCCGGGCTTCGACCCGGCGTTTTCTTGTGTAGTAACGCAATTAACCGCTGTCATATTGCGCCGGCATGACAGCTGGATTGCAACGGCGAACCCTTGCTGGAGGCCGGTTTCAAGAAGATTTAAAGATGTCACGGAATTGTCATACAGGGAGCATAGAGTTCGTCTTGTCAAAAATTTGTCATTCCCAACCAATGTTCTCTGGAGGACATATGAAGCTGGTCAAGACTGCCGTGGCAGGCATCGTTTCGATGGTGGTGGCGGGTACTGCGTTCGCGGCGGAAATTACCGGTGCAGGCGCTTCTTTCCCGGCGCCCGTGTATTCCAAGTGGGCCGACGCATACCAAAAAGCAACGGGTAACAAGGTCAACTATCAATCCATCGGCTCGTCGGGCGGGATCAAGCAGATCGGCGCCAAGACGGTCGATTTCGGTGCTTCCGACGCGCCGCTGAAGGACGAGGACCTGAACAAGCAGGGCCTGGTCCAGTTCCCGACCGTGATCGGCGGCGTGGTGCCGGTGATCAACCTGCAAGGCGTGAAGCCGGGCGAGCTGACCATCACGGGTGAAGTGCTGGCCAACATCTACCTGGGCAAGATCAAGAAGTGGGATGACCCCGCGATCAAGGCGCTGAACCCGCACGCCAAGCTGCCGAGCCAGGACATCCTGCCGGTGCGCCGTGCCGATGGTTCGGGCACCACCTTCATCTTCACCAACTACCTGTCCAAGGTCAGCCCGGACTGGAAGAGCGCGGTGGGCGAGGGCACCACGGTCAACTGGCCGGGCGGCGGCACTGGCGGCAAGGGCAATGAAGGCGTGGCCGCCTTTGTGCAGCGCCTGAACGGCGCGATCGGCTATGTCGAGTACGCCTACGCCAAGCAGAACAAGATGACCCACCTGAACATGAAGAATGCTTCGGGTGCCGTGGTGCAGCCGGGCGATGACGCCTTCAAGGCCGCTGCTGCCGGTGCGGACTGGAGCAAGACCTACTACCAGATCCTGACCAACCAGCCGGGCAAGACCGCATGGCCGATCGCCGGCGCCACCTTCATCCTGGTCCACAAGAACCAGGAAAAGGCCGCGCAGGGTGCCGAAGTGCTGAAGTTCTTCGACTGGGCCTACAAGAGCGGCGCCAACATGGCCGCCGACCTCGACTACGTGCCGCTGCCGGAAAACGTTGTGAACCAGATCCGCTCGACCTGGAAGACCAGCGTCAAGGACGCCTCGGGCAAGGCGCTGTACTGATCTGACGGTATCGCCGGCCCCGCTGCGTGTGGGGCCGGTGTCCGGGCAGCCCGAAACTGGCCCGGACACCGGGCTTCCGCCCAGGCGGGAGCGGCGATCGACCCTGAATTCCCGACATGGCGACTACCCCCTCCGAGATCCGCAACGTCCAGCCCCCGAGCCGCATGGGCGACCTCCTGTTCGGCGGCCTGACGCGAGGCGCCGCGATCGTGACGCTGCTGCTGCTGGGCGGCATCATCGTCTCGCTCGCGATCAGCGCCTGGCCGTCGATCCAGACGTTCGGCGCGCGCTTCCTGTGGACCGCGGAGTGGGATCCTCCCGCCGATGTCTACGGTGCGCTGGTGCCCATCTACGGCACCATCGTGACCTCGCTGATCGCGCTGATCATCGCGGTGCCGGTCAGCTTCGGCATTGCGCTGTTCCTGACCGAGCTGTCGCCAGCCTGGCTGCGCCGCCCGCTGGGGACCGCCATCGAACTGCTGGCCGCGGTGCCGTCGATTGTCTACGGCATGTGGGGCCTGCTCGTGTTCGCGCCGATCTTCGGCGAGTATTTCCAGAAGCCCCTGGCCGCCACGGTGGGCCAGCTGCCGGTGATCGGCAAGCTGTTCCAGGGCGCGCCGCTGGGTATCGGCCTGCTGTGCGCGGGCGTGATCCTGGCGATCATGATCATTCCGTATATCGCCTCGGTGATGCGCGACGTGTTTGAAGTCACCCCGGTGCTGCTCAAGGAATCTGCCTACGGCGTAGGCTGCACCACCTGGGAGGTGATGTGGAACGTGGTGCTGCCCTACACCCGCGCCGGCGTGATCGGCGGCGTGATGCTGGGCCTGGGCCGCGCGCTGGGCGAGACCATGGCCGTCACCTTCGTGATCGGCAACACCAACCTGCTGGACAGCCCCTCGCTGTTCTCGCCGGGCAACAGCATTACCTCGGCGCTCGCCAACGAATTTGCCGAAGCCGGCGCCGGCCTGCACACCGCCGCGCTGATGGAACTGGGCCTGATCCTGTTCTTCATTACCTTCGTCGTCCTGGCGCTGTCCAAGCTGCTGCTGCTGCGACTGGCAAAGAATGAGGGAACCAAATGAGCCACGTGAGCCAAGCCGTGTCTACCGTATCGATTCCGGCAGTCCGCCCTGATGCGGATGCCATCCGCACCCGGCTGCAGGCGCGCCGCCGCCGCACCAACCTGTATGCGCTGACCGCCTCGCTGGCGGCGATGGGCTTCGGCCTGTTCTGGCTGGCGTGGATCCTGTGGACCACCATCACGCTGGGCGTTGGCGGCCTGTCGCTGGACCTGTTCACGCAGATGACGCCGGCGCCCAATACCGCCGGCGGTGGCCTCGCCAATGCCATCTTCGGCAGCTTCGTGATGGTCGGCATGGCCACGCTACTCGGCACGCCGCTGGGCATCCTGGCCGGCATCTACCTGGCCGAGTACGGCAAGAGTTCGCCGCTGGCCAGCTTTATCCGCTTTATCAACGACATCCTGCTGTCGGCGCCGTCGATCGTGATCGGCCTCTTTGTCTACGCACTGGTGGTGACCCGGATGGGCCACTTCTCGGGCTGGGCCGGGATCTGCGCGCTGGCACTGCTGCAGGTGCCGATCGTGGTGCGCACCACCGAGAACATGCTGAACCTGGTGCCCAACGCGCTGCGCGAGGCCGCCTTCGCACTCGGCACGCCCAAGTGGAAGATGGTGCTGTCGATCACGGTGAAGTCATCCTACGCGGGGATTGTGACCGGCGTATTGCTGGCCGTGGCCCGCATCGCCGGCGAAACCGCGCCGCTGCTGTTCACCGCGCTGTCCAACCAGTTCTGGACCAGCGACCTGAACAAGCCGATGGCCAACCTGCCGGTGACGATCTTCCGCTTTGCCATGAGCCCGTTCACGGAATGGCAGCAGCTGGCCTGGGCGGGTGTGTTCCTGATTACGATCGGCGTGCTGGCCCTGAATATCATGGCGCGCATCCTGTTCAAGAAATAAGCGACGCGACCGGTATTCCGTCCCGCCCCAAAGACTGCAAGCGAGAAAACGCAATGACCTCCACCGTCATCGACATTCCCGATTCGGTACGCGCCAAGATCGACGTGCGCAACCTGAACTTCTACTACGGCCAGTTCCATGCGCTGAAAGACATCAACATGTCGATCCCGGACCGCAAGGTCACGGCCTTCATCGGCCCGTCGGGCTGCGGCAAGTCGACGCTGCTGCGCACCTTCAACAAGATGTATGCGCTGTATCCCGAGCAGCGCGCCGAGGGTGAGATCAACATGGACGGCGATAACCTGCTGACCGCGCGCCAGGACATCGCCCTGCTGCGCGCCAAGGTCGGCATGGTGTTCCAGAAGCCGACGCCGTTCCCGATGTCGATCTACGACAACATCGCCTTCGGCGTGCGCCTGTTCGAGAAGCTGTCGCGCTCGGAGATGGACGACCGCGTGGAATGGGCCCTGACCAAGGCCGCGCTGTGGACCGAGGCCAAGGACAAGCTGCACCAGTCCGGCTACGGCCTGTCCGGCGGCCAGCAGCAGCGCCTGTGCATCGCGCGCGGCATCGCCATCCGCCCCGAGGTGCTGCTGCTGGACGAGCCGTGCTCGGCGCTTGACCCGATCTCCACCGGCCGCATCGAAGAACTGATCGCGGAGTTGAAGGACGAGTACACCGTGGTGATCGTCACGCACAACATGCAGCAGGCCGCACGCTGCTCGGACTACACCGCCTATATGTACCTGGGCGAGCTGATCGAGTTTGGCGAGACCGAAAAGATCTTCATCAAGCCGCACCGCAAGGAAACGGAAGACTACATTACCGGCCGATTTGGCTAATTCAGGCTGATTGTTACCGCAGGGCGTAGCATATCCATAAGCGGCCAGGAGAATTCCATGACTGACAAGCATCTGTCGACCCAGTTCGACGCAGACCTCAACGCGATCAACACCAAGCTGCTGCAGATGGGCGGCCTGGTCGAGTCGCAGATCGAGTTCGCCATGCGCGCGCTGGCCGACTTCGATGGCGAGACCGCCGACCAGGTCATCGCCCGCGAGATCCAGCTCAACGCGCTCGAAGTCGAGATCGATGCCGACTGCGGCAACATCATCGCCCGGCGCCAGCCGACCGCGCGCGACCTGCGGCTGGTGATGGCCATCTCCAAGACCATCACCAACCTGGAGCGCGCCGGCGACGAGGCCGAGAAGATCGCCAAGCGCACCAAGCACATCATGGAAGACGCATCGGCGCACAGCATCAACTACGCCGAGGTCAAGCTCTCGGGCGAGATGGCGATCTCGCTGCTGCGCCAGGCGCTGGACGCCTTTGCCCGCCTGGATACCGTGGCGGCGGCGCGCATCGTCAAGGACGACAAGGCCATCGACGAGGAATTCCGCGGCTTCGTGCGCAAGCTGATCACATACATGATGGAAGATCCGCGTACCATCTCGGTCGCGCTGGATTTCCTGTTTATCGCCAAGGCCGTGGAGCGCATCGGCGATCACGCCAAGAACATCGCTGAATTCATCATTTACATCGTCAAGGGGACGGACGTCCGCCATGTCTCGCGCGAGGACATGGAGCGCGAAGCGCTGAGCTGAACTCGGCCGCCCACGGAGAACAATACACATGCCAAGCAGTATTCTCGTTGTCGAAGACGAACCAGCGATCGCCGAGCTGATCGCCGTGAACCTGCAGCACGCGGGGCACTATCCGATCCGGGCCTACAACGCCGAGCAGGCGCTGTCGCTGATGAGTGACGTGCTGCCCGACCTGGTGCTGCTGGACTGGATGCTCCCGGGCAAGTCGGGCGCGAACTTCGCCAAGGAGTTGCGGGCCAACGACCGTACCCGCCAGATCCCGATCATCATGCTGACCGCGCGCGGTGAGGAGCAGGACAAGGTGATGGGGCTTGAAGCCGGCGCAGACGACTACGTGACCAAACCGTTCTCGCCCAAGGAGTTGCTGGCGCGGATCAAGGCCGTGCTGCGCCGCCGTGCGCCGCAGCTGACCGACGACGTGGTGGCCATCAACGGCCTGCGGCTGGACCCGGCCACGCACCGCGTCACCGGACAGGACGGCAGCGGCCCGATCAAGCTGGACCTCGGTCCGACCGAGTTCCGCCTGCTGCACTTCCTGATGACGCATCCGGAGCGCGTGCACAGCCGCTCGCAATTGCTCGACCAGGTCTGGGGCGACCATGTCTTTGTCGAGGAACGCACCGTCGACGTCCATATCAAGCGCCTGCGCGCCGCGCTGACCCCCGGCGGCTACAGCAATATGATCGAAACCGTACGCGGCAGCGGCTACCGCCTGGCGCGCACCCCCGGCGCCTGAGGCGCCGGCCAGGGCCCACGCCGCTGGCGGGGCGCGGCGAAATCGTGGCACACTCCGTCGCAACCCTGCAGCCGGCATTCCTTGGCCGGCTGCGAGCCTGAACCCTGCGCATGAACGTCATCTGGGCCCGATCCGCGGCCATCCTGATCAGCCTGCTGGTGCTGTCCGCCGGTATCTACCTGGCCGTGGGCCCGGTGCCGGCGCTGGCGCTGGCTTGCGTATCGCTGCTCGGGCTGCTGTCCTACTACCTGTACCAGATCAACCGCCTGTGGAAAGTGCTCGACGCACCGGTTTACGGCGAGATCCCCAGCGCGCTTGGCCTGTGGGGCGAGGTGTATTACCGCCTGCACCGGCTGGTCAAGCGCTGGCGCACCCAGGTGCTGCAGGTCGAGCGGCAACATACGCGCTTTATCCAGGCCATCCAGGCCTCGCCCAACGGCGTGCTGATGCTCGATGACGCCGACCAGATCGAGTGGTGCAACGACGTCGCCGAGCAGCATTTCGGCCTGAACGCGCGGCGCGATGTGCGCCAGCGCATCACCCACCTGATCCGCCGCCCCGAGTTCGTCCACTACCTGACGCGGCAGCGTTTCGACGACCCGCTGGTGATGCGCGACATGGGCGAGCACAAGCACAGCGTGATCGCGGTGCAGATCCTGCCCTATGGCGATAACCGCAAGCTGGTGATCACGCAGGACATCACCAAACTCGAGAACACCGAGGCGATGCGGCGCGACTTTGTCGCCAACGTCTCGCATGAGCTGAAGACGCCGCTGACGGTGCTGACCGGCTTCCTTGAAACCGTGCGCGACCTGCCGGTATCCGAAGACGACCGGCGCCGCTACATCGACATGATGCTGGCGCAGTCGGTGCGCATGCAGAGCATCGTCGAAGACCTGCTGGCCCTGGCCAAGCTGGAAAGCGATGCCCAGCCTCCTGGCAACGACATCGTGCCGATCCGCGCCATGGTCGCGCACCTGACCCACGACGCCGAGGCGCTGTCGCAGGGCCGGCACCAGGTCGCGGCGGAGATCGACCCGACCGTGGGCATGCGCGGCGCCGAGACCGAATTGCTGTCGGCGCTGGGCAACCTGGTGTCGAACGCGGTGCGCTACACGCCTGACGGCGGGCGCATCACCATCAGGCTGGCCTGGGAAGACGGCCATGCGGTGTTCTCGGTGGCCGATACCGGCCTGGGCATCGCGCCCGAGCATATCCCCCGGCTGACCGAGCGCTTCTACCGCGTGGACCGCAGCCGCTCGCGCGATACCGGCGGCACCGGGCTGGGGCTGGCCATCGTCAAGCACGTGCTGTCGCGCCACCATGCGGACTTGCGCGTGACCAGCGAAGTGGGCCGGGGCAGCGTGTTTCGCGTGATCTTCCCGCTTGAGCGCAGCCTGCGTTTTGCTGGCGGAGATGGCGCCGACATCCCGGCGACAGGCGCGGGGCCCACGTTGCCGCCGCAGGCGCCGGACACGTCACGGCGTGCCGCCTGAGCCCAGACAAAAACCCCGCCAAGGCGGGGTTTTTATCTGCCTGCGAGGTGCCACTCAGGGCGTCCCGCCAAACATCTCCAGCATATCGTTCTGGCTCACATGCGGATGCTTGGAACGCGTCTGCTTGCGCTCATAGTTGCCGTCCGGCTGCATGATCCACGCCGAGGCGTTGTCGCGCAGGTGCACCTGCAGGCTTTCCTTGATGACACGCGCCTTCAGCGTCTTGTCCAGCACCGGGAACGCCACTTCAACGCGCCGGAACAGGTTGCGGTCCATCCAGTCGGCACTGGACAGGTACAGCACTTCCTCGCCGCCGGCGAGGAAGTAGTAGACCCGGTGGTGTTCCAGGAAGCGCCCGATGATCGAGCGCACCGAGATGTTCTCGGACATGCCCGGCACGCCCGGCATCAGGGCGCACACGCCGCGCACGATCAGGTCGATCTTCACCCCCGCGCGCGAAGCCTTGTACAGCTCGTCGATGATCGACGGCTCCAGCAGCGCGTTCATCTTGGCGATGATGCGCGCGGGCTTGCAGGCACGCGCGTTGCGGGCCTCGGCGCGGATATGGTCGACCAGGTTGCTCTGCATGGTGAAGGGCGACTGCCACAGGTGGTTCAGCCGGATGGTGCCGGCGGTGCCGGTCAGCAGCTGGAACACATGGTGCACGTCTTCGCAGATCGCCTCGTCGGCCGTCAGCAGGCCGAAGTCGGTATAGAGCCGGGCAGTGCGCGGGTGATAGTTGCCGGTGCCGAGGTGGGCGTAGCGCCGCAGCTTGACTTGCTTGGCCTTGGGGCCGGTGGGCTCGCGCCGCACGATCAGCAGCATCTTGGCGTGGCACTTGTGGCCGACCACGCCGTAGATCACATGGGCGCCGGCCGACTCCAGCCGCTCGGCCCAGTTGATATTGGTTTCCTCGTCAAAGCGCGCCAGCAGCTCGACCACCACCGTCACTTCCTTGCCGTTGCGCGCGGCGGTCATCAGCGCTTCCATCACCAGCGATTCATTGCCGGTGCGGTAGACCGTCTGCTTGATCGCAACCACGTTGGGGTCGGCTGCCGCCAGTTGCAGCAGGTCGAGCACGGAACTGAAGCTCTCGTACGGGTGGTGCAGCAGCACGTCCTGCTGGCGCATCACGTCGAACATCGACGCGCCGCTGGAAAAGACCTTGACCGGGGCCGGCACGTACGGCGGGAACTTCAGTGCGGGCCGGTCGACCATGTCGGGGATCTGCATCAGCCGCACCAGGTTCACCGGGCCGGACACGCGGTACAGGTCCTGTTCCGACAGGCCCGACTCGAGCAGCAGCCGGCGCGACAGCGGGGCGGGGGTATCGGACGAGACTTCCAGCCGCACCGTGTCGCCGAAATGGCGCGTGGGCAGTTCGCCCTGCAGCGCCTCGCGCAGGTCGGTGATCTCGTCTTCGGAGACGAACAGGTCGGAGTTGCGCGTGACGCGGAACTGGTAGCAGCCGTGCACGGCAATGGCCGGGAACAGCTCATGCACGAAGCCCTGCATGAAGGACGACAGCATCACGAAGCCATACGGGTAGCCCGACAGCTTTTCCGGCATCTTGACCACGCGCGGCAGCGCACGCGGCGCCTGCACGATGGCCAGGTCGGCGTCGCGCCCGAAGGCGTCCTTGCCGGACAGCTCCACCACGAAGTTCAGGCTCTTGTTGAGCACGCGCGGAAAGGGGTGGGCCGGGTCCAGAGCAATCGGGGTCAGCACCGGCGCCAGTTCACGCTGGAAAAACTCGCGTGCCCACTCGCGCTGGGCGTCGGTCCAGGTGGTGGTCAGGTGGAAAAAGACCCCTTCTTTTTCAAGTAGTGGAAAAATGGTGTTCTGCAGCATGTCATACTGCGAAGCCACTATCCGTTGCGTGCGCTCGGTGACAAGCTGGTAGGTCTGCTGGAACGAGAGGCCATCCGGCGTCAGGCCCGACGCGTTGTCACGCATCTGTTCCTTCAGGCCCGCCATGCGGATTTCAAAGAACTCGTCCAGATTGCTGGACACGATGCAGATGAATTTCAGCCGCTCCAGCAGCGGGACCTTGGGGTCCGCGGCTTGCGCCAGCACGCGGGCATTGAATTCCAGGATGCCCAGTTCGCGGTTGAGCAGCGTACTGGACGGAGTCGTCGACATGAGCATGGCCTTCTTTTAGTAATGTGGCGACTTTTTCATAAAAACGTGTCACTTTTATGACAGTTTGATTTTGTCATGATGCGGACATGACGACGACATATTTTTCCCGGGCGCGAACGCCGGCAGGCCAAGGCACTACAGTGCACCTGCCGCGCCACGCAACGCCAACGCGAACCAGCCCTCCGAGCATACGATGAACAACACTCCACGCCTGCTGGCCGCCGTCGACATGGGTTCGAACAGCTTCCGCCTGATGATCGGGCGGGTGGACGAGACCCCCACGGCCAGCGGCCCCGCCAGCCAGATCTTCCAGGTCGACGCGCTGCGCGAGCCGGTCCGGCTGGCCGCCGGCCTGACGCCCGACAAATACCTGGACCAGCCCGCGCGGCGACGCGGCATCGATGCGCTGCGGCGCTTCGGCGACCGCCTGCGCGAGTTCGCGCCGGGCCAGGTGCGTGCCGTGGCCACCAACACCTTGCGCGTGGCCAAGAATGCGTCTGAATTCCTGATCGAGGCCGAAAGCGCGCTTGGCTTCCCGATCGAAGTGATCGCCGGGCGCGAGGAAGCGCGGCTGATCTACCTCGGTGCCTCGCACGATGCGCCGGCCTGCCAGGGCAACCGTTTGGTGGTCGATATCGGTGGTGGCTCGACCGAGTTCATCATCGGCAGCGGCTACCAGTCCAAGCTGATGGAAAGCCTCTATATCGGCTGCGTATCGCACAGCCGGCAGTTCTTCCCCAGCGGCAACGTGGATGAATACGCGATGAAGCAGGCCGAGCTGGCCGCGCGCCGCGAGATCCAGGTGCTGGTGCGCCAGTACCGCGCGGCGGGATGGGAGCAGGCGGTGGGCTCGTCGGGCACCGCGCGCGCGCTGGCCGAGCTGATCGAACTGAACGGCATGAACGACAGCACGTCAGAGCATGGCATCACGCGCGAAGGGCTGGAGCGCCTGAAGCGCGCGCTGATCAAGGCCGAGAACACCAACCGCGTCAAGCTGACCGGCCTCAAGCCGGACCGCATCCCGGTGCTGCCGGGCGGGCTGTCGATCATGCTTGGCGTGTTTGCCGAGCTCGATATCGAGCGCATGGACGTGACCGACGGCGCGCTGCGGCTGGGCGTACTGTACGACCTGCTCGGACGCAGCCACCACGAGGACATGCGCACGGTCACGGTGGACCAGTTCATGCGCCGCTACGGCGTGGACCGGGCCCAGGCCGGCCGGGTGCGGCGCGCAGCGCAGACGCTGCTGTCACAGTTCCCGGAGCCGGTCAACGAACGGCGCGAGGACAATCTTGCGCTGCTGGGCTGGGCCGCCAGCCAGCATGAGATCGGCATGTCGATTTCGCACAGCGGCTATCACAAGCATTCGGCCTATATCGCCACGCACGCCGACATGCCGGGCTTCTCTAAGACCGACCAGGCGCGCCTGGCAACGCTGCTGCTGGGCCATGCGGGCAAGCTCGGCAAGCTGTCGGGCAGCGGCAAGTTCCTCGACTGGCGCATGCTGTTCAGCCTGCGCCTGGCCTTTGTGCTGTGCCGCCGCCGCTCGGACGTGGCCTTGCCCGATATCCGCGTGAGCCAGCTGACCGAAGCGCTGGATGAAGGCTTTACGGTGCGCTTGCCGAAGGCGTGGATCGAGGTCAATCCGCTGATCGAATACAGCCTGGCGCAGGAGGCCGACGAGTGGCAGCGGATCGGCAAGCGCTACAAGGTGATCTACGACTGAATGAGGGGCGGCCGCCGAGGCGGCGGCCGCAAGAGGAACGGAGTTGGCGGGGCGCCGCTCAGGCGGCGTTGTTCAGGCCCAGGAAGTGGCGGGCGTAGCGCGGGTTCATGTCGTTCACGCGCAGCAGCGTGAGGAAGTCCGCCACGTTGAAGTCGGGGTCCCAGGCCGGCTGGCCGCAGATCTTCGCACCCAGGCGCAGGTAGCCCTTGATCAGCGCGGGCGGCTCGACGTCCAGCTGTTGGTTCAGGTCTTCCACCGGCAGCGGCAGGCGCGGGAAGGCGTGGTATTCGATCGGCGCCAGCGAGCGCTCGCTGAACAGCCGGTGCAGGCTGGCCGCGTAGTGGCCGCCGTCGCTCATCGGCACGCTGGCGCAGCCCAGCATCGACTCGATGCCCCAGCGCTGCAGGTACTCGCCCAGCCCACCCCACAGCGCCATGATGACGCTGCCGGAGCGGTAGTCGCGGTGCACGCACGAGCGGCCAAGCTCCAGCATCTTGGGGCGCAGGTGGGCCAGGCGCACCAGATCGAATTCCGACTCGGCGTACAGGCAGCCCAGGCGCTTGGCCTGGTGCGGCGGCAGCACGCGGTAGGTGCCGACCACGCGCAATGTGGTCATGTCGCGCACGATCAGGTGGTCGCAGTAGGCATCGAACATGTCGATGTCCAGCTCCGGTACCGAACAGGTCAGGCGCGCGCCCATCTCCTCGGCAAAGACCTTGTAGCGAAGGCGCTGGGCCTCGACTATTTCGTCCTGGTGGCGCGCCCACGCCACGCTGAGAACAGGCGAATCATTTGCCGGTGTATCGGATTGGCGATGAAGACGCCTCCGCGCCGTCTGGCCGAGGCCATTGGGCAGAGAGTCGAAGAGCGGCTGGGTAGGCGTCGGCAGATCTCGCATCAGTATGTCCCTTTGGTGACGAAACTGTTGCGATGCAATGTAGTCAGGGCGGGTGACAGTGCCGTGACCCGGCGATGACGGTTCCGTGACGTCGCCAGCCAGGGTGGTCGGCTGGCCTGCTTCCTGTGACGGATCAGGCAGCTTATCGCGATGGTCGCCACCAGTCTGGTGACGGGCGGGGTCATGCATGGGAATCTCCGTGACACCTGCAAGCGGCCGGGAAGGGGTGCCGGAGCCACTTTAGTGACGGGGGATTCCGCCCGCCATCAGTCATTTCTGATTTTTGCGGGCCAGGATGGGGCGGGTGCCTTCGGGCGGCACCCGCAAGCCGGAGGCAGGGCTCAGAGGAAATCAGGGTTGATGACCGCGCGCAGCACGGTCTGGGCCTCGCTCTCGCGCGTGCGGCCGGTCAGCCACCAGATGCCGCTCTTGCGCACGCTCCAGTTCATCTCCGAGCCGGCCAGCAGCAGGCTGACGACGCGGCCGATCCATGGCTGGTGCCCGACCACCACCACATACTCCGGGCGCTCCGGCCATTCGACGGCAGCAAGCACGGCGCTGACGTCGGCGCCGGGTGTGAGGGCATCCACGATTTCAGGCTCGCTGGTCAGTGCGGCCGCGGTTTCGCGGGTGCGCAGGGCGGGGCTGCACAATACGCGGGTATCGGCCGGCAGATGCGCGCGCAACCATTTGGCAGAGACTTCCGCCTGCTTGCGGCCGCGGCGCGTCAGCGGGCGCTGCAGGTCGGCATGGCGGCTCAGGCTGAGCGCGTCGGGCAGGTCTTCGGCTTCGGCGTGGCGCCACAGGATCAGGTTCATGTCGGGCTGGGCGATGGGGGTGATTCGAGTATGGTGAAGCGGCCCGACCGGCGCAAGCGCCAGCTTGGCCGTTCCATTGGTACCGGCATGGCCTGGCGCGGCGGCGCGTAAACGAAACCGGGCTGCCGATCGGGCAGCCCGCAAGTGTGTCCGGGCGCGGTGTCAGCGGCGTGACAGCGCGTCGGCGCACAACGGCAGCGGCGCGGGCGACAGGCGCGAATGCAGTGTCGCCGGGGCCGTACGGAAACTCAGGACTTGTGGCGGAAGTTGATGCGTCCCTTGGTCAGGTCGTAGGGCGACATTTCCAGGGTGACACGGTCGCCGGCCAGGATACGGATGCGGTGCTTCTGCATCTTGCCCGAAGCGTATGCCCAGATTTCGACGCCGTTTTCCAGCGTGACACGATAGCGGTTGTCAGGCAGGGCTTCCGACACCACGCCGCCAAATTCAATGAGTTCTTCCTTAGCCAATCTGTCTTCCTTTTCGGCAGCCCGCGAAGGCTGCATGGTTGCGTTATCAAAAATCCTGTTCGGTTCGCCCGGCACGGCGCGGAACCGCGGCACACTTCGCCGTTGCTGCGAACCGCGCCGCCGTGGGGTTGTTCGGGGCAGGGTCACGCGGACTGCGGCGCGTGGCGCCTGATTGCTTGGTTCTGTCAGCGGTATCGCCCAACGGGCGCGGATAGCTTGGGCGATTACCTTGCCGCTGACGGCCGGAGAGACCGTGTGCTTCGCAGAGCAGGCGGGCAGGTGTACCCGGTGGTTCGCCAGTTTGGTGTCGTCGCGGATGGCCCGCGCCGGCGGCTGCTGTTCGCTCGCAAGAGCGCGCTGGTGAGAACGCCCGGTTACAGGGATGCTCGGACACCCCGGGGGCTACTGCAACATTGTACCACGTACGCAGTTGCAGCATGGCCACTTCGTCGGTTGCACCTTCCTTGCTGATCGGTAATTGATGTGCTTAAAGCGTATCTTTATCACGCCCGGATGGCTTGGTATTTGCGTCGTATGAGCTAGAACTAACTCGTACGGCCTTGCCGGGCCGGATCTCGCAAGGAGACTGCCATGGAACTCCATCTGGAATCGCATCGCTATGTCCGCTGCCGGCCCGACTGGCGGGCAGCGGTGCTGGCGGGGCTGATTGCCGGCGCGGTCTACATGGTGCTGGAGTTGCTGACCGCGCGCTTCCTGCTGTACCAGGGCGCCTGGGGGACCGTGAAAATGGTCGCGGCCATCATCCTGGGGCGCGAGGCCCTGTCGGCGGATGCCTTCAACTGGACCATCGTGCTGGCCGCAGGGACGGTGCACTTCGGCCTGTCGATCATCCTGGCGGCGCTGCTGGCCCTGATCCTGTCGTCATTCCGGCTTGATTCCAGCCTGGCCCTGGCCTCGCTGGTCGGCATCGTATTCGGCGTGGCGGTGTACCTGGTCGATTTCTATGTGCTCGGGCGCTATCTCAACTGGTTCGACGAGGCCCGCGGCTGGGAAAGCCTGTTCGCCCATGCGCTGTTCGGGCTGGTGGCGGCCGACGTGTATTGCAACCTTGAGCGGCGGCGCAACGATGCGGCGGGCCAGCATCCCGCCTGAACCGCTTAGCCCATCTGGTCGATATGACGTCTAACGCGCTCACACTAACCTAGAGGAAATGATCGCAGCAACTGCCGTCAACCAGGCCTGCGGACAGCCACACCGGAGTGCCCATGCGGGTCGCCATCGTCAGTACCGAAACCACCGGGCCCATGCCAGCGGATGAGCCCGTCAGCATCGGCTTGCTGCTGGTCGAGGTGATGCCGCGCGCGGGCAGCCTGTTGCGGGAGGTCACCAGCTATTACGGCTCTCAGGAGCCCACTGTGCCGATCAGCGAGTCGGCCACCGGCACCCACGGGCTGACCGCGGAGATGCTGCGCGGGCGCCGCTTTGACGTCGACGCCATCCGCGCCATTGTCGACGACGCCGACGTGCTGGTCGCCCACGGCGCGGATTTCAACGCGAGGATGCTGGAAAAGGTGCTGCCCGACATCCGGCACAAGTCCTGGCGCTGCTCGGTGCGGCAGGTGCACTGGTCCCGTCTGTTCCACGTCCCCAACCACAAGCTGGATACGCTGTGCGAGCACCTGCATATCTTCCGGCCGCGCCCGCAGGTCGCCCTCGACGATTGCCTTGCGCTGTCCAAGCTGCTGTTCCAGCCGATGGGGAGCGCCGGCCAGCCAACGCCCATGGGCTTCCTGCTGGCCGAGTCCGACTTCGTGCCGCGCGCGGCTATCAGTGCGACCGCACAAGCTGCCGCCAGGTCCGCAGCGACGGATCGCTCAGACGCCGTCCCTTCCTGGATGCCGCAGGTCGATGCCAGCGCTGATGGCCCCAGCCGGGGGCTCGTGATTGCAGCCGTGGCGCTGATGCTGTTCGCCGGGGCGCTGATCTGGCCGGATTTGTGGCCGTGGTGAGTGACGCGGCCGGCCTCCGAGGATGACCGCAAGCTGACTGGAAAAAGAAAAACGGCCTGGATCTTTCGATCCAGGCCGTTGTTTCCACTACATATTTCTGGTCGGAGCGATAGGATTCGAACCTACGACCCTCTGATCCCAAATCAGATGCGCTACCAGGCTGCGCTACGCTCCGAAGCCCGCTATTGTAGCCGGGTCACCGCGCCGCGGTCAATCTGAAGTAATACAAGCCGCTTCGGCCCCCTCAACCCTGTTGTCCTGTTCCCCCTTCTGGCGGGGGCGCTTTGGCTTGACTTGGGTTTGCGCGCTGCGATAATCCCGCACACCGCTCAAGTCCGACCGGCGTGCTGTTGGGAACGCCCGGTTTGCGTATTTCCTTCCGGACTGACCTGATCACCAGAACAAGAACGGCGCTCTCGCCCCCGGCGAGCGGCTCGGTGTGCTTGCGTTTGCCGGCTGGCGGCGCCAGGCGGCCTGAAGCAGGATGTGCGGCAATTGATAACAACGGTCCGGCACAGGACCGGCAAAAAAGCAGGGAAGCGCGGCGCCATGCAGAGCGTCGCTTGTTGCCTTGGACGGGAATAAAGATGTTTCAGTCGCACATAGTTGTGCTCATCGCAGGGCTGTTTGCCCTGCAGATGGGGGTGGTTTGCGTCGTATTGCGCCGGTCGTCAGGCATGGATCGCAGCGGCCTGACCTCATGGGCGCTGGGGAGCGTGCTGGCGGCGGTTGCCGCGGCCCTGGCGGCGGTGCAGGAACTGCGCCCGTTGTGGCTGGTGCCGGAGTCGACAGACCTGGCGCTGCTGGCGGCGCTCTCGGTGATGGTGGTGGGCGCGCGGCACTTCGCGGGACGGCCTGGTCGTGCCGCGCCGTTGCTGGCACTGAACCTGGCGGGCGCGGCAGCGGTGGCCTGGCATGACCTGGCGCCGCAGTACCTGGCGGGGCCGGTGGCGCTGCCAGAGCTGGCGCCGCTGCTGAGCGCGTGCCATATCCTGCTGCTACTGGACCTGGCGCGCAGTGTCGTGCCGTCGGTGCCGGGCACGCGCGGCACGGGCCGGCTGGCGGCGCTGTCGCTGGTATTGATCGTGATCGCCGCGGCGGCCATCAATGCATGGATCGTGTCGTTGCCGCTGGCGGCGGTGGCGCAGGGCGGCGCTTGGCCGCGGCCGATGCCGTGGGACGGCGAGCTCGCCATGCTTAATGTCTTTGTCCTAGTGGGCGTGTCGGTCAGCTTTGCGCTGATGGCGCACGACCGGCTGCGCCGCGTGCTGGAGCGGCGCGCGCGCCACGACGACCTGACCGACGTGCTGCTGCGCGGCGCCTTCTGGGAAGCGCTCGAAGCGGCATGCCTGCGCGCCGAGCGGCAACGCAAGTCGCTGACGGTGGCCTTTGTCGATCTCGATCACTTCAAGGCTATCAACGATGTCTATGGCCACCTTGCGGGCGATAGTGTGCTGCGGCATTTCGCCGGTCTGCTGCGCAAGACGGGCGGCCAGGTCGATGTGGTGGGGCGCCTGGGCGGAGAGGAATTTGCCATCGTGATGCCGGACACCGCGCTGGAGCAAGGCCGGCTGGCCTGCCTGCAACTGGCCACCGCGGTGCGCGCCACGCCGTGCCCGTCCGAGCCTGACCCGATCGCCTATACCGTCAGCATCGGCGTGGCGACGCGGCAGCCGGGCGAGGGCGCCGATGCCCTGATGCGCCGCGCCGACCGCGCGTTGTACGACGCCAAGCTGAAGGGGCGTAATTGTGTGTCGCTACACCCCGCGGGGGCCGATGGCGCTGCCGACGCCGCGCCCGTTGGCCGCTACGTCACGCGCGGCCAGCCGCGGGCGGCCTCCTGACACGCGCTGCTTGTCACCCCGGTGCGGCGCTGCGGTAGAATGCACGCCTTCGCGTCCTTAGCTCAGTTGGATAGAGCACTCGCCTTCTAAGCGAGCGGTCAGAGGTTCGAGTCCTCTAGGACGCGCCAAGCTTTCCGCGACTCCGGTGGGGCTAGTGGCCTGCCGTCGGGCACGGTGACTCGCCTTTGGGGCAACGCTGTGACAACGGCCGCGCGCGGATCGGATCGAGGACTTCGGGATGGGGAGGTGGGGGCGGCGAAGGCTGGTTATCCTGCCGAGCGGCCGCCCTCGTGCCAAGTGGCGGTAGCCTCAGTGTAGGCAGAGAGGGTCGCGCTTGCTCCCCGCGACGCCGGTGACAACGCCCCATCCGACATCGCGCTGCGCTATCGAGACGCCTCGCGCATCCCAGTTCGCTTTATTTCTTGTGCGGTATCGGTGGTGCGACAGTGTCGGCCGCGTACCGTTGGATCTGTTCGGCCTGCGACAGCAGCGCCAGAGGGCATGGTCTGAAATGCCGCTGCAATCCGAGCAACCATGTCCAGTGACGGCGACACCGCGCCAGCTCAGAACTCGACCCGGCTCCTTATCGGACGCAGCCGCAAATGCACGCTTATCCGCCAGCTCATAGATGGCTTTGCCGAGCTCGCAGCCGTTCATGGATTGGCTGCCGCGACAACGCTGCAGAGGAGGCACTCATGTTGTCTGCGCAGGTATACGAGGTCTAGCAATGGCTATCCCAAGCAGCTCTACCGATTTGCAGGTCCTGTTTGTCGATTACGACAACGTGTTGCAGCGCTGCGATTCGTATGTGTCCGGCCAGAATGTTGTCGCGAGCGAACCGGGAGTCCAGCTATTTGAGTTCGCGGCGATTATCGAGCACGCACTGGGAGCCGTATCCGGATGTGCGCATCGCGTTGAGCACCGATTGGGTCGGTGCATTCGGATTCGAACAGGCGCGCGACGCATTGCCACGTTGGCTGCGCGAGGGCGTCATCGGGGCGACATGCGATGAGAACTCCGATAACCCTGCCTTTTTCGCACTGACCCGCGGCGCGCAAGTTCATCGATACGTCGCACAACACTCGCTGCGATCGTGGCTTGCTATCGATGACCGCCGGGACGGGTTCGACCCCTGGCCAGATCAGTTGGTGCACTGTCAGCCAGGCGTAGGACTCGGCGATATCGAAGTGCAAAGATTGTTGGCGCAAAGGCCGGTAAGAGACCCCCGACCGTCTGCCCGTCAGCTTGCCGTTAGCCGGATCTTGATATCGCCGCCCTGATGGGCCGGCCGGCCCCAACTTCGCTGGTGACAGATTAATTTCGTCGCCTTCCAGCCTTTGCGGTGTAAGGCCGAGCCTGTGTTTACCCTTGCACCGGGTGGCCATTTGACAAATTTACTGTCGTAGCGGTGACACGTACGTTTAGTACGGTCTACGTCGACTATTCCTTCTTTACAGGTGTCAGTTGGGCATAGACATCGTGCGAGATGTCCAGCAGCACCTTGCGATCGATGCCGCCGCTTACGGCATAGCCAAAGTCACCGTCCAGCCAGTAGAAGACATTGACAGGTCCGTCTTGGTACAGCTTGAACGCGGTAGTGTTCGCGCTCGTGCTTCGGTGGGAAATGTATAGGGTGATCCGTTCGCCCTTGGCGTCGCGGTACATGAACTGCGCAACGCCGCCGCTGGAGTCGGGCAGCAGGCGGCCGCCAACCAGCTCAAAGCCTACCCGCGTCAGCACCGGGGGGTGCACATTGGTGCCAAGCCGGCTTGCCAGCCACTGGACGAAGTCCTGCTCCCGATCCGCGCCGATGTCGGCGGGACGAACGACGTCGGGCATGTAGACGACGTGTGCAACCGCGGCATTGCGTGCCAGTCCATCCTGGCCGGGCAGGCTGCTGATCGGTCCATTGCTTGCGAGCTGACCTGTCATGCGTGGCACCATCTGGGTCCCGACACCGAGTGCAATGCCCAACACCAGTGTTGCGGCGATGCTGGCAAAGCGAGGCCAGTTGGCCGCTTCGCGCCGGCCGGGATGCCATGCAAGAGATGGCTGAAGGCGTTTCGGCACCGGCTCGGCCAGGACTCTGTCATAGCGCTCATGGAGCAGACTGTTCAGCGAGAAATAATCGCTGACCCTTGCCGCGAGGGCTGGGTCCTGCTCCAGGGCGCGCTCAACTTGGGCGCGGCGCTCTTCCGACAGAGCCCCGTCGGCATAGGCATGAAGATCGTCTTCAGAAATGGAAAACTGTTGCTCGCTCATGGCACCACCCTGAGTCTTGCGCTGGGTTGCGAGCCCGCCATCAATGCCCGCAACCGTTCCCGGCCACGCGACAGGCGGGACATCACGGTGCCAATCGGGACATCCAGCGCAATTGCTACATCGGCATAGCTCATTTCCTCCAGACCCACAAGGAGGACGATTTCACGCTGTTCCACAGGCAGGCGCTGCAACGCGTAGTCGAGATCGCGCATTTCTAGCGAGCGCATTTGCTCAGGGGCCACTGCGTATTCGCTTTCATCTACGGAATCATCGTCGACCGATACGTGCACCACGCGCTCGGAGGCCCGGCGAATCTGGTTGATAAAAAGATTATGCATGATGGAAAACAACCAGGAGCGCAGGTCGGAACCTGGACGGAACTGCTCGGTTCGGCACAACGCGCGTTCCAGCGTGTCCTGCACAAGGTCGTCGGCCAGATCGTGGTTGTGGATCAATGCCCTGGCATACCTGCGCAGTCGCGGCACATGCTCGACCAACTCGTCCTGGATTTTCATGGTCCGCTCCAGTCAGGAACAGTCGTTGCTGATGCGATCCCATCTCACTGTAGTCCTTATCGATGCGCTCGGTGTCAGCGCGAAGTCATCAGATCGGCTGCCCGCATCAAGCGCGGTGTGTTGGCGCTACCGGCGAGCACATAGTGCGTGGTACCGGCCTTCCAGGACAGCAAACGAACATCGCCAACCCGGCGTGCGGACCAATGTGGAGTTGCCGGATCAAAAGGCAGCGCGCTGGCCTGCAGCAGGACGATACGCCGCTGACTCGGGTCTTCATAGATCGATTGGAGCACTACAGACACCGGCCCGATTCGCACCGGCTTTTGACTCATAAGACTGAATCCGACCGAATTCAGGTCGGGCGAGGGCTTGCCTCCGGCCATGCCAATCGCTTCGGGATAACCAGGTGCGCTCGTTGCCTCGACCAGCGCAAGTACCGCCACACTCTCGAGCTCCTCGTTCGACGCCCTTGCGCCAGCCAGCCAACCGCCCACTGCCGCCAGCAGCACCATCCCAGATACGAGGATGCGGGCAACCTTGAGGGTGTACCTCACCGGCCGCTTGATGGCCAAGCGGGAATCAGCTTCTTGCGCAACTTCTTTATCAGGATACGCTCGTTTGATGTGCTCGTTGAGGCGCATATAGAAGGCAATCCTGCCAGCTTCGCTGGGGTAGCCTTCAAGATACCAGTCGAGCCTTGCGGCCTTGCCAGGGGGCAGGAGACCATCTGCATACGCTTGAATATCGACTTCCGAGAGCCTTTCGGTGTCGTGGGGGTTGTCTAATTGCATCGCAGCGTACGGTAGTTAGTCAAGGGGCTTGATTAGTAAACACGCTGGCGTCGCGTTTATTCCCTCTGGCCTCTCGGTGCAATTTGCCTATTCTCTTAAAAGATCGATGCCGTCCGGGTGGCGGCTCTTGCAAGGGGCTGCCAAAATGCCTACGTCCATTACCAGAATCGCGTCAAGCCTTGTGGCGATGGGGTGGTTGATGCTTGCTATCAATGCAATGCCGGCTCGCGCGGCCGGCAGCACAGCGGACGACGAGGGAGAGCGCGCGTTCCTGGCCGAAAACGGCTCGGCCATGACCGCTATGATGAGGCGCATGGAAATCACGCCGAGCGGCAATATCGATCGGGACTTTGTCGCCATGATGGCGCCACACCACCAGGGTGCGATCGATATGGCGCAGGCCTATCTGCGCTTTGGCGACAATGAGCAGCTGCGTCGTTTGGCGCAGGAGATCATCGTTGAGCAGCAGCAGGAGATCCTTGCCATGCGTCTGGCGGTAGGGCTGCCGCTACCGCCCCCGGTTGCGGCCCCCACCGACATCGGCGGGCCGCCCGGCATACCTGTGCCTGTGGAGGAAGCACACTCTGGAGGCGGTGAGCGAGTTTTGCCCTCGCATGGCCACCAACCAGAGCAGTTGCAGGAGTCAAAATGAAATTCGAATCGCTCTTTGTCCTTGTTCTGACGGTCAGTGCTCTGGCAGCGGCGCCACCATTATTGGCAGGGCAAGCCCCCGTATCCCAGTCCGAACCGGATATCCCTGTCAGCCACCGCGACCGCCTCTACGCTGCCGAGCAATTTTCGAACACGGTTTCCGTGGTGGACCCGGCCGATCATCGTCTTCTTGGCCTAATCCGGCTCGGGGATCCTTCGCCTGGAAATTTCAGTCCGCTATATCGTGGACAGGTGCTAGTACATGGCATGGGCTTCTCACCGGACCATCGGACCCTGGCCATTGTCTCCATCGGTTCAAATTCGGTGACGTTCATCGATACCCAAACCAATACGGTCAAGCACACTGCCTATGTCGGCAGGTCGCCGCATGAGGCGTTCTACACACCGGACGGCAGCGAGGTATGGGTTACCGTGCGCGGAGAAAACTATGTCGCGGTTCTCGATGCCAAAACCTTCGAAGAGAAGACCCGTATTATCGTGCCTGCCGGACCTGGCATGCAGATCTTCTCGCCCGATGGCAAGTACGGCTACGTGTGCTCTTCATTTAATCCGGAAACCGAGGTGATCTCATTGGCCGAGCACAAGATCGTGGGTGCGGTGAAGCAGGACAGTCCATTTTGTCCGAATATCGCCGCCACGCCGGACGGCAGGCAGGTCTGGTTCACACTAAAGGACATTGGAAGGGTTCAGGTCTTTGACGCACGTCCTCCATTCGCCCGCATCAAGAGCATCGAAACCGGTCCCCTCACAAACCACGTGAACTTTATACGCAATGCCAAGGGCAGTTTTGCCTACGTGACCGTGGGCGGGTTGAATCAGGTAAAGGTCTTTCGTACCGATGATTTTTCGCAGGTGGCTACCATTCCGGTGGGCAGCCTGCCTCACGGCATCTGGCCCTCGGGCGACGGCAGCCGCGTGTATGTGGGTCTGGAAAATGCCGATGCTATCGCTGCCATTGACACGCTGAACAACACCGTAATCGCGACGGTTCGGGTGGGACAGGCCCCCCAGGCCATCGCGTATGTGCCAAACGCGGTGACGGAAGGCAATGGCACGCAGAACCTGGAGCCGCTTGGCATTGCCGGGCAGGCAAGCCACCTGACGCTATTGGCGCCGAACACAGGGCAGTCGGACGGGAAGGCAACCGCCTCGACCAGCATTACGTTATTCGACCAGGGGTTGGTGCAGGTGCTGCAGGCAGCAGTGACCGGCCTTCAGCCGAGGCAATCTTATGTATTGGCACTAGCGAACAAAGCTGACGGCGGTGGGCCGCTGGAGCCGCTCGCAGTGTTCACGACGAATCCGGCTGGGGCGGCTATCGTCAACACCATCGGGCCGATCCGGCAGGTTGTTGCACCGGGCACAAGCGCCACAGCCGACAAGCGCCGCTACCTGGTGGTAGCCCCGCAGATCTCGGGAAAGCCTGGCACTCCGGTTCAGGTGCAGGTCCCCTGATCGCGGCGGGACCATCGAGTGGCAACAGGAGTTGCGGGTGACACGCGTGGCGAGTCTTCCGCAGCCCTGCAAGGATTGCTGTCATGGTATGGAGTGGGATCGAGGCCCGTTATCAGGCAAGGGATCCATCGGTGTACGGATCCGTGGAGCGTGCGGGAGGATTCGACGGGCCTGTGCGATCCATGCCAGCAAGGGTTCGAACGCCATCAATGCGATCGTCCAGCACCGCGTTGCGGGCGCCATCGGTGTACACATCGCGTGCTTCGATGCGGGCACCATCGGTGAACGCATCACGTTGTCCGATGAGCGCACCATCGGTGAAGACATCCCGTTGCCCGATGCGAGCGCCATCGGTATAGACGTCGCGGGGCGAGTTGACAGCGGCAACGGCGGCTTGCGAAGCAAAGGCGGCGACGGTTGCAATCAGCAGGGCAGCACCGGAGAGTTGGCCGAGGCGTTTCATGAGTAGCTCCTCAATTAGGGAATGGACGGAAAAGCGTCAGTTCAACGACCGGATCCGTGCGGCCTGCAGATGCGGCGCCATGTTGCGATCGTTACTGCCGTATACGCGCCGCTATCGCGAAACATTCCCATCGACAGATTGAAAGTTTGAATCGATGTCATAGGTGCCTTGTGTGCATCAGATGTGCGAACTGACCAGGCGCACGGCGAACGCAAGAAAGACCGCACCGGCAAGCCAGTTCAGTCTGCGCTGCGCGCGCGGCGAACGTTGGAGGTTATGCGGCCTGAAGGCAAGATTGAACGGGCGGCCGCTCGCAAGACTTTGCCCGGTTGCGATAATGCGCGCCCGCTTTTCTCCCGGAGGGGCAGCGACTGCTCCTTCGTGAGGGATACGCGCGCTCTTCGAGGCAATGCACGTTACCGTGAGGGCCCCTGCGACGCCAACGTTGCGCCTGTACTTCCCTGGTGCGTTTCTGTTAGTTGCTGTTGTGCCGCTTGCAGATCGGCCGGATAGTTGCCTTCTCTGCTCGGCTCGTATCCCAGCGTCCGTAGTTTCTTGAGTTCATGGAGCAAATCCGCTGGGGTGACGGTAGGGGCTGTGACTTGTGCGTACTGCGCGAACACTGGAGTGGCAATGACGGCCGTTGCCGAGATGACTGCTGCACAGAGGATACGAATAGGATCTTTCATGATAACTTTCCTTCACAAGGCGTTTGCTATCGCGCGCATAAAGCCGGCGGTGCTCAGTTGCGGGCCCCGTCCGAATAGGCATCCCCCGAATTGATCCGAGCAACGACCGACCAAAGCGACCAGAGCGCCCAGGGACGCCGATCTGCGCAAGAAGCTGATCGAAGTCGGCGTCACACCGATATTCGTGAAGGAAACAGGCTCGCAAAACCAGATCACGCCCGAACTCACTAGCTACGGTTCGGTGGTAAGGCGAGCCCATCGAATGATGTATCGCGGCGACCGATTTCCAGGAACCAGTGCCTGCAATGCTAGCGTGTCAAATCCGCTTCCGCCGGCTGGTGGGCTTGAGTCACCGCCATTGTCGACTCCGCACGGTGCTTCTCTTCCAGCTTACGCTGCGCCTTCTGAAGTGATTCCGGAAAGCTATCGTCGGATGGGTCGTAGCCCAC
>NZ_QKWJ01000026.1 GCF_003353055.1 Cupriavidus lacunae
TCTGTGTGGACCCTCGCGGGTCCTCGCTCTTTCGAGCGGTCGCTCACTCTCAGAAAACTGACTGACCAGATCCGAAGACCCAGTCACGTTTTGCTGTGCGAGCACTGTATAACTTGTGAAGCATCACTGCCCGAAGACAGCGGCGTCCGCTACCCAGCGCTCACACTTATCGGTTGTTTGTTTGTTAAAGAACTCGTCCGTTCGTTACCGTCCGAACCCGCACCGGCTTTGCCGTTTGCGTCGCTGCGTTGTCAGCAGCAGAGAAAGAAATTATGCAGAGCTTTCTTCGTTTCGTCAACCGTTTCAGCAATCTTTTTTTGCTGCGGCCGGCGCGCTGACTTCGCTGCGCCAACCTTCCCGGTCGACCCCGTAACCCGCGCCCCGTCTGCTTTGCAGCGCTGCGTTGTGTTGCGAGGGGGCGAATAGTAAGGGAGCGTAGCGGGGTTGGCAAGCGATTTCGCGAAATAATTCGCAGCACCCCAAGAAGTGGCGCATAAGGCTCAATAATGACGATGGCGACAGGGAAGGTGCAGAAGTTTGTCATGCGCGACACCATGATTCATGATTTGGGGCTTGAGCCAAACCCCATGCCAGGCGCCACCGCGCAGGCAGAGATGAGCGGGATCTTCTATGACCATCAGAATCGTAAGACTGGGAACACCCCGCGCGGCCAATGAGGGCCTGCGCATCGGCACCGTGCGCCGCCCGCCGCGGGGCGTGCCCAAATCCGAGTTCGCCAGCCGCGATTTCTACGATGTCTGGTATCCGGTGCTGTCGCCCTCGCCGGAACTGGTGGCACAGGCGCTGCAGGCCACTGACGACAAGCAATGGCAGGCCTTCGTGCGGCACTTCCGCAAGGAAATGGCCGAGCCAGACGCCAGCCGCACGCTCGATCTGCTGGCGGCGCTGTCGCACCAGACCAATTTCTCGGTCGGCTGCTATTGCGAGAACGAGGCGCACTGCCACCGCTCGATCCTGCGCGAGCTGCTGGCCGAACGCGGGGCCGTGATCGACTGAGCAGCACGCCGTGCCGGGGCGTCTCCCCCGGCTTTGATTTCCCCGCTTCCGGCATTCCGATGGCCCTGAACGTTGTCTGGCTCGGTTTCTTCCTGATTTCCTTTTTCGCCGCCTGCGTCCGCATGGCCAGCGGGGACCTCACCGTCTTCCCGGCGATGCTGGCAAGCCTGTTCGACAGCGCGCGCACTGCCTTCGAGATCGCGCTCGGCCTGGCAGGGGTGATGAGTCTTTGGCTTGGCGTCATGCGCATCGGCGAGCGCGCCGGCGTGGTCGATGCCTTCGCCCGGCTGGTGAACCCGCTGCTGCGCCATTTCTTCCCCGGCGTGCCGCAGGGCCACCCCGCGCAGGGCGCGATGATGATGAATGTGTCGGCCAACCTGCTCGGGCTGGACAATGCCGCCACGCCGCTCGGCCTGAACGCCATGCGCGAACTGCAGACGCTGAACCGGCGCCCTGACGTCGCCACCGACGCGCAGATCATGTTCATCGTGCTGAATACCGCCGGGCTGACGCTGATCCCGACCTCAGTGATCGCGATCCGGCAGGCGATCGCAGTCAAGCAGGGGCTGGTGGGCTTCAACGCCGCCGATATCTTCCTGCCGACGCTGCTGGCCACCGGCGGCTCTTGCCTCGCCGGGCTGCTGGCGGTGGCGTGGGTGCAGCGGCTGAACCTGCTGCGCCCGGCTGTGCTGGTGGCGTTCGGGCTGGTGGTGGCGCTGCTGGGCGGGATGGTCGCGTGGCTGCGGCATGCGCCGCCGGAGCAGGTCAGCCGCGTGACAGCGCTGGCCGGCGCAGGCTTCATCCTGTCGCTGATCACCCTGTTCCTGGTCTGCGGCGCGCTGCGGCGGGTCAATGTCTATGAGGCCTTTATCGACGGCGCCAAGGATGGCTTTGGCGTCGCCGTGCAGATCATTCCCTACCTGGTGGCGATCCTGGTCGCCATCGGCCTGTTCCGGGCCACCGGCTGCATGGACGTGCTGATGGGCTGGCTGACGCAGGGCTTTGCCCACCTGGGCGTCAATACTGACTTCGTGCCGGCGCTGCCGGTCGGGCTGATGAAGATCCTGTCCGGCGCCGGCGCGCGCGGGCTGATGGTGGATGTGATGACGACCTATGGCGTGGACTCGTTCCAGGGCCGGCTGGCGGCGATCATCCAGGGATCGACCGAGACTACCTTCTATGTGCTGGCGGTCTACTTCGGCAGCGTCAACGTGCGTAATACGCGCCACGCGCTGGGCTGTGCACTGGTGGCCGATGCCGCGGGGCTCGTGTGTGCGGTTGGCGCCGCTTATCTGTTCCGCTAAACCTCTGCCGGTAAAGTGGCATGCGATTTCGTTGCACCGATACAACGCTATTGTGCGCATCATCATACATTGACACATAGCGACTTGGTGCGTCGCAACAAACCATGTATAGTGAAGTCTGTCTCCTCCACCACCTCGGTGGATTGCAACCCACGCACAACCTGCGTGGGTTTTTTTTCGCCTGCGCGCGGGGACTTCCACAACCCTGTGCGTCCTTTGCCTGCCATTGCGCAGGAATAGTGCCACGATCTTCGCCAGGCGGATTTGACGCCTGATGAAGTGCGGCCACTCCGCCGATTGGGACGACAGGCAGGCTTTGTTGCGACGCAGCAGACAGTTTCGTAGAGCGATCTCACGACGGGCCGCCAACTTTGCAGGCGTCGCGGGTGGCGCTCGCACCTGCCGGGCTGGCCAATTGCCCGGCCGGGCTTTACGGAACGCGGCAATGGCCTATATTGATCTAATACCCGCCGCCAGCACGAGGCACGCCATGCCAGACATCACGTTCCCTCGCAGCCTCCCGACCTACTGCGCAGCCAGCCTCACGCTGTCCTGCCCCGCCACGGTCAACGGCAGTCCCACCTTGTATTCCGTCACCGCCGAGGCCCTGGAGGCCCATTTCGGCGCACGTTCGCCGCGCGAGGAAGACCTGGTGGCAGCCTTCACCAGCAACCGCCAGCGCATCGAGCGCCTGGCCGAAAGCCTGTTCGAACTGACCGAGGCACGCGAAATCGTGCTGCGCAGCGGCCATTTCCGCTTCGCGGGCTGAATCCTGCCGCGAGGTCCTGGCGCCCCCGTAGCCGGGGGCGTTTTCTTTTTCTCATCTGGCGCATCACCGCCTCGGCCACGCTGCCCAGCACCAGCCGGCGCACGCCGCGGTGCCCGTGCGTGCCGGGATCAAGCCACGGCCCGGGAAGGAGGTTTTCCCTTAAATTGACCGACCGGTCGGCTTATATATAATAGGGCCAGCCGCCCCCGAGGCAGTCGTGCGGCGATCCCGCCAGAGGAGACGATATGTACACGCAGAGTCTTGACCTGCCCGGCCAGCACGCCGACGCGGCGCAGGCCAGCGCGCCCCAGGACGAAGCCGCCCGCCAGGCGGCGTTCGATGCCTGCATGGCCGCCGACGGCAAGATCGAGCCGCAGGACTGGATGCCGCAGGCCTATCGCAAGACCCTGGTGCGCCAGATCTCGCAGCACGCGCACTCGGAGATCGTCGGCATGCTGCCGGAGGGCAACTGGATCAGCCGGGCGCCGTCGCTCAAGCGCAAGGCCATCCTGCTGGCCAAGGTGCAGGACGAAGGCGGCCACGGCCTCTATCTGTATTCCGCCGCCGAGACGCTGGACGCCTCGCGCGACGACCTGGTCGATGCGCTGCACAGCGGCCGCGCCAAGTATTCGTCGATCTTCAATTACCCGACACTGACCTGGGCCGACGTGGGCGTGATCGGCTGGCTGGTCGACGGCGCGGCGATCATGAACCAGATCCCGCTGTGCCGATGCTCGTACGGCCCGTACGCGCGCGCCATGATCCGCATCTGCAAGGAAGAGTCGTTCCACCAGCGCCAGGGCTTTGACGCGCTGCTGGCGATGATGCGCGGCACCGATGCCCAGCGCGAGATGGTGCAGGACGCGGTCGACCGCTGGTGGTTCCCGGTGCTGATGATGTTCGGCCCGCCCGACGCGGCCTCGACCAACAGCGCCCAGACCATGGCCTGGGGCATCAAGCGCATTTCCAACGACGACCTGCGCCAGAAGTTTGTCGATGCCACCGTCGAGCAGGCGCGCGTGCTGGGCGTTACCCTGCCGGACCCCGGCCTGCTATGGAATGCCGAACGTGGCCACTATGACTACAGGCCGCTGGACTGGGATGAGTTCTGGCGCGTGATCAACGGCGATGGCCCCTGCAACAAGGAGCGCCTGGCCACCCGCGTGAAAGCGCACGAGGAAGGTGCCTGGGTGCGCGAAGCCGCGCTGGCGCATGCCGCCAAGGTGGCCGAACGCGAAGCCCGTGCCAGCCGGGCCGCCGCCTGAACCCGGCGTCCGAGGACGGAGGAGACACCATGCAACGCAAGGAATGGCCGCTGTGGGAAGTATTCGTGCGCAGCAAGCAAGGCCTGGAACACAAGCATTGCGGCAGCCTGCATGCCGCCGACGCGCAGCAGGCGCTGCACATGGCGCGCGACGTCTATACGCGGCGCCAGGAAGGCGTGTCGATCTGGGTGGTGCCGTCGGCGGCCATTACCGCGAGCGTGCCCGAGGAAAAGCCCGAGCTGTTCGACCCGATGGCCGACAAGATCTACCGGCACCCGACGTTCTACCAGCTGCCCGACGAAGTCAACCACATGTAAGGCCCGCACCATGACCGCGTCCCCACAGCCCTCCGTGCCTGCCTTGCTGGATCCGTTGGCGCCGGCGCGCACCGCCGCGTTGCGCTATGTGCTGCGCCTGGCCGACAACGCCCTGATCCTGGG
The DNA here is from genome assembly GCF_003353055.1 of Cupriavidus lacunae. Classification (GTDB taxonomy): domain Bacteria; phylum Pseudomonadota; class Gammaproteobacteria; order Burkholderiales; family Burkholderiaceae; genus Cupriavidus; species Cupriavidus lacunae. Next base: position 4,796 of record NZ_QKWJ01000026.1, read on the forward strand.
CCAGCGCAACGCCGAATGGTGCGGCCACGGGCCGGTGCTGGAAGAAGACATTGCGCTGGCCAATATCAGCCTGGACCTGATCGGCCAGGCGCGGCTGCTGTACGGCCGCGCCGGCGAGCTCGAAGGCGAGCTGACCGGCCTGCCCCGCCATGAGGACGACTACGCCTACTGGCGCGCCGAGCGCGAGTTCCGCAACTGGACGCTGCTGGAGCTGCCGCACCGCGGCCCGCTGGCCGGCAACGCCGCCGCCGAGCGCGACTACGCCGTCACCATCATGCGCAACTTCCTGTACAGCGCGCTGATGGTCGAGCTTTGGGAGGCACTGCTGGAGAGCCGCGACGAGCAACTGGCCGCGATCGCCGCCAAGTCGGTCAAGGAAGCGCGCTACCACCTGCACCACGCGGCCGGCTGGGTGGTGCGCCTGGGCGACGGTACCGAGGGGTCGCACGCGCGCATGCAGCGCGCGCTGGAGCACCTGCTGCCCTATATGAATGAGTGCTTTGCCGAAGACGCGGTCGAGACCGAGGCCGCCGCGCAAGGCATCGGCGTGGTCACGGCCACGCTGCGCCCGGCCTGGGACGCCACCGTCGCCGAGACGCTGCAGGCCGCCACGCTGACCCCGCCGCAGGCCACGGGCTTTGTCTCGACCGGCAAGCACGGCGTGCATTCCGAACACATGAGCTACCTGCTGGGCGAGATGCAGGGGCTGGCGCGGTCCCATCCGGGCGCGCAATGGTGAGCGCACGCTTCGACGAGAAGGGTTGACCAGCATGAATGTCACCGCCCTCCCCCTGCATAACGACCACCGCGGCGCCGACGGCCGCATCGCGCGCGCGTGGGCGGCGCTCGAGGCGGTGCCGGACCCGGAGATCCCGGTGGTGTCGATCCGCGACCTGGGCATCCTGCGCGATGTCGTACCCGCTGCCGACGGCGCGCTCGAGATCGTCATCACGCCCACCTACTCCGGCTGCCCGGCCATGTCGCAGATCGCCGAGGACATCGGCCAGGCGCTGGACGGCGCCGGGCTGGCGCCGTGGCGCATCCGCACCGTGCTGGCGCCGGCCTGGACCACCGACTGGATCACCCCGGCCGCGCGCGAGCGCCTGCGCGCCTTCGGCATAGCGCCGCCGGGCCAGTGCGGCACGCCGGCCCAAGCGCAGCCGCTGCGCTTTGTGCCCGCCCGCGCCGGTGCGCCCGATGCCGTGGCCTGCCCGCGCTGCGGCAGCGTGCACACGCAGGAGATCTCGCGCTTCGCCTCGACCGCCTGCAAGGCGCTGTACCGCTGCCTGGACTGCCGCGAGCCGTTCGACTATTTCAAACCCTACTGAGCCCCGCCGGGCCGAAGCCAGGCTGCCATGACTCCACAGTTCCACCCGCTGCGCGTGGCGCAGGTGCGCCCCGAGACCGCCGACACCATCTCGATCGCCTTCGAGGTGCCGGACACGCTGCGCGATGCCTACCGCTTCACCCAGGGCCAGTTCCTGACGCTGAGGGCGCCGGTCGATGGCAAGGACCTGCGCCGCTCCTACTCGATCTGCTCGGCGGTGCAAGACTACGACGAACGCGGCGAGCTGCGGGTGGCGGTCAAGCTGGTCGAGGACGGGCTTTTTTCCACGCACCTGCATGACGCCATCGCCCCGGGGCAGGTGATCGACGTGATGACCCCCGACGGTCGCTTCCACGTGCCGCTCGATGCCGGCGCCGCGCGCCACTACGTGGCCTTTGCCGCCGGCAGCGGCATCACGCCGGTGCTGTCTCTGATCCGCACCACGCTGCAGGCCGAGCCGCACAGCCGCTTCACGCTGGTCTATGGCAACCGCAACGTCGACAGCATTATCTTCTCCGAGGCACTGGAAGACCTGAAGAACCAGTACCTGGCGCACTTCACGCTCTACCACGTGCTGTCGCGCCAGCCGCAGGAGGTGGACCTGCTGCACGGCCGGCTCGACCACGCCCGCGTGACGGCCTTCCTGCAGACGCTGATCCCGGTGGACGACATCGACGCGGCCTTTGTCTGCGGGCCGGCCTCGATGATCGACGAGGTCGAGGCGGCGCTGCGCGATGCGGGCCTAGACCCGCACCGCATCCATGCCGAGCGCTTCGGCGTGCCGCTGGCCCAGGCTAAGCGCAAGCCGGCTGCCATACACACCGACCTGGCCGGCACGGCCGAGCTGGTGGTGGTGCTGGACGGCAAGCAGCACAGCATGCGCCTGCCGCTGGAAGACGCCAACGTGCTCGACACCGCGCTGGCCGCCGGGCTGGACCTGCCCTATGCCTGCAAGGGCGGCGTCTGTTGCACCTGCCGCGCCAAGGTGCTGGAAGGCAAGGTGGAAATGGAAAAGAACTACACGCTCGAGCCGTGGGAGATGGAAAAGGGCTTCGTGCTCACCTGCCAGGCGCGCGCGCTGACGCCGCGGGTGGTGGTCAGCTACGACGAACGCTGATCCTGGCATGCCGGGGGTGCGTATTCAGACAATTGCCGACATTGGCCAGCATGGGCCGTGACTACAATGGCGGCAGGCGGCACCCTGCTGGCGCGATGCTTGCAGGAGCGTGACAGTGCGGGCGGCGCTCGGGCCTGTCGCATCGCCGCCGCGGCGGCGCCAGCGAACCGTCCCACCCATATACAATCACGGCCATGCAATATATCCACGTCGTCAATGGTGATGTAGCAGGCACGACCCTGCGCCAGGCCCTGGCCCAGGCCGCGCGGCCGGACCCTGTCGTGGTGCTGCGCGACGACCTTGCCGTGGGTCCGCTGGCCGACATCGACAGCACCGGACTGATCCGCTCCGGTTTCTGGCAGCGGGTCGCCCCGCATACCGACATCGACTTCGGCGCCGAGATGCGCCAGGCGCTGGACCAGCTCCAGAGGCTGCGCCAGGACGACATGGAAGTGGCCATCTGGCACGGCCAGAGCGCGGCCGACCAGCTGATGCTGCGCAGGGTGGTGTTCCACCTGTACCAGGCGCCGCAGCGCATCAATGAAATCGCGATGGACCTGCGCGAGTTGGAAATGCCGGCGCAGGGCAACCTGGCGGCCATCGGCATGTACTCGCCCGCGCGGCTGGCGCGGCGCTTTTCCACCATCGCCCCGGTCTCGGTGCTGCGCCTGGGCCGGCTCGGCTACGAGTGGCAGCAGAACGTCAAGGAAAACGCCGACGTGCGGCTGTGGAAGGGCAACACGCTGGTGCCGGCGGCGTATCACACCATCGACGACATCATCATGGAACGCGCCCCGTCCGACTGGACCGCCGCGGCGCAGGTGGTGGGCAGCGTGATGGGCGCGATCGAGGGCCTGCTGGCCAGCGACTGGTTTGTGTTCTGGCGCTGCCGCGAACTGATCGCCATGGGCCAGCTGGTGCTGCGCGGCAACGCCGACTCGCTCGATACCTGCGAGCTGCGCCGCCATGCCAGTGGTGGAGGCAACGGCGGCGAATGAACGGCTGGCAATAAACAGAAGAATATGGCCCGTACCAAGGCACCCGATTTCGAGGCACAGCGCGAGCAGATCCTGGACCTGGCCGCCGCCGCCTTTGCCAACAGCAGCTACCCCAGCACCTCGATGGCCGACCTGGCCGCCGCCTGCGGCACCTCGAAGGCGCGGCTGTACCACTATTACGAGAGCAAGGAAGCGATCCTGTTCGACCTGCTGGACCGCTACACGCGCCGGCTGATGCTGCTGGTCACTGAAGTGGAAGCCAACGCCGAGCGCCACGCCCGCACCGACAAGGAAGCCTTCGGCAACCTGATCCGCGCCTTCCTGGCCGAGTACGAGACCTCGCAGACGCGCCATATCGCGCTGATCAACGACGTCAAGTTCCTGGCCGAGACCCAGCGCGACCTGATCCTGGGCCGCGAGCGCGACGTGGTCGCGGCGTTCTCGCGCCTGCTGCGCCGGGCCTACCCCGAGCGCGTCACGCGCGAGAACCAGACCGCGCTGACCATGACCATCTTCGGCATGATCAACTGGACCTTCACCTGGCTCAAGCCGGGCGGCCAGATGTCCTACGCCGACTTTGCCGAGATGGTGGTCGACCTGCTCGAAGGCGGCCTGCCCGGCCGGGTCGCGGCCGGACGCTGACGCGGCCCCGGCCGGCCAAGCCGTCACTTACATCCACTCGGCCTCTTCACGCTGGCGCCGCTGTTCCCGGTCCTGGCGGAACATCTCTTCCAGCTCGTCGCGCGCCTGGCGCGCCAGCGAGACCAGCTTCTTCTGGTCGGTGTAGTGCGGATAGAAACGGTCGATCGCCTGGATGTTGTGGCGGCGGAACCGCAGCGCCACGTTGCGGGCCTCGGCCGGATCGAAGCCCAGCCCTTCCAGCACGCGGCGGCCCAGCATCAGCGAGCCCTCGAACATCTCGCGCTCGAACAGGTGCACGCCGCGGTCCTTCAGTTGATAGACATGCGACACATGGCGCGCCCGGGCGTAGATCTGCAGTTCGGGAAAGCGCTCGCGCACGCGGTCGATCAGCGCCAGGCTGTCGTCCATGCCGTCGATGGCCACCACCAGGATGCGCGCGTTGGCAATGCCGGCAGCTTCCAGCAGGTCCAGCCGGGTGGCGTCGCCATAGAAGACCTTGAAGCCGTACTGGCGCAGGAACTCGATCTGGTCGGGGTCATGGTCCAGCACCGTCACGCCCACGCCCTGGGTGTACAGCAGGCGGGCGACGATCTGGCCGAAGCGCCCGAAGCCGGCGATCAGCACCGGACTGTGCTGCGGCGTGATGGCGTCGTCGGGCCGTGCCTTGCCCGCGCCCAGACGGGGCGCCACCAGGCGGTCGTAGGCCAGCAGCAGCAAGGGCGTGGCCACCATCGACAGCGCCACCACCAGCACCAGCAGCGCCTCGGTCTCGCGCGGCAGCAGGCCGGCGGTGCCGGCCACGCCGAACACCACGAAGGCGAATTCACCGCCCTGCGAGATCAGCAGCGCGAACAGCAGCCGCTGGCCGCGGGCAATGGCAAAGTACCGGGCCAGCAGCGCCAGCAGCACGGTCTTGGCGACCACGAAGGCGGCCACCAGCCCCAGCACCAGCCAGGGCGAGCTGGCCAGCACCGCAAAGTCGATCGACATGCCGACCGCCATGAAGAACAGCCCCAGCAGCAGGCCCTTGAACGGCTCCAGGTCGGCCTCGAGCGCGTGGCGGTATTCCGAATCGGCCAGCAGCACGCCGGCCAGGAAGGTGCCCAGCGCCATCGACAAGCCCACCGCGTCCATCATCTGCGCGATGCCCACCACCAGCAGCAGCGCAAACGCGGTGAACATCTCGCGCATGTCGGTGCGGGCGATAAACCGCAGCGCCGGGCGCACCAGGTAGCGGCCGCCAGCCACCACCGCGCCGATCACCGCCACCGCCTTGCCCGCCGCCAGCCAGCCGGCCGCGCCCGAGCCCGCACCTTCGGCGCCCTGCGTGGCCAGCAGCGGCAGCAGCGCGATCATCGGGATCGCGGCGATGTCCTGGAACAGCAGGATGCCGAAGCTGGCGGCCCCCGCTGGCGTGCCGAACAGGTTGCGCTCGGTCAGCGTCGCCAGCGCGATCGCGGTGGACGACAGCGCCAGCCCCAGGCCCGCCACCAGCGCCACCTGCCACGGCGCGCCCGCCAGCGCCGCCACCGTGCCGATCACCAGCGCGCAGGCGGCCAGCTGCGCGCCGCCGTAGCCGAAGATGCTCCGCCGCAGCGCCCAGAGCTTGCGCGGCTCCAGCTCCAGGCCGATCACGAACATCATCAGCACCACGCCAAACTCGGAGAAGTCCAGGATCGCTTCGACATTGGTCACCAGGCGCAGGGCGAACGGCCCGATCGCCGCCCCCGCCAGCAGGTAGCCCAGCACCGCGCCCAGGCCGCTGCGCCGCGCCAGCGGCACCGCCACCACCGCCGCCACCAGGAACACCAGCAGCGCAATCAGGAAGTCGTGCTGGTTCATGCCCGCACCTCCGCGGGCATCGCATGCGTGCCAAGCCGCCCGCACACATGGGCGATATGGTCGGCCAGTGCCTGGGCGTCGGCATTGTTGGCGTCATGCAGCACCACCGGCGGCAGCCAGTTCATGCCGCACAGCAAGGCGGTCTGCTCCAGTGGCAACAGGAAGTCCGCAATCGGGTGGCCATGGGTGCCCTCCGGGCCGTAGGCATCGGCCGTGCCGCCGGTGCTGACTACCACCAGCAGCGACTTGCCACGCAGCGCGGTACCGCCGGGACCGTATGCCCAGCCCGGCTCCAGGACCTCATCGAGCCACAGCTTGAGCAAGGCCGGCACGCTGTACCAGCGCACCGGAAACTGCAGCACGATGGTGTCCGAGACCGCCAGCACGCGCTGCTCGGCGACGACGTCGATGTCGTAGTCGACATAGCTGCGGTAAAGATCGCGTACCTGTACCTGCGGCAGCGCACCCAGCGCATCGGCCAGCGGCCGGTTGACGCGCGAACGGCTGGGCGTAGGATGCGCGTAGATCACAACGATTGGGGGCTCGGTCATCGAAAGGCGATCGGCTGGCGAGTAGTCGGGAAAAAATCCTGGGCGGGCGCGAAATTGCGGCGTTGCACCAAATCCACAGCAGGCGCCTTGCAACAATTCATCACATTTTTGCAAACCTTTGATTTTAATTGATTTTTAGCAAAGCAGTGGCGAGTTGTCGGCCTGCTGCAGCGCGGGAAGCTTACGTCAAACTGACAATTCCACTACAATACTTTTCGTGCTGCATCAAGATGGTGTTTCCCCGGATCCTGCACCGACGCAGGGAAAAGTGACTGGAAAAATACCACCGCAGTGCCTATTTTTATCTGTGACTGCACCAGGAAGGAATAAAAAGTGAATCCGCTCGAACTGAGCAAGGCCGTCGGCGCACTGACCGACGAAGATCTGCGCAAGGCAGCCAAAGCCGCACAGGCCACCCAGCGCGCCACCGTTCTGGTGCGCGAGCTGGCGGCCCATCACCGCTCGCGCCTGCTGAAGCATTTCCTCGCCCTGGGCGAGGAGGATCGCCTGCTCCGTTTCGGCCAGTCGGTGGGCGACCACGTGATCGAAGCCTACGTCGACAGCATCGACTTCGACCATGACAGCGTGTTCGGTGTCTACGACGACAAGCTCGAGCTGATCGGGGTGGGCCACTTCGCCAACCTGCGCGACAACGCCCAGGGCCGCGTGGCGGAGTTCGGCGTGTCGGTCTCGGGCAGTGCCCGCGGCCGCGGCATCGGCAGCGCGCTGTTCGAGCGTGCCGCCATCCATGGCCGCAATACCAATGTGCGCACGCTGTACATGCACTGCCTGTCGCGCAACGCCGCGATGATGCACATCGCCAAGAAGGCCGGCATGAAGGTTCAGTATGCCTACGGTGAAGCCGATGCCTACCTGGAACTGCCGCCGGCGGACGCCGCCAGCCGCCTGACCGAGGCGCTGGACGAGCAGCTCGCCGACCTGGACTACGCGGTGCGCCGCAACCTGCGCGACGCTCGCCGCTTCGGGCTGCGCTTCTGGCGCACCATGGTGCCGCAGAAGCATACCGCCTGAGTCCACCCCCGCCGCAACCACGCAAACGGCGCATCGCAACAATGCGCCGTTTCTGTTTCCAAGCTCAGGTTTGCTGCATCAGGCCGCGCCGCCCACCGGCAGCGCCGTGGTGTCCTTGATGCTTTCCAGCGCAAAGCTGGAGCGCACGTCGATCACCGACGGGTGCGCCAGCAGCTGTTCCTGCATGAAGCGCGCAAAGTGCTCCATGTCTTCCACGTAGACCTTGAGCAGCAGGTCCATCTCGCCGGTCATGGCGTGGCACGCGGCCACCTCCGGCCAGACCGCGATGGAGGCGCGGAACAGGTCCAGCGGCGCCTTGCCCTTGGCCGCCCCGCCATGCTTTTCCAACCGGACATTGATATAGGCCAGCAGGCCCAGCCCGATCTTGTTGGGCTCCAGCAGCGCTGCGTACTGCCGGATCACGCCGATCTCCTCCAGCCGCCGGATGCGGCGCAGGCAGGGGCTGGGCGACAGGTTGACGCGCTCGGCCACCTCCAGGTTGGTCAACCGGCCGTTGGTCTGCAGCACTTCCAGGATCTTCCGGTCGATCTTGTCCAACTCCACCTTGCTCACGATATTGTTGCTCCGCAATATGTTTATTGGCAATTTTTTTGCGCAAATTTAGCAAGCCGTGCACAAGTACGCAATTTTTTGTGCAATTACGCCCGATCTTGGCCCGATTCTGGTTAGTGGGCAGCCTTATCGGTCACTCATGCGGCAGCCGGTCGGGCTGGGCAATACCTGTCTGGCGGCGCTGCCGCGTATCGCGGACGCGCCCCCGCCGGCCGGGAGCAGGCAAGGATGGTGCCAAGCCCGGCAAAAACAGGGAAGCGGCATTCTACGGGCCAATGCGCGTTTCGGGGTCAGATCTCTCCCTGTTGTCCCGGGCGCGTATCGTCCGGCGAACGGGCAAAGAAAAAGCGCGCAAGCCGTCAGGCTTGCGCGCTAGTTGGCATCGCTGGCAGGTGGTCCGCAGGCGCGGCCCTGCCGGGGCCGGTCAGCCGCCGCTGGAGGACGGAGCGCCCGGGGTCGCGGGCGCCGGGGCCTGACCGCGCGGGCCACGATCGCCGCGTTGCGAGTGGTCCTGGTGCATTTTCTCCATGCCGGCGCGGATCTCGTCACGGGTCAGCTTGCCGTCGTGATTAGCGTCGAGCTGGTCGAAGTGCCTGGCCAGGTGCGGCAGGCCAGCGGCGACCTCGGCCTTGGTCAACGCGCCATCGCCGTTCTTGTCAGCCGCCTTGAATTTTTCGTCAAAGGCAGCCTGCATGCGTGCGTGGCGCTCAGCCATGGCGGTCTTGCGGTACGCGTCCATTTCGGCCTTGTCGATCTTGCCGTCGTGGTTGGTGTCGAGCTTGTTGAACCAGGCGTCGGCTTCGGCCTTGGAGATGGCGCCATCGCCATCGGTATCGATCGACTTCATCCACATGCCGCCGCCGTGGCCCATGTGGTGGTGCTCCATGCCGGGCTTGCCGGCGGGTGCGGCTGGCGCGCTGGCCTGGGCAAAAGCACCACCGGCGAGCAGGAAAGCGGCCGATGCGACCAGGAACTGCTTCAGGATCTGCGGCTTGTGATTGCGTTGCATGTCTTGCTCCTTTTCATCACGTTGGGCATGTACGGATTAGAACGCAGACGATGAACGAAAGTTGGCGCTTTTAATACGATGTTACCCGCCTCACAGAAAGGGCCGCACGGCGTAAGCGAATGCAAGCCAGGACGAATAATCGGGTGCTCGGGCTACTCTTTCGGCGCCGGCTGGCCTTCGCCGGCTGCCTGCGGAGCCATCACGGGCTGATACTGACGCGGATCGACCGGTTGCGGCTGCGGCTGGGATTCCGGAGCTGGCTCCTGGGACCCTGCCGCGGCCGGGCTTGTGGCCGGCGCCGGGGCCGGCACGGGTGTTGCCATCGGCGCAGCGGCGCCGGAGGGCGGCGTGGGCAATGCCGCGGCCGCGCGCGGCGGGCCACGCGGTGGGCCACGCGTGGCGCCCGCCTGCACCGGCAGCACGATCTCCTGGCGCACGCCGTTGCGCTCGATCACCACCGAGCGCTGGCGCACCTCCACCAGCCGGATCTGCGGCGACAGGTCGGCGCCGATGCGCACCGCCTTGGCCGGGCCGCCGTCGAGCGACACGATCGCTGCGCCCGCCCCGCCACCGATCTCTGCCACCACGCCGAGCAGTTGCACATCGCGCGGCCCGCCCTGGGCCGAGCCGCCGAACAGCGTGGCGACCGCGCCGGTCTCGACCGCCTCGGTCTGCGCGACGCGCGCGCTCTGCGGCACCGGGATGGTCCGCATCGCACTGAAGGCCAGCACCCAGTACGTGACCAGCGCGCACAGCGCGATAAACAGCACCAGGCTGGCCAGGCGCGGCAGCCATGGCGCGGAGGCATCGAAGCGGAACGAAGGCCGGAGGGACAGTTGCATGGGATCGGTACCCTGGATACCCGCTCGGGCGGGTCATGGCGCGTGAGCGCAGACAAGCCAAGCGTACCAGAGCCCCATGACGCTGTCTGCCGGGGCGGTCCGGCCGCAGTGCTGCTCAGAGCAGGTCGTCCAGCAGGTCGGGGCCGAACACCTCGCGCTCGATATGCGCGACCGGCACGCCCGCGCTGACCAGCGCATGGCGCTGCGCCTGCATGAAGCCAAGCGGCCCGCACAGGTAGAAGCGCCCGTCGACAAAGCGCTGCAGGTCCGGCTGGCGCAGCAGTTCGGCCACCGGCATGGTGCCGGCGTGGTCGTAGTCGCGGCCGGCGACATCGCCGGTTTCCGGGCTTTCATAGCTGATGTGCGTCGCCAGTTCCGGCAGGTGTTCGCGCGCCCATTGCAGGTCGGCGCGATGCGCATGGTGGCGGCCGTTGCGGGTGGCATGGGCGAACAGCACCGCGCGCTGCGAGCCCTGCGCGGCCAGCGTGCGCAGCACCGACAGCATCGGCGTGATGCCGATACCGCCGGATAGCAGCACCAGCGGACGGCGGCTTTCCAGCACCGGCGTGAACTCGCCGAACGGCGCGCTCACCTTGAGCCCGGTGCCCTCGCGCGCATTGGCGTGCAGCCAGTTGGAGACCGCGCCGGCCGGCGTCGCCTGGTCGCCGTCCTCGCGCTTGACCGAGATGCGCCAGGTCGGCAGCCCGCTCTCGGCCGACAGCGAATACTGGCGCAGCTGGCGCGTGCCGTTGTCCAGGCGCGCCTCGACGCTGATGTACTGGCCCGGGCGGAAATCGCGCAGCGGCTGGCCGTCGGCGGCGGCCAGCGTGAGCGCCACCACCTGGTCGCCCTGCGCCTCGCGGCGCACCACCCGTACCGGCATCAACTCGCCGGCCGCCAAGCCGGTGCGCTGGTACAGGCGCGCCTCGGCGGCGATCAGCTCGCCCGCCAGCAGCCAGTAAGCCTCGTCCCAGGCAGCCAGCAGCGGCGGCGTGGCGGCCTCGCCCAGCACTGCGGAGATCGCGCCCAGCAGGTGGCGGCCGACGATCGGGTAGTGCGCGGGCGTAATGCCCACGGCCGCGTGCTTGTGGACGATGCGCTCGACCACCGGCCCCAGTGCCGCCGCGTTATCGATGTTGGCCGCATAGGCGAACACGGCCGAGGCCAGCGACTGCTGCTGGCTGCCGTTGGCCTGGTTGCCCATATTGAACAGCTGGGTCAGCTCGGGCCGGTCGGCGAACATCTCGCGGTAGAAATGCGTGGTGATGGCCAGGCCGTGCTCGCGCAGCACGGGCACGCTTGCATCGATAAAGGGGCGGGAAGCAGCGGACAGCATCAGGAATCACTCCGTTTAATTTCATGCATATTAAATGCATGTTTTTGCTCAACAAAAAACCGGCATCCGCCGGCCAGTGCGGACCACGCCGCTCAGGCCGTACGCCGGTTCAGGAAATCACGATGCAGGCGGATGATCGACTCGGCCGTCTGGCTGCCGGTGACATCGGCCAGCGTGACGTCGTCCAGCGCGCGGTAGAAAGCCTGCTCGGCCACGTCCAGCGCGCGCTTCAGGCGGCAGTTGCCGTTCAGCGCACAGGGCGGGTTGTCGCAGTCGATCACCCCCTTGTGCCCTTCCAGCTCGCGCAGGATGGTGCCAATGGTCAGCCGCTCGGCGCCGGGGCCCAGCTGCAGGCCACCGTGGCGGCCGCGCGTGGCGCTGATCCAGCCCAGCCTCGACAGCCGCGCCGCCACCTTGACCAGGTGGTTGTGCGAGATCTCGAACTGCTGGCCCACCTCGGCAATCGTGATCGGCCGGCTGCCGTCGCCACGGGCGACGTACATCAGCAGGCGCAGCGCATAATCGGAGAAGCGGGTCAGTTGCATCGTGGCGTCATCTTAAAAAAGATGCATTCAGGATGCAAGTTTATTTTCCGGGCCGAATGACGCCCGCGCGCTTTGTGATTCGGATCAGACTTTCGGCATGTCCCGGCGGGCGCGCCCATAAAAGAGTCATAAGGCGCCGGTTATACTGATTGGCGAACCCGGCCCCGCCAGCCCCCTGGCGCGGGTCCCGCCATTCCAGCAAAGAGGTCCACCAACAATGCGCAGATTCACTACCCAGTTTGCCCGCCCCGCCCGTTCCGAACGCACCCGCCGCGCGCGCGGGTTCACCCTGATCGAAATCATGGTCGTGATCGTGATCCTCGGCGTGCTGGCGGCACTGGTGGTGCCCAAGATCATGAGCCGCCCGGACGAGGCCCGCATCGTGGCCGCGCGCCAGGACATCTCGTCGATCATGCAGGCGCTCAAGCTGTACCGCCTCGACAACAGCCGCTACCCGACCACCGAGCAGGGCCTGGGCGCGCTGGTGGTCAAGCCCACCACCGAGCCGGTGCCCAACAACTGGAAGGGCGGCGGCTACCTGGAAAAACTGCCCAAGGATCCCTGGGGCCACCCGTACCAGTACCTGAACCCCGGTGTGCGCGGCGAGATCGACGTGTTCAGTTTCGGTGCCGACGGCCAGGCCGGCGGCACCGGCAACGACGCCGATATCGGCAACTGGGAATAAGCCCAGCCCCGCCGCCACCCTTGCCGCATCCATCATGACCACGGTGCCGCACCGCCGCGCGCCCCGCCAGCGGCGCAGCGGCTTCACGCTGCTCGAGCTGCTGGTGGTCATGGTGATCGCCGGCATCGTGATCTCGCTGGTCGCTGTCAACGCGTCGCCCAATGAGCGCGGCCGCGTGCTCGACGACGGCCAGCGCATCGCGCGACTGTTTGAGCTGGCGCAGGAAGAGGCGCAGCTGGGCGCCCGCCCGATCGCGTGGGAGGGCGACGCCAGCGGCTGGCGTTTCCTGGAGTCGAGCCCCAACGGCTGGATCCCCATGCGCACCGACGTGTTTGCCCCCGGCCACTGGCGCCTGGCGCTGGACCAGGTCATCGTCGCCGAAGGCGGGCGCGCCACTGGCACCAATAGTCCGCCCCGGCTTATCTTCGGGCGCGAGCTGATCGATGCCCCGCAGCGGCTGGTGCTGGTGCGCGGCGATATCCGCGTGGACGTTGCCGGCGACGGCAGCGGCCGCTATTTCGCCAGCACGCCATGACGCGCCGCGCTCTTCTTCCCGGACACCGGCGCGCACGCGGCTTCACGCTGATCGAAGTGCTGGTGGCGCTGACCATCCTGGCCGTGGCGCTGACCGCGGCGATGCGTGCGATGAGCTCGATGGTCGATGCCAGCGCGTCGCTGCAGACCCGCATGCTAGCCGAATGGAGCGCCGAGAACCACCTGGCCTCGCTGCGCCTGGCCAAAACCTGGCCCGAGCCCGGCGTCAGCGGCTATACCTGCCCACAGGGCGGCACGCCGCTGTACTGCGAGCAATCCGTGTCGGCCACGCCCAACCCGGTCTTCCGCCGCGTCGAGATCGCGGTCTATCCCTCCGCCACCGACAAGTCCGTGCGGCTGGCGTGGCTGGTCACCATCGTCCCCAATGAAACCCGCAACGTGCTCTGAGCGCCGGCGCGGGCGCAAATTCGCCGGCGGCTTCACGCTGCTGGAGATGCTGGTCGCCATCACCCTGCTGGCGGTGATGGCCGTGATCGGCTGGCGCGCGCTGGACAGCCTGACGCGCAGCCGCGAACGGCTGACCGACCACGACTTGCGCCTGGATGCGCTGAAGGTCCTCTACGGTCAGCTGCAGGCCGATTGCGAGCACCTGGCCAGCCCCGCGCTGCTGCAGGCCAGCCCGGTCGAGATCGGCCAGAACCGCGTGCTGCTGGTGCGCGACCGCCGCGACGAAGGCCAGCCGCCAACGTGGCAGGCGCTGTCGTACCAGCTCGACGGCAACACGCTGGTACGCGTGGCCGCGCCGCCGGTGGACAGCCGCGCGGCGCTGCAGTCGTCGCTGCTGGCGCTGCGCCAGGGCGGGGGCAACGGCGCGCAGGTACGGCGCGTGCTGGCCGACGTCGATAGCATGAGCGCGCGCGCCTGGGTGGAGCCCGGCGGCTGGCAGATCGACAGCAACCGCATCCGCAACGCGCTGTTCAGCGGCAATGCCGCCAGCGCGGTAGCGGCTTCGGCCGCCGGCGCGGCGCTGCCCAATACCGCGGTGCGCGCGGTGGAGCTGACCATCTTCGCCCGCATGGGCGACGGCGACGCGCCGCGGCAGTTCCAGAAGATCTGCGTGACCGGGCTATGACGCACGCCTGCCGCCAACCCCGTCCCCTGCCCTTGCGCCGCCAGCGCGGCGCGGCCGTGGTCACCGCACTGCTAATGGTGACGCTGGCGGTGGTGGTGGTGTCCGGCATGCTGTGGCGGCAGCAGGTACAGATCCGGGCGATCGAGAACCAGCGCCTGCAGGCACAGGCCACCTGGATCGAGCGCGCCGCGGTGGACTGGGCGCGGCTGATCCTGCGCGACGACCAGCGCCGCACCAATGTCGATGAGCTGGGCGAGCCGTGGGCGGTGCCGATCGCCGAGACCCGGCTGTCGGACTTTTTGGGCGCGTCGCTGCGCACTGACGTCGCGGGCGAGACCTCGTTCCTGTCGGGGCGCATCCTGGATGCGCAGGCGCGCCTGAACCTCGCCAACCTGGTGACGTGGTCCGCCATCAGCGGCGACAGCGGCCAGGTCGGGCGCGTGGCAACCATCGACCAGACGGCACAAGCCGCCTACGGCCGCCTGCTGCAGACCGTGGGCCTGAACCCGTCGCTGGCCGAGACCACTGCGCGCTTTATGCTGCAGGCCGCGCAGGGCGCAGATTCGTCCGGCCGGCCCGCGCCGCGCCCGCTCGACAGCGTGCAGGGCCTGCTGGCGCTGCCCGGCTACACTCCCGAAATGGTGGCCGTGCTCGAGCCCTTTGTCATCGTGCTGCCCGAGCGCACGCTGGTCAACGCCAACACCGCCGACGCGGAAGTGCTGGCGGCCGTGATCGACAAGCTGCCGCTGGAGCGCGCGCGCGAGCTGGTGCGCCAGCGCGACCGCGCCTACTTCAACAACATCGGCAACCTGCAGACGCAGTTGGCCGCGGTGGCGCCGCAGGCCAGCTCGGCCAACCTCGGCAACCTGTTCGATGTGCGTTCGCATTACTTCCTGGTCTACGGGCTGGTGCGGCATGAGCGCGCCAGCCGGCTGCAGGTGTCGCTGATCTTCCGCGGCGAACCGCTTGGTGCGGCCAACACCACCCGCGTGGTCTGGATCCAGGACGCGGACCGGCTGCCGGACCTGCGCTGAACGATGACTACGCGGCCTGGCGCACATATGAAAACCGCAGGTCCGGGCAGCCGGGGAGAATGGTATTGACGCGGTTATGTCACGCAGGCAAGGTATGCTGCGGCGCTGGCGCGAGCGTGGCACCAGCCCATCCGCCGCCGTACGGCCTCCCAGGCCGCCCGCCGGCATCCGCGCACCCCGGCAAGTTGCCTGCCGCGGGGGCGATCCGGGGCGCAACTCCCATGGGCCATGCGCCTTATCGAGCCGTTCTACTGAAGCCTGAGCAAGGACATCTTGAGCACCACCCTGTACGTCCGCCTGCCGCACCGGCCGCATGACCAGCCGCAACCGTGGCAGTTTGGGGCCCTGCCGTTTGCGCTGGTGCGCACGGCCCTGGCCGACCCTGCACGGCGCGGCCAGGCTCGTGCTGCGCCGGAAGTGTTGCGAGAAGGCCACGCCCGCATCGCCGACCTGCCGGCAGCCGAGCGCCTGGTGCTGATCCTGGCCGCCAGCGACGTACTGCTGACCAGCGCCAGCGTGCCGCCGCTGCCGCCCGCGCGTTTGAAACAGGCGCTGCCCAACCTGGTCGAGGATGCGCTCGCCACCGATGCCCAGCCATGCCATATCGGCATTGGCCCCGCGCTCGACGGCAGCACCCCCGCCCGTGGACCGCGCGGGCCCCGCCAGCGCTTGCTGATGGTGGCCGACCGCGCCTGGCTGCGCGCAGTGCTGGATGCCTTCGCCGAACACCAGCATCGCCGCCGCCATGTGCTGGCCGCGCAGTTGTGCGTGCCGCTGGCCGCGCTCCCCGAAGAAGAAGCCGGCGCCGAGCCGACGCTTGCGCCGGCTGACGACGTACCGGCACCGGTCCAGCCGGCCACGCTGGTGGTCGAAGCCGCCGCCAGTGCGCTGGCCCAAAGCGACGCCCTGGGCGCGGAATCGGGCGGCGAGTTGCTGGACACCGCGGCGGCCGCCAAGGCCCGCCAGTGGCAGCTGACCGTGCGCACCAGTGCGCACGCTGGCTACGGCCTGCTGCTGGGCGACGACGCCCTGGCCGCCTGGCAGGCACTCGCGCCCGACGGCACCTGGTATGCCGATGCCGACGCCGCCGCGATGGCGCCGGTGCCCGGCCTGCGCCAGGCCACCCGCGCCGGCTGGCGGCTGTGGATCGACGGCGCACAGGACTGCCTGCGCGAGCCGGCGCTGGACCTGGCGCAATTTGAGTTCGCGCAGGGCCGCGCCGACCGCTGGAACCTGGTGGCGTGGCGCCTGCCGCTGGCGCTGCTGGCCGGCATCGTGCTGGTCCAGATCATCGGCATGAACACGCACTGGCTGCTGCTGCGCAACGAGCAGCAGCGGCTGGAAGCCGCGCAGCTGCAGACGCTGCACAGCGCCTTCCCGCAGATCCAGACGGTGCTCGATGCACCGCTGCAGATGCGCCGGCAGGTCGAGCAGCTGCGCATCGCCAGCGGCCGCAGCACCCCCGAAGACTTCCTGCCGCTGGCCGACCGCTTCGCCCAGGCCGCGCGCCGGCTGCCGCCCGACGCGCTGCAGGCGCTGGAGTACCGCAGCCGCGTGCTGGTGGTGACGCTCAAGCCCGGCACGGACACGGCCGGCCTGCGCAATGCGGCGCGCCAGGCAGGGCTGCAGATGGAAGAAGACAAGGCCGGCAATGCGTCGGGCAGCACTGGCATCAGTGCCGGCACGCCGGTGACACCCGGCTCGCGCTGGACCATCAAGCCCGGCCTGTAACCGGCGCACGAGCAATATGAACCCATTGAAAGACTCTGCCCGCAGCCAGACGCCACGCGCCAGCCGGCCGGGCGCGACCCCGGGCGCCTCCGCGCTGCGCGCACGCCTGGCGCGGATGCGCCCGTCCGTGCCGCCGGCGTGGCAGGAACGCTTCAACGCCTTCTGGTCGGCGCGCAATCCGCGCGAGCAGGCCATCCTGGCCGGCGGCGGCGCGGTGCTGGTGCTGGTGATCGGCTACCTGCTGCTGTGGGAGCCGGCGGCCGACGGCCGCGAGCGGGTCGCGCGCAACCTGCCCAAGCTGCGTGCCGACCTGGCCGAAATGGAAACGCTGGCGCAGGAAGCCCGCGGCATGAAGGCCACGCCCGCGTCGTCCCTGCGCGGCGACGCGCTGACGCAGGCGCTGCAGGATAGCCTGG
Organism: Cupriavidus lacunae; assembly: GCF_003353055.1. Classification (GTDB taxonomy): domain Bacteria; phylum Pseudomonadota; class Gammaproteobacteria; order Burkholderiales; family Burkholderiaceae; genus Cupriavidus; species Cupriavidus lacunae. Next base: position 22,103 of record NZ_QKWJ01000026.1, read on the forward strand.
GCCAGTACGGCCTGAAGGCCACGCGGCTGGCCGCCGGCGCCGACAACAACGTGCAGGTGCAGCTGGACAAGGTACCCTTCGGCGCGGTCAGCAGCTGGCTGCAGGACATGCGCCAGCAGCAGCGCCTGAAGGTGGTCGATGCCCGCATCGTCTATGTCGGCGCCACGGCGCTGGTGAACGTCACCGCGACCCTGCAGGGTCCGGGCGGACGCAGTTGATGGTACGGCTGGAAACCCTGCGCCTGCCACGCCGCGCGCTGCGCCAGCCGGCCACGTGGCGGCGCCTGCGCTGGCTCGGCCTGGGCCTGGCGACCGCCGCGGTGACCACGGTGGCGATGCTGCCGGCGACATGGATCGCCGCGCGCGTGGCCGCGCAGACGCAGGGGCGGGTACTGCTGGCCGATGCCAGCGGCTCGCTGTGGCATGGCAGCGCCACGCTGGCACTGTCGGCCGGCGCCGGCAGCCAGACCGCCACCGTGCTGCCCGGCCGGCTGCAATGGACGCTGGCATTCTGGCCGCTCCTGACTGGCCGCGCACAGGTGGTGCTGAGCCACTCCGAGGCCATGGCCGCGCCGGTGGCCGTCACCGCGACGCCGCTGGGCTGGACCGCACAGTCCGGCGCCATCCGGCTGCCCGCGTCGCTGCTGGAAGGCGTTGGCGCGCCGTTCAACACCCTGCGCCCGGACGGGCTGATGCGCGTGGACTGGTCCACGCTGCAGGGACGTTTTTCGGGCAAGGGCATGAGCGGCCATATGACGCTGCGCATCGAGCAGGTGTCGGCCGCGGTCAGCCGGCTGCGCCCGCTGGGCAGCTATCGCGCGGAAATCGACTGGACCGGCGAAGGCGGCGGCAAGCTGCAACTGAGCACCATCGCGGGCCCGCTGCACCTGGAGGGCAGCGGCACGCTCGGGCGGCAGGCCCGCTTCGAAGGCACGGCGCACGCGGAGCCTGAAGCGGCCACGCAGCTGACCAGCCTGCTGAGCCTGCTGGGACGACGAGACAACAATGTGACTAGGCTGCAGTTCTGATGCCACGCAGAGCCGGCAGCCCTCGGAAATGACTATGAAAACCCACGCCACCCGACCTGTTTTCCAGACCGCCTGCGCCCGCGCCGTGGTCCTGCTGTGCGGGCTCTCCCTGCTGGCGCCCGCGCCCCTGTGGGCCCAGCCCGGGGCGCGCACCGGCACGCCGCCGGCGCCGCCGGACGTGACGCCGGCCAACCGCGACCAGGTGGTGCTGAACTTCGTCAACGCCGATCTCGACTCGGTGATCAAGGCGGTCGGCCAGGCCACCGGCAAGAACTTCGTGATCGACCCGCGCGTGAAGGGCACGGTCAACCTGGTCACCGAGCAGCCGGTATCGCGCGCGCAGGCGCTGCAGACGCTGGGGTCGGTGCTGCGCATGCAGGGCTATGCCATGGTCGAGAGCAATGGCTTCACCAAGGTCGTGCCCGAAGCCGATGCCAAGCTGCAGGGCTCGCCCACCGTGATCGGCGGCAGCCCCAGCCGCGGCGACCAGGTGGTGACGCAGGTGTTCCGGCTGAACTATGAATCGGCCAACAACCTGGTGCCGGTGCTGCGGCCGATGATCGCGCCCAACAACACCATCACCGCCTACCCGGCCAACAACACGCTGGTCATCACCGACTACGCCGACAACCTGCGCCGCATCGCGCGCATCATCGCCGCGGTCGATGCGCCGGCCGCCGGCGAGGTCGAGCTGGTGCCGCTCAAACACGCCCTGGCCAGCGATACCGCGGCGGTGCTGCAGAAGCTGCTCGACCCCGGCGCCGCAGGCGCGGCCGGCGGCGGCGCGCCGGGCGTGGACGCCAGCCTGCGCACCTCGGTGGTGGCGGAGCCGCGCAGCAATGCGCTGATGATCCGCGCCACCAGCCGCGCGCGCCTGCAGCAGGCACGCCTGCTGATCGAGAAGCTCGACCAGCCCTATGCACGTCCGGGCAATATCTGGGTAGTGCCGCTGAAAAATGCCGATGCGGTCAAGCTGGCGGCCACGCTGCGCGCCATCGTCGCCGCCGACAGCAGCTTTGCCAGCGCCACCCAGCCTGGCGGGCAGGCCGGCGGCATTGGCGGCGCGGCGGGCCTGACCAATGTCTCGACGCCCGCGGGCGGGCAGTTCACCGGCGGCGCCACCGCCACCCAGACCAGCACGCGCGGCGGCGCCGGCAGCAGCGGCTCGGGCGGGGCCTATGGCAATTCGGCCTTCGCCGCATCGTTCGGCACCAATACCCAGCCGGCCACCGGCGGCATCATCCAGGCCGATGCCTCCACCAATTCGCTGATCATCACCGCCAGCGAGCCGGTCTACCGCAACCTGCGCGGCGTGATCGACGATCTCGACGCGCGCCGCGCGCAGGTCTATATCGAGTCGATGATCGTTGAGGTCACGGCCACCCAGGCGAGCCAGCTCGGCATCCAGTGGCAAGGCCTGATCAGCTCCCCGGGCGGCAACACCAACGTCTTTGCCGGCACCAACTTCGGCACCGGCGGGCAGAACATCCTGAACCTGTCGCTGGCCGGGGCGCTGTACAACAGCAACCACACCGCCGGCATCGCCGCGGCGCAGCAGCTGGTGCAGGACGTGGGCGGCCTGAACCTGGGCGTCGTCAACAAGGCGCTGGGCCTGGGCGCGCTGCTGCGCGCGCTGGGCACCAACGGCAGCGTCAACCTGCTGTCCACGCCGAACCTGATCACTCTGGAAAACGAGGAAGCCAAGATCCTGATCGGCCAGAACATCCCGATCACCACCGGCTCCTATGCCCAGACCGGGGCCGCTGCCTCGGTCACGCCGTTCCAGACCTTCGACCGCAAGGACGTGGGCATCACGCTGCGCGTGAAGCCGCAGATCACCGACGGCGGCCTGGTGAAGATGCAGATCTTCCAGGAATCGTCATCGGTGGTGCAGTCGACCGCCAACCTGATCCAGGGCCCGACCACCAACGTGCGCTCGATCGAGACCAACGTGCTGGTCGACGACGGCCAGATCATCGTGCTGGGGGGCCTGATCGAGGACTCGTATGGCGACGGCGTGCAGAAGGTGCCGCTGCTGGGCGATATCCCATGGATCGGCGGCCTGTTCCGCTACGAGAACAAGAACCGCTCCAAGACCAACCTGCTGGTGTTCCTGCGCCCCTATGTGATGCGCACTGCCAGCGCCGCCGACCGTCTGACGCAGGACCGCTACGACTATATGCGCGCGCAGCAGCAGGAGTTTGTATCGCCTAACATCATGGTGCGGGATACGAATACGCCGTTGCTGCCACCGGCCGACGCGCCGACCACGCCGTTCGTCGATCCGCGTTCGAACGGCCCGGTTGCCACCCCGCTGCCCCTGCCGCAGAGTGCGCCGCAGCCGGGCGTGCCGGGCCAGCCACAGCCCGAGCAGCAGGTCCCGCAGCAGGTACCTCAGCAAGCGCCGCAGCCGTTCAACCAGCGCGGTGAATCCGCGCTCCCAAACTGAGCCCCGACATGGCCAGCGAAGTCCAAACTGCCCTCCCCGCCGGCGCCAATGCGCAGGCCGAGACTCTGGAGCCGCCCTCGCCGATGGCGGCGCGGATGGTCTCGTACGGCTTTGCGCGCGAGGCGCCGCTGCTGATCGCGCACCAGCGCCCCGACGGGCTGGAAGTGTGGGTGAGCCGCGCCACCTCGCCGACGGCCCTGGCCGAAGTGGCGCGCGTGCACGGCGCGCTGCGCTTGCGCGTGCTGGAGCCCGAGGCGCTGGAGCGCGCCATGTCCGACGCCTACCACCGCCAGGACGGCAGCGCCGCGCAGGTGGTCGGCGAAGTCGAGGGCGAGGTCGACCTGTCGCGCCTGATGCAGGACATCCCGGCAGTGGAAGACCTGCTGGAATCCGAGGACGACGCGCCGATCATCCGCATGATCAATGCGCTGCTGACGCAGGCGGCGCGCGAAGGCGCATCGGACATCCATATCGAGCCGTTCGAATCGTCGTCGGTGGTGCGCTTCCGCGTGGACGGCACGCTGCGCGACGTGGTGCGGCCCAAGAAAGCGCTGCACGGCGCGTTGATCTCGCGCATCAAGATCATGGCGCAGCTCGACATTGCCGAGAAACGCCTGCCGCAGGATGGCCGCATCACGCTGCGCGTGGGCGGGCGTCCAGTGGACGTGCGCGTCTCGACCCTGCCCACCGGCCACGGCGAGCGCGCGGTGCTGCGTTTGCTGGACAAGGAAGCCGGCCGCCTGGACCTGGCCAAGCTGGGCATGGCGCCCGGCACGCTGCGCGGCTTCGACCACCTGATCCGCCAGCCGCACGGCATCGTGCTGGTGACCGGGCCGACCGGCTCGGGCAAGACCACCACGCTGTATGCCGCGCTGTCGCGGCTGGATGCGCGCGCCACCAACATCATGACGGTGGAAGACCCGATCGAATACGACCTGGACGGCATCGGCCAGACCCAGGTCAACCCGCGCATTGACATGACCTTTGGCAAGGCCTTGCGCGCAATCCTGCGCCAGGACCCGGACGTGGTCATGATCGGCGAAATCCGCGACCTGGAAACCGCGCAGATCGCGGTGCAGGCTTCGCTGACCGGCCACCTGGTGCTGGCCACGCTGCACACCAACGACTCGGCCTCGGCGGTGACGCGGCTGGTCGACATGGGGATCGAGCCGTTCCTGTTGTCGTCGTCGCTGCTGGGCGTGCTGGCGCAGCGGCTGGTACGGCGCCTGTGCCCGCACTGCAAGCGCGAGGAAGTGATCGAGGTCACGCCCGCCGAGGCCGACGTGCTGCTCGCGCAGGGCAAGCCGCTGCAAAAGGTGTGGCATCCGGTGGGCTGCGACCGGTGCGGCCAGTCGGGCTACCAGGGCCGCATGGGCGTGTATGAGCTGCTGACGGTCGATGACGAGATCCGCACCATGATCCACCGGCAGGCGCCGGAGTCAGAGATCAAGCAGGTGGCGCTGGCGCACGGCATGCACACCATGCGCGGCGACGCGCAGCGCTGGGTCGACAGCGGCGCGACTTCGCTCGAGGAAGTGCTGCGCGTGACAGGCGACTAAGGCGGAGCCGCCCCGATGCCAGCTTTCCGCTACGAAGCCGCCGACGCCGCCGGCAAGACCGACCGCGGCGTGATCGAGGCCGACAGCCCGCGCCAGGCGCGCACGCAACTGCGCGCGCGCGGGCTGACGCCGCTGACTGTCGACCCGCTGGCCGGCGCCGGCCTGGCCCCGCGCCGCGGCAGCCTGTTGTTCGCGCGCAAGCTGTCGACGCAGGAGCAGGCGCTGTTCACGCGCCAGCTGGCCAGCCTGATCGTGGCCGGCCTGCCGCTGGACGAGGCGCTGGGGGCACTGGCCGACCAGGCCGAGCGCGCCTATGTGCATGAACTGCTGGCCGGCATCCGCGCCGAAGTCATGGGCGGCAGCTCGCTGTCAGTGGCGCTGGCGCAGCATCCACGCGACTTCCCCGACATCTACCGCGCGCTGGTTTCGGCCGGCGAGCATTCCGGCCACCTGGGGCTGGTGCTGGAGCGGCTGGCGGGCTATATCGAATCGCGCAACACGCTGACCTCGAAGATCCGGCTGGCCTTTACCTACCCGGCCATCGTCACCGTGGTGGCGTTCGCGATCGTGATCTTCCTGCTGTCGTACGTGGTGCCGCAGGTGGTGAGCGTGTTCGCCAATACCAAACAGAAGCTGCCGACACTGACCATCGTCATGCTGTGGCTGTCGGACTTCGTGCGCAACTGGTGGTGGGCCGCGCTGGCCGTAATCGTGGTGGTCGCATTCGGCATCCGCCGGCTGCTGCGCCAGCCCGCGGTGCGGCTCGAATGGCACCGCTGGCTGCTGACCGCGCCGCTGCTGGGCAAGCTGGTGCGCGGCTACAACACCGCGCGCTTCGCCGGCACGCTGGCGATCCTGGTGTCGGCGGGCGTGCCGATCCTGCGCAGCCTGCAGGCCGCGGGCGAGACCCTGACCAACGAGGCGCTGCGCGCCAATGTGGAAGACGCCAACACGCGCGTGCGCGAAGGCGCCTCGCTGGCGCGCGCGCTGGCGGCGCAGAACCAGTTCCCGCCGGTGCTGGTGCACCTGATCCGCTCGGGCGAAGCCACCGGCAACCTGCCGATCATGCTCGACCGCGCCGCCGAGAGCGAAGCGCAGGAACTGGAACGCCGCACGCTGTTCCTGACCAGCCTGCTGGAGCCGCTGCTGATCCTGACCATGGGGGTGGTGGTGCTGCTGATCGTGCTGGCGGTGCTGATGCCGATTATCGAGATCAATCAGCTGGTGCGGTAAGGGCTGCGCCAAAAAGAAAACGCCGGCAATGCCGGCGTTTTCTTTTTGGCGCATGCGGCCGGAATCAGGCCGGCCCGCCAGCTCACTCCGCCTTCTTGCTCGGGCGCTTGCGCGTCTTCCGGGCCGGTGCGGGCGCCGGCGCGGCTTCGGCGGCTGCCGGCTCGGGCTGCCGCTCGTGTTCGGCTTCGACCTGTGCCGTCAGCACGGTAGTGCCGGGCGCGGCGAAAATCGACTGGTCGATCGGCCACGGCGTTTCGCTCAGCGTCACGTCGGGGCGGCGCGTGGCACGCTTGCGCGCGGGGCGGCCCTTGGGTTCGGCCTGCGGCGCAGCTTCGACCACTGGCTCGGCAGCCGGCTCCGACTCGACGACATCGGCGGCGAAAACCGCCAGCTCGGCCACGGGTTCGCGAACTGGCGCCGGTTCAGGTGCCGCCTCCGGCTGCAAGACGACAGGCGCAGGCGGATCCGCAGGCACGGGCGCCGGTGCCGGCTGGCGGCGCGCTTCAGGCTGCGCCGGGCGCGGCGCCTGCTGTTGCGACTGCTGTTGCGACTGCTGTTGCGACTGCTGTTGCGACTGCTGTTGCGACTGCTGTTGCTGCTGCGGCTGCTGGCCCCGGCCATCCCCTTCGCCTCCGCCCTTGGCGCGCTTCTTCAGCCGCACCCAGATGGTCTTGTTGTTGCCGCCGTTGCGGGTCTCGACCTCGAACAGGCCGGTGGACAGCACCAGCTCAGAAAGCTTGCCGTAGCCGTAGTTGCGCGAGTCGAATTCCGGCGCCTGCTTGGCAATGTGGTTGCCCATGCTGCCCAGCGTGAGCCAGCCGTCTTCGTCCGACACGGCCTGCGCCGCGTTCTGCAGCAGGCGCACCAGGCGCGAGTCCTGGCGCAGTTCGCCGGTGCTGCGCTTGCGCGTGGGGGCGGCGGCCCCGTCAGCCCCTTCGGCACCTTCCGAATCCGCATCCGCGCGCAGCACGTCGGAGTAGATGAACTTGTCGCAGGCGGTGACAAAGGGCTTGGGCGTCTTGCGCTCGCCAAAGCCGTACACGGTCAGGCCCTGCTCGCGGATGCGCGAGGCCAGGCGGGTGAAGTCGCTGTCGCTGGAGACGATGCAGAAGCCGTCAAAGCGCCCGGTGTACAGCAGGTCCATGGCGTCGATGATCATGGCGCTATCGGTGGCGTTCTTGCCCACGGTGTAGCGGAACTGCTGGATCGGCTGGATCGAGTGCGACAGCAGGCGCTCCTTCCAGCCGGCCAGGTTGGGCCGGGTCCAGTCTCCGTAGATGCGCTTGACGGCGGCAACGCCGTACTTGGCGACCTCGGCCAGCAGGCCTTCGACGATGGCGGGCGCCGCGTTGTCGGCGTCGATCAGCACGGCCAGGGTCGCGGTGCCCTGGCGGGGGGAATTGGTCATGTTCAGGTGGTCACTGGTTTGCCCGTCTCGCTTTATCTCATCGGGACGCGCAATCGGAATACGGGTTGCACCAGGCTGGCGCGGCAAAGGTGGCCGGAATGTGGCCCATCGCAGACCGCCGGGGTACACACGCCGGCAATCTCGATGCAACGCAGTGTACACGCGAACCCCTGTCCATACGGGAAATCACGGGCGCAACGGGCACGCTTTGTGCTGCATTGCAAGGTACCGCCACACCAGTGGCGGTGCTACCATGCCGCGCAGAGACACAACCGTCCGGCGCCTTCACAAGAGGCCACGAGGCGGTTGCCCACAACTGTAGGTGTCGGTGATCCCGACAGCACGCCCATAGAGGAGCACCTATGAATGCCCCCCTGACCTCCCCGGTCAGCGACGCCATCCGCCGCGCGCTCGAAAACGTTTCCCTCGAAGACAAATACACGCTGGAGCGTGGCCGCATCTATATCAGCGGCACGCAGGCCCTGGTACGCCTGCCGATGCTGCAGCAGGAACGCGACCGTACTGCCGGGCTGAACACCGCCGGCTTTATCTCCGGCTACCGGGGCTCGCCGCTGGGCGCGCTGGACCTGTCGCTGTGGAAAGCCAAGAAGCACCTCGCCGCGCACAATATCGTGTTCCAGGCCGGCCTGAACGAAGACCTGGCCGCGACCTCGGTGTGGGGCTCGCAGCAGGTCAACATGTACCCGGACGCGAAGTTCGACGGTGTCTTCGGCATGTGGTACGGCAAGGGTCCGGGCGTAGACCGCACCGGCGACGTGTTCAAGCACGCAAACTCGGCGGGCTCCTCCAGGCACGGCGGCGTGCTGGTGCTGGCCGGCGACGACCATTCGGCCAAGTCCTCGACCCTGGCGCACCAGTCCGAGCATATCTTCAAGGCCTGCGGCCTGCCGGTGCTGTATCCGTCCAACGTGCAGGAATACCTGGACTACGGCCTGCACGGCTGGGCCATGAGCCGCTACTCCGGGCTATGGGTGGCGATGAAGTGCGTGACCGACGTGGTGGAATCGTCGGCCTCGGTGGAGCTGGACCCGCACCGCGTTGAGATCGCGCTGCCGGGCGACTTCATCATGCCGCCGGGCGGCCTGAACATCCGCTGGCCGGACCCGCCGCTGGAACAGGAAGCGCGCCTGCTCGACTACAAGTGGTACGCCGGCCTGGCCTATGTGCGCGCCAACAAGATCGACCGCATCGAGATCGATTCGCCGCACGCGCGCTTCGGCATCATGACCGGCGGCAAGGCCTACCTGGACACGCGCCAGGCACTGGCCGACCTGGGCCTGGACGATGCCACCTGCGCGCAGATCGGCATCCGGCTGTACAAGGTGGGCTGCGTGTGGCCGCTCGAGGCACAGGGCGCGCGCGCCTTTGCCGAAGGCCTGCAGGAAATCCTGGTGGTGGAAGAGAAGCGCCAGATCATGGAGTACGCGCTCAAGGAAGAGCTGTACAACTGGCGCGACGACGTGCGCCCCAGGGTCTACGGCAAGTTCGACGAGAAGGACAATGCGGGCGGCGAATGGTCGATCCCGCAAAGCAACTGGCTGCTGCCGGCGCACTATGAGCTGTCGCCGGCGATCATCGCCAAGGCCATCGCCACGCGCCTGGACAAGTTCGAGCTGCCGATGGACGTGCGCGCGCGCATCACCGCGCGCCTGGCCATCATCGAAGCCAAGGAGAAGGCGCTGGCCACGCCGCGCGTCACTGCGGAGCGCAAGCCGTGGTTCTGCTCCGGCTGCCCGCACAACACCTCGACCAACGTGCCCGAAGGCTCGCGCGCGCTGGCCGGCATCGGCTGCCACTACATGACGGTGTGGATGGACCGCAGCACCAGCACCTTCAGCCAGATGGGCGGCGAAGGCGTGGCGTGGATCGGCCAGGCGCCGTTCGCGGGCGACAAGCATGTGTTCGCCAACCTGGGCGACGGCACCTACTTCCACTCCGGCCTGCTGGCGATCCGCGCGTCGATCGCGGCCAACGTCAACATCACCTACAAGATCCTGTACAACGATGCGGTGGCCATGACCGGCGGCCAGCCGGTGGACGGCGAGCTGTCGGTGCGGGACATCGCCTGGCAGGTGCACAGCGAGGGCGCGAAGAAGATCGTCATCGTCAGCGACCAGCCGGAGAAGTACAACGCGGCGATCAAGCTGCCGCAGGGCATCGACATCCATCACCGCGACCAGCTCGACAGCGTGCAGCGCGAACTGCGCGAGGTGCCGGGCTGCACCATCCTGATCTACGACCAGACCTGCGCCACCGAGAAGCGCCGCCGCCGCAAGCGCGGCACTATGGAAGACCCGCAACGCCGCGCCTTTATCAACGACGCGGTGTGCGAGGGCTGCGGCGACTGCTCGGTCAAGTCGAACTGCCTGTCGGTGGAACCGCTGGAAACGGATTTCGGCACCAAGCGGCAGATCAACCAGTCGTCATGCAACAAGGACTTTTCGTGCGTGAACGGCTTCTGCCCCAGCTTTGTCACGGCCGAGGGCGCGCAGGTGCGCAAGCCCGAGCAGCATGGCGTGTCGATGGGCAACCTGCCAGCGCTGCCTGAGCCGGAGCTGCCGGCGATCCGCCGCGCCTACGGCATCCTCGTGACCGGCGTGGGCGGCACCGGCGTGGTCACCATCGGCGGCCTGCTCGGCATGGCCGCGCACCTGGAGAACAAGGGCGTCACCGTGCTCGACATGGCGGGCCTGGCGCAGAAAGGCGGCGCGGTGCTGTCGCACGTGCAGCTGGCCGCGCGCCCCGACGACCTGCACGCCACCCGCATCGCCATGGGCGAGGCGGACCTGGTGATCGGCTGCGATGCGATCGTGTCGGCCACCGACGAGGTCATCTCCAAGACCCAGGCCGGCCGCACCCGCGCCGTGGTCAACACCGCGCAGACCCCGACCGCCGACTTCATCAAGAACCCGAAGTGGCAGTTCCCGGGCCTGTCGGCCGAGCAGGACGTGCGCACCGCCGTCGGCGAGAAGTGCGACTTCATCAATGCCAGCGGCCTGGCCGTGGCGCTGCTGGGCGATGCCATCTACACCAACCCGCTGGTGCTGGGCTATGCCTGGCAGAAGGGCTGGATCCCGCTGACGCTGCAGGCACTTGAGCGCGCCATCGAACTGAACGGCGTGGCGGTCGAGAAGAACAAGGCCGCGTTCGACTGGGGCCGCCACATGGCGCACGACCCCGAGCACGTGCTGTCGCTGACCGGCAAGCTGAAGACCACCGCCGAAGGCGCCGAAGTGGTCAAGCTGCCGACCTCGACCGGCGCCATGCTCGAGAAGCTGGTGGCCCGCCGCATGGAACACCTGACCGCGTACCAGGACGCCGCCTACGCGCGCACCTACCGCGAAGCCATCGACCGCGTGCGCGCGGCCGAGAGCACGCTGGCGGGCAGCGGCAAGGCGCTGCCGCTGACCGAAGCGGCGGCGCGCAACCTGGCCAGGCTGATGGCGTACAAGGACGAGTACGAAGTGGCGCGGCTCTACACCGACCCGGTCTTCCTCGACAAACTGCGCGCGCAGTTCGAAGGCGAGCCGGGACGCGACTACCAGCTCAACTTCTGGCTGGCGCCCCCGGTGAGCGCGAAGCGCGACGACAAGGGCCACCTGGTCAAGCGCAAGTTCGGTCCGTCGACAATGAAGCTGTTCCGCGTGCTGGCCAAGATGAAGGGCCTGCGCGGCGGTGCCTTCGACATCTTTGGCAAGACCGCAGAGCGCCGCACCGAGCGCGCATTGATCGGCGAGTACCGTGCCTTGCTAGATGAGCTGGTAGCGGGGCTCAATGCCGCCAATCACGACACCGCGGTGGCACTGGCCAACCTGCCGGACGACATCCGCGGCTTCGGGCACGTGAAGGAAAACAACCTGAAGGCGGTACGCGGGCACTGGGCGAAGCTGCTGGAGCAGTTCCGCCATCCGGAGACGGCGCAGCGCGCGGCCTGACGGCCACGGCACCACACGACGGCCTCGCTGTGCATGCAGCGAGGCCGTCGTGATTTCAGGGCTGCGCCAGCGTGGCCTCGCCCGGCTTCACATACATCGAGTTGCGCGGCTGCGCCAGCACGCGCCGCACCATCGGTTCGAAGAAAGACAGCGGCAGCGTGTCGTAGTCCGTCATGAACGCGGCGCCGTCGTACTTGCGGCAGAACTCCGCGGTGCGTTCGAACAGCTCGGGCTGGCTGCGGTACTGCTCGCGCAGGTTGCGGTCCAGGCCGAGGTGATGGAAGAAGTAGTAGCCCTGGAACACGCCGTGCTTTTCCACCATCCACAGGTTCTCGGCACTGACAAAGGGCTTGAGGATGGCGGCGGCGATATCGGGATGGTTGAAGCTGCCGAGCGTATCGCCGATATCGTGCAGCAGCGCGCAGACCACGTACTCTTCGTCCTGGCCGTCGCGGTGCGCCAGCGTTGCGGTCTGTAGCGAATGCGTGAGCCGGTCCACCGGGAAGCCGCCGCAATCGCCGTCCAGCAGCCGCAGGTGCGCCAGCACGCGATCCGGCAGCGCCCGCGCGAACGGCATGAACTCGGCGGAGATGGCGGCCCAGTCTTCGCGGGTGCCGTGGTCCATATGGCTGAAGGTGGCGCGTGCGGGCGCGTGGATGTCTCTCATGCGGGTCTCCTTTTGTTGGCGTGTGCGCGATGGCCGCGCGTCGTCTCGCCGTGTTTTGCAGGCATTGTGGCACCTGCAGCGGCGCTACACTGTCAAAAAGCTAACAATGTGCCGGCATATTGCGGCGCAGCAGCCGTTGATGTAATTCGCCCGAGCGGTACCCAAGCCCAAGGAGACAACATGACGTTCCACGGAAGCTGCCACTGCGGCGCCGTTGCCTTCGAAGTGGAGGCCGACAGCATCCCCAGCGTGATCCGCTGCAACTGCTCGATCTGCCGCCGGCGCGGCCACCTGATGTGGTTCGTGCCGCGCGCGGCCTTCAAGCTGGAGACGCCGGAGAGCAATGCCTCCACCTATCGCTTCAACACCATGAAGATCGCACACCGCTTCTGCCCGGTGTGCGGCTGCGGCCCATATGCGGACGGACAGGACAAGGACGGCAGGCCGATGGCCGCGGTCAATGTGCGCTGCCTGGACAATGTCGACCTCGATAGCCTGAAGGTCATCGACTATGACGGGCTGCACCACTGACGCCATGTTCCGCATCCTCGGCATCGACCACCTGGTGCTGCGCAGCGCCGACGTGGCGGCGCTGCGGCGCTTCTATGTCGACGTACTGGGCTGCAGCGTGGAACGCGAGCAAGCCGACCTGGGCCTGACGCAGCTGCGCGCGGGCAGCGGCCTGATCGACCTGGTCGCGCTCGACGGCCCGCTGGGCCGCGCCGGCGGCGCGGGGCCGGGCGCGGAGGGCCGCAACCTGGACCACTTCTGCCTGCGCATCGACCCTTTCGATGCCGACGCGCTGCGGGCGCAGCTGGCGCGGCATGGCGTGGACGCCGGCGAGGTGGCGCAGCGTTTCGGCGCCGAAGGCAAGGGGCCGTCGCTCTATGTGCGGGACCCGGACGGCAATGTGGTCGAGCTCAAGGGACCGCCCGCGCCGGAGACCGCACAGTAACGCGCACGCGGGCGTATAGCCGCGCACAGCGTGCGCGCAGGATCGCTACAATTTCCAGCTGGCCCCACGCGCCGCCATCCATGGCGACCACCCCCGCCGGGCCCGCCATGACTACAGCAGAAGCCAGCTCCGACCCGGACGCCGCCAGCACCAACCCAGACGCCAGCCCGGCTCGCGCCGGACCAGCGCCCCCCCCGCAGCTCACCACGCCGCCGCGCCGGCTGGTCTGGATCCTCGGCCTGACCGAGACCATCTCCTGGGGCACGCTGTTCTTCGCCTTCACTGTCTTCATCGACCCCATGATCCGCAGCCTGGGCTGGTCCAAGCCCTTCCTGGCGGGCGGCTATTCGCTGGGGCTGCTGGTGTGGGCGCTGTGCTCGTTCGCCGTGGGCCGGCTGCTGGACCGTGCGCCGGCGCGCAAGGTGATGGGCGCGGGCTCGGTGCTGGCCGGGCTGGGCCTGCTGCTGTGGGCGTGGACACCGTCGCAGCCCGTGTTCCTGCTGATGTGGGTGCCGATCGGGCTGGCCATGGCGACCACGCTGTACGAGCCCGCCTTCGTGGTGCTGCGCCAGGCCTACGGCGACCAGTACCAGAAGCCGATCGTGGCGGTCACGCTGATGGCCGGCTTTGCCAGCACGATCTTCGTGCCGCTGGCCCAATGGCTGGTGATCCACCTGGGCTGGCGCCCGACACTGATCGGCTTTGCCGCACTGAACCTGCTGGTCTGCGCGCCGCTGCACGCGCGCATGCGCTACGCGCTGCATCCCACCTACACTGGCATGACTCCCGCCGACGGCCAGGCCGACAGCCGCGGCATTGCCCGCGCCACGCTGCGCCAGCCGGTGTTCTGGGCAGTGGTGCTGGCCTTTACCGCGACCGCGGTGGTGGCCTCGCTGCTGGGCGCGCACCTGATCCCGATGCTGACCGAAAAGGGCATGCCGGTGGCGCAGCAACTGGTGGTGGCCGCGCTGATCGGCCCGGCCCAGGTGGTGGGCCGCATGCTGATGATGCGCGCGGGCGTGCGCCACCCGGTGCGGCTGTCGCTGCCGGTCTATGTGCTGATGGGCGCCGGGCTGCTGTGCTTTGCGCTGGGGCACGGTGCCTGGCTGATGGTGGCCGCGGTGCTGTACGGCTGCGCCAACGGCGTCAACACCATGCTGCGCGCGATGGCCATGCCGGAGCTGATCTCGCGCCACCACTACGCCACGCTCAACGGGCTGATGATGACGCCGGTGCTGCTGATGCAGGCCGCGGCCCCATGGCTGGGCGCGCTGCTGTGGCGCGCGGCCGGCGGCTACTGGCTGATGCTGTGGGTGATGGTGGCGCTGGCGCTGGGCGCGCTGCTGGCCTTCGGCTACGCGCTGCACCGGCGCGGGCTGCTGCGCGTGGCTGCCGCCAGCGGAACTGGACAATAGGTCTTGCCGCGTGGCGCTGTCATGCCACGGCCAGGCGGCAAGGCGTCAGGCCGCCGCGCCTGACCGCACGCCGGGCGCCCCGGCGCCCATGCCCTCGAACACGAAGCTGTCCATGGCGAGCACGCCATAGGTCACTTCGTCGGCAACCCGCGACACAGTGGCCGGGCTGGACATCGAAGGACTCGCGCCTGCCGGGCCCAATGCGGCACCGAGTGCCACATAGAACGGCAGCAGGTGCTCGTCGGTCGGGTGCGCGCGGCGCGCATAGGGGGCCTGGGCGCGGTAGTCGGCAATGCGGCGGGTATCGCCGGTGGCCAGGGCCTCGCCCAGCGCCTCGGTCATCCAGTGGCGGAAGGCTTCCACATACGGCTCGGCCTGCGGCCCGTGCTGGTCGCGCCGGCCGCCGCCGAACACTTCCTGCAGGTTGTGCGTGAAACTGCCGGACGCGAGCACCAGCACGCCCTCGTCGCGCAGCGGCGCCAGCGCGCGGCCGATCGCGATCTGCGTCGCGGGCGACAGGTAGGGGTTCAGCGCCAGCTGCACCACCGGCAGGTCGGCATCCGGGAAGAAGTGGCGCATCGGCATCCAGGCGCCGTGGTCCAGCGGGCGCTCGTCGTCCTGGCCGACAAAGCCGGCGCCGGGAACCGACGCCGCCTCGACCAGGGCCTTGACCCGCGCGGCCAGTTCCGGCGAGCCCGGGGCGTCGTAGCGCAGCGCATACAGCTCGCGCGGGAAGCCGCCGAAATCGTGCCAGGCTTCCTGGCGTTCACGGCTGGTGACGGCCAGCGTGCTGTAGATCCAGTGCGCCGAGATCACCAGTACCGCGCGCGGGCGCTGCGCGCGCAGCTGCTCGCCGAGCGCATCGAAGGCGGCGCCGGTCGGGCCGGGATCGATGGCGAGCATCGGGGAACCGTGGGAAATATAGAGCGAGGGAAGCATGGCGATACCGCCTTCAAACCGTTTGTGTACTGGCTTCCAGTTTGACAAAGATCGGCGGCAAGCACGGCCGCCATTTGCGGACACATCGTGCAAAAAAGTTGAACAGCTGGGCGAAGCGTGGCGTAGGCCACACAGCGCCTCCGGCGCCGGCACCGCGGCCGGGGCGATCGGCCTATGATGCAACCGGGAGCCGGCCGGCAATGTGATGCGGCGGGACTCCCGCAACAGCAGATGCCACCGCCACGCCACGCGCGCCGGGGTGGCCGGAGACTTCGGTGGTACCGCGCATTCCGCGCCGCCCCGGGCGGCACACTCCCTTTCGCAGTCGCTGGTGGCAGCCAGGCGTCTATGGCAGCGTGCCCGCCGTTGCGCTGTGGATCATGGCCCGCTTGCCGGCCGGCCTGCTGCTGTCCCTGGCCGGAACGCCCGCTGCGGCAACCTGGCTCAACCATGCCGGCGATACCGTGTTCGTCAGCGGCTGGACCGCCAGCGCGCTGCTGTTGTGGCTGGCGCGCCGCAAGCCGGCGCCCGCTGCGCCGGCTCATCCGGCGGCGCAGTCCTCGCCACCTCCCCTGCCCTCGGCCCCCTCCGGCTCCGCCCCCCACCGCCATCCCGCGGGTTGAGCGGCGTGCCGCGCCGATATAAGCCGCCAACAGTCCGATCTGAAAGATTTCGCGCGGCGCTCCCGCATCACCCTGCATCGCTAGAATGCGCGGGAGACTGCCGCACGCCGCACTGCAGCGCGCCCCGGCACCGACTGCACAGAGATTGTCCATGTCCGCACGCCAGCGACACCGCCGGATCCACCCCGCGCCAAGCCGCCGCTCCCCCCTCTTCTGGCGGGCGGCCCTTGCCGGCATGGGCGCGGCGACGCTGCTGGCCGCAGGCGCCGCGCATGCCCAGGGCGCTCCCGAACTGCGCCTGGTCGGGGCCAATGTGCAGCGGCACGCCAACGCGGTGCTGTCGCTGATGGCGTACTCGGTGGTGCCAGACCTGACCTCCAGCTCGCTTTCGATCAAGAACACAAGTACCAACGATCCCGGCATCGTCATGTCGCAGCTGGGCGGCGGCTTCACCATCAGCAAGTCGTTCCCGCTGTACCTGGAAGGCGCGATTGCCTACAGCCGCTACGATCCCACCTTCGTTGCCACCAACGGCGCCGACTCCCGCGCCATCCCGACCCGCTGGAACACGTTTTCCGGCACCATCGGCGTCGGCTGGGACTTTCCGCTGACGGCCAGCAAGGAACTGGTGTTCCGGCCGATCCTCAACACCTCGCTGGGCAATGTCTCCAGCGACCTGCAGGTCGGCAAGGTGGTGGTCGAACAGGTCACCGACCGCCAGATCAACTTCCTCGATGGCGGCAGCCTGAACGCCTACGGGCTCGGCGGCTCGGTGATGCTGGACTGGGAGCACTATCGCGAGAACTACGAGGTCGACCTGGAACTTCGCTACACCAATATCCACCTGCAGAGCTTCGGCGGCACCACCAGTTCGGTAACGGGCACGGCCACCGCCCAGACCGCAAACCTGTGGGCGCGCTGGCGGGCGCCGACCGGCATGCATGCGTTCGACCGGCCGGTGCGGTACGTACTGGAACTGTCGCATTCACACTACCTTGGCAGCCAGGCCGGCATCCTCGGCTTCAACTACCTGACCACGCTCGGCACCGGACTGGAACTGGATACCAGCGCGCACGAGGTCTTCGTCACCCGGATCCGCGCAGTGCTGCGCTATGTGTTCGGGAACAACGTGTCAGGGTTCTCGGTGGGGCTGGCGGCAAGCTTCTGAGCCGCACAGGGGGCGGATGCGGCTTAAGGAATCGCTTAATATGGTGCTTTCCTCTGCATCGCCAACAAGGCTTCATGACCGCGACTACCGCCCCCATCCCCGAACTGACCACCGCGACCCGACGAAAGGCGATCATCGCCGCCACCATCGGCAACGGCCTGGAGTGGTTCGACTTCACCGTCTACAGCTTCTTTGCAGTCATCATCGCCAAGCTGTTCTTCCCGACCGGCGATGACCTGACCTCGTTCCTGCTGACCGTCGCCACCTTCGGCGTGGGCTTCTTCATGCGCCCGGTCGGCGCCATCGTGCTCGGCGTCTACGCCGACCGCGTCGGCCGCAAGGCGGCGCTGACGCTGACCATCCTGATGATGGCGCTGGGCACGGCTATCATCGGGCTGGCCCCGACCTACAACCAGATCGGCCTGTGGGCGCCGGCGCTGATCGTGCTGGCGCGCCTGATCCAGGGCTTTTCCGCCGGCGGCGAAGTGGGCGGCGCCACCGCCTTCCTGATCGAGCATGCGCCCGACGCCGAGCGCGGCGCCTACGCCAGCTGGCAGCAGGCCAGCCAGGGCATCTCGTTCATGCTGGGCGCGGCCATGGGCGCGCTGGTCACCAACGGCCTGTCGCCGGAACAGATCGACGCCTGGGGCTGGCGCATCCCGTTCCTGTTCGGCCTGCTGATCGGCCCGGTGGGTATGTATATCCGCTCGCACCTGCACGAGCCGCCCGAGTTCGAGGCGCGCCAGGCTGCCCGCAAGGCCGCCAAGGTCAAGTTCTCGCCGCTGTCGCAGGTGCTGCGCGACCACCCGCGCGAAGTGCTGGCCGGCCTGGGCGTGACCATCCTGTGGACGGTCTGCACCTACGTGCTGGTGTTCTACATGCCGTCGTACGCCAAGCAGCAGCTGGGCCTGCCGCTGGGCGCGACCTTCAAGTCGACCGCGCTGTGCGGCGCCATCATCCTGGTGCTGTGCCCGCTGATGGGCATGCTGTCGGACCGCATGGGCCGCAAGCGCATGCTGGGCATCGTGGCGCTGCTGATCGGCGTGCTGGCCTATCCGCTGTTCCACTGGCTCAATGTGTCGCCGAGCACGCAGACGCTGCTGCAGGTGCAGATCGTGCTGGGCATCCTGCTGGCCGCGTTCACCGGCCCGGCCCCGGCCGTGCTGGCCGAGCAGTTCCCGACCGAAGTGCGCTCCACTGGGCTGTCGCTGGCCTACAACTTCGCCGTGACCATCTTCGGCGGCTTTGCCCCGCTGATCGTGACGTGGCTGATCGAGTCGACGCACAACAAGCTGGCGCCAGCGTACTACGTGATTGCCGCCGCCGCGGTGAGCTTTGTCGCGCTGGTGTTCATGCACGACCGCACCGGCAAGAAGCTGGACTGAGCGGCAGCCGCCGGTTCCAGACAAAAAGCCAGCCGCGCGGCTGGCTTTTTTGTTGCCCGCGGGCGGCTGGCTACGCCTCTCCTCCGCCTTCCCGGTAGATATTGATCACATGCCGGGCCTCGAAGCACAGCGGCATGCCGGGGTTGATCTCATCGGTGCAATACGGCTGGTTGTCGAGTTCGCCGGTATAGAGGCCGCCCTCGCGCCCGGTGACGTTGACCCACATCCGCTCGACGTGAACTTCCTCGTTGCCGGCGTCGTCCGCCACCAGGATGCGGAAGATCAGCTTGACCTGCTGGCCGACGGCCAGCGCGTCGCGCTCCTCCTGTGGCGGCATCCAGAAGGTGTCGGGATGGGCGGCGGCGATGGGCTCGGCGTCGTCGAGCTCCCATCCGTCCTCGTCCAGGGTTGTCAATCGCATGTCCATTTTCAGCCTTCCGCAATCTCTCAGGTGCGGGCATGATCGCAGCAAATGCGCCGGCCGGCGAGAGGCAGGCCGGTGCCCGGCACAATCAACTGGGAAAGGTACGCATGACGAGCAAGAAGGAAGCGCTGGCCGCGCCGGCGCGCTGCGGCTGGTGCGGCACGCTGGAGGACTATTGCCACTACCACGATACCGAGTGGGGCTTTCCGGTCGCCGACGACCGCCGGCTGTTCGAGAAGCTGTGCCTGGAAGGCTTCCAGTCCGGCCTGAGCTGGCTGACCATCCTGCGCAAGCGCGAGGCCTTCCGCAAAGCGTTCGCCAATTTCGACATCGAGAAGGTGGCGCGTTTCACCGAGCGCGACATCGCGCGGCTGCTGGGGGATGCCGGCATCGTGCGCCATCGCGGCAAGATCGAGGCGGCCATCAACAACGCGCAGCGGGCCCGCGAGCTGCTGGAAACGGAGTCATCGCTGGCCGCCTACTTCTGGCGCTTCGAACCCGATCCGGCCAGCCGGCCCAGGGTGCTGACGCCCGAGGTCCTGCGCACCATGGCGACCTCGCCGGAGTCCGCCGCGCTGTCGAAGGACCTGAAGAAGCGCGGCTGGCGCTTTGTCGGCCCCACCACCATGTATGCGCTGATGCAGGCGATGGGCCTGGTCAACGACCACCAGGAAGGCTGCGCGACGCGTGCCGAAGTGCTGGCCGCGCGCAAGGCGTTCAAGGTGCCGCGCTAGCCGGTATACCTCCAGGACCGTATACGTTGCTGGCTGTATACGGCCGGCACCCTGTCCAGCGCAACGGTCCTGTCTATCTCTTTTATATTGTTTACATATGTAAACATAGTAGTAGTAGGTAAACGGGGCCGCAGGCCGTGGATAAGTCACCTTTTCCCTTTCGGCTCAGTGACTTGCAGGGAAGATAACCTATCCGGGATAACCCTGATTTGCCGGGATAGAACCGCGCCCACGTATACATCGGCGATGTGGGCACCGGAGTTATCCGTATACGTCCCACAACGCGCCCCCAGGCGGGGCACAGCTTGTCCGGCCGGTTATCCCCAGCCTTCGGCAAAGATATCCACAGCCGGGCTCATGCCGGCCTGGCTTTTCCAGCGATGTATACCGGATCGACGTGCGTCATCACATTGAGCACGTGATGGTGTTCCAGCGTGCGGCGTCGCGCTTCCACCGCGATGGCGTGGCCCTGGGCCACGGTCAGCGTGGCATCGATCTCCAGGTGCACGTCCACCAGCACCTGGTCGCCCATCTTGCGGGTGCGCAGGTCGTGCAGGCCCAGGACGCCGGGCGTGGCCAGCATGGTCGCGCGGATGGCGTCGACGGTCTGCTCGTCGGCGGCGCGGTCCATCAGGTCGTTGAGCGCGTCCCAGCCGAAGCGCAGGCCCATGCGCGACACCATCAGGCCGACCACGATGGCCGCGACCGGATCGAGCATGTGGTAGCCCAGCAGGTTGCCGCCGATGCCAAGCGCCACCACCAGCGACGACGCCGCATCCGAGCGCGCATGCCAGGCATTGGCCACGAGCATGCCCGAGCGCGCGCGCCGCGCCACGGCCAGCATGTAGCGGAACAGCAGTTCCTTGGATACCAGCGCGGCCAGTGCCACCCACAGCGCCACGGGCTGCACTGGCTGCAAGCCGCCCGGATGCTGCAGCTTGCCCACGGCCGCCCACAGCATGCCCACGCCCACTGCCAGCAGCAGCGCGCCCAGGGCCAGTGAAGCCGCGGTCTCGAAGCGCAGGTGGCCGTACTGATGGTCGGCATCCGGATCCTTGCGGCTTTGCCAGCCGGCCGCCAGCACCACGAAGTCGGACAGCAGGTCTGACAGCGAATGCGCGGCGTCGGCGATCAGCGCCTGGGAGCCCGCGACGACGCCCGCCACCGCCTGCGCTGTGGTCAGGCCGATATTGACGACCAAGCTGACCAGCGTGCTGCGCCGGCCGGCCCGGTGGCGCGCGTCGGCTTCGGCCGCGGTGGTGTCAATGTCCTCCGGCAAGCCGGCGGGAGCGGCCGGATCGGCCCGCGTGGGATGGGAGTGCGATTCCATCGGGTGACTATAGCCGAACATGCGCCGGGTGCGAATCCGGCCTGCCGCGGCGGCGCCGTGCCGATTTCGTAACAGCGCTGGCTAACTTCTTGTGCCGCCTTTACCGTAGACAAGGACGGGCACCGGACGGAAAACCATACGGATCAGCGGCAACGCGCCTGCCCGGTCATTGCAAGGAGGACCTCCACGATGGCGATTCGGTCACTTGCCTCGCACAGCACATCCCAGCTACGCCGCCTGGTCGGACAGATGCAGGCGGAAGTCGACGCACTCGAGAATCTTTCCACGCCCGATGCCGACGCGCAAAGTCGCCTTGGCTACGCCACCGGCCGCCTGCGCGACGGCATCGAGGCGGTCGAGGACGCACTGCAGTCGCTGCGCGCGCTGCAACAGGTACGGCCGTCGGCGATGAAGGCAAGACGGCCGACACGCGCGGCCTAGGGCTCCACGCCAGACCTGCCTGCCACGTTGGTCGCCGGCCCGGCTACGTAGCCGGGCAATCGCGCAATACCTGTGCCAGCGCCGCACACGCGGCCGGCACCGGCCCGATGACGGGAATCGGAAAGCGCTGACCCAGCGCGCGCGCGGCCTCGCCCAGCGGGCCGCCGCCAATGATCACCGCCTGCGCACCATCCTCGATACATGCTTGCACAGCACCCGCCAGCAGGTCTTCCTGCTGCTGCGGCGAGCTGCTCAGCGCGCGCGGATCGCCCTCGGTGAAGCGCGCGCCGGAGAACAGGTCGCCCAGGCCCTGCCGGCGCACGCTGGCATCGATGGACGCGGCCAGGCGCGGCGTGGTGGTGGCGATGCCGAAGCGCCGCTGCCCGGCCGCGGCGGCATGCATCGACGCCGCGCCGATGCCCACCACCGGCACCGCCAGCCGCGCGCGCAGGGCCTCGATGCCGGGGTCGCCGAAGGCGCCGACGATGACGCCGTCGGCACAGCCTGCCAGGCGCAGCATCTCCTCATCGCATATCGCACCGGCAGCCACGGCCAGGTCGTCTTCGTCGACGATCATCGGCGCGCCGCGCGTGACCGTTGCGCCGACCACCGCCGGCGGCGCGGCCATGTGCTGCGCAAGCCAGGCGCGCGCAATCTGAACCATCATCTGCGTGGTGGCGCTCGAGGTATTCGGGTTGATCAGCAGGATATGGCGCATGTCGGTGTCGGGATGGCAAGAGCGTCAACGATAGCGTATGGCGGCGGCCAGGGCGAGACGCCCGGCGCGCGACCGCATGCACGGCGTCGGGGTGGCGCTTAACGGCGCTTGCCGCTGGAATTCATCCGGCAATACATATGGCATACATATGGCATTAACCCGGCCGCGACGCGGCCTGGCTCCGGCATTAATGGCCCAGCCAGGGCAAGTTCATTTCGACCCGATATCCCGGATATTTTGATTCCGAAAATCGCGCGCGATGATATTAGCCCGTACGGAATGCCGTCCACAAATCGAACAACTCCTTACATGTGATCCATTCGCGGGTAATCGTTAGATCGCATGCATGCCCCGCATTAGTGCACAGGTGCGCCGCCGGAAAATCACACGTAACCCATTGTTACTTGTCTGTACGGTGTCCAACACGTACCCCTAGTATCGCCGCTGCTGGGTTTACTCCAACGGGTTAACCCGATTCGCTTTTTCTGCCACAGCAATTCGTCGCGCACACCGCCGTCAGGCGCTTGCCTGGGTGCGGGGATATTTGTGCACTTTTAATTTTATCAAGTTACCTATAAATCAATGACTGGGACAAAATTACTCGCGAATACCAAAACTCAAGCGCGCAGAGCGCGTAACTCCTACGCCCTCAGCATCCTGGCCGCTACCTGCGCCGCTGTGGTGCTTTCGGCATGTGGAGGCGGCGGCGACGATGCCTCGGGCGGTTCTTCCGCGACCGATGCCACCCGTTGGTCGCGCCGCAATCCCACGACTCCTACTACCACGACCCCCACGACGCCTACGAACACCCCGACGGCAACGGCCCCGGGCGCCGATGCCATTTTTGACGCCTCCGGCAATCTGAATGCGACTGAATATGTCGCCATTGCATCGGACTACGGCAGCGACAAGGCCATCGCTTATCGGTACGGCGCAAGTAATTCGGCAGCCGCAGCAGTCCAGACTTATTGGAAGCCCACGGATAGCACTTTTCATCCGCATGGTAATACCTGCTACCAGCAGGAATTCCCTGGCGACTCGATGGATACCAGCACCAGCATCATTTACCAGCTGGGCAATCTCGATTGCAGCCGTAACGACTTCGGCAGCAACATGGGCGACGTGATTTACCGCCCCGACGTGGCTTCGGACTCCGCGGTCACGTCCCTGCTGACCCTGGATCTGAGCGCCGGCGTGATTACCGAGAAGCCCCAGACGGCCTGGGTCTTCGGCAATGCCACGACTAATCCGCAGCTGGGCAGCTACGTTTCCGCCAATGGCGGTGCCATGCCGACGCAGCCGATTGCCGTGGGCCGCTGCAGCGAGCATGACTGCGCACAGTCGCTGGTGGCGTTCCAGAACGGCCTGATCGCCTCGGTCGGCAGCAATACGGCTTCGCACTCGGCTTCGGTGAAGCTGCCCGCGGGCAAGGTGCCGACGGCTATCGCCATCACGACGAATTCGGAGTTCGCCCTGGTGACCATCTGGGACACGGTGAACCTGAAGGGCCAGGTGGCGGTGATCGCGCTGGGCAGTCTCGCCGACGGCAGCGAACTGGGCGGTCCGTATGATTCCAGCGATATGTCGTGGGCGGGCCTCTATCCGGGCCTGCGCAACATGTCGAACTTCGTCTTCATGAAGCTGCTGGGCTTCGTTGACCTGCCTGACATGAAGGCCCCGACGGATATTTCCGCCGTGACCGATTTCGGCACCATGCAGGACAACACGACCCAGGGCTGGCTGTACGATCCGGTCGGTAACGCCGGCGCCAGCATGTCGCTGCGCCAGGTAACTCCTGCCCTGAGCGACGCCAACCGGAAGAGCTTTGCCCCGGGTGGCGTGAACGCCAACCTGATTTCCCGCTCCGGCGTTGCCGCGGTGATTTCGAAGTCGGAACAGAAGGTGGTGTTCCTGGATCTGAAGCCGCTGTTCGACAAGGTCAACAAGACTTATTTCGAAGGCACGCTGAGCAGCCTGAACAGCACCCTGGCAAATACCGGCCAGGGGGATTCGCAGTGGCCGCAGGCGTTCTCTGTGGACAACTATGCGCCGACCATCGTCAAGACCATGAGCCTGGCTCAAAAGCCCACGGCCGTGAAGGTGTCGATCCTGGCAAACCCCGGCCAGGCCTGGGTGGCAACCGAAGATGGCGTGATCCATGCGATCTCGGTGGCGGGCGTTCAATCCGGTACCAACCTGGATCCGGCGCTGATCAGCGAAGTGAACACCCTGCAGGTCGGCAAGAACCCCACCAGCATCTCCCACAATGTGAACCGGGATACGTTTGGCAACTCGAACACCAGGGTCTGGGTGGTGTCGCGTGGCGAGCAGAAGGTCCAACTCGTGGATATGGCGTCGCTGACGGTCGTGAAGACGCTGCAGGACTCGCGCATCGTCGATCCGATCTCCGTGTCTGAGACCCAGCAAAGCCCGCTGCTGACCAGCGTCATTTCGCTGACCGACTATACGGGCAAGCAAGTGATGAACTATCGCTATGCACCGATTTCCCTGCAGGGCGGCAATACCCCGCTGAATATCGGCGTGGGCCAGTCGGGTAATGACCAGTTCGAGTTTGGCGGCGCCTATGCAGTGGCCGGCAAGCCGTTCAACTTTACCCAAAGCAATGTACCCTGAGCGTCATGTCAGCCTGAGGCACGCCGGTTAATCCCGGCAAGCTTCCCAAGCTGTCAGACCGCTTCCCTGAAGCCCGCACGGTTCGCGCCGCGCGGGCTTTTTTCATTCTTTGCGGATAGCCAATCCGGCTCATGGATCCGTGCGTGCGCCGGTGCACAGAACCCCGCCTGCGGAAATGACAACCTCGCTGAATGCGGCCAGGAGCCTATTTCGATGCAGAATGAATCCGTCCCGGACCGGAATGCGGGCGCCGCGGGCAGCGCGAGCACGATCAACCTGATTGCCCCCGGCGAGGGTGGCGTCAAGGACTATGCGGCGACGCTCAACGGCCTGCTGCGCGGACGCCTGCTCGAGGTCACGCCCGAACTGCCGGCCGCCACGCTGGCCGGCGCCGATGTGATCCTGCATTACAGCGGCTATGGCTATGCCAGGCGCGGCACGCCCTTGTGGCTGCTGCGCGGCCTGCGCGAGGCCAGGCCGCGCATGCGCCGCTTCGGCGTGTTCTTCCATGAGCTGTATGCGGAAGGGCCGCCGTGGAGGTCGGCGTTCTGGCTGTCTCCCGTGCAGCGCCACATTGCCGCCGAACTGGCGGCGCTGGCCGACTTCTGGCTGACCAACCGCGAGGGTTCGGCACGCTGGCTCAATACCCACGCACCGGCGCGGCCGCACCGCGTGCTGCCGGTTTTTTCCAATCTGGGCGAAGGCGGCGCACGCTACGGCGACAAGCGTGCCGCGGTGGTGGTGCTGGGCGGCGCCGCGCTGCGCGCCGAAACCTACCAGGCCGCGGGCGATGCCCTGTTCGAGTGGGTTAGCCGTGCCGGCTTCGAACTGCATGATATCGGGCCACCGATGGGCAATCCGGCGCTCGCCGCCAGGCTTGCCCGGCGCGGCGCGGTGGTGCATGGCCGGGTCGAGGCCGACGAGGCGTCACGGCTGCTGTCGGCATCCACCTATGGCGTGCTGGCCTACCCGGTGGATTATGCGGCCAAGAGCGGCGTGTTCGCCGCCTACTGCGCCCATGCGGTCTGTCCCGTGCTGCTGTCGCGCAGCTGCGGCGTGCATGACGGGCTGACGCCCGGGCATTACCTGCCCTCGGTCCAGGCCATGACGCCCGACCTGCCCGCCGCGTGGCGCATCGGCCAGGCAGCCAACGCCTGGTATGCACCGCATGCGGTGCAGCGCCATGGTGCCGGCTTCCGCGAGCTGATGGACGCCTGCGCTGCGCCGGCGTTTGCGTAGCGCACGCGCGGCTGCGGGCAACAAAAAAGGCCGGGAAGCCATTTTTCAATTGGCTTCCCGGCCTTCAGGACGACGTCTGAAGCGGACGTCTGGAATATTCTGGTGGACCGAAGGAGGATCGAACTCCCGACCTCTGCATTGCGAACGCAGCGCTCTCCCAGCTGAGCTATCGGCCCGTCGCGAGGATTGTAGCCTACTTGGGCAGCGGCCTTCAATCCTCGGCCCGCGCCATGCGGAGCCGTTGCAACATCAGGCCAGCATCACGCCGCCATGCCCGCATTGCCGTCCATGCCACGCACGCGCGGCAGGTTCAGCGGGCGGGCGCTGACTTCCCTGGTGCTGCGCAGCCATTGCGCCATCACGTCCC
This sequence comes from Cupriavidus lacunae, assembly GCF_003353055.1. GTDB lineage: Bacteria > Pseudomonadota > Gammaproteobacteria > Burkholderiales > Burkholderiaceae > Cupriavidus > Cupriavidus lacunae. The sequence goes on from NZ_QKWJ01000026.1 coordinate 48,774, forward strand.
AGATCGGCGCGCCGCCGGCCTGGCGCGCCTCTTCGGCCACCGGGGCCCAGCCGGCCACCTTGTAGGTCTTGCCGGCTTCCAGCGGCTTGCCGGACAGGCGCATGTCGCTGATGCGCTTGCCCATGCCCGCGACGGGATCGATGGTGTACTGCAGCCCACCCACGCGCACCATGTCGCCGCCCTGCTGGTAGTACGGGTCGGGGTTGAACAGGTTGTCGGCCACGTCTTCCAGGATGGTCTTGATGGTCTCTCCGCTCATCTGCGTCACCGTGGTGTACGGATAGGTGATGGCGGTCTGGTCCATCAGGTGCTCCATGGTGATGGCCTGGCCCGGCAGCAGGGTGGTGCCCCAGCGGAAGCCCGGCGAGAACGCGATCTGCGCGCCCTGGGCCTGCATCAGGCCGTCCAGGATCAGCTGGTCGAAAGTGCCGTTGAAGTTGCCGCGGCGGTACAGCAGGCCGCGGTTGACGGCCAGCACTTCGCCCAGCTTTTGCTCATAGGGCGCGCGGATCTTCGTGATCAGGGCGTCCATGGCCGGGTCGGCGGGCAGGAAATTGGCGAACACCGGCAGCAGCCGGTAGCGGAAGTCGGCTACCTTGCCACCCTTCACGTCAAAGTCCAGCACGCCGAGGAATTTGCCGTTGGAGCCGGCATTGGTCACCAGCGTGGTGCCGCCGGCGTTCTTCACCGGCACCGGCGCGGGCACGCCGTCATGGGTGTGGCCCCCCAGAATGGCGTCGAGCCCGCGCACGCGCGAGGCCAGCTTCAGGTCGACGTCCATGCCGTTGTGCGAGAGCAGCACCACCGCCTGCGCACCCTTGCCGCGCGCTTCGTCGATGACCTGCTGCAGGTTCTCTTCCTGGATGCCGAAGGTCCAGTCCGGCACGAAGTAGCGCGGGTTGGCGATCGGCGTGTAGGGAAAGGCCTGGCCGATGATGGCCACCGGCACGCCGTTGATCTCGCGGATCACGTAGGGCTCGAACACCGGGTCGCCGAAATCGTTGGTCTTGATGTTCTGTGCCAGGAAGGCGACCTTGCCCTTGAAGTCCTTGTCGACGATCTCTTTCACGCGGTCCGCGCCCAGCGTCATTTCCCAGTGTGGGGTCATCACGTCCACGCCCAGCGCCAGCGCGGCGTCGACCATGTCCTGGCCCTTGGTCCACAGCGCGGTGGCCGAGCCCTGCCAGGTATCGCCGCCGTCGAGCAGCAAGGCGCCCGGCCGGCCCGCCTTGAGGCGCTTCACCAGCGTGGCCAGGTGGGCAAACCCGCCGACCTTGCCGTAGCGGCGCGCGGCTTCATTGAAATCGAGATAGGTGAACGCATGCGCCTGTGGCGTGCCGGGGCGGATGCCGTAGTGGCGCAGCAGCGCGTCGCCGACCAGGTGCGGCGGCTTGCCGGCGTAGTCGCCGATGCCGAGATTGACATTGGGTTCGCGGAAATACACCGGCCGCAGCTGCGCGTGGCAGTCGGTGAAATGCAGCAAGTGGACGTTGCCGAAGCGCGGCAGGTCGTACATGGCCTCGGCGGCCTGCGCAGCGTGCGCGTCTTGGTGGGGGAACGTCATGCCGCCGGCGCCGGCAATGGCCAGCACCTGCAGGAACTCGCGTCGGTTCATGTCTCTTCCTGGAATTGGCGTGCCGGTCGGCCCCGCCATCGCATTGCTATGGCCGCGCGTACCGCTCCAGCGCGGCCACCTCGTCTTCGAGCATTTCGCCCACTTCCTTCTGCACCACGCGGCCACGCGCGTCGATCACGTACAGCTCGGGCAACCCTTTGCGCTTGCCGAACACGGCCTGCAGCGCGGGCGAATCCATCGTCGCCGGGAAGGTGTAGCCGCGCTTCTTCATGTAGCCGGCAGCTTCGCGCGGGTCGTTGTCGATGCTGATGGCCAGCACCTGCAGCGGCGTGCCGCGCGTGCGCTCATGGAGCTTTTGCAGGCGCGGGTTCTGCATCGCGCAGAACGGGCACCACGAGGCCCAGTATTCGACCACCAGCGGCTTGCCGGCCAGCGAGGCGGCGCTGAGGGTGCGGCCGTCGAGCGTGCGCACGTCGGGCAGGCGCACGGGATCGCCCACCTCCAGCGCGGCGGCGCCCGCAGTGGCGCCGGCCAGGCTGAAGGCAAGCAGCCAGCGCAGCAGCATGGCAGGCGTGCGCACCGGCCTTACTGGTTGACCGGCGAGGCCGGGTCGAGCAGCAGCGCCATCACGTCGCGGATCTGGGCCTCGGTCAGGATGCCCTTGTGGCCAAAGCGCGGCATGTTGGAGCAGGCGGCATAGGCGCTGGAGTCCCAGATCTTGCCCCAGGTGTACTTGACGACATCCTGCGAGTTGCCGCGCAGCTTGCCGTACTGGTACAGCGACGGGCCGATATTGCCGAACGAGATCTCGGCCTTGGTCATCTGGTGGCAGGCGTAGCAGTTGCCGCCGTTGGTGCCGCCGACCGGGTCGGTGAACTGCATGCCACGGCCGTTCTGGGCGATCTTCTCGCCCTCCTTCCAGTCGCCCAGCCATTTGTCGTCGGCCGGGTACTTGATCTGCCTGAGCTCGGCGGCCTCGACCTTCCTGGCCACCTTTGCGGGCACCTTGGTGCGGTCCGGGTACTGGCTGCAGGCCTGCTGCATGCCGTCCTGGTTCAGCACGCCCTCGACCGTGGCCGGGCCGCGGGACGAGAACGAGTCCTCGATCATGTGCTTGATGTCGGCGCCGCTGACGGCGGCGGGCTTGTCCTTGGGCGCGCGGGCCTTGGTGCTGTCCTGCGCGTGTGCACCGGTTGCCAGCAGGGTTGCCAGGGCCGCGATGGCCAGCGCTTGATTGTGTCGTTGCATAACTTCTCTCCCGTACCGTCAGCGCTTCATTGCCGGGCCATCGTAGGTCCCGCCGTTGGCGTTCTTCGCCAGGAACATGGTCAGCGCGGTGATCACGTCCGAGCCATAGGCGGGTTCGGGAAAGCGCTGCTGGCGCAGGCAGTCGTACAGGCGGTGCTGCATGGTGCGGACCTCGCCCTGCGAGACGCGGTAGGCGGGCCAGGTGGTGTAGGCCGCCTGCGCGCCCTTGTTCGTCAGCAGGTTGGGCAGGTCCTGCAGGCGGATGCGCTGGCCGTCCACTGCATGGCAGGTGGCGCAGGCAAAGTCATAGGCGCCGCCGCGGTAGAAGAACATCTTCTCGCCCAGCGCATAGGTACGCTTTTCTTCCGGATGGCTGAGCTGCACGTTCATCTTCACGCCGCGCGACTCGCCGGTCAGATAGGCCGCCAGTCGCTCGATATCCGACGGCTTGCCCGACGAGGAGAACGGGTTCTTCGTTGCCTCTTCCCTGGTCAACCCCTGCAGCGTCTCGCGGCAATACGCCAGGCGCTGCTCAAGGTCCATGACCTTGTTGGCATCCTTGAAGTAGCGCGGCAGCTCGGCGTAGGCGCCCTTGGTCACGCCCGGGCCCTTGCCCAGGTCGCACTGCTCGAGCGAGGCGTTCCTGGGGCCGGCGGGCCTCTTCCACAGCTCTTCCCCGGCGGCCTCCCACAGTTCGGCGGGATTGCCTTCGGCCAGCATCTGGCGGTACTTGGCGATTTCGTCGGCGGTGCTGCCCTGCGCATGCACGGCGGCAGCACCGGCCACCGCCGCGGTGGCGGCCGCGGCCAGCGCGGCGCGACGGCCCAGGCTTCGGATGGTGTTCATGGGGCTTCTCCTCGCGGCCTCGCACGGTCGCGGGCCGTTTTCTCTTGTATTGCCGGAAGCTACGCCGCCCGGCTCAGGGCTTGATATAGGCGTAGCCTTCTTCGGCCTGCAGGCGGGCAATCTCGACCACGCCGGCCGGTACTACCTTGGCTTCCATCAACAGGCTCGATTCCGAGATCTTGCGCGCCGTCAGCGTATTGCGGCACACGCGGAACTCAACCCCGGCGGAGGCCAGCGCGCCGACCGGGCCGTCAAAGGTGTTGCCGCGCGCATCCTTGGCGCCTTCGACCAGGAAATCGACGCCATAGCCGAACGCCACCACCACGATCCTGGTGCCCGGCGCGCCGTTCAGGTGGTTGCGCAGGTTGCCCATCGCCCGCACGGCCTGGTCGATGCCTTCGGACAGCTGGTACACCACCTTCACGCGCCCGCCCTTGCCAGCCGACGCGGCAGCCGGGGCTGCCTGTGCCGCCGCCCTGGCGCTCAGGCCGATGGCGGCCAGTGCCGCCGATGCTCGAATAAATGCTCGCCGCATGTTGTTCCTTCCCGCCGGGCCAGTCCCGGCATCCGTCCCGAACCTTAGCAGACGACGGCGTGTCCTGCCGGCCCCGGACCGGGATCAGGCACCATCGGCCGGCGTCAGGCGATGGTCGCTTCGTCGGTGCGCTTGTCGCCCTTGTTGTCGATCCAGGTCACGGCGACCTTGTCGCCCTTGGCGCCGCCCTTAAACTTGAAGTTCAGGAACGGGTCCTTGGACACCGCCGGGCCGAACTGGGCGCGGAACACTTCCTTGCCCTTGCACTGGGCGGTCACGGTCTGGATATGCCAGGCCGGGACGATCTTGCCGGCAGCGTCCTTGCGCTGGCCGGTCTCCATGTCGTGCTTCATCAGAATCTTGACGTCAACCACGCCGCCGTTTTCGGTGGCGCGTACGCGCATCGGGTCTGCCATATGTCTCTCCTGTTGCAGTGTGGAATCTCGATCCGGGGCGCGGCATCAGCCGCCGCAGCCGCCCAGCGTGACCTTGATTTCCTTCGATGCCACGTACCACTTGCCGCCGGCCTTGACCGCGGCATGCACCACCGAGGTCTGGCCCATCTTCACGCGCGTGGAGACGAACGGCTCGGTGCCGGCCGGGATGACGAAGTCGGCGGCCAGCGTGTTGGGGTTCTTTTCCACCAGGATCGCGATCTGCTCGGTATCCGGGATATTGCTGGTCACGGCCACCGGCACCACGGCGCCGTTCTCGGCGATATCGGGGGCGGTGAAGGTGATGGCGGTGCTTTTTTCGGTGCCGCCGCCGCCGAGCGCCTTGATCACATCGGCAACGCTCTTGCCGTCAAAGGCGGTCTTGTTCCACTCGGCCGCCTGCGCTTCGCTGATCAGGCCGGTGGCGGCCATCAGCGACAGGACAGCGGTGACCCGCAGCACTTCTCGTCGTTTTGAATTCATTGCTTGCTCTCCGGCTACTCCGTTCCAGTCGGTCGTGGACCGCTTCAGGGTGTTGCATGCGGCCGGTACATGGCCGGCCGCTGGTTGTCCCGGGCCGCGCGGCGTTCACCGCCCGGCCCGCTGCATCGGCGGACTGCCCGCCCTGGCAGTCGGTCTTACTTGGCGGGGGCGCCTGCCAGCACCCACTCGACCACGGTCTTCAGGTCGGCGTCGCTGACCGCCGCGTTGGCGGGCATCGGCACCGGGCCCCAGACGCCCGAGCCACCGCTCTTGACCTTCTTGGTCAGGGTCGCCAGGGCGTTCTTGTCGCCCTTGTACTTGGCGGCCACGTCCTTGAAGGCAGGGCCGACCAGCTTCTTGTCGACCTGGTGGCAACCCATGCAGGCGTTCTTGTTGGCGATTTCCTGTGCCTTGGCGGCATCGACCGCGTGGGCCGATGCGGCGGCGCCGAGCATCAGCGCTGCGATGACAAACTGCTTCATTGTTAAGCTCTCCAAACTCAATAACGCCGTGGGGACGGCAAAGGCCGCTGGGCCGTACTGCGGTGGCTTCGCGGCACACTCTGGCCGCCGCCTGGGGGCACTGCAACGGCCAGTCCGCTATTTTGCCTCAAGAATCCAGCCCACCATGGCCTGCACGTCCGAATCCGGGATCTGCGGCTGCGGCGGCATCGGCACGTTGCCCCATGCGCCCTGCCCGCCCGCCTTCACCTTGCGCGCCAGCGCGGCATGCGCATCCTGGCCCTTGTACTTGCCGGCGATGTCGGCGAACGACGGCCCCACCAGCTTGCGGTCCATCGCATGGCAGGCCACGCACTGATACTGGCTGGCCAGGCGCGCGCCGGGCGCCGCTGGCGCGGAGGCAACGGGTGCGGCACTTTTGCCTGCCGCGCCGCTGGCTGCGATCCCGCGCACCGGGCCAAACGGGCGCTGCTGCTGCGCCAGGTCGCCGTGGGCATCGCGGGCGTAGTCCGGGATCGACGAGACCACCGCGACCCGATCCGTGCAGTCCTTCATGCAGGCCGTGTTGCGCGTGTCCGGCCGGCCGCGCCCCGGCCACAGGCCGTGGTCGGTGGTCATGCCGGCGCGGTTGGGCATGCGCCGCTGGACCTCGGCGATATTGGCGTCCGACAGCGTGAAGTCCGCCGGCACGATCTCGCCCAGGTTGAGCAAATAGGCGGTGACCGCGTAGACGTCATTCACGCTCAGGCTCTTGGGGGCGTTCCACGGCATCGCGCGATGGATGTAGTCCCACAGCGTGCTGACGGTGCTGACCTTCATCAGCGTGGTGCGATACGGCTGGTTGCCGGTCATGCCGGCCACGCGGCCGCGCTTGATGTCCTCGGCGGTGGTGCCCCCGACCAGCGGCGAGAACACCTCGTTGGATTCGCCGAAGTCGCCGTGGCACGACGCGCACTTGCCGTCCCAGATCGTCTGGCCCTGCGCCACCGTGCCGCTGCCCCTGGGCAGGCCCTGGAAGTCAGGGCGCACATCGATGTCCCACGCGGCCACCTCGGCCGGTGTCGCGGTGCGGCCAAGGGCCGCACGGGCGTCGACGGTGCCGGCCCACGCCGGCATGGCGCAGCCAGCGGCCAGCATGAGGGCGGCGGCGGTCCTGAGTTCAGTCCACATGGACATTGGACACCTCGCCGCCTGCCGCCACCTGCCAGCTCTGGATGGCGTTGTTGTGATAGATCGAGCGCGTGCCGCGCACCGCGCGCAATTGCGCCAGCTTCGGCTGCACGTAGCCGGTCTCGTCGATGGCCCGGCTCTGCAGAATGGCCGGGCTGCCATCCCAGACCCAATCCAGGCTGAAGCGCGTCAGGCACTTGGACAGCACCGGCGCCTCCAGCCGCGCGGTGCGCCAGTTGCGTCCGCCGTCGGTCGAGACATCGACCTGCCTGATGCGCCCACGCCCGGACCAGGCCAGCCCGCTGATGTTGTAGAAACCGTTGCCCACCAGCTGCTGCCCGCCCGAGGGCGTGGTGATGACCGACTTGCACTCCTGGATCGAGGTGTACTGGCGCAGCCTGCCGTCCGGCACCATGTCCACGTAGTGGATGGTCTCGTCCTTGGCGTTCCAGGGCTGGTCGCCCAGCTCCAGCCGGCGCAGCCACTTGACCCACGACACCCCCTGCACGCCCGGCACCACCAGCCGCAGCGGATAGCCGTTCTCCGGGCGCAGCATCTCGCCGTTCATGCCCCAGGCGACGATGATCTCGTCGGCCAGCTCCATCGGGATAGTGCGCGTCATCGACGAGCCGTCGCCGCCTTCGGCCAGCAGGTAGCGGCCGCGGCGCAGGTCGGCGCCGGCGTCGTCCAGCAGCACCCGCAGCGGCACTCCGGTGAACTCGCAGCACGACAACATGCCGTGGGTGTATTGCACCGTGGGCACGGCCACGTTGCCCCACTCCATGCCGGTATTGGCGCCGCATTCGATGAAATGCATGCGCGACACCGCCGGCAGGCGCATCAGGTCGTCCATGGTATAGACGCGCGGCGTGCGCACCAGGCCGTTGATCATCAGGCGGTGGCGGGCCGGGTCGATATCGTGCCAGCCCTGGTGGTGACGCTCGAAATGCAGGCCGTTGGGGGTGATGATGCCAAAGAAGCCCTGCAGCGGGGCAAAGGCCACCGATGCCGCCGACACGCGCGTCAGGCCCGGCGACTCGCGCCGCACCAGGTTTTTCTCATGCTCGGAGGGCTGCCCATAGGGGCGCGCCGCCACCGGCTGGCCCAGCGAGGTGGCCCAGGGCTGCGGCTGCAGGATGGCGGGGTCGCCCTCTGCCGCCAGCGCGTGGCGGCCTGCCGTGACGGCGGCAATCCCCGCGGCCGCGCCCAGGAAGCTCTTGCGCAGGAAATCGCGCCGCGGCGCGTCCAGGCCGTGCCGGCCGATGTCTTGCTGCAGCGATGCGCTGACGAAGTGCTCGGGCGCGGGTGCGATGCGCCCGGGCCGGTTCCGTTCCTGCAAGTCGGTCTCCTCCGGCGCGCTCGCGACGGTCCGTCGGACCAGTCGGCGTGCCTGTTATACGGGGCGCTGCATCGGGTGCAGCAGCGATCCGTTTCCTGCCGGAAGAGTGGTGGCTCGGCTAGCCGGCCGTGCGGCGCTTGCGCGCCGGCGGCTCTGGTGCCGGCTGTGCCATGAAGCGGTCGACCACGCCGGAGGGCAAGGCGCTGTCCTCCAGCCGGCTTGCCACCTGCACGCAGACCGTGCGGCACAGCTCGATCACGCTTTCGTCCGCAATGGCGTAGAACACCAGGTTCGCCTCCTTGCGGCGCGACAGCACGCCCGAGCGGTACATCGCATTGAGATGCCGCGACACATTGGTCTGCGACGAACCCACCGTCTCGACCACCGTGCTCACCGGCTTCTCGCCATCGCACAAGGCGTGCAGGATCTTCAGCCGCGTCGGCTCCGCCAACAGGCTGAAGTAGCCCGATACCTTTTCGAAAACGCGATCCAGCTCTTCCATGCCGTCTAATATATTCGTATATGCGTGAATGCGCATATAGTGTTTACCCACTGATGCAACACAGCATAATGCTGCGCGGTCGGATCAGCGGCGCGCCAGCGCCCTGCCCGCCCACAGGCGCTGCCCAAACACGTTGAGCAGCAGCCCGGCCATCACCACCGCCGCGCCTGCCCACTGCGCGCCGGACAGGTCCTCGCCCAGCAGCACATGCGCCGACACCAGCCCCACCACCGGCACCAGCAGCGTCAGCGGCGCCACCTGGCTGGCCGGGTAGCGCGTCAGCAGCCGGCCCCACATGGTGTAGCCGAACACCGTCGCCGCGAAGGCCAGGTAAGCCATGGCGAAGACCGCCATGCCCGACACATGGGTGACGCTCTGGACGATGCGCGCCGGACCCTCGATCCACAGCGACAGCAGCGTGAACGGCACGATCGGGATCAGCGCGCCCCAGATCACCAGCCCGAGCAAATCCACCGGGCCGATCTTCTTGCTGACGATATTGCCGCTGGCCCAGCAGAACGCCGCGCACAGCGTCAGCACGAAGCCCGCCACGCTCATGCCCCCGGTGCCGCCGGCGCCGGCACCGATCAGCGCCAGCCCGCCGGCCGCCACCGCCATGCCCGCGATATTGTGCCAGCGCACCGGCTCGCCCAGCCACAGCGCGGCGATGGTCAGCGTGAAGAAGGCCTGCGACTGCAGCACCAGCGAGGCCAGTCCGGCCGGCATGCCGACTGCCATGGCATAGAACAGGAACGCGAACTGGCCCAGGCTGATGGTGGCGCCGTAGGCCAGCAGCAGCCGCGCGGGCACGCGCGGGCGCGGCACGAAGAAGATGGCCGGGAACGCCACCAGCAGGAAGCGCAGCGCACCCAGCAGCATCGGCGGCACACCCGCCAGCCCGACCTTGATGACAACGAAGTTGACGCCCCAGACGCAGACGATGGCGAGGGCGAGGAGACGGTCTCTGGCTTGCATGGGGCGGCGGGGCTCGAACGGGCTTGGGTGTCAGTCGGAACGCCTAGGGTAGCAGCGCCGGTCCGCGCGCCATTGCACGTTCTTGCGGTTTTGCGAGGGCCGCGCCGCCCTCGCAACACTGCCGCCTACCCCAGCATCTCCGCCCAGATCCCCTTTGCCCAGGCCAGCGCGTAATCGCCTTCCAGCGCCGTCGGTGCCGGCGACAGCCCGCCCGAGCCCGGCACCGTGACCATGGTCTTCTGCGCCGCGTCATAGCGATGCACGCTGGCCACGTGCACCGCCTCGCGGTCCGAGGTGAAGCTGTAGCAGGTGTTGTTGTACAGCGGCTCCGGATCCGGCGCGCGGCCCGACAGCAGCGCCACCAGGGCCGCCGCCGCGACCTTGCCGTGCTGGTTGGCCATATGGCCGGACTTGGGCATCAGCGGCGCGATCTGGATGGCGTCGCCGATCACGTGGATATTGGCCGCGGCACGCGATTCGAAGCTGAGGAAGTCCACCTCGCACCACCTGGCGTTGGCCGTGGCCAGCCCGGCCGACACGGCGATCGCGCCGGCGCGCTGCGGCGGCAGCACATTGAGCACGTCGGCGCGGACGTCGTCCTGCACCTCGAACTTGAGCGTGCGCGTGGCGGGGTCGACATCGACCGCTTCGTGCTGCGGCCGGTATTCCACCATGCCCGGGTACTGCGAGGCCCAGGCCTGGCGGAACAGCCCGGCCTTGGAGGTGATGTCCGGGTTGGCGTCCAGGATCAGCACCTTGCTGCGCGGCTTGTGCTGCTTGAAATAGTGCGCCACCTGGCAGGCGCGCTCGTACGGGCCTGGCGGGCAGCGGTACGGTGCCAGCGGCACGCTGATGGCATAGGTGCCGCCATCCGGCATGGCCTCCAGCTGGCGGCGCAGGGCGACGGTCTGGGGACCGGCCTTCCAGGCGTGCAGGATCTGGTCGCCGCCGGCCTGCTTCAGGCCGGGGAGCGCATCGCTCATCATCTCGACGCCCGGCGACAGCAGCAGGCGGTCGTAAGGCAACGTGGTGCCGCCCGCGAGGCGCACGGTCCGCCTGGCCGGATCGATGGCGACGGCGGTGTCGCGCACCAGCCGCACGCCGTGGCGGCGCACCATCGCGTCATACGGCAAGGTGAGGTCGCCGATCTGGCGGCTGCCGCCGAGCACCAGGTTCGACAGCGGGCAGGAGATAAAGGCAGGATCCGGTTCGACCAGCGTCACCTCGATGGCCTGTCCGCTCCACTCGCGCAGGTAGCGGGCCGCGGTAGCGCCGCCATAGCCGCCGCCCACCACCACCACCCTGGCCGGCGCAGCGGCGCGCGCCGCCCTGACCCCGGCCGTACCCAGTACTGCGGCGCCCGCGGCACCCAGGAAGCTTCGTCTTTGCATGGCTGTCCCCTGTCAGCGCACGGCGGCAAACCATGCCGTGATCGCGGCGATCTGGTCGTCGCTGTAACCCTTGGCGATCTGGTGCATCACCGTGGCCGGACGCGTGCCGGCCTTGAAGGCCTGCATCTGCGCGGCCAGCTCCGCTTGCGGGCGGCCGGCCAGCGACGGGATCGAGCTGCCTGCCGGCGCCCGCCCGGCGGGGCCATGGCAGTTGGTGCAGGCGGCGGCCTGGCTGCGCGCGCGCAGCGCGGCACCGGTCGCAGGGTCGGCCGACAGCGCTGGCTGGGCGCCGCACAACGCCGCTGCCAGCAGCGCCAGCCTCAGCGGCCTGCGCAAACATGCAGCGGCCCGGGGGATGGTTGTCATGGTCTCGCTCCGTGTGGGCCGGCGCGGGGTGCCGCTGGGGCGGCCGGCGTGGCAACCGTAGCACATCGGGGGGAGCGATGTGCGGAGAAAACCGCAGAAGGACAAACGGCGTCCGCATGAGCGGACGCCATCGAGACAGGCCCCGGGAAACGAAACGGGGCGCGCGCTCAGGGCAGGTTGCGGCCCGGCGGCAGCGCCACGGGCGAGGTGGCCGGGGCCGCGACCGGGGCAGTGGTGGCCCCCGCGGTGGCCGACGCATCGATCGGACCGCCCACGCCCGGCACCGACTGCACCGGCGCCGGCGTGCCGACGCTGCCCTCGAACGACGGGTTCTGCGAGGTCGAGGCCGCGTCCAGGCGCACGCGCTCGGCGTCGTTGACGTAGTCGAAGGCCTTGACCACCTTGGTCACGCCTGAGGCATTGCGCGCCACGTCCGTGGCCCGGTCGCCCTCGGCGGTGGTGACCACGCCCAGCAGGTAGACCACGCTTTTCTCGGTGGTGATCTTGATCGAGTTGGACGGCACGCCGTCGGCGGTCATCAGCAGCGTCTTGACCTTGCTGGTCAGGTAGGCGTCCTGGCTCTGGGTCATGAAGCCCGGCGAGTTGACCACCTCGAGCTCATTGATCACCACGCGCGCATTCTGCAGGCCGCGCACATACTGCTCGATCTGCTGCTTGACGGTGTCGTTGCTGGCTTCGCCGGTCAGCAGCACCTTGCGGTTGAACACCGTCACGCTGACGCGGGCCTGGCCGTTGTAGCGCGAGTTGATGGTGCTCTCGGCCTCGAGCTGCAGGCCGCGGTCCACGGTCTGGGTGGCGGTCGGACGGCGGTCGGTGGCCATGGCCACGCCGGTCCCCATGGCGCCGGCGAGCACGGGGAAGCAGCCCGCGAGCTGGGTGGCGCACACCAGTACGGCGGCCGCGGCCAGGCTGGCGCGGCCCAGGCCGAAGGCGGCGGAGGTGGTGGACGTCCGGGAAGGATGGCGCGCGCCGGCGCCGTTCCGGGAGGCTTGCGTGGTGGGCAGATTCGTCATGCGGTCCTTGCTGTGGCTGGATGTTGGGAATGTGGATGGAAACGGGGAAGGGCCGGGATCAGGCTTCCCCGAGCAGGGCCTCGTCGATGCCGTCGCACAGGCAGTGCAGCGTCAGCAGGTGCACTTCCTGGATGCGGGCGGTGCGCTCGCTCGGCACGCACAGGTGGATATCGAATTCGTCGAGCAGGCCGGCGATGGCCCCGCCGCCCTTGCCGGTCAGCGCAATCACGGCCATCTCGCGCTGGCGCGCGGCCGCGATGGCGGCGATCACGTTGGCCGAATTGCCCGAAGTGGAAATCGCCAGCAGGATGTCGCCGGGCTGGCCAAGGGCCTCGACCTGCTTGGAAAACACCTTGCTGAAGTCATAGTCGTTGCCGATCGCGGTCAGGATCGAGCTGTCGGTGGTCAGTGCGATCGCGGCCAGGCCGGGGCGTTCGCGCTCGAAGCGTCCGACCAGCTCGGCGGCAAAATGCTGCGCATCCGCCGCGGAGCCGCCGTTGCCGCAGGCCAGGATCTTGTTGCCGCTGGTCAGCGCGCCGACCATGCGTTCCACCGCGGCGTCGATATAGGGGGCCATCACCGCCGCTGCCTGTCGCTTGGTCTCGGCGCTGTCTAGAAAATGTTGCTGGATACTGTCGATACTCATGGCTCTGTGGGCCTTGTTGTTGCCATTTCGATCCGCGGATCGCAGGTTAGGGTCTGCCGCGCATTATGAACCAGCCCCGGCGGCATCCAGGTCAAAGGCATGCTGCAGCCAGTCCAGCCGGCCGGGTTCCAGCGCCACCACGTCGAAGCGGCACGGCGGCACCCGGGCCAGCGTGGCCAGGTAGTGCGCCGCCGCCAGCAGCACGCGCCGCTGCTTGGCCGGCGTGACGCTGGCCGCGGCGCCGCCGAAGCCCCGGCCGCTGCGCTGGCGCACCTCGACAAACACCAGCGTGCCGTCCGGCGCGCGCACATCACCAGGTCGATCTCGCCGCCATTGCAGCGATAATTGCGTACCACGGGCTCCAGGCCCTGGCGCCGCAGGTGTGCCAGGGCCCGGTCCTCTGCCTGCGCACCGCGTACCTGCCTGCTTTGCACCTGCGTGGTGGATTTGAATGATCGCATCAACGGAAGTTCTCAAGCATGAGTGACTGGATCTCCCTGGCGGCAAGCCAGTCCTACCCGGCCGGCACCCTTTTCGTCGTCGCCACGCCCATCGGCAATGTCGCCGACCTGTCGCTGCGCGCGCTGCACGTGCTCGGCCTGGCCGACGCCGTGGCCTGCGAGGACACCCGCAATACCGGACAGCTGCTGTCGCGCGTGGGCCTGCAGCGGCCGCTGGTGGCCGTGCACGAGCATAACGAGCGCGAGGCCGCTGGCCGCATCGCCGCGCGCCTGGCCGCGGGCGAGCGCATTGCCTATGTCTCGGACGCCGGCACGCCGGGCATCTCCGATCCGGGCGCGCGGCTGGTCGAGGCGGTTCGCGCCGCCGGTCATCCGGTGGTGCCCCTGCCCGGCCCCAGTGCCGCAGTGGCGGCGCTGTCGGTCGCGGGCGACATGCTCGATGCCGGCGAGGGCCGCTTTACCTTTGTCGGCTTCCTGCCCAGCAAGCCCAAGGCGCGCACCGAGGCGATCGCACGCCTGGCCGTGCTGGACCACGCCTGGGTCTGCTATGAGGCGCCGCACCGCATCGCCGACACCCTGGCCGCGCTGGCCGCCGGCCTGCCGGGCGAGCGCCGGCTGCTGGTCGGGCGCGAGCTGACCAAGCTGTTCGAGGACATCGCGGTGCTGCCGGTGGCACAGGCGCCGGCCTGGCTGGCGGCCGACCCGAACCGGACCAAGGGCGAATTCGTGCTGGTGGTGGAAGGCGCTGGCAGCGCGGCCGCCGCGGATGGCCTGCCGGATGCCGAAGCGCAGCGCGTGCTGGCGCTGCTGCTGGCCGAATTGCCGGCCAAGCGTGCCGCCAAGCTGGCGGCCGCGATCACCGGTGCGGGCACCGATGCGCTCTATCAACTGGCGTTGGCGCAGCGCGCGGGTCAGGCAGAGGATTGACGCGGCCCGCGCAGGGATGCGCGCCTGGGGAGGGAAACGTAAGGGAGAGGTGTCAGCGCGCGGCGGCATGCGGCGGCGCTGGCCTGATCAGTGGCGCTTGCGCTTGACCGACTTGCGCGCCTTGGCAGGCGCCAGCGAGTTGGCCAGTTCAGGCACGGACACGTCGTCGTCGCCGCTGCCGTCGCCGGCTTCGGTGCCGCCGGCATCGACCTGCGGACCCAGCGCGGCCACTTCGGTACGCGTCAGGCGGCGGATTTCCACGTTGGTCGCGCCGCGATCGACAAAGCCCAGACGGCGCGCGGCGCCGTAGGAGACGTCCAGCACGCGGTTGCCGTGGTACGGCCCGCGGTCATTGATGCGCAGCACGGCAACCTTGTTGTTGCGCAGGTTGCGCACCAGCACCCAGCTGTCCAGCGGCAGCGACGGATGGGCGGCGGTCATGGCGCGCATGTCGAAGCGTTCGCCGTTGGCGGTCTTGCGGCCGTGGAAGCCCTTGCCGTACCAGGAAGCAACGCCGCGCTGCTCGAACGTGCCGATGTCGGCGCGCAGGCCGTCCAGCGAACTGCCGCTGCGGCCTTCGTCCGGGTCATAGCCGAACAGGCTCCAGCTGCCGCTGCCGTTGTCCGAGGCGCGCGCGGATTTGTCGGACTTGCTGTTCTTCGCAGCGCGTGTCGGCACGGCACCGGCGGTGTCGTTGCCGGCATTGCCGCTTTCAGGCGGCGTGGCACAAGCGGCCAGCACCACGGCGCATGCGGTGCATGCGCCGAGCTTGGCCAGCTGTTGCCAGCGCTTGGTGAGAGCGGAGATCCTTAGCATGGGCGGCAGTCTAACATTGACTCTTTGCGACTATCCCTTTCATTTTGTTACGAAATCTGTACGATTTCGCACCATCGTGGCCTAATTGCCCGGAATCCCGCTTGTGGCAAGGGATTCGCGCCAGCGCCCCATGGTTGGAAGCGGGTATCCCATGAGGCACATGGCGCGAGCCAGGGCAGTCCTGAACGGCCTGGCGCTACAATGCTGGGCACCCGCCGCCGACCGTGCGGCCAGTCTGTCCGCCCCGCTGAAAACAGCCTCGCCCGCCCGGCACGGGCCATAAGAATCTGTCCATGAAAGCCCTGCTCATACCCGTCACGCCCTTCCAGCAGAACTGTTCGCTGCTGATCGATGAAAGCACCGGCCGCGCCGCGGTCTGCGATCCCGGCGGCGATCTCCACCGCATCCACGAGGCCGTGAAGGAGCAAGGCGTGACGCTGGAGAAGATCTTCCTCACGCATGGTCACGTCGACCATTGCGCCGGCGCCGCGGCACTGTCGCGCGAGTTGGGCATCCCGATCGAAGGCCCGCAACAGGACGAGCGCTTCTGGATCGAGCAGCTGCCGGAGCAGACGCGCCGCTTCGGCTTCGGCCAGGCCGAGAGCTTCGAGCCCGACCGCTGGCTGGAGAACGGCGACACCGTGCAGTTCGGCAACGAGACCCTGGAGGTCTACCACTGCCCGGGGCATACGCCTGGCCACGTGGTGTTCTTCTCGCGCGCCAATCGCCTGGCGGTGGTGGGCGACGTGCTGTTCGCCGGCTCGATCGGCCGCACCGACTTCCCGCGCGGCAATCATGCCGACCTGATCCGCTCGATCCGCACGCGGCTGTGGCCGCTGGGCGAGGATGTGACCTTTATTCCGGGGCACGGCCCGGTTTCGACCTTCGGCGAGGAACGCCGCAACAACCCGTTCGTGGCCGACCACCTGATCGACGTGGGCTGAGGCCATGGCCAAGCGACAGGCGCCCGACACCCGCCCCGAGATCTACGTCAGCACCGACGTCGAGGCCGACGGCCCGATCCCGGGCCCGCACTCGATGCTGTCGTTCGCGTCGGCGGCCATGCTGGCGGACAAGACCGTGATCGGCACCTTCTCGGCCAACCTCGAAACCCTGCCCGGCGCCGCCGGCCACCCGGTGCAGATGCAGTGGTGGCAAACCCAGCCCGAAGCCTGGAGCGCCTGCCGGCGCGACCTGCAGCGGCCCGAAGACGCCATGGTGCGCTATGTCGAATGGGTCGAGAGCCTGCCCGGCAAGCCGGTCTTCGTCGCCTTTCCGGCAGGCTTCGATTTCACCTGGATGTTCTGGTACATGATGCGCTTTGCCGGGCGCTCGCCCTTTGGCTGGGCCGCGCTCGACATCAAGACGCTGGGCTTTGCGCTGACCGGGCGCCCCTATCGCAAGACCGTCAAGGCGGCCCTCCCGGCCGAATGGATGGATCCGCTGCCGCACACCCACGTGGCGCTGGACGACGCGCTCGAACAGGGCGCGCTGTTCTGCAACATGCTGGGCGCGCTGCGCGAGCGCGAAGCCGCGCTGGCCGCCATGACGCCCGGTGTTGCGGCGGATGCTAGCGAGTCCTCACCTCCGCCCGAGCAGGCCTGAACCCTTGTTGCGGCGCATCAGCCGTGGCGGCACGCCCTTTGCAGACCAGTGCTCGCAAGTGCCGCCAGCCCGGCTATAGTAGAAGCAGATATGGCGTACCGGGCGAAACGAGCCATGACCATCCGGCGCACTTGCGCAGCTACGCCATAGTCCGCTTGAGCCATATTGCCCGGACCGCGCGGCGCCTGCCGAGGAGGTGTCGATCATGCGTTTTCCTACCGACCTGCACTTGCGAGACCTGGCCGGCCGGATCCATTGGCCGCATGCCACGCGGGGCGCCACGCCCATTACCCATCGCCACACCTCGGATGAGGACGCCGAAGTCGCCAAGGCCACCCTATACATCAGCACCGTGACGCTGGTGGTACTGCTGGTGGTGCTGGCAGCCATCGCTTTCGGTCAGGAGGCCATGCACTGGCTGGGTGTTCATTAGACGACCCGCCTGAAGCTGTTTGCCTCAAGCACCGGCCGGCCCCCACAGCCGTGGGGGCCGGTTTTATTTCGTGCCGGGCCTGGCTGGCTCAGGCCAGCAGCGGCGCAACGTTCTCGGGCGGGCGGCCGATCGCGGCACGGCGGTTGCGCACCACCACCGGACGCTGCAGCAGGATCGGGTTGTCGGCCACGGCGCCCAGCAGCTCGGCTTCGGTCAGGCCGGGATCATCCAGGCCCAGCTCGGCATACGGCGCTTCGTTGTCGCGCAGCATCTCGCGCACCGGTACGCCCAGCAGGGTGTGCAACTGGCGCAGCGTCGACAGCGACGGCGGCTGCTTCAGGTACTCCACGATCTCCACCGGTTCGCCCAGCCGCTCGGCAGCGGCCTGGACCAGGGCGAGCGTCTCGCGCGACTTGGAGCAGCGGGGGTTGTGGTAGATGGTGATCATGGCAGGTCCTTTCTTGTCGTTGCCGCGCCCTATCACGGGGCGCGGGCACTGATGCGGTGCAAATCAATCCGCACTATATACAAGACACCGGGCCTCGCGCAGCATCACGCTGGTGCATGTGCCCGGCACGCATCCTGCGTTGCCCCAAGTCCTTGCATAGGGCGCCATTCCCGATGACTTCCACTACTCTTTCCGCCACGACGACCTCCGCCACCGGCACGTGCAAACCCTTCACCCTGCGCGAGGCCACCCCCGCCGACGTTCCCGCCATCCACGCCATCTACGCGCACCACGTGGTGCACGGCCGCGCCTCGTTCGAGGAAGTGCCGCCGAGCGTCGACGAGATGCAGCTGCGCTTTGCCGAGGTACACCGCAAGGGCCTGCCCTACCTGGTCGCCGTGCGCGACGGCGAGGTACTGGGTTACGCCTATGCATCGGCCTACCGCGCGCGCAGCGCCTACCGCTTTGCCATCGAGGACTCGATCTACATCGACCACCGCCGCGTCGGCGAGGGCCTGGGCCAGGCCCTGCTGGCCGAGCTGGTCGCTCGCTGCGAGACCGGCCCCTGGCGCCAGATGGTCGCCGTGATCGCCTGCACCGCCGGCGGCGAAGGCGCGGGCTCGCTGGCCGTGCATGAGCGACTGGGCTTCCGCACCGTCGGCCGGCTGGAGGCGGTGGGGTTCAAGCACGGGCAATGGATCGATACGGTGCTGATGCAGCGTGTGCTGGGGGCGGGAGCGACGACGCTGCCGGAGTAGGAGACTTTTCCGTTGTTGCGGCAGACGAGTCCGCTTGAGCCGTGGAATGGCAGTCTGAAGAATGGCTATGGTCAGAGCACCTCATCGGAACCTGCCCATGCCCAAGAAGACTGACTTCACCATTTCGCTGGATGCAAAGCTCAAATTCGCATTCCTGCAGGCGATCGAGGTTGAACAGCGTCCCGCTTCGGATGTAATCGCTGACCTGATTCTCGTGTACCTGTGACCATGTCTACGATGACGACGACTACCTGCGCGCCAAAGTGGAAGCAGGCAGAGCAAGCATCCGAGCCGGGAAAGGCATACCCAACGAGCAAGTCGAAGCCGAGTTCGCGGCTTGGCGGGCGGGACTACTGCAGCGCCCCGGAAAGTCAGACTCGAAGTGAGCGGCAGGATCGATCCCATCCAGCCCGCATCAAACAAAAACGCCACGGATTCCTCCGTGGCGTCTTGCCTTGCAAAGCCCGGCGCCTGCCGGCGCCCAGGCCTTACTTCATCAGATCCGACAGCGCCAGTGCCACCACCTTGGTCGCACGATTCAGGTCGTTCAGGCGCAGGTTCTCGTCCGAGTTGTGGCCGCGGGCTTCCATCAGCGTGCGCGGGCCGGCACCGTACAGCACGGTCGGGATGCCGCGCTTGGTGTAGTGGCGGGCGTCAGTGTACAGCGGCACGCCTTGCACCGGGATCTCCACGCCGAACACGGATTCGGCACGGCTCTTCAGGGCGCCGATCAGCTTTTCCACGCCCGGCAGTTCCGACAGCGGTTCGGCCAGGATGATGCGCTCGACCTTCACTTCGATGCCCGGGCGGTCCTTGGCGGCCTTTTCCACCACGGCGCGGAGCTCGCCTTCGGCGTCGAAGCCGATTTCCTCGGGGATCATGCGGCGGTCGACGCGGAACGTCACCAGGTCAGGCACCACGTTGGTGTTGATGCCGCCCTTGATCAGGCCGACGTTCAGCGTGGCGGTGTGGATGCCCAGCACCTTGGACTTGCGCGTGGCCAGCTCGGCACGCAGGCCGTAGATGGCCTGCAGGATGTGGGTGGCGGCTTCGATCGCGTCCACGCCGGTGTGCGGCATGGCGGCGTGGCCCTGCTTGCCCTTGACCGTCACTTCGACGTGCAGGCAGCCGTTGTGCGACGAGGTGATGCCGTACGAGAAGCCCGCCGAAATCGCGTAGTCGGCCTTGCTCAGGTTGTTGTCGAGCAGGAACTTGGGGCCGATGTCGCCGCCGGTCTCCTCGTCATAGGTGAACTGCAGCTCGACCGCACCATTGATCTTCGCGCCCTGCTTCTCGGCTTCCATCAGCGCCAGCACGGCGTACGTGTAGGTGGCGAAGTCCGACTTGGACACGGCCACGCCGCGGCCGTACATGACCGGGCCGTGCTCGCTGTCGGCCACTTCACCGCCGTACGGGTCCTTGGTCCAGCCCAGGCCCGGGGGCACCACGTCGCCGTGGGCGTTCATGGCGATGGTCGGGCCGCCCGTGCCGAACTGCTTGCGCACGACCAGGTTGGTGGCGCTGATCATGCCGGCTGCCTTTACCAGCTCGTCCGGTACCTTGTGCGCTTCCACCGTGAAGCCCAGGCCCTCCAGCAGTTCCCTGGCGCGCTTGCCGTGGGCTTCGCAGTCGCCTGCGGGGTTGTCCGAGGGCACCTTGACCAGTTCGGCGAGGAAGGCTTCCTGTTCCGGACGGTGCTGGTCGATGAATTGCGTCAGCGTGGTTTCAGTGGGGTTCATACTGTCTCGTGCGGTCATGACTTGTTCTCGTAACTACTGAGGAGGGTTCGGGTGGGTTCCGGGGAATCTGCGCTGGCTTATTGCGGCAGGCGGAAGTGCTCGACGAAATCGCTGAACACGCGCGCGGACAGGGCTGCATCCTCGGCGGTCATGGTTTCGGTGGGATGGTGGCTGATGCCGCCGTTGCCGCAGCGCACAAACAGCATGGCGACGTCGGCGATGGCGGCAATGGCCATGGCGTCGTGGCCGGCGCCCGACGGCAGGTGGCGCACTGGCACGCCCTGGCGGGCAATGGCGGCGGCCCATTGCTCTTGCAGCCACGGGGCACACGGCACGCTGTTCGCCTCGTGGGTCTTGCGGATCTGCGCGCGCACGTTGCGGCGCGCGCAGACGCGCTCGATCTCGGCCAGCACGTCGTTGACGGCGGCTTCGCGCTCGGCGTCGATGCCGGCACGGATGTCGATGGAAAACACGGCGCGGCCGGGCACCACGTTGGTGGCGCCATTGGGCACGTTGAACTGGCCGACCGTGCCGACCAGGCCCGGCTTGCCGCCGCAGCGCTTCTCGATATACAGGCCGATCTCGGCGCCGGCCATGGCCGCGTCGCGGCGCATATCCATCGGCACGGTGCCGGCATGGCCGGCCAGGCCTTCGAGCTCGACGATAAAGCGGGTGGCGCCGGAGATGGCGGTCACCACGCCTACCGGCAGGTTTTCGTTGAGCAGCACCGGGCCTTGTTCGATATGGACTTCGATGAAGGCCGCGACCTTGCTGCGGTCATGTCTGGCGGCGGGCAAGGCGGCGGCGTCGAAGCCAGCCTCGCGCATCACCTGGCGCATGGTCTTGCCGCTGTCGTCGACATTGTCCAGCACGTTGTTGTCGAAGGTGCCGGCGATGGCGCGGCTGCCCAGCAGCGTGGCCTTGAAGCGCACGCCCTCTTCCTCGGCAAAGCCGACCACCTCGATCGCAAACGGGAAGCGCTTGCCCTGGCGGTTCCATTCGGCCACGCAGGCAGTCGGGAGGATCACGCCCAGGTTGCCGTCATAGCGGCCGCCGTCGCGCACGGTGTCGAAGTGCGAACCCGTCAGCAGCGCCGGCGCGTCCGGCGCGGTGCCCTCGTAGCGGCCGATCACGTTGCCGGCGGCGTCGCGCCGCACCGTCATGCCGGCCTGCTGCATCCATTCGGTCAGCTGCGCGGCGGCGCCGTGGTGGGCCTCGGTCAGGTAGGTACGGGTGAGCATGCCTGGCTGCTCGGTGTGGACGGCCAGGGCGTCGGCCCAGGCCATGATGCGCGTGCCAGTCTCTGCGGCGGACGGCGACGGATTTGCTGCCATGCGTTGTCTCCTGCTGGAAGTGCGTGAACGCCGCGGCGGGTGGTCCGGCAAGGCCCGCCGGCATCTGCCGGAGGCCTGCCGGCGCGGGCGGGGCGCCCGGGCCGAAGCTCTATTCTGTGCGATTTATGTTAGCACAGTGAATTCAAAAATTGCATACAAAAATGATATGCACTATATTCGCTTCCACGTTCAGACAATCTGCGGCGGACAATCCGGTCCGGATAGCCGATTGCGTGGATTCCGCCTCAACAGGGGGGGCTATCCGCGAGGTGGCGCGCTCCCGACCCGGAAGCCCCGCACGGAACGTAAGGCCGGCAGCCACCCGCCAGTAGAGCAGTACGGGGCCGCCGGTGATTCCTGGATCAGATGGGCCAGCCAGCGCCAGCCAACGCACAGGCGCCGGACCGGCCCGGTACGGAGACAACCATGCAGCATGCAGTTCCCTCGCAGCCCCGCCCTGGCGCACCGCTACAGCCCCGCCTGCACACCCGCTTCACCCGCTCGCTGTTTGGGCAGGTGCTGATCGCCCTGGTGATCGGTACGGCACTCGGCCTGGCGTTCCCTGAATTCGCCGCCAAGCTCAAGCCGCTGGGCGACGCCTTTATCAAGCTGGTCAAGATGCTGATCGGCCCGATCGTGTTCTGCGTGGTGGTGGCCGGCATCTGCGGCGCCGGCGAGCTGAAGAAGGTCGGGCGCGTCGGCATCAAGGCGGTGGTGTACTTCGAGATCGTCACCACCATCGCGCTGGCCCTGGGCATCCTGCTGGCCTATGTGTTCCAGCCCGGCACCGGCATGAATGTCGACCCGCGCTCGCTCGACGCCTCGGCCATCGCCAGCTATATCGACAATGCCACCAAGGTGAAGGACCAGGGCACGGCCGATTTCCTGCTCAAGCTGATTCCCAACACGGTGATGGGCGCGTTCGCCAACGGCGACGTGCTGCAGGTGCTGCTGGTCTCGATCCTGTTCGGCTGCGCGCTGTCGCTGGTAGGCGAGCCGGGCCGGCCCCTGGTCAGGCTGATCGACACCTTCTCGCACACGCTGTTCAAGATGATGGGCTTCATCATCAAGCTGGCGCCGCTGGGCGTGCTGGGCGCGGTGGCCTTCACCGTGGGCAAGTACGGCATCGGTTCGCTCAAGCAGCTTGGCTTCCTGGTGCTGCTGTTCTACGGCGCGGTGACCATCTTCGTGCTGGTGGTGCTGGGCACCATCATGCGCGTGTGCGGCTTCTCGGTGGTCAAGCTGATCCGCTACCTGCGCGCCGAACTGCTGGTGGTGCTGGGCACCGCCTCCTCCGACAGCGTGCTGCCGCAGGTGATGAAGAAGCTGGAGTTCATGGGCATCAAGAAGTCGGTGGTGGGCCTGGTGATCCCGACCGGCTACTCGTTCAACCTGGATGCGTTCTCGATCTACCTGACGCTGGCCGCGGTCTTTATCGCGCAGGCAACCAATACGCCGCTGGCGCTGGGCGACCTGCTCGGCATCCTGGCGGTGGCGCTGGTCACCTCCAAGGGCGCGCACGGCATTCCCGGCTCGGCCATCGTGATCCTGGCCGCGACGCTGTCGGCACACCCGGCGATTCCCGCGATCGGGCTGGTGCTGGTGCTGTCGGTGGACTGGTTCATCGGCATCGCGCGCGCGCTGGGCAACCTGATCGGTAACTGCGTGGCCACCGTGGTGGTGGCTGCCTGGGAGAAGGATATCGACCGCGAACGGGCCCATGGCGTGCTCAACGGCACCATCGAGGCGACCGACCTCGATGCTGGCCTGGCCGCGATGGCGGAGGACGGCGTGGACGCCGGTTCTCCGGTCGCCGTGCCGGGGCGATAGAATTACGCATTTCCCCAACCGCGCAGCCTCTGCGCAAGTGCGCTGCCATGCCTGACCATATCGATCCTGACATGACCGCCGAAGCGATCGCCGAAGACATTGTCGCGGCCATCGTTTCGCATCGCCTGCCGCCCGGCACCAAGCTGCGCGAGGAGGCCCTGGCCAGTGTCTACCGTGTCAGCCGCACCAAGGTGCGCGCGGCGCTGCTGATGCTGTCCAAGGACAAAGTCATCCAGATCGTGCCGGACAAGGGTGCCTTCGTGGCCAAGCCCAGCGCCGAAGAGGCGCGCGAGGTCTTCGCGGTGCGCCGCATCCTGGAGGCGGCGCTGGCGCGCGAGTTCGTGGCCAAGGCCACCGCCGCCGACTACAAGCGCATCGACCGCCACCTGGCGGCCGAGCGCAAGTCGCTGGCGGGCAGCGATGCCCAGGTGCGCACGCGGCTGCTGGGCGACTTCCATATCGTGCTGGCCGAGGTGGTCGGCAACGGCGTGCTGACCGAGATGATGCGCGAGCTGTCGGCGCGCAGCGCGGTCATCACCATGCTGTACCAGTCGCGCCGCGACGCGGCCTGCTCGTCGGACGAGCATCGCGAATTCATCGAGGCCGCCCGTGCCGGCGATGTCGAGCGCGCCGTCGCGCTGATGGTGGATCACCTGGGCCATGTGGAAGGCGCGCTGCATTTCGAGGAAACCCCGCCGGTGTCGCGCGGCAAGGACCTGGTTACAGCGCTGCTGGCATAGTGTCCTGCCCCCGCTTGACGTGAGTCAAAGCGCTACCTGCGGCCCACGCGCACACTGGACCCCGCCATGAAGATGCGGGGGCGCACTTCATGAGCACTCCGCCTTCCGGCACCTCATCGTCGGCAGGCTGCCCGCACGCTGCAACGGTGTGCGGGCTTTCTTTTTTCTGAGGACTGGGTTTTGCGCCGCGGAATGGCGCCCTGCCCAGCCTTGGCCGCGACGCCGTCCGGCATCCGTTTTCCCTTTCCCGCCAGCTATTTGCAGCGCCCGGCGGCGATCACGGCGCACCCGATTGTTGTGCCCGCTTCGCCCGGCATTGCCGCCAATAACGCGAAATCGAATCCCGGCTTCCGGTTAGGATGCCGGAGGCCCAAGCCAGGGGCCGGCGCCGCAGCATCCGGGCGGACGCGCACCAGAACAGAAACATGGAGACCGTCATGCGCCATCGCGCGATACCTGCCGTGCGGCCACGCCGCCGGCGCTAGCCCTCCCCTGCATTTCGCCCCGCCGCAGTCCGGCCTGCCGGATCGCGGCCCGCATCGCCTGACCATCGATCGAGAGGATTTCCCATGTCCAGTGCCTTCCGCCCCGACGCCTTCGCCGGCAAGACCGTATTCGTCGCCGGCGCCTCGTCCGGCATCAACCTCGGCATCGCGCACGGCTTCGCGCGCGCCGGCGCCGGGCTGGTGCTGATCAGCCGCACCGCCGAGCGCATCCAGGCCGCCGCCGACACCATCACCGCGGCCGGCGGCACCGCCATCGGCATGGCCGCCGATGTGCGCGACTACGCCGCCGTGGAAGCGGCCTTTGCGCGCGCCCGGGACGAACTGGGTCCGATCGACGTGGTGATCTCGGGCGCCGCGGGCAACTTCCTGGCGCCGGTGGTGGGCATGTCGGCCAATGCCTTCAAGACCGTGGTCGATATCGACCTGCTCGGCACCTTCAACGTATTCCGCGCCAGCTTCGACCATCTGAGCAAGCCGGGTGCGTCGCTGATCGCGATCACCGCGCCGCAGGCGGTCAACGCCATGATGTTCCAGGCCCATGCCTGCGCCGCCAAGGCCGGCATCAACATGCTGATCAAGTGCCTGGCAATGGAATGGGGCCCGGCCGGCGTGCGCGTGAACGGCATCTCGCCCGGCCCCATCGCCGACACCGAAGGCATGGCGCGGCTGGCGCCCACGCCCGAGATGGAGGCCCGCTACAAGGGCCGCCTGGCGCTGCGCGATTACGGCACCAAGGACGATATCGCCGATGCCGCGATGTACCTGAGCAGCGACAACGCGCACTACGTCACCGGCACCATCCTCGACTGCGACGGCGGCAGCAAGCTGGGCGACGCCTCGGCCGACGCGCTGAAGACGCCGCAGTAAGTTTCCGCACCCGCACCGCACAACGACCAAGCAACAAGGAGACCCACCATGACCGCATCCGTCCTCTATCAAGCCAGCGAAGGCGTGGCCACGCTGACCCTGAACCGCCCTGACGTGCTCAACGCGATGAACGGCGACCTGATGCGCGACCTGCGCGAAGGCGTGGAACGCGCCGCCGGCGACGCCAGCGTGCGCGCCGTGCTGCTGACCGGCGCGGGCCGTGGCTTCTGCGCCGGCGCCGACCTGGCCGCCCGCGGCAAGGATGGCATCACCGATTCCGGCACGCTGCTGCGCGAGCGCTACCACCCCCTCATCATGATGCTGCGCCAGATGCCCAAGCCGGTCATCACCGCGGTCAACGGCGTGGCCGCCGGTGCCGGCATGAGCCTGGCGCTGGCGGGCGATGTGGTGCTGGCGGGGCGCTCGGCCAGCTTCCTGCAGGCATTCTCCAAGATCGGCCTGATCCCTGACGCCGGCAGTACCTACTTCGTGCCGCGCTATGCCGGCGAGATGCGCGCCCGCGCGCTGGCCATCCTGGCCGAGAAGATCGATGCCGAGGAAGCCCAGCGCATCGGCCTGGTGTGGAAGGTCCACGCCGACGACGCGCTGCAGGACGAGGCCGGCAAGCTGGCCCGCCACCTGGCCACGATGCCGACCATGGCCTACGGCATGATCAAGGAAGCGCTCAACCAGAGCTTCGACAACGACCTGGCCGCGCAGCTCGAAGTGGAAGCCACGCTGCAGTCGCGCGCCAGCCGCAGCGAAGACTGCAAGGAAGGCGTGGCCGCCTTCATCGAGAAGCGCAAGCCGCAGTTCAAGGGCCGCTGAGCGCGCGGCGCGCTGGTGCACGACGACGCGGTCTTTGTCGACGCACTGGCGCATCGCCATCAAACATAGAACCCGCATCCCAAGGAGCCAGCGCATGAGCGCCAGCAGCAACGAACGTATCCTCGTCACGATCGAAGGCGGCGTCGCCGATGTCCGCCTGAACCGGCCCGACAAGATGAACGCGCTCGACCAGGCCATGTTCGACGCCCTGATCGAGACCGGCGAGCAACTGGCGCGCATGCCCGACCTGCGCGCCGTGGTGCTGTCCGGCGAAGGCCGCGCGTTCTGCGCGGGGCTGGACATGGGCCGCATGGCGGGCATGTTGTCGGACGGTGGCAGTGAATCCCACAATGACAGCATCGGCGCCGGCCGCCTCGGCAAGCGCACCAACGGCATTTCCAATCGCCCGCAATACGCCTGCATGGTATGGCGCGAACTGCCTGTGCCGGTATTCGCCGCAGTGCACGGCGTGGCCTTCGGCGGCGGGCTGCAGGTGGCGCTGGGCGCGGATGTGCGCTACGTCGCGCCCGATACCAGGCTGTCGGTCATGGAGCTGAAGTGGGGGCTGGTGCCCGACATGGCCGGCATGGTGCTCACGCGCGGCCTGGTGCGCCCCGACGTGCTGCGCGAGCTGATCTACAGCGCGCGCGTGCTGAGCGGCACCGAAGCCTGCGAGCTGGGCCTGGGCACTTACCTGGCGGATGACCCGCGCGCAGCGGCACTGGAAGCCGCGCGCCAGGTGGCGCAGAAGAACCCGCACGCAATCCGCGCGGCCAAGCGCCTGATGGCGGTGGTGGAGCGCGGCGACAATGCCGCCATCCTGCAGGCCGAGTCCGACGAGCAGGACCGGCTGGTCGGCTCGCCCAACCAGCGCGAGGCGGTGCTGGCCAATATGCAGAAGCGCGCGCCGCGCTTCGAGCCGGCTGGCTGAAGCAACGCGCTCAGTGGTGGCGCCAGCGGCGCCACCACAGCGCATAGACCGCCACGTTGACCACCAGCACCACCGCGCCGAGCCACAGCTGGACCGCGGACGTAAGTCCCGCCGGATAGATCATCGGCAACAGGTAGCGCTCGACAAAACCGCCGCTATAGCCCGCCTGCCCCGCGGCCTGGCGCAGCATGTTTTCCAGCGGCGTCAGCGGACAGACCCAGCCGGACCATTCGACCAGCACGCCCCATACTGCCGCGGGCAGGTGCAGCCATGCGACCCGCGGCCAGCGCAGCACCAGCAGGCCGCCCGCGACCACGAACACGATAAACAACCCGTGCGCGATGACCACCAGGTCGGCCAGCCAGGCTGTGATCGGCATCGCGCCCGGCAGCGGCCTCAGTTGCCGCCCGCCGTGTCCATCCAGTAGCCCGGCCGCGCGAACTGCGCCTTCAGGTGCTCGATGAAGAAACGGATCTTGGCCGGCACCGGACGCTGCTGCGGGTACACGGCAAGGATGTCGTAGGCAGGCAGCGCGTATTCGTCGAGCACCGTGATCAGCTCGCCGCTCTCCAGCTGCGGCAGGATTTCCCAGGTCGAGCGCCAGCCCAGGCCCAGGCCCTCGCCGGTCCAGCGGTGCAGCAGTTCGCCGTCGTTGCAGTCGAGGTTGCCGTTGACGCGCACAGTCACGGCCTTGCCGTTCTGGCTGAAGTACCAGCCGCGCTGCTGGCCGCCCTGCAGGTTGAACGCCAGGCAGTTGTGCTGGGCCAGGTCGTCCAGCGTCTGCGGTACGCCGTGCTTGGCAAAGTAGGCCGGCGTGCCGCACACCACGCGCTTGTTCGACGCCAGCTTGATCGCGACAAAGTTCGGGTCGATGGCGCCGCCGATGCGGATGCCCACGTCATAGCCTTCGCGCACCAGGTCGACCACGCGGTCGGTCAGGTTGAAGGAAATCTGCACTTCCGGGTTGGCCGCCAGGAACACCGGCGCGTGCGGCGCCACGTGCTTGCGCCCGAACGCTGCCGGCGCCGACACGATCAGGTGGCCGGTGGCCTTGTGCTTGCCTTCGGCGATCAGCATCTCGGCGCGGTCCAGGTCCGCCAGCGCCTTCTTGCACTGCTCCATGAACACCGCGCCCTGCTCGGTCACGGCGATGCGGCGCGTGGACCGGTGCAGCAGCTTGACGCCGATGCGGGCTTCGAGCGCGTTGATGCGGCGGCCGATCATCACCGGCGTCACATTCTGCGTGAGCGCCGCGGCCGCCATGCTGCCGTGCTCCACCACGGCGATAAAGGCTTCGATTTGCTTGAGTTTGTCCATCGGATATTCGTCTCCCGGGCGCCATTGTGCGGCATCGGCGCCGCCTTGGCATCCGGGCGGCGCTTATGACGCGGATCGGGCCCGGCGCATGGCGAGCGGTGCGTCGCGGCGCTCGAGGGCACAATGCCGCACTTCCCGGCTGAATTCCGCACATACGTGCGTCATCAGGTCGACTGAGCGATAGACCAGGAATACGTGGAAATCCGGCAACTCGTCCTGGATCGGCAGCGGTACCAACTGGTCGCTGGCGAGCTGCAGCGGGCCGCCGGTGCCATGGAAGACGAAGTCCGACCACATGCTGATCAGATCAGTACGGGTGGCCAGTTGCAGCCCGAGCAGGTTCGACGCGCTCTGCACCACCCGGCGCGGCATTTCCATCCGGTGCAGCCTCATCAGGCTGGCCAGCGGGCTGCCGGCATCGTCGACCGGATCCAGCACCAGCCAGTCGGCGTCCTGCAGCGGCCGCAGCCGTCGCGCGCGCCGCAGCGGGTGCCCGGCGCGCACCGCCAGCTTCATGCCAACCGAGAACAGCGGCTCCCATTGCAGCGAGGCCGAGCCCGGGCCACTGTTGGTGGAAATCAGCCCCAGGTCCAGCCGCCCTTCGCGCAGGCCTTCCTGGATCTGCTGCGGGCGCAATTCGAAGGCGCGCAGCGCCACGTTCGGGAAGCGCTGCCGAAACGCCGCCATGGCCGCGGGCAGCGGGCCGCTCGAGGCCACCGCGGTGAAGCCGATGTTCAGCTCGGCCTCGGCATGGCCTCGGATCGATTCGATGTCTTCCAGCGCATGTCGCAGTTCCTGCTCGACCACGCTGGCGCGCTTGACCAGCGCCAGCCCATATGCGGTCAGGCTGACGCCGCGCACCGAGCGCGACAGCAGCGTGACGCCCAGTTCGCGCTCCAGCTCTGCGATCGCCTTGGACAGCGCCGGCTGCGAGATGTGCAGCGCGCGCGCCGCTTCGTGGATGCTGCCGTGCTCGGCCACGGTCAGCAGGACCCGCAGTTGATGCAGTTTCATCGTTTCCGCTTCCTGTTCCAGGTTGCCGTGCGCCATGCCCCGGCGCGGGGCAGCCCGGGCGCTGCATCGCGCACAGCCACGGTCCACCCCGCGCCCGCCAAGGTTTGCCGGCCACCTTGAGTAGTTTTCCCGATACCGGGACTGCACCAGTTATGACGGTGATTCGATCTGGTTATCAGGATGAAAATATATGATTTTTTGTCCCGGTCCGTTTGCCTGAATACTCAGCGCCACAGGTTGCCAACCTGACTGCCACGCGAACCTTCTCGTCGGGACCTGGATACACCAGCCCGCCGCGCGTGCCGCCCCCACCAGTTCGTGGAGACCCTGCATGAACGACGCCACCCTCGCGACACCCGCCACCGCCGCTGCCGCCGCCGCCGCCAGCGCCCCCCGCACGCAAAGCCAGTTCCGCCTGATCGCGGCGTGCTCGCTGGGCAATGCGCTGGAGATGTTCGACTTCACCGTCTACAGCTTCTTCTCGCTGCTGATCGGCAAGTTGTTCTTTCCCTCCGACAGCGCCTATGGCTCGCTGCTGCTGGCGGTGGCCACCTTCGGCATCGGCTTCGTCATGCGCCCGCTCGGCGGCGTGATGATCGGCAGCTACGCTGACCGGCGCGGACGCAAGTCGGCGATGACGCTGACCATCGGCCTGATGGTGGCGGGCACGCTGTGCATCGCACTGGCGCCGCCGTATGCGTCGGCCGGCATCTTCGGCTCGCTGATGATCCTGGCCGGCCGGCTGCTGCAGGGCTTCTCGCTCGGTGGCGAGATCGGCGCATCCACCGCGATGCTGATGGAGGCAGGCGGCGTCAAGGGCCGCGGCTGGCGCGTGAGCTGGCAGCTCGGCAGCCAGGGCATCTCGGCGTTGCTGGGCGCGCTGACCGGCGCCACGCTGTATGCCATGCTGCCCACCGCATCGCTGGAAAGCTGGGGCTGGCGCCTGCCTTTCCTGGTTGGCCTGCTGATCGCGCCCGTGGGGCTGTATATCCGCGCACATCTCGATGAAACCCACCAGGCCGATGCCCACGCGCCGAGCCCGCTCGGCGAGCTGTTCCGCAACCATTGGGCCACCGTGCTCAAGGGCATCCTGGCGACCACCGCGGGCACGGCCACCATGTACCTGGTGGTGTTCTTCATGCCCACCTACATGATCCGCGTGCTACATATGCCGGCGTCGCTGTCATTCCTGTCCGGCTGCGTCACCGGGCTGACGCTGACTGGGGTGTCACTGTTTGCCGGCCGCCTGGCCGACCGGCTCACCGCGCGCAAGCCGCTGGTGGTGGCCTCACTGGTGCTCAGCATGCTGGCGGTGTATCCGGCTTTCTTGCTGATCAATGCCTATCCGAGCATGCCGCTGGTGCTGTGCGTGTCGGCGCTGTTGACCGCGCTGGTCAACCTGGGCACCACGCCGATGTTCCTGATGATGCTTGAAACGCTGCCCGCCGGCGTGCGTGCCAGCGGCCTGTCAGTGATCTACAGCGTGGGCGTGACCGTGTTCGGCGGCTCGTCGCAGTTCATCGTGACCTGGATGCTGGCGCGTACCGGCAATCCGATGTCGCCAGCCCTCTACATGCTGGTGTGCGGCGTGATCACGCTGCTGGCCGTCTTGCGCATCCGCGAAACCCGCGCCCATTGAAGCCAACCATTCCGGAGAACCGACCCATGACCCGCGCACCGACACTCAAGCCATTCCAGTACCTGCCGCACCTGCTGCCCGCCATCGGCATCGACGCCGACACCTTCGTCGGCATCCGCCGCCAGATCCACGCGCAGCCCGAGCTGGGCTTCGAAGTGGGCGCAACCAGCAAACTGGTGGCGACACTGCTGGCCGAATGGGGATACGAGGTGCACACCGGCATAGGCAAGAGCGGCGTGGTGGGGCAGCTCAGGCACGGCAGCGGCACACGGCGCCTCGGCATCCGCGCCGACATGGATGCGCTGCCGATCGTCGAAGCCACCGGCCTGCCCTACGCCAGCCGCGTGCCTGGCAAGATGCACGCATGCGGCCACGACGGCCATACCGCGATTCTTCTGGCCGCGGCCAGGGCGATCGCCGACAAGCCTGACTTCGACGGCACGCTCAACCTGATCTTTCAGCCTGACGAAGAGAACCTGTGCGGCGCGCGCGCGATGATCGAGGATGGGTTGTTCGAGCGCTTCCCGTGCGATGCGATCTTTGCGCTGCACAACATGCCGGGCGTGCCAGCGGGTTCCTTCCGCGTGCTGCCGGGACCGGTAAGCCTGTCGTCGGACGTGGCCGACGTTACCGTGCGCGGCGTGGGCGGGCACGGCGCGATGCCGCATCGCGCGCGCGACCCGATCGCGGCGGCGGCGGCCATCGTCACCGCGCTGCAGACCGTGGTCGCGCGCAATGTCGCGCCGGATGACAGCGCGGTGGTATCGGTCGGCTTTATCCGCGGCGGCGCCACGCACAACGTGATCCCGGAAACCGTGACGCTGGGCCTCAACGTGCGCGCCGCGCGGCCCGACACGCGCGCACTGGTCGAGCAGCGCATCCGCGAGATCGTCGCGCTGACCGCGCAGGCGCATGGCGTGGAAGCCCAGATCGACTACCGCCAGCTGACGCCGCCGATGGTCAACGCCGAGGCCGAAACGCTGCTGGCGCAGCGTGTCTGCACCGAGCTGGTCGGCGCCGGCAACGTGGTCACGCAGGCGCCGAAGGGACTCAACGGCAGCGAGGACTTTGCGTGGATGCTGAACGCCGTGCCCGGCTGCTACCTGATCCTGGGCAACGGCGAAGGCGAATTCGGCGGCTGCATGGTGCACAACCCTGGCTACGACTTCAACGACGCGGTGCTGCCGTTGGGCGCGGCGGCCTGGCTGCGGCTGGTGCAGACCTATCTGGCGGCGTGATTACGCCTGATCACGCTAGCCGGGGCCCTGCGCCCCGGCGCGCGTCGAGCTCGGCATTCATCTGCGCGGCCTCGCCCAGCACATATGCCAGCCGCCGCAACGGCCGACTGCACTGCACGTGCAGGTACAGGTAGCTGGCGCCACCGGCGACCAGCATCACCCCATAGCCCAACAGCAGCATCGGCACCATCTGCTGCGCAAGCGGCAGCGTGCGCCAGGCGCTGGCCAGCACCGCGGCGGCGGGCGCCAGTGCCAGCAGCAGCCCGACGGTGCGCGCCGCCCCCTCCCATAGCCGCAGTTGCAGCGCCACGCGCCGCTGCCGCGCTGCCAGCTGCGCCGGCGGGATGCGCGCGAGTTGCCGCAGCAGCGCGTCTTCGGCCGCGCGCTGGCGGTCGATCTCTGCCGCCTGCCAGCGCAGCGGGTTGCGCAGCCTGGACAGCGCGGTGCCAGAGTGCGCCAGTCCCGTACCTACATAGCAGGCGGCCGACAGGGCCAGCAGCGCCTCGAACGTGCGCAGCGGCCACGGCGGTGCCGGATGCTTCAGCCACAGCCGCCAGACAGCCAGGGCCGCGCCGCTCAGCAGGGTCGCCAGCAGCGCGGCGATAAAGCCCACCCACAGGACACGCCCAAGGCGTCCGGCCGGCGCCGGGGCGGCAGCGGGGGGGCGCGCGCGGCGCGGGCGCATTGAGCGCTTCAAGCAGTTCGTAGGTGGACGGCAGCCTGGAATACATGGTCGGCCCGGATGGCGAGGAATCCCGCCATTTTGCCGCACCGCGCAACGGCGGATCACCGGCCGGTGCGGGTGCGCCGGCCCGTACCCACCGCTGCGCTGCATGCCCGTACCGTCACACCATATACCCAATTGCGTACCCCGGCGTACGCCCGCCAACCGTCCGATCAGACTTCCAAGGCGAAATTGCATACCCCAGGTATCGAATCAACTGATCTCCCTTCTGTTTATCCCAACCCGCTTGCGGGAATAGGATCGACTCCAACGAAATTCCCACCATTACCGGAGACAAGATCATGGCAAAGATGAGAGCAATCGACGCGGCAATCGCCGTGCTGGAGAAGGAAGGCGTGACTACGGCGTTCGGCGTGCCCGGCGCGGCCATCAACCCGTTCTACTCGGCGATGCGCAAGTCGGGCAACATCAACCACGTGCTGGCCCGCCACGTCGAAGGCGCCTCGCACATGGCCGAAGGCTACACTCGTGCCGAACCCGGCAATATCGGCGTCTGCGTCGGTACCTCGGGCCCCGCCGGCACCGACATGATCACCGGCCTGTACTCGGCCTGGGCGGATTCGATCCCCATCCTCTGCATTACCGGCCAGGCCCCGCGCGCCCGCCTGTACAAGGAAGACTTCCAGGCCGTCGATATCGAATCGATCGCCAAGCCCGTGACCAAGTGGGCCGTGACCGTGCGCGAGCCGGCCCTGGTGCCGCAAGTGTTCCAGCAGGCGTTCCACATCATGCGTTCGGGCCGCCCGGGTCCGGTGCTGATCGACCTGCCGTTCGACGTGCAGGTGGCAGAGATCGAATTCGATATCGACACCTACCAGTCGCTGCAGCCGTACAAGCCGGCTGCCTCGCGTGCCCAGATCGAGAAGGCCATCTCGATGCTGAACGCGGCCGAGCGCCCGCTGATCGTGTGCGGCGGCGGCGTGATCAACGCTGACGCGTCGGAACTGCTGGTCGAGTTTGCCGAACTGGTCAATGTGCCGGTGGTGCCGACCCTGATGGGCTGGGGCGTGCTGGCCGACGACCACCCGCTGCAAGCCGGCATGGTCGGCCTGCAGACCTCGCACCGCTACGGCAACGCCACGCTGCTGGCTTCGGACTTCGTGATGGGCATCGGCAACCGCTGGGCCAACCGCCACACCGGCAGCGTCGACGTCTACACCAAGGGCCGCAAGTTCGTGCACGTCGATATCGAGCCCACCCAGATCGGCCGCGTGTTCGGCCCGGACCTGGGCATCGTTTCCGACGCCAAGGCCGCGCTGGAACTGTTCGTCGAAGTCGCCCGCGAAATGAAGATGGCCGGCCGCCTGCCGTGCCGCAATTCGTGGGTGGCCGACGTGCAGAAGCGCCGCCGCACCATGCAGCGCAAGAGCGACTTCGACAACGTGCCGGTCAAGCCGCAGCGCGTGTACCGCGAGATGAACCAGTACTTCCCGCGCGACGTGCGTTA
Organism: Cupriavidus lacunae; assembly: GCF_003353055.1. Classification (GTDB taxonomy): domain Bacteria; phylum Pseudomonadota; class Gammaproteobacteria; order Burkholderiales; family Burkholderiaceae; genus Cupriavidus; species Cupriavidus lacunae. Next base: position 83,403 of record NZ_QKWJ01000026.1, read on the forward strand.
TGTCAGCACCATCGGCCTGTCGCAGATCGCCGCGGCGCAGTTCCTGTCGGTAAATGAGCCGCGCCACTGGATCAACTGCGGCCAGGCCGGCCCGCTGGGCTGGACCATCCCGGCCGCGATCGGCGTGAAGACTGCTTCGCCGGACTCCGACGTGGTGGCGATCTCGGGCGACTACGACTTCCAGTTCATGATCGAAGAGCTGGCCGTGGCCGCGCAGTTCAAGGTGCCGTACATCCACGTGGTGGTGAACAACTCCTACCTCGGCCTGATCCGCCAGGCGCAGCGCAACTTCGAGATGGACTACTGCGTCCAGCTGGCCTTCGACAACGTCAACGCCCCTGAACTGAACGGCTACGGCGTGGACCACGTCAAGGTGGTCGAGGGCCTGGGCTGCAAGGCGATCCGCGTGTTCAAGCCGGAAGACATCGCTCCGGCCTTCGCCGAAGCGCGCGACCTGATGGCCGAGTTCTCGGTACCGGTGGTGGTCGAGGTGATCCTGGAGCGCGTGACCAATATCGCGATGGGCACCGAGATCGACAACGTCAACGAGTTCGAGCCGATCGAAGACCTCGAGGACATCGAGGAAGCGATCCTGAAGGAAGAAGTGGAAACGGCGTAAGCAACACCATTCCAACATGGAACGCGCGGGCTACGGCCCGCGCGAATCCAGCGCCCCCGCCTTATCGCTGTACCGCATTACCGCACCGCATTACCGCAGTAAAGGCTCCGCACCGGCGGAGCGACAACACAATTAAACCGGAGAGACTCATGACTAAACTTGCGGCCAACCTGACCATGCTGTTCAACGAAGTGGGTTTTCTCGACCGCTTCGAAGCCGCCGCGCGCGCGGGCTTCCGCGGGGTGGAATTCCTCTTCCCGTATGCGTTCCACGCGGACCAGATCGCTGACCGCCTGAACCGCTTCCAGCTGGACCTGGTGCTGCACAACCTGCCCGCTGGCAAGTGGGACGCGGGCGAGCGCGGCATTGCCTGCCACCCGGACCGCGTCGGCGAATTCCAGGACGGCGTGGGCGAGGCCATCAAGTACGCCAAGGTGCTGGGCGTGCGCCAGCTGAACTGCCTGGTCGGCATCCAGCCGCAGAACGTCAAGCGCGAGCAGGCGCAGGAAACGCTGGTGGAAAACCTGCGCTTCGCCGCCAGCGCGCTGGCCGCCGAGCATATCGACCTGCTCATCGAGCCGATCAACACCTTCGACATCCCCGGCTTCTTCCTGTCGCGCACGCAGCAGGCGCTGGACCTGATCAACCAGGTCAACGCGCCCAACCTGTACGTGCAGTACGACATCTATCACATGCAGCGGATGGAAGGCGAAATCGCCGCCACCATCAAGGCCAACCTGCCGAAGATCAAGCATGTGCAGCTGGCCGACAACCCGGGCCGCAACGAACCGGGCACGGGTGAGCTGAACTACCACTTCCTGTTCAAGTTCCTGGACGAGATCGGCTACAACGGCTGGATTGGCTGCGAGTACAAGCCGAAGACCACGACCGAAGCCGGCCTGGGCTGGCGCGCCGAGCACGGCGTGCAGTAACCGGTTACCACCTACGCCAACCAAGACAGACCTAAGCTCATTCAAGGAGACATCAATATGGCAAACCAACGCAACGTCGGCTTCATCGGCCTGGGCATCATGGGCGCACCGATGGCGGGCCACCTGCGCGCCGCCGGCCACACGCTGTTCGTGCATGACGTCAATCCGGCTCCGCAAGCGCTGGTCGATGCAGGCGTGACCGTCTGCACCAGCGCCGAGGAAGTCGCCAAGCGTGCCGACATCATCGTCATCATGGTGCCGGACACCCCGCACGTGGAAGCCGTGCTGTTCAGCGAGAAGGGCGTGGCCGCCGCGTTCAAGGCTGCCGGCAAGGAAGCCAGCCACAGCAAGATCGTGGTCGACATGAGCTCGATCTCGCCGATCGCCACCAAGGACTTCGCCGCGCGCATCAACAAGCTGGGCGCTTCGTACCTGGACGCGCCGGTATCGGGCGGTGAAGTGGGTGCCAAGGCCGCAACGCTTACCATCATGGTCGGCGGCCCGCAGGAAGCCTATGACCAGGTCAAGCCGCTGTTCGACCTGATGGGCAAGAACGTCACGCTGGTCGGTGGCAACGGCGACGGCCAGACCACCAAGGTGGCCAACCAGATCATCGTCGCGCTGAATATCCAGGCCGTGTCCGAAGCCCTGCTGTTCGCCTCCAAGGCCGGCGCCGATCCGGCCAAGGTGCGCCAGGCGCTGATGGGCGGCTTCGCCGCCTCGCGCATCCTGGAAGTGCACGGCGAGCGGATGGTCAAGCGCACCTTCGACCCGGGCTTCCGCATCGAGCTGCACCAGAAGGACCTGAACCTGGCGCTGCAGGGTGCCAAGGCGCTGGGCGTGGCCCTGCCCAACACCGCTACCGCGCAGGAGCTGTTCAACACCTGCGCAGCCAACGGCCTGGGCAAGCAGGACCACTCGGCCCTGTGCCGCGCGATCGAGATCATGTCCAACCACCAGATCGCCAAGTAAGCAGTACCCCAGTCGTCCCCGCCCCGCGGGGACGACACGCTTTCGCCGTCAGTCAGTACCAGGATTCTTCATGCTCGCCACCGAACCCCAAGTCGCCCTGCTGTCGCCCCAGCGCGCGGCAGCTCAACCTGAACAGCGCAACCCGCGCGCGCTGCTGCGCGACCTGTTCGATACCGCGGTCGCTTCCGTCAGCGCCAGCCACTGCCTGCCGCCGCACCTGCCCGCGCCGCCCAAGGGCCGCACCGTGGTGATCGGTGCCGGCAAGGCCGCCGCGGCGATGGCGCAGGCCGTGGAAGCGAACTGGCAAGGCGAGCTGTCGGGCCTGGTGGTGACACGCTACGGCCACGGTGCCGACTGCAAGCGCATTGAAGTGGTGGAAGCCGCCCACCCCGTTCCCGACGAAGCCGGCCAGCGCGCCGCGCAGCGCATGGTGGAACTGGTACAGGGCCTCACCACCGACGACCTGGTGCTGTGCCTGATCTCCGGCGGCGGCTCGGCCCTGCTGGCCGCGCCCGCGCCCGGCCTGACGCTGGCCGACAAGCAGGCCATCAACAAAGCGCTGCTCAAGAGCGGCGCGAGCATCGGCGAGATGAACTGCGTGCGCAAGCACCTGTCGGCCCTCAAGGGCGGCCGCCTGGCGCTGCATTGCGCCCCGGCACGCGTCGAGACGCTGCTGATCTCCGATATTCCCGGCGATGACCCGACTCTGATCGCAAGCGGCCCGACGCTGCCCGACGCGACCACCTGCGCCGACGCGCTGGCCGTCATCGCCAAGTACGGCATTGAAGTCCCCGCCAACGTGCGCGCCCACCTGGAAAGCGGCGCGGGCGAAACGCCCAAGCCCGGCGATACCCGCTTCGACGGCCACCGCAACGTGACGCTGGCCACTGCGCAGCAATCGCTGGAAGCGGCCGCCGCGCGTGCGCGTGAACTGGGCTACGAGGCCCACATCTTGTCCGACTGCATCGAAGGCGAAGCGCGCGAAGTGGCCGAAGTGCACGCCGCCATCGCGCGCCAGGTTGCGCAGCGCGGGCAGCCCTTCAGCAAGCCCTGCGTGATCCTGTCCGGCGGCGAGACCACCGTGACCGTGCGCGGCAAGGGCCGTGGCGGACGCAATGCCGAGTTCCTGCTGTCGCTGGCGGTGGCGCTCGACGGGCTGGCCGGCGTGCACGCGATCGCCTGCGACACCGACGGCATCGACGGCTCCGAGGACAACGCCGGCGCGATGCTGTCGCCCGACACGCTGACCCGCGCCACCGCGCGCGGCCTGTCGGCGCGCGCGCACCTGGACAACAACGACGGCTATGGCTTCTTTGCCGGCGTCGACGACCTGATCGTCACCGGCCCGACGCGCACCAACGTGAATGACTTCCGGGCGATCCTGATCGTGTAAGCCCGCAGTAGCCAGCGCAGTACCGTCGTACCGAACCTGTAGTTGACCTGAACAGCATTACCCGGCGCGCCACGTGGCGCGCCGTCCGAGAATGGAAGAGGAGACATCATGAGACGCCAGCGCAAAGCGAAGATCGTTGCCACGCTTGGACCCGCAAGCACCGACATCGCGGTGATCCGCGAACTGTTCGAGGCGGGCGCCGACGTGTTCCGGCTCAACTTCAGCCACGGCACGCACGAAGACCACCGCGCGCGCTACGACGCCGTGCGCAAGATCGAGGCCGAGACCGGCCGCCCGATCGCGATCCTGGCCGACCTGCAGGGCCCGAAGCTGCGCATCGGCACCTTCGCCGCGGGCAAGGTCGCGGTACGCGCGGGCGATGTGTTCGTGCTCGACAGCGATCCCACGCCGGGCGACGGCACCCGCGTCTACCTGCCGCATCCCGAACTGTTCGCCGCCGCGCAGCCGGGCCAGTCGCTGCTGATCGACGACGGCAAGGTGCGCCTGTCGATCGAAGCCGTAACCACCGGCACCATCACCACGCGCGTGGTCAACAACGGCACGCTGTCGGACCGCAAGGGCGTGAACGTGCCCGACGCCGTGATCCCCATCCCTGCGCTGACCGCGAAGGACCGCAAGGACCTGGACTTCGCGCTGGCGCTTGGTGCGGACTGGATCGGCCTGTCGTTCGTGCAGCGCCCGTCCGATATCGTGGAAGCGCGCGAGATCGTCGGCACCCGTGCCGGCATCCTGTCCAAGATCGAAAAGCCGGCCGCGCTGCAGCAGCTCGAAGAGATCGTGCGCGTGTCCGATTCCGTGATGGTGGCGCGCGGCGACCTCGGCGTGGAACTGCCGCCCGAGCGCGTGCCCGGCGTGCAGAAGCGCATCCTGCGCGTGTGCCGCCAGCTCGGCAAGCCGGTGGTGATTGCCACGCAGATGCTGGAATCGATGATCGACTCGCCGGTGCCGACCCGCGCCGAAGCGTCGGACGTGGCCAGCGCCATCTACGAAGGCGCCGATGCGGTGATGCTGTCGGCCGAATCGGCCAATGGTCGTTACCCGGTGCCGGCGGTGTCGATGATGAACCGCATCGTCACCGAGGTCGAACGCGACCCGCTCTACCGCAACCTGCTCGACGCCCAGCATGAGACCCCGCTGAACACGCGCCAGGATGCGATCTGCGCGGCGCTGCGCGAGGTCACGCAGATCATCGGCGCCGCGGCGACGGTGACCTACACGTCCTCGGGCGCCACCGCACTGCGCGCCGCGCGCGAGCGGCCGTGCGCACCGATCGTCAGCATCACGCCCAACCTGGAAATTGCGCGCCGCCTGGCGATTGCGTGGGGCATCCACTCCACCGTGAGCCCGGATGTGCAGAGCGTGGATGAAATGGTCGAAGCCGCCACGCGCGCGGCGGTGGCCGAAGGCTATGCCGCACCGGGCGACCAGATCACCATTGCCGCGGGCATGCCGTTCGGGCAAGGCGGGACCACCAACCTGTTGCGCGTGGCCGAAGTGGGTGCCAGCGCGGCGGCAGCCGCACCGGCTGCGCGTGAGGCTGCCTTGGCCTGACAGCGCTGCTTGCGTTCCCGTCCCGGGACGTTCAGGTCATGACGGAACCGGGTGCAAACCCGGTTTCTTTGTTTTGCCGCACACCGCCTGCGTTGCCCCTCTCCAGGGTAAGTGGGTGGTGTCTTTTTTATTGTGCGCCTGGATGTGCCTGGCTGATGGCGGAAGCAGCACCAATCCCCGGATTGCTATACTGATTGCCACCTCCTCCCAGTCAAACACCCCCTATCCCGGAGCCCCCATGCGCCTAGATGACGAAGCCGAAAGCCAGAACGTTGAAGACCGCCGCGGCGGATTCGGCGGCGGGTTCGGCGCCGGGCCGAAGACCATCGGCATCGGCACCATCGTCATTGCGCTGGCGGCGTCCTATTTCTTCGGCATCGACCCGACGCTGATCATGCAGGGCGCCTCGGTGCTGCAGGGCTCCGGCCCGCAGCAGCAGCAACATCAGCAGGTGAACCGCCCGCCGGCGACGGACCACATGACCGTGTTCACGCGCAAGGTGCTGGGCAATACCGAGCGCACCTGGCAGCACATCTTTGAAACCCAGCTGAACCGCCGCTATGCGCCGCCCACGCTGGTGCTGTTCTCCGGCGCCACGCCCACGGCCTGCGGCACCGGCCAGTCGGCGATGGGCCCGTTCTATTGCCCCGGCGACCAGAAGGTCTATATCGACCTGGCCTTCTATGACGAATTGCGCCAGCGCTTCGGCGCTGGCGGCGACTTTGCCCAGGCGTATGTGATCGCGCACGAGATCGGCCACCATGTGCAGAAACTGCTGGGCGTATCGGACAAGGTCGACAGCGCGCGCCGCCGCATGGGCGAAGCGCAGGCCAACCAGTTGTCAGTGCGCATGGAGCTGCAGGCCGACTGCCTGGCCGGTGTCTGGGCCGCCACCGCGCAGCGTGCCAACCAGCAACTGCTGGAGCCCGGCGACGTCGAAGAAGGCCTGAAGGCCGCCGCCGCGATCGGCGACGACCGGCTGCAGCGCCAGTCGCAGGGCTATGTCGTGCCGGAAGCCTTTACCCATGGCTCCAGCGAGCAGCGCGTGCGCTGGCTGCGCCGCGGCATCGAGTCCGGCGATATCCGCAAGTGCGACACCTTCGCCTCGCGCGACCTGTGACCGCGGGCTCCACCCCTGCTGCATGCGGCAATCGCGCGCACGATACCGCAGCCACACAGCCGCCTTCGGCATGAAGCGCATGCCTGCGCGCTGATGCGGCCACGAGCCGACGGAAGAGAAAAACGCCTGCCAGGCGAAGAGAGAAGGAGGAGGAGGTCGGCCGGGCAGGCGGGAGAGAAAACTTGCGGCCACCGTAGTGGCCGCCTGGGGTCTTCAGGAAGACCCTGGGGATCAGACGCGATAGCCGTACAGCGAGCCGTCACCCGTACGCGAGTTGTCGAGCGCGCGATCGGCAATTTCACCCGTGAAGCTATGCGCGCCTTCGCTGAAGCTGTCGAACTTGCCGTCGCGGCGCGAACCTTCCGAGTACGGGTCGAAGCGGCCGGCGCGGGCGCCGTCAGTGTACGTATCGAACTTGCCTTGCTTGGCGCCGTCCGTATATACGTCGTACTTGCCGACCCGCAGCGCGTCGGCATACACATCAAACTTGCCAACCTTGCTGGCAGCAGCGGGGGCAGCCAACGCCGCAGCGGACGCGGCTACCGCCGCGAACACGAGCGCGCCGCCAAGGATACGTCTGGCGATCATTTGGGACTCCTTCAACTGATTTCGTCTTGCTTTCTTGTATGGACCGGGAAGAGACTCCGGCCGCTCTGCAATCTATGTTGCGATACGAGCACGGACTGAAGATTAGTCACAGTCCACGCAAGCAGAAATACCGCTGCGACGAATGGTGCGTTGCTAGTCGTGAAACGACTGGCTTGCCGATGAATGGTGTCCACGGATCGCCGGTAACACGCCGCGCGGGACGCGCGTGCGTGGCCCCGGCGGCACGCGCCGGGGCGGGATCAGCGCCAGATCAGCGCCGGATCAAAGGGTGTACTGGCCGCTTGCTTCCGGCTGGAAGGCGATCTCGAGCACACTTACCTGCTGCTCGCGGCCATCGGGCAGGCGGTAGCTGACGGTCTGCCCGGCGCGTGTGCCCAGCAGCGCCTGCCCCACCGGCGACAGCACCGACAGGCGGCCGGCATCGAAGTCCGCCGCGTCGGGGTACACCAGCGTCCAGTTGCGCGGGGCCTGCTCGCCCGGCAGGGTGCACACCACGCGGGTGTTCATGGTGACCACATTGGTGGGGATCTCTTCGGGCGCGACGATGGTGGCGCGCGCCAGCAGGCTGTCGAGCATATCCTCGAGCTGCGCCGAGCCGGCGCGGCTGGCGATGCGCTCCAGGCGGGTGACGTCGAGTTCGGTCAGGTACAGGGAAACGGTATTGGTCTTGGTGGCCGTCATGGCGGGTCCTCCGGCAGTCATGGGTTGGCGCGGCCCGGCCAACATGGCAGGCGGCGGCGGTCAGGTCTTGCAGGTTGGCATGCCGCGCAGCGGCGCGGACATCAACGGATCGGCGAACGCCTTGCGGCGATTGCCGGCAACAACGGAATCGCTGGCTCGGGCCCGGTTCGGCCCGGGCCCCGCTTTGGGAGACAAATCAGGCTGGGAACCGGGCGGAATCAGGCGGTGCGCTGATCCGGCGGGGAGACATCGCGCGCGTGGCGCGCTGGGGCAGGCGGCTGGCCGTGGCGACCGCGAACGCGTGCGCGCGGCCAGCCCGCATCAGGCGGGCAGGCGCGTCGGGCATCGGCGTCAGGCGATCAGTCATGGTCATGCGGAAAGTAGGATTAGGGCAGCGGAGGGTTCACTGCACTGGCAAAGCAGGTAAGTCATCGCTCACAAGCTTCGCTGCCGCCCGGTCTGTGCACCGTGCTGGTGCGGATCCGGGAACAATCATCGTAGCACAGCGGTGCGCACGCTGGCGTCACCCGTTGGTGGCATGGCCGGCTTCATGTGCCGCGTCATGCACCGCTTCATGCGTGCCGGCGTGGCATTCGCACGCGGCGCCTGCGGCGGCCTGCTGCAGGTTCTGGAGGATGCCGCACTCGCTGGCGGGCTGGTGGTGGCGGCAGGTCTCGCGCAGCGCGCGTAACTGCCCTTCCAGCGCCTCCAGCGCCAGGCGCTGGGCGTGGATCTGGGCGATCTGGCGGTCCAGCAATGTGTTGATGCCGTCACAGTCACGCGACGGGTTGCGCTCGAACTCGCGCAGCCGCCGCACGTCCGACAGGCTCATGCCGAGCGAGCGGCAGTGGCGCACGAAATTCAGTTGCACCAGGTGGCCGTCATCGTAGCGGCGATAGCCGTTGGCCTCGCGCCGGGGCGCGTCGAGCAGCCCTTCGCGTTCGTAATAGCGGATGGTCTCGACGTCGCAGCCGCTGGTACGGGAGAGTTCGCCGATGCGCATGGTGTTTGGTCCTTCACCTTATACCCTGTAACTACTACAGGGTTACCCATAGTGTAGGCCAGTCTCATGCTTCTTGCAGGAGTGACGGACGCGGCACGAATTCCGGGCGCGACGCCGTTGCGGGCGGCGCCCGCGCCAGGCCGCATCCTGTAGAATTCCTTCGACTTCTACCGATTAAAACCTTCCCCGTTCGTGCGCTCCCTCCGGCTACTCCTGCTGGTCATGATGCTGGCCTTCCTGCCCCTGCCGGGCTGGGCGGCCGCATTCGCGCACGCCGCGGCGAGCACCGGTGAAGTCCCGCCCGCGCCTGCAGCCGCCATCGGCGGCGACGACGCGGTCGAAACCGCCGCAGCGGGCAATCCGTCGCCGGCTTCCGAGTCCGCCGAGCCGCAGTGGCAGCCCGGCGCCGACCTGGCCGAGCAACTGCTGCCGGCATCCCCCCTGCGCCTGGCCGCCTGGGCCGGCCGCGCCGGGCCGCCGCGCTATGCCGGCGCCCCGCTGCCCGAACCCGACCTGCCACGGCTGCCACGCCCGCCGCGCGCCTGATTCCCACCGGCGCGGCCCGACCGCGCCCGCCTGTTCCTGCGTGCCGCGCCTGTGCGCGCTGCGCGCGCCTGCGGCTCGTCCGCATCCTTGCTGTACCCGCTCTACACACCACGGCTCCACACACATGAAACGCGTACTGCTTTTCCTGGCGACTAACCTCGCCGTCATGCTTGTCCTCAGCATCACCGCCAGCGTGCTGGGGGTGAACCGCTACCTGACTGCCAACGGGCTGAACCTGGGCATGCTGCTGGCATTCGCCGCGCTGATGGGCTTCGGCGGCGCCTTTATCTCGTTGCTGATGTCCAAGACCATCGCCAAGTGGTCGACCGGGGCGCAGGTCATCACGCATCCCGGCACCAGCACCGAGCTGTGGCTGGTGCAGACCGTCGAGAAGCTGGCGCAGCGCGCCGGCCTGCCGATGCCGGAAGTGGCCATCTACGAGGGCGAACCCAATGCCTTCGCCACCGGCGCGACCAAGAACAGCTCGCTGGTGGCGGTATCCACCGGCTTGCTGCAATCGATGTCCCATGAAGAAGTGGAGGCCGTGCTGGCGCACGAGGTCGCGCACGTGGCCAATGGCGACATGGTCACGCTGACGCTGATCCAGGGCGTGGTCAACACCTTCGTCATCTTCCTGGCGCGCGTGGTCGGCTACTTCGTCGACTCGATGCTGCGCAAGAACGACGAGGAATCGAGCGGCCCGGGGATCGGCTACATGGTCACGGTGATCGTCTGCGAAGTCGTGTTCGGCGTCCTGGCCAGCATCATCGTGGCCTGGTTCTCGCGCAGGCGCGAGTTCCGCGCCGATGCGGGCGCCGCCGGCATGATGGGCACGCCCACGCCGATGGTGGCGGCGCTGCGCCGCCTGGGCGGCCTGGAGCCGGATGGACTGCCGCAGAACATGCAGGCAATGGGCATCGCCGGCGGCAAGTCGTGGATGGCGCTGTTCTCGAGCCACCCGCCGATCGAGCAGCGCATTGCCGCGCTGCAGTCGGCGCGCTGATACCAGGGCTCAGTCGAATACCCGGCCGCGCAGCGACTTGACCTGGCTGCGCTGGCTCTTGCTTTCCAGCCGGCGCTGGCGCGACGCCCGTGTCGGCCGCGTGGGCCGGCGCACGCGCGGCGGCGTGGCCACGCTGCGCACCAGTTCGTGCAGCCGCCGCACCGCTTCGTCGCGGTTCTGGTCCAGGCTGCGGAACTGCTGCGCCTTGATCACCACCACGCCATCGCGCGTAATGCGGTGGTCATGCAGCGCCAGCAGGCGCTCCTGGTGATCGGGCGCGAGCGAGGACGCGCGCACGTCATAGCGCAGATGCACGGCATTCGACACCTTGTTGATGTTCTGGCCGCCCGCACCCTGCGCCCGGATCGCGGTGATCAGGTATTCGTGATGGGGGATGACGAGGTCGTCGGACATGGCGGCATCATAGCAAGCGCCTCAGCGCCCGCTGCGCGCTACTACCTTCTTGCTGATCGGGTTGTGCATCTTCTTTGCCAATGGCGGGAAATCGTAGAAAAAGATGCGGTATAGCTCGCGCCGTTCCTGTCGCCGCCGTTTCGACGCGGGCCGAGATGCGCGCACGCCCACCGATGTGCGCACTCGGCTGCCCGACGCGCGTCATGGGCATTCGGTGGCTCGATGGCCCGGAAGCGCTTGATGAAAAATGCCCGTCGATAAGGATCGCAGTAGGCAAGCCGTCCCCTTGTTCATCATGTCCGGCGTCCAGAAAGGCGACACACAAAACAGCACGATCCGGCAGGCCCCGGCAGTCGTGCCCGCCACGCCGATCACGCACAGCGATCCCGGGCCGGACCTGGATGGTGAGCGTAGCTGCGTTCGACTACGCCCGCGAGTCGGCCGGGGCCGCTAGCGGCGGTGCGACGGCAACACGGACTGATGTTCCGGAGAAAATTTGGCGCGCCCGGCTGGGATCGAACCAGCAACCCCTGCCTTCGGAGGGCAGTACTCTATCCATTGAGCTACGGGCGCACAGGACGGTTTTGCAACCGGTTTTGCGGGTACAGCGGTTGCGGCGGGCGAGTGCTGCCGCAGAGAAGTCGCATAGGATACCGCTTTTGCCCGACGCCGTCCATGCGGGACCTCCACGGGCGTAGGGGAACGTCTCGCAACCGCCGCTTTTTGGCACTGGCTGGGGGGCTTTGGCGCTATAATCGCCAGCTATTTGCGTCAAATCGTGCCCGTCGCGCCGTCGACGCAACGAGTCGACCGGGGTCAAATCCGCGCGGCTGGTTGTGGGTGACAATCGGGGCCCGGTCCGGGAGACAGTCCGAAGCACGCAAATAGCAACAGACCCAAGTCAGGCAAGGGCCGCAGGGGAGCGCGGGCGGTCCGGATGGGGCCGGATAGTGGTCAGCGAAGGGCCACACCAGGGCCAGAAAAAGCAAGCCGAGCGTAAGCGGCCAGAAGGTTTCCTGCAAAACTGAGAGTTCTGTATGAGCGACGTCCACAACGAACACCCCGAACACGAGTCTCCCATCAAAACCCCGAAGCAATTGATCGCAGTCGTGATCGCGGCGTTCCTGGTGCCGATCATCGTGATCATCCTGCTGGTCAACTTTGTCGGACACGGCTCCACGGAAAGCGCCGGTGCAGTCACTACGGCGGAAGCCGTCAACGACCGCATTAAGCCGGTCGCCTCGCTCGAAATCAAGGATGCCAACGCGCCGCGCGTATTCAAGACGGGCGAACAGGTCTACAAGGAAATCTGCGCCGCCTGCCACGCGACCGGCGCGGCGGGTGCGCCCAAGTACGGCAACGCCGGCGACTGGAGCGCGCGTATCGGCCAGGGCTTTGAGGGCCTGGTGAAGTCATTGCTCAACGGCAAGGGCGCCATGCCGCCGCGCGCCGGCAGCACCCCGGACGACTACACCGATTACGAACTGTCCCGCGCCGTGGTCTACATGGCCGACGCCGGCGGCGCCAAGTTCCCCGAGCCGGCCGCACCGGCCGCTGCCGCCCCGACGACTGCCGCCGCATCTGAAGCCGCCGCTCCGGCTGCTGCTGCCGCGCCGGCCCCGGCTGCTCCGGCCGCCGCAGCACCGGCGCCTGCCGCCGCCGCGGCACCGGCCGCCCCGGCAGCTGCCTCGGCGGATGTCGGCAAGAAGGTCTACGAGCAAGTCTGCGCGGCCTGCCATGCCGCGGGCGTGGCCGGTGCGCCCAAGTTCGGCGACAAGGCCGCGTGGGCGCCGCGCCTGAAGGAAGGCATGGACGCGGTCCACAACTTTGCGCTCAAGGGCAAGGGCGTGATGCCGCCCAAGGGTGGCTACGCCGGCCCGGATGCGGACGTGCTCGCCGCCGCGGACTACATGGCCAACGCCGCCAAGTAAGCCGGCCCGCTGCAAACCAAAAAGCCCGCGCAATATGCGCGGGCTTTTTTTCGGTGTGCCGAGCATGCGCAACAGCTTGGGGGTGAAAGTCCCCTGTCCAGCCTGATGGTGGCGAAGGACTAGCGAAACGCAAGGGCGTCGTCGTGAGGCGGGGTCTGAAGG
>NZ_QKWJ01000027.1 GCF_003353055.1 Cupriavidus lacunae
GGGCGAGAGGCTACGCGAGCGGATCGAGGAGCAACTCGCCGACGTCCAGAATAAGCCGCGTCTTGTCCGTTCATTCTTCGACGCTCCATCTGTCGCCTATATTTCCGACTGCTGAGTAAAAGGGGTGGGGCAGATCGGGGCTTATGGACCACTGTTGCGTTCAAGCAGGCGCCAGGCCATATCGTGGCGAACAAGGCAGAGGCGGCCCATCACCGTGCTCGAACAGCGCCGCGCCATGATGGAAGCATGGGCGGCGCATGTATAGGCTTGAAAAAATAGTGGATGTGTGCCCTATCTTCGCCCGGATGAATATCCAAGCCATCCACCAATTAATGAGGCTGCGACCATAGACACGAACCAGCCAACAAAGAACAGATCCGCTGCATGATGATTCGTGTCGAATAAACTTCCTTTCCCGCGCAAAACTACAACGCCGAAGAGATATAACCCGCCCCAAGCAGCAAGCGTAGCCAGGACAGCACCAGTAATAACGCCGATGACTGCTCTCAGTATCTTCATTTTACGGGGAAGAAAAGAATTGTTTTCGAGTTGCGAAGATCTGACCAAATACCCGGAACCACAATATTCAAACTTACTCTCAGGCCAGTACCAAAGCCCGTAAGCTTTTCTCCGTTCCATAAATCGATATGACCTCCACTAGCATTCCCTGCCGTCTCTCCGGCACGAGTCCAATATCCATCGAACATTATTATTCCGGTTCGCCCCTCACTCATACGGATCGCGCACTGATCAGAATAGGCCGGATTGTCATATGGATTACCCAACGGATAGTTGCTCCAGAGCTCATGAAACGTTACCGTCTTAAGCCGCGCTTCCTTAATGGAATTCGGCTTCGCGTTTGTTGTTACGACCGTTTTCTTATTGGGCATACCTCATACCTCTGCCTGTTTTGCTAGAGCATCATCGCCCCAATAAATTTCGTATTCGTTGAGGTTCTCTGTATATATACGGGGTAACTTGCCGCTTTGGTCTATGCATCCAGAGAATGCCCGCCCGTCTGGCGTCTCGATGAAGTAGGGGTAGCCTTCCAAGGGTGTATTTCCCGCTCGGACTCGGACTTGCTCGTCGTAGTCACCCGTCGCGGGCGAGGTCAGGTTCGAAGAGGCCAAAGACACGGACGATGGCGGCGACGGCGCATTGCGGCCTCCCCGGTTCACCTCAACAATGAAATCCGTCCGCGAGTGGATGACGGCCGGGTGAGTCGGGCACTTGCAATTGACTCGCGCACCAGTCACCAATATCTGTTTGCCATCTACATCGACGGCCGGATAACAGTCATTCATCACCGGCCCGCCCACCTTGCAGGCGGGGCACGTTGCATGGTCGCCTTCGACACCGACTATCAGGTCATGATGGAATATGCTGCGGCCCGTGGCGATGAGTATGCCGCCCGCGCTTGTCTTGTCTCCGTTCCGGAGTGCGTAGCGAATATCCGGCATGACGGCCTCTTAGGTAGGCGGGATCGAACAGGACAAGGATAGGCTCGTCTGCCGATTCGTGGAATTCCAGCGCCGTCACGGGGCTGGACACAATGGTGTCCCCATTGCTCAGGGGGCTGCCGATGAGGGCCACCGGCACGCCTTCTGACTCGCACGCCTTGCCTGCGCCCGCCATAATCACCGCCGTACTGCCATCCGGGTAGGTCGCCACGTCGCCAACCCGGACGATCGGACGGCCATCGTAGCTTTGATTGCCGGAACCCTTCACGACTTCACCGCCGTTGACAGTCTTCGCCCCCTCGAATGCTGCCACGTAGATCTTCTTGGTTTTCGTGCCTCATCATTGATCCTCGGTTGGATATGGCTTTTTTGCAAAATGCCATTGAGCCGAAATCGGCGGTGGGGATCAATCAGACATTGCCTAAATTTGGGAATGATTCTTCAAGAGTCTTGCATGCCGGCCCGGCGGCCTGAAGCCTATTGTCACGGGGCGACCGCTACCGGTCTCCTGGTTGTGGGGCGCTCAGTGCGGTAGCCACACTCTCGGCCTGCGCCCGCACCACCAGTTCCCCGATCACCTGCGCGAGCCGCGTACGGGCTTCCAGACCGTCTTGTAGGCCACGTTGAGTGAGGGATGCCTCTCTCCCCGGCCCCTCCCGCAAGCGCGAGAGGGGGGAAACCCCATGGGCGGTTTTCGCCTCACCCGGGGCGTCGCCCCAGACTGCCCACAATCCCCCTGCGGAACGCCAGCACGCACACGATGAAAATGATGCCGGTCACCATCGACACCGATTCCCCGAGCCCGTTGAACCAGTCGATGCCCGTCACCGCCGCCAGGTAACTGCCCAGTTCGCCAAGCTTGTTCTCCAGCGCGATCACAACAAACGCGCCGACGATCGGCCCGGTGAGCGTGCCGAGCCCGCCCAGCAGCGTCATCAGGATGACCATGCCGGACATCGACCAGTGCACATCACTGAGCGTCTCGAAGCCCAGCACCAGCGCCTTGACCGAACCGGCCAGCCCCGACAGCGCCGCCGACAGCACGAAGGCGGTCAGCTTGAAGCGGTCGACGTCATAGCCCAGCGACACCGCGCGCGGCTCGTTCTCCTTGATCGCCTTCAGGATCTGGCCGAACGGCGAATGCACCGTGCGCACGATCAGCGCAAAGGCGGCCACGATGATCACCAGCGCCACGTAGTACAGCGTCAGGTCGTCCGACAGCGGCAGCACGCCGAACAGCTTGCCGCGCGGGATGCCCTGCAGGCCGTCCTCGCCACCGGTGAACGGCGCCTGCAGGCAGATAAAGAACAGCATCTGCGCCAGCGCCAGCGTGATCATCGAGAAGTAGATGCCCTGGCGGCGGATCGCCAGCGAGCCGACCACGTAGCCGATCAGCGCGCCCATGCCGGTGCCCAGGATCAGGCCGATCTCGGGCGTCACGCCCCAGACCCTCATTGCATGCCCGGCCGCGTAGCCAGCACCGCCGAAGAAGGCCGCATGGCCGAACGAGAGCAGCCCGGTATAGCCGATCAGCAGGTTGAAGGCGCACGCGAACAGCGCGAAGCACAGCACCTTGAGCACGAACACCGGATACGCACCGGCCAGCGGCGCGGCCAGCAGGCACGCCAGCACCACGCCGTACAAAACCTGCCTGGGCAAGCGCCCCGCCACCTGCTGCTGCCGCACGCCGATTGCGGCGATAGATTGTCCGCTCATCACTTCTCCTTTCCGAACAGCCCTGCCGGGCGCAACAACAGCACCACCACCATGATGACGAAGACAACGGTGGAAGATGCTTCCGGGTACAACACCTTGGTCAGCCCTTCGATCACGCCCAGCCCGAGGCCGGTCAGGATCGCACCCATGATCGAGCCCATGCCGCCGATCACCACTACCGCGAACACGATGATGATCAGGTTCTGCCCCATCAGCGGCGATACCTGCATCACCGGTGCTGCCAGCACGCCGGCGAACGCGGCCAGCGCCACGCCGAAGCCGTAGGTCAGCGTCACCATCAGCGGCACGTTGACGCCAAAGGCCTCGACCATCTTGGGGTTCTCGGTGCCGGCGCGCAGGTAGGCGCCCAGCTTGGTTTTCTCGATCACGTACCAGGTCGACAGGCAGACGGCCAGCGATGCCCCGACCACCCACACGCGGTAATTGGGCAAGCGCATGAAGCCAAGGTCGGAGGCGCCCTGCAGCGCCTCAGGCGGGGAATAAGGCAGCCCGGACACGCCATAGACCGAGCGGAAGATGCCTTCGATCACCAGCGTGATGCCCAGCGTCAGCAGCAGGCCGTAGATGTGGTCGAGCTTGTAGATCCAGCGCAGCATGGTCTTCTCGATCCCCACGCCCAGCGCGGCCACCGCCAGCGGCGACAGCAGCAGCATCGCCCAGTAGCTGAGCCCCGCATAGGTCATGCCGGCCCACGCCAGCACCGCACCCAGCATGAAGAGCGCGCCATGCGCAAAGTTGATGACGTTCAGCAGCCCGAAGATGACCGCCAGGCCCAGACTCAGCATGGCATAGAAGGCGCCGTTGACTAGCCCCAGCAGCAACTGCGACAGCAGCGCCGGGAACGGGATTTCAAACAGGGTCATGGGTGCTCCTCATACGCCCAGCAATTCATGCAGCACCGGCATCTTGGCCTGCAGCTCATTGGCCGCGAAGCGCTCGACGATGCTGCCGTGCTCCATCACGTAGAAGCGGTCCGCCAGCGGCGCGGCGAAGCGGAAGTTCTGCTCCACCATCACCACCGTGTACCCCTTCTGCTTGAGCATCAGGATCATGCGCGCAAGCGCCTGCACGATCACCGGTGCCAGTCCTTCCGAGATTTCATCGAGCAGCAGCAGGTTGGCGCCGGTGCGCAGGATGCGCCCGACCGCCAGCATCTGCTGCTCGCCGCCCGACAGGCGCGTGCCCTGGCTCTGGCGGCGCTCCTTCAGGTTCGGGAACATCTCGTAGATATCGGCCTCGCTCATGCCCTTGCTGGTGTCGGCGCCCTTGAGCACCGGCGGCAGCATCAGGTTCTCTTCGCATGAGAGGCTGGAGAAGATGGCGCGCTCTTCGGGGCAGTAGCCGATGCCGTAGTGCGCGATCTTGTGCGTGGGCAGGCTGATGGTCTCCTGGCCGTTGACCTTGATCGAGCCCTTGCGCGCGCCGGTCAGGCCCATGATCGCGCGCAGCGTGGTGGTGCGTCCGGCGCCGTTGCGGCCCAGCAGCGTGACCACTTCGCCGCGGTTTACGGTCAGGTCCACGCCGTGCAGGATGTGCGATTCGCCGTACCAGGCGTGCAGGTCCCTGATCTCGAGCGCGGGTGTGTTCGATGTCGTCATCTCATTGGTCTCCCGGCTCAGTGCGCGCCCTGCAGTTCCGCGTCGACGGTGCCCATGTAGGCTTCCATCACGCGCGGGTCCTTCGACACTTCCGCATACGGGCCTTCGGCCAGGATCGCGCCACGCTGCAGCACCGTGATCTTGTCGGCGATCGACGAGACCACGCTCATGTTGTGCTCCACCATCAGGATGGTGCGGCCCAGCGAGACCTTCTTGATCAGCTGCGTGACGCGGTCCACGTCCTCGTGGCCCATGCCCTGGGTGGGTTCATCGAGCAGCATCAGTTCGGGCTCCATCGCCAGCGTGGTGGCGATCTCCAGCGCGCGCTTGCGGCCGTACGGCAGGTTCACTGTCTGCGTGTCCGCGAACTCGGTCAGGCCGACCTGTTCGAGCAGTTCCATGGCGCGGTCGTTGAGCACATCGAGCGAGCGCTCGCTGCGCCAGAACTGGTACGCCGTACCCAGTTGCCGCTGCAGCCCGATGCGCACGTTCTCCATCACCGTCATGTGCGGAAACACCGCTGAGATCTGGAAGGAGCGGATCACGCCGCGCCGCGCGATCTGCGCGGGCTTGTCGCGGGTGATGTCGATGCCGTTGAAAAGGATGGTGCCGGTAGTCGGCTCCAGGAACTTGGTGAGCAGGTTGAAGCAGGTCGTCTTGCCGGCACCGTTGGGGCCGATCAAGGCATGGATCGACCCGCGGCGCACCCGCAGGTTGACGTCGCTCACCGCGGTAAAGCCGCGGAAGGACTTGCCGAGGTTGCGGGTCTCTAGTATCAGGTCGTGGTGCATGGCCGTGACTCCGTGGCGCTGCCGTGGCAGTAGGGATGGCGCGGCATGCTCAGCCCGCGACGGGCAGCGCCGCAACCGCGTAGGCGTGGCGCAGCGTGCGCCCCAGCACCGGGTCTTCCAGCTCGATCTCGAAACGCTCCGCCGGGCGGATGCCGCCGATGGCGGGCAGCGTGCCGCACAGCATGGCCGAGCCTTCGCCAAAATCGCCGCCATGACCGCTGAAGCGCTCCAGCAGGTCCTCCGGGGAGCGCATGGCAGTCACCGGGCCCTCCTGGTACAACACGCGCTCGCCGTCGATGGTGGCGTAGGAGCGCAGCACCAGCCGGTCCCAGTGGCCCTGCACCTCGGACAGGCGCCACAGGGCAGGCGCGCAGGGCTTCTCGCACATCTGCTTGGACACGGTGATGCCGTAGGTCTCGGCTTCGCGGTCGGTATGGTCCGAGGCAATGCCCACCAGGATCTCATCGCCGTCCCTGACCAGCAGGAACTCGGCTTCGCCGCTGCTGGCCTCGCCGCTGACCTGGATTTCCGGTGCCGGGCCCAGGCGTTGCGCAGCGACGCGATAGAACACGGGGGTATAGGGCGGGCGCTTCACGCCCAGTTCTTCCAGTTCCCGGATGTGGGCTTCCATGCCTTCAACGTCGCGGCCGGTCCAGCCCGCCACGATGAGCTGGTGGATGGTGACGGTGCGTTGCGACTTGCCCTGGCGGGTGTCGAGTTCAAAGGTAAGGGTCTTCATGATCGTGTGCTCTCTGCAATGGGGGGAGCGCCGGCTGGAATGCCGGCCTCGGTGAGGGATACGGGCTTACTTCCTGACCAGCGGACAAGTGCTTGCGTTGAGCGGGCGAAACGCTTCGCTCGCAGGGATCACGGCCTTGATCTTGTAGTAGTCCCAGGGGCGCTTGGACTCCTGCGGCCGCTTCACTTCGACGAGGTACATGTCGTGCACCATCAGGCCGTCGGCGCGAATCGTGCCGTTTTTGGCGAAGAAATCGTTGACCGGCGTCTCGCGCATGCGGGCCAGCACGGCATCGCTGTCGTCGGTGCGCGCGGCCTGGATCGCTTTCAGGTAATGCGTGGTCGACGAATACACGCCGGCATGGACCAGGGTCGGCATGCGGCCGGTCTTCTCGAAGAAGCGTTGCGACCACGCGCGCGTGGCGTCGTCGCGGTCCCAGTAGAACGATGTCGTCAGCGTCATGCCCTGCGCGGCTTGCAGCCCCAGACTGCGGATGTCGCTGATGAACATGTGCAGCCCGGCCAGCTTCTGCTTGCCCGCTGTGTTGATGCCGAAGTCCGCGGCGGTCTTGATCGCATTGACCGTGTCGGCGCCTGCGTTGGCCAGCCCGATCACCTTCGCGCCCGAGGCCTGCCCCTGCAGCAGGTAGGACGAGAGGTCGGCGGAGTTGATCGGATGCTTCGCCTTGCCCTTCAGGGTGCCGCCGACACTGGACAGCGCCTCGGTGCCGTCCTTCTCCAGCGAGGCGCCCAGGGCGTAGTCGACAGTCAGGAAGTACCAGCTGTTGTCGCCGCGCCGGGCCAGCGCCTTGACCGTGTTGGCGGCAAAGGCATACGTGTCGTACGAGTACTGGATGGTGTAGGGCGAGCAGTCTTCATTGCTCAGGCGCGTGGTGCCGGCACCGCTGGCGATGACGATCTTGTGCTTGAGCTTGCCCAGGTTGGACACCGCCAGCGCAACCGAGGACGGCAGCGCGTCCTGGATCACGTCGACCTTCTGGTTGTCGAACCAGCCGCGCGCCAGCGTGGCGGCGACATCGGTCTTGTTCTGGTGGTCGGCGCTGATCACCTGGATCGGGGCGCCCAGCACCTTGCCGCCAAAGTCGTCCACAGCCATCTGCGCGGCCACCACCGAGCCCTTGCCGCCGATATCGGAAAAGATCGACGACATATCGGTCAGGACACCGATCTTGACCACGCCGTCGCTGATGGGGGCCGGGTCGGCCGCGGCAGCAGTCGCCGCGAACAGGGTGGCGCAGGCCAGTACGGCGGCGCCGGTACGGATATCAGGCATTGATGTCTCCTCTGTAGTTTTGGGGTACTTCGCTACGGCTGCCGGGGCTCAGCCCCGTTCGTGCCGCAATGCCGCCTCGATGCCCATGCCGATGGCCAGCAGCCTGCGGTCGGACAGGTGGCGCCCGAACAGCATCAGTCCCACTGGTGCGTCGCCCAGGCGATGACACGGGACCGACAGCGCGCACAGGTCGAGCATGTTGGCGATGGCCGGGTTGCGCAGCAGCAACCGGTTGGTGCTGAAGAAGGCTTCGTCGTCGTCCAGGTCCGCGATGCGCGGCGCCACGACCGGCACGGTGGGCAGGACCACGGCATCGAAGCCCGCCAGCTCGGCGTCGGCCTGCCGGCACAGTTCGCCCCGGCGCTGCAGCATGCGCAGGTAGTCGGCGGCGCGCTGGCCGTCTGCCAGCCGGATGCGCGACAGCACGCGCGGGTCATAGCGATCGGCCTGCTCAGCCAGCAGGCTGCCGTGCCAGGCACTGGCTTCCGCGGCAACCAGCCCGCCGTTGGCGCCGATGCCGGCCAGCTGGTCCCAGCTGTCGAAGCTCACGTCCTGCAGCAGCGCACCCGCCGCCGACAGTCGGCGCAGCGTGCGGCTGAAGACCTCGGCCACCTCATCCGACATGCCTTCCAGCACCAGGCCGGTCGGCACCGCCAGGCGCAGCCCGGCCAGCGGCGCCGGCCCCGTGGGCGGCGCCTCGCCCGCCATCACGGCATCGATGGCGGCGCAGCACGCCGCGGTATTGGCCAGGCAGCCCACCGAGTCATAGCTGGGCGACAGCGGCACCGTGCCCTGCAGCGGCACGCGGCGCGCCGTGGGCTTGAAGCCCACGATGCCGCACAACGCCGCCGGGATCCGGCACGAGCCGCCGGTGTCCGACCCGATCGCGGCCAGGGCCATGCCGTCGGTGACCGACACCGCTGCCCCCGACGACGACCCGCCCGGAATGCGGCCCGCCTGCCGGTCGTAGGGATTGCGCGGCGTACCGTAGTGCGGATTGATGCCGACGCCCGAGTAGGCGAACTCGGTCATATTGGTGCGTCCGACAAACACCGCCCCCGCCGCACGCAAGCGTGCGATGGCCGGTGCGTCGGCACTGGCGGCACGCTCGGGCAGCACCCGGGCGCCGGCGCGGGTCACGTCGCCCTGCACGTCGAACAAGTCCTTGACGGACACCGGCACGCCCGCGAGCGGGCCGGCCACGCCCTGCTTGCGCGCGGCCATGCTGACGCCGTGCGGAAAGACGCGCGCGCCCTCGCCGCCGGGGTTGCAGATACGTTCGACGCAGGACGCCAGCAAGGACTGCGCGTTGGCGCTGCCCGCGGCAAGCTGGCGCTGTGCGGTTGCGATGGTCGCTTCCATGATCAGGCCGGATCGTAGTAGTGGATCTCCAGCAGCATGCAGCCGCCGTTGGACTTGAACGGGCCGTGGAAGGCGCCGGGCGGGCGGCAGGCGTAGGTGTTGGGAACGAACGCTTCGCCGCCCTTGCCATTGGCGTCGTTGCCCACGGTCAGGTCGCCGCTGAGCAGATAGACCTCTTCCCAGTACTCATGCACGAAAGGCGAGGTGGTGAACACGCCGGGCTGGAAGCGCAGCAGGCGGGTACGGCTGCCGCTGCGGCCGCCCTCGTCCAGCGAGCCGGACAGGATCTTCTGCTGGATGCCCGACGGATAGCCGTGGGGGACCTCCCAGCCGGACTCCAGGTCCAGGGTGTGGAACTCGTCGTGAAGTTTGGTTATTGCCATGTCGATCTCCGGGTTCGATGCGGGAATTGGGAAAGGTGCGGGAACTCAGGCGGCCTGCGGCAGCTTGGCCAGTTCGCTTTCGAGGGAATAGCTGCCGAGCATGTTGTCGACCAGCCCGGATGCGTTCTGCCAGTCGTAGGTGCGGTAGGCATGCCCCTTGGTGACGAAGGTGGCGCCGGCGTAGAACATCTCGTACTGGTTGTGGCGCGATGCAAACTCGGAGCCAACCGCGTCCCAGGCAAGCTTGAAGAACTTGACGCGCTCCTCCGGGCTGCACACCGGCGACTTCTGCGTCTTGGCGATGATTCCGGCGAGCGACGGATTGGCGAAATCCTCGATGCTCGACGGCAGCATGATCATGCCGCCGCCGGCCAGCTCGCGCAGCGTGGCCAGCACCTTGCCGTAGAGCTGTTGGGTCACCACCTGCGAGCCGTACAGGATGCTGCGGTCCGGCACGAAGTAGCCATGCTTGCCGACCTGGCCCTTGGCCTCCATGCCGTAGACCCAGGCCTCGACCATGCCCGCCTCGGCGGCCAGCTGGCCCAGCATTTCCCTGACCTGCGGGAAGCTGTTGGTGCCGTTGATCTCGGTGATGCGGTGCGCCAGGCCCACCAGGAAGCGCAGTTTCACCATCAGCCGCACCTGGCACTGGTAGTTCTGGTAGACGTGCGCCGGCGTGGCGTGGAACTGCTTTGCGCACAGGCCAACGTCGCCCGCGACGAAGATCCGCTCCCACGGCACCTTGACGTCGTCGAAGTAGAGCACCGCGTCGTTCTCGTCGAAGCGGCTCGCCAGCGGGTTGTCGAACACCGAGGTGGCATTGGCTTCGTACGACTTGCGCGACATCACCTTCAGGCCCTTGGTGTTCATCGGCACCGCGAAGGACAGCGCATACATCTCGTCGCCCTCGCGCAGCGGCTGGATGCAGCTGCAAAAGACCTCGTTGGCCATGATGCCGCTGGTGGCCAGCATCTTGGCGCCGCGCACCGTGATGCCTTCCGCGTCCTGGTCGACGATGCCCACCGCCAGGTACTTGTCTTCCTGCTCGTGCGCGGACTTGGACTGGTTGGCCTGTGGGTTGACGATCACATAGGTGAGAAACAGGTCGTTGTCGCGGGCATAGCGGTAATAGTCGCGCAGCGCGCCGGCGCGTGCCGGATCGGCCTGCTCAAAGACATCGATGCCCATGTACATGCCCGAGATGCAGGAAGCCACGTGGTCGGGCGAGCGGCCCATGAAGCCGTAGTGCAGCTCGGTCCAGGCTTCCAGCATCTGGCGGCGCTCGACCAGCTCGTTGTAGCTGGTCGGCAGTTCCCAGATGCGGCTCACGCGCCGATCGGTGCCCGCCGGCTGGAAGGTCATCTTGTCGATATTGCCGGGCTGCGCCTGGAAGTCATAAAGGTTGGCGTAGCTGCGAATCGAGTTGCGGAAGGCCGGATGGCTGGTGACATCCGTCACCCGCTTGCCGTCCAGGTACACCTCGCGGCCATCGCGCAGCATGGCGATGTGCTGGTTACCGGTCTTGATCATGTCGTTCTCCTGTGACTATCTGTTCTTGCGGATTCAAGCGGCGGCCGGGCTGTCTTCCAGTGCCCGGTACTTGCCGCCAAAGAAGATGAGGGGCCGGCCGTCCTGGCGCGCCTGATGACGGAGCACCCGCCCGATAAAGATCACGTGGTCGCCGCCGTCGTGCTGGGCATAGGGTTCGCACTCAAAGGTGGCCAGCGCATCCGGCAGCAGCACATGGCTGTCCCCTTCGCGCTTGCCGAAATCGATGCCTTCCCACTTGCCGGAATTGGCCCTGGCGAAGCGGTTCGAGATATCCTGCTGCGCCTCGGCCAGCACGTTGACCGCATAGCGCCGCGCGGTGCGCAGGTCGCCCAGGCTCAGGCAGCGGCGGTCCACCGAGAACAGCACCAGCGGCGGGTCCAGCGACACCGCGTTGAACGACGCCACCGTGATGCCGACCGGCGATCCTTCTTCGCGCGGCGCGGTAATCACGGCGACGCCTGTTGCAAACATCGCCAACGCATTCCTGAAGCGGCGTTGCGCTTCTGCGTCCATTCCGGCGTCCACGTTGACGCCCCGACCAACAGATGACTCAGCCATCACGACTCCTACGCAAGTGTTCTCGTCAAACTCATTACGTTGTTTATTTATCTTTGTAACTTAGCTTTTATTGAATGCTAGAAAACAACGCCATTCAAGTTAGTGGAAACCCTAGAATGAGGAGATGAAGAGACCTCGTGGCAGCTCGACGAAACCCGGAAACCCTTTCTGGACAAGGGCTTCCGGTTATCGGACAGGTAGCTCCCGGCAGCCGGAATTGAAGTTGTGCGCGCGTCAAGCAACCCTACCGGCAGCATGGCGCCGCCGCGAACCGCCGCCTCCCGGTGCTAGACTCGGGCCCACTTTCCTTGACCAGCGGGTACGCTTTGCCCACGGTCGTCCCCACATCCGCCTCCAGGAATGAGCGCTATGCAATCCGAGCCGAAGACCCTTCCGATCTACATGGACTACAGCGCGACGACACCGGTCGACACCCGGGTCGTCGAGAAGATGGTTCCCTTCCTGCACCAGCAGTTCGGCAACCCCGCATCGCGCAGCCACTACTACGGCTGGCAGGCGGAAGACGCCGTCGAGGCCGCGCGCGCGCATGTGGCGGCGCTGCTGAATGCGGATCCGCGCGAGATCATCTGGACCTCAGGCGCCACCGAAGGCAACAACCTGGCGATCAAGGGCGCGGCGCATTTCTATCGCGGCAAGGGCAGCCACATCATCACCGTCAAGACCGAGCACAAGGCCGTGCTCGATACCTGCCGCGAGCTGGAGCGGCAGGGCTTCGAGGTGACCTATCTCGACGTCGGCACCGATGGCCTGGTCGACCTTGACGCGCTGCGCGCGGCCATGCGGCCGGACACCATCCTGGTGTCGGTGATGATGGTCAACAACGAGATCGGCGTGATCCAGCCGGTGGCGCAGATCGGCGAGATCTGCCGCGCGGCGGGGGTGGTGTTCCACTGCGATGCGGTGCAGGCCGCCGGCAAGATCGCCATCGACCTGGAAGCGCTGAAGATCGACCTGCTCACCGTGACGGCGCACAAGGTCTATGGCCCCAAGGGCATCGGCGCGCTCTACGTGCGGCGCAAGCCGCGCATCCGCATCGAGGCGCAGATCCACGGCGGCGGGCATGAGCGCGGCATGCGTTCAGGCACCCTGCCGACGCACCAGATCGTGGGCATGGGCGAAGCGTTCAGGCTGGCAAAGCTGGAACTGGCGGAGGAAGCGCGCCGCGTGGGCGCGTTGCGCGACCGGCTGCTGGCGGGGCTGTCGCGGCTGGACGAGGTCTACGTGAACGGCAGCCTGGCGCACCGTATCCCGCACAACCTGAACATCAGCTTCAACTATGTCGAAGGCGAGTCCCTGATCATGGGCATCAAGGACGTGGCGGTGTCGTCGGGTTCGGCCTGCACCTCGGCCTCGCTGGAGCCCTCGTTCGTGCTGCGGGCGCTGGGCCGCAGCGACGAGCTGGCGCATAGCTCGATCCGCTTTACGCTGGGGCGCTACACCACCGACGCGGAAGTGGACGAAGTCATCCGCCAGGTCAGCGACACGGTGATCCGCCTGCGCGAGCTGAGCCCGCTATGGGAGATGCACCAGGAGGGCATCGATGTCGGCACGGTGCAGTGGGCCGCGCACTGATGCCGGCGCGGCGCTAGCCCTTCTGACGGCGCGCCTGTAGGTGCTCGAGATCCAGCGCGGCGCGGTCGCCGTTGGCGACCAGCCGGTCAACCACCGAGCACAGCACCTTGAATTCGGTGCGGGAAACGCCGTCGAACAATACATCGTTGATCTGCTGCTGCACTGGCAGCAGTTCATTGAGCAGACGGGTCCCGGCTGCGGTAACGGTGAGCAGCATCTTGCGCTTGTCGTCGGGATGGGCCTTCTTGTCGATCAGGCCCAGCTTCTTGAGCTTGCCGGTCTCGATGGTGATGAACGGGCCGCTCAGGTGCAGGTGGTCGGCGAGCTGGTTGACCGTCACCTCGCCTTGCTGCGACAGGTGCAGGATCGAACGGATCAGCGAGTACTGGACCCCGGTCAGGCCGATCAGGCTGCCAAAGCCGTCGCGCACGGACAGCAGGCGCGCAGCAAACGGCA
Organism: Cupriavidus lacunae; assembly: GCF_003353055.1. Classification (GTDB taxonomy): domain Bacteria; phylum Pseudomonadota; class Gammaproteobacteria; order Burkholderiales; family Burkholderiaceae; genus Cupriavidus; species Cupriavidus lacunae. The sequence goes on from NZ_QKWJ01000027.1 coordinate 13,522, forward strand.
GCAGGCCATTCACCAGGTGCCGGAACTCACGGTCCGAGCCGTCGACCAGGCAGGCCGGATGCGTAACGGTCAGGTTCTTGTTTGCAGGAGTCGTTGCCATCGGCGGAATGTCCACTTAGCTTTTGATGCAAGCTTTGTGCCAAATTCTATCAAACTCGCTGCCACACCTCGGCGCCCCCCGCCTTTCAAACCATACCCTTAAGTCCAGCATGAACACAATCCCGCTCGTCACTGCCAAAACACGTCTGGCCCAATACATCGAGGCCAAGGACAACAACCGCCCGGCGCTGATCCACGAAGCTTTTGCCGCGGATGCGTCGCTGACCTTCTCGATCGATACTGACAACATCAGCTTCCCGCCAAAGGCAGAAGGCGCGGACGCCATTGCCGCGACACTTGTCAGCGAGTTTGCCAAGACGTTCGACCGCTGCCGGACCTACTACATCGGCGACGTTGCCGCCGCGCTGGACGGCAACGCCATGACGGTCCCCTGGCTGGTGGTGATGCGGGAAACGGCGGCCAGCGCCTTGCGCGTCGGCAAGGGCTTCTACCGCTGGGGCTTTGCCGCCGGCGATGACGGCACGTACGGTATCGCCAGCCTGCATATCCATATCGAACGGATGGACACGAGCGCCGATCCCGGCGCGGTTACGCTGACGGCCCTGCAGGCGGCGCTGCCCTACCCATGGCTGCCGGCGCCGGTGCTGACCGCCGCCATCGAAGCGCACACCAGCGCGCAGCCCGCACACGGGTTCCTGAACGTGTTCGCGCAAGCGGCCCGCCTGCCCTGACGGGCGCGAGTCATTTGGCCGGCAATTGCTGCGCGACCAGCGCCACCCAGTACGCCGCGCCCAGCGGCAGGATCTTGTCGTTGAAGTCGTAGTAGGGATTGTGCAGCGGCGGATCATCCGCGCTTTCGCCGGCGCCGATGCCGATATAAGCGCCGGGGCGCCTTTCCAGCATGAAGGCGAAGTCTTCCGAGCCCATGGCCGGCCTGATATCGGTCTTCACATTGTCGGCGCCCACCAGTTGCGCGGCGGCGGCAATGGCGGCGTCGGTCTCTGCGGGGGTGTTGACCACGCCGGGGTAGCCGGGGCGGTAGTCGATCACGATCCGCGCGCCGTGGGTGGCGCCCACGCCTTCGCAGATCTGCCGCATCTCCGTCTGCGTGCGGTCGCGCACGGCGGGATTCAGCGTGCGGATAGTGCCGCGCAGCACCACCGACTCAGGCAGCACGTTGCAGGTATCGCCACCGTGGATCTGGGTGATGCTGACCACGACCGAGTCGGTAGGATCGGTGCGGCGGCTGGCAATGGTCTCTAGCGCGGTGATCAGGTGCGCGGAGACGACGACCGAATCGATGCCGTGGTGCGGCTGGGCGCCATGCGCACCCTTGCCGGTGATGACGATCTCGAAGTTGTCCAGGAACGCGGTCATGGTGCCGGCGCGGATGGCGAACTTGCCGCGCGGCAGCTGGGGGAAGTTGTGCATGCCATAGACGGCATCGGCCGGGAACTGGTCGAACAGGCCCTCTTCCACCATCACGCGGCCGCCGCCTTCATTCTCCTCGGCGGGCTGGAACACGAAATGCACCGTGCCGCGGAAGGCAGCGCGGTTACGCGACAGGTGCGCTGCCGCGCCCAGCAGCATGGCGGTATGGCCGTCGTGGCCGCACGCGTGCATCTTCCCCACACAGGTGGATGCATGGGCCGGCTTTCCCAGCTCCTGCATATTCAGCGCATCCAGGTCTGCCCGCAGCGCAATGCTGGGGCCGTCGCCATTGCGTAGCGTGCCGACCACGCCCGTCGTCGCCAGCCCCCGCTGCACTTCGATATCCATCAAACCGAGCGCCTGCGCCACGATGCCGGCGGTGCGGTGCTCTTCGAAAGCGGTTTCCGGAACGGCGTGGATGTCGCGGCGCCAGGCAAGCATGTTCTGGCGGATGTCGTCGGCAATATCAGGGTCGCGGTACATGTCAGGTCTCTGGTGCTGGTGAGATTCAGTGGAAGAACTCGGCAATCAGCGTGGCGCCGAGGAAGGTGCCGGCGGTGGCCGTCAGCGACACCACCACGATGCGCCAGCCGAGCAGCCGGAACACCGGCAGGTCCTTGGCCACCGACAAGCCCGCCAGTGCCAGCACCGGCGTGGTAAAGGTCATGAAGTTGAGTTTTTCCGTCATGGCGATGACGGCATCGGAGAACGGCAGCATCCCCGGCACGCCGATCAGCGTGACCACCACCGACATCGTCAGCAGCAGCGGCACGCGCGAGAACACGCGCTTGAGCAGGTCGCACGCCGCCACGATGGCGATGGCCACCAGGATGCCCTTGAGCGATTCCCACAGCGGCACGTGGTACGACAGCTTGTTGCCGATCACCACACCGGCGCCGACCAGGAACCAGCCGAGGGCGGCATCCCTTGCCGAGGTGCCATGCGCCAGCGCGCCATCGAGCTTGACGTCCTGCACCTCGCGCATGGCGTCACGGCGCGAGAAGCGGCCCAGCACCGGCTCCAGCTTGCCATACAGCCACGAGCACAGCGGCAGCGACAGGAACAGCGTGAAGAAGAAGCCCGCCACCGAGGTCAGCAGGTTCGACGCCGCGGCAATGGCCATGATCTCGGAAGCCTGCCCCGGGTGCTGCACGACGATGGCGCGGACGGCCGCCGCCATCAGGCTGCCCGAGCCCACGCCGGCACCCATGGCCAGCGAACGCGGATCGAAGATGCCCAGGCTGCTGACAAAGCCCGACAACACCGCGATAAAGAGCGCGCCCAGCACGGTGCCGGTGATGTACTCGGCCAGCACGCCGCGGCCTTCCGGCGAGGCCATGCCGTACTTCTCGCCGATGATGACGATATTGCCCTCGCGCCCCACGGAGAAGGTCGCGCCGACGGCCTCGCGCTTGATCCCCAGCAGCAAGGCCAGCGGCAGGGTATCGACATCGTCGCGGGCGAAGGCTTCGTGGAATGGCTGATGCGGCATAGCCTGCGCACCATCATGCTGGCGCACCCGGGCATCACGGTGGACTTGTCGGTCGGCAGCACCGACGAGATCGTGCAGCGCATTGTCGATGGCAGGGCCCATATCGGGCTAGTGTTCCAGCCGCCCAAGGACGCGCGGCTGCGCTGCCACCACGCCCATCCGATGCCGATCCAGACCCAGGTGCTGGCCTCGCACCCGCTGGCGCAACTGGGCCGGCCGCTGGACCTGCAGGACCTGCTGCCCTACCCCGGCGCCACGCTGCACCGGACTTTCGGCGTGCGCCAGCACATCGAAGCCGCCGAGATCAGCGAGGGCGTGCGCCTGCAGTCGCTGCTGACCACCTCGTCATTCAACGCGCTGGGGCACTTCGCGGCGGCTGGGCTTGGCTATGTCCTGTGCACGCGCCTCGCCTTGTGGAACCAGCTGAACGAGGCGCGCGTGATGTCGCTGCCGATGAAAAACCCCCTGCTTTACCAGGGGGAAATCCAGACCGTGTCGCGCCAGGGCCGGGTGTTGTCGCCGCCGGCGGCACGGCTGCTGCGGCAGATCGCGGGGGATTTCTCGGCGCTGATGACGGGGGAGTGAGAGTCCCGGTGCGTCAGACCACGCCGGCTGCCCGCAAGCGTGCCAGCTCTTCATCGCCGATCCCAAGCCCCCCATAAACCTCGGCATTGTGTTCGCCCACATCCGGCCCGGTGCGCGGTGACGGCGGCGCATAGCCCGAGAAGCGCGGCACCACGCATGGCGCCGGCACCGAGCCCAGGTCCGGATCGGGCAGCCGGACGATGGCCTGTCGCGCGGCCATCTGCGGATCGTCGACGATATCGGCGATGCTGAACACCTTGCTGAACGGCACCTGGCACTGTTCCAGCCGTGCCGCCACCGCGGCATAGGGCTGCGCGGCAAACCACTCGGCAATGCTGCCGTCCAGTGCCTCGATATTGCGCACGCGCCCGGCGTTGGTGGCGTACTCCGGCGCCTGCGCCAGTTGCGGCGCGCCCATGGCCTCGGCCAGCCGGCGGAAGGTGGCGTCTGACGAGGCGACTACCGTTACCCAGACGTCGTCCGCGGTGCGGTACATATTGGACGGCGCCGCGTAGGTGGTGCGGTTGCCGGAGCGCTGGCGCACATGTCCCAGTTGTTCATACTCGATGGCCAGCGGGTCCAGCAGGCGGAACAGCGCCTCGGTGGCGGCCAGGTCGATTTCGCGGCCCGGCTGCCCGGGCCTGGCGCGTTGCTCGGCTACGGCAGTGGCAATCGCAAACGCGCCGAACAGGCCGGCAATCATGTCGCCGACCGGGTAGTTCATATGCATCGGCCCGCTTTGCGCCGTGCCCGCCAGGTTGGTAAAACCGCTTTTGGCTTCGAAGATGCGGGCAAAACCCGGCCGCGCCGCATCGGGCCCGGTCTGGCCGAAGCCGGTCAGGCGCAGCACGATCAGCTTCGGATTGGCCGCATGCAGGGTCTCCAGATCCAGCCCCCAGCGCGCCAGCGTGCCGGTGCGGAAATTCTCGACCAGCACATCGAACTGGGGCAGCAACCGCAGGAAGATCTCGCGGCCGCACGGGGTGCGCACGTCGAGCGAGATGCCGCGCTTGCCGCGGTTGGTCACCTTCCAGTACAAGGCGTGGTCCTCGGTGACGGGCTCCAGTCCGCGCAGGGGATCGCTGCCGTCGGGCAACTCCAGCTTGACCACGTCCGCGCCCATGTCGGCACACAGCGTGGCGGAGAACGGCGCCGCCACCACGGTGGCCATGTCGAGGATGCGCAGTCCGCCCAGCGGACCGGTGCAGTGTGCGTCTGGCGATACAGGATGTGCGGTTTTGTCTTGCATGGCGGGCCTCCGGCGGCATTGGCGTCTTCAGCAAAGTGGCAGGCGGCCCGCCCGGATGCAAGTACGGTTTCGCTGTGCGGAACGGTCGTGCTACAACATTGACGCCCCCATTCCCGGATCCCAGCATGGAACCCAAGCAACCACCGCACAGCATGGATCGCAACCCGGAACCCCTGCCCCTGCCAGGCCTGGCCAGCGAAGATGCGCTGGCCACCGACCGCCAGTTCGCCACCAATCTTGCGCGCGGGCTGGAGGTGCTGCGCGCCTTTACGCCATCCAGCCCGGTGCTGGGCAACCAGGACATCGTGGCGCGCACCGGACTGCCCAAGGCCACGGTGTCGCGGCTGACCTACACGCTGGGGCTGCTCGGCTTCCTGAGCCGCGTGCCCGGCAACCAGAAGTACCGGCTGGGCGCCGGCGTGCTGGCACTGGCCTACCCGATGCTGGCCGGGCTGGCGATCCGCCAGGTGGTACGGCCGTATATGGAGGCGATTGCGCGCGAAACCGGCTGCACCGTGAACCTGGGCATGCGCGAGCGCCTGTCGGTGGTGTACGTGGACAGTTGCCGGCTGGATCCCGGCAACCTCTACCAGCCGGACATCGGCAGCACCCGCCCGCTGCTGGTCAGCGCGATCGGCCGCGCGGTGTTGCTGGCCTGCAGCGCCGACGAGCGCACGGCGCTGCTGAACCGGCTGCGCGTGGACGATCCGGAGCGCTTCAACGTTGAGCGCCAGATGTGGGCGGACGACCAGAAGCACTTCCGCGCGCACGGCTACTGCCTGAGCCGCGGCGAGTGGCGGCCCGAGATCCACGCGATCGCGGCCCCGTTGCGCCAGTCGCTGCACGAAGACGCGTTCGCGCTGAACTGCACCATCGCCGCGTCGCGCAACCGCGACAACATGCTGGAGCGCGAGGTGGCGCCAAGGCTGCGCGAGGCGGTGCGGCAGATCGAACTGAGCTGCGCGCGGTAGCCGATACCGCGCAGCAGCGCACCTGTCGGCGATGTCGCCGGCAGGGCAATGACAAGCGGCCCGCCAGAGGCCCGCATGAGACCGACCTCGCGCCCGGGAGCTCCCTGGCGCTGGCAACCCAAGGAGACAAGATGGATGCCATCCAACCGTTGCGCCGGCTCGCTGCCGGCATGCTGGTCTGCGCCGCGCTGATGCCGGTGCCAGCGCTGGCCGCCCCTGACAATGCGGCGCGCTTCCCGGACCGCCCGATACGGATCATCGTGCCGTTTTCCGCCGGCGGCGTGGTCGACTCCGTCACCCGCATCACCGCGGAGAATATGGCGAAGGTGCTGAAGCAGCCCGTCATCGTCGAGAACAAGACCGGTGCCGGCGGCGCCATCGGCACGGACTTCGTCGCCAGGTCGCCCGCCGATGGCTATACGCTGCTGGCGGTCAGCCCCAGCTATGTGGTCGGGCCGCTGCTCAACCCGTCGATCCAGGGCAAGAGCGGCAGCAAGGACTTCCGCGCCGTGGCGGGCATCGGCGCGGTGCCCAACGTGATCGTGGTGCCGGCCTCGTCGCCGCTGCGCACGCTGCCGCAACTGCTCGACGCGGCGCGCAGCCAGCCCGGCACGCTGACCTACGCCAGCGCGGGCGTCGGCACATCGAACCATCTCTCGGCGGAACTGCTGGCGCAGATGACGCACGTGAAGCTCACCCACGTGCCCTACAAGGGCCAGCCTGAAGCCATGAGCGACCTGCTGGGCGCGCGCGTCTCGATGATGGCGCTGACCGCCGCCATTGCCCGCCAGCAGGTGCAAAGCGGCAAGCTGCGCGCGCTGGCGGTGACCTCGGCAAAGCGCTCGCAGGCGCTGCCGGACGTGCCAACGGTGGCCGAGGCCGCACGCCTGCCCGGCTATGAAATGGGCGCGTGGTTCGGACTGGTCGCGCCGCAGGGCACGCCGGACGCCGTGGTGCGCAAACTGGCGGACGCCACCGCGCAGGCCACATCGGACGCCGCCACGGCACGCCACCTGGCCGAGCTCGGCATGGACGTGGCACCGCAATCCAGCACCACATTCGACCGCTTCCTGGACACCGAAACCAAGAAGTGGACCGGCGTGCTGAAGACCGCCGGCATCACGGCACAGTAGCCGCTCATCAGGCCCACACGCCCAGGCTCCCGCTCATCCAATCAACCGGAAACCATTCCATGATCCGCGACTCCGCCCGCCAGCAAGCGCTGCTTGCCGATATCCGCCGCTTCGTGCTGGACACCTGCATCCCGCTCGAGGCGGAGATCGACCGCACCGATGTCATCCCCGAGCCCGTGGTCGAGCAGATGCGCCGCCTCGGCCTGTTCGGCCACAGCATCCCCGAAGCGTACGGCGGCGCAGGGCTGACCACCGAAGAACTGGCGCTGGTGAACATCGAAGTCTCGCAGGCCGCCACCGTGTTCCGTGCCCGCTTCGGCGGCAATACCGGCATCGCCTCGGAATCGCTGGTGGCCGACGGCACCGAAGCGCAGCGGCAGCGCTACCTGCCGCAACTGGCCTCCGGCAAGGTGACGGGCTGCTTTGCGCTGACCGAACCGGAAGCCGGCTCCGATGCGACGTCGCTGCAAACCACGGCACGCCAGGACGGCGACCACTACGTGCTGAATGGTGCCAAGTGCTTCATCACCAATGCGCCGATCGCCGACCTGTTCACCGTGTTCGCCCGCACCGATCCCGATACGCCGGGCGCCCACGGCATCAGCGCCTTCCTGATCGAACGCGGCACCCCGGGCCTTTCCACCAGCGAACCGGAACGCAAGATGGGACAGCACGGCTCGCCCGTGGGCGATGTCTACCTGAAGGACTGCCGCGTACCGGCCAGCGCCATCGTCGGCGGAAAACCCAATGTCGGCTTCAAGACGGCGATGAAGGCGCTGAACAAGCAGCGCATCAACCTGGCCGGCCTGTGCGTGGGGCCCGCCATCCGGCTGGTCGACGAGATGGTCCGCTACGCGGCGCAGCGCCGGCAGTTCGGCAAGCCGATCGGGGATTACCAACTGGTGCAGCAGATGATTGCCGACAGCAATACGGAACTGCACGCCGCGCGCGCACTGGTGCTCGACACCGCGCGCAAGCGCGACGCCGGCGAGGACGTGACCATGGAGGCGTCGATGTGCAAGCTGTTCGCCTCCGAAATGGCCGGCCGCGTCGCCGACCGCGCGGTGCAGGTGTTCGGCGGCAGCGGCTATATGGCACGCACCGTGGCCGAGCGCTTCTATCGCGATGTGCGACTGTTCCGGCTGTATGAAGGCACGACGCAGATCCACCAGCTCAATATTGCGCGCCGGACGATGGAGGCGCGTGGGGCGGCGTTGGAGGGGAGTAGCGCAGGCTAATGCAACGCAAAATGGTATGAGATGACCGTGCCGCGCTGGGGCAACTGCCGCTCAGCCGCCCCGCCCGCGCCCCGTCTTCTGCGCCAGCGGCGAGCGCACGCGAAAATGCGCCGCAAGCAGCGCCGCGAACTCCTCCGCGATCTCCGATGGCGCGGAATGCTCGGAGAACGCCATGCGCACCTCCACCGGGCAGCGCGGTGCGAGCGGCACCACGCGCAAGCCGTGCCCGAATACAGCCGCGACATAGGGATTGACGATGCCTATGCCCGCACCTTCGGCCGCCATCGTGCAGATCGTGCCGGAGTAAGTGGTCTCGATGGTCGCCGACGGCTCGACGGCGGCGCGCTGCATCAGCCGCTGCACCGCCAGGTGCAGCGCATCGTCGGCGTTCAGCAGGATCAGAAACTGCCCACGCAGGTCGCGCACGCGGATGGTGTCGCGCGCCGCCAGCGGATGTTCCGGGTGCATCACGCACACCGCCCCCGACTGATGCACCACGTTGACATCCAGGTGCGGATGATCGATCTCGCTGGTGGTCAGCACCAGGTCGTACAGGCCATGCAGCAACCCTTCGCGCAACTGATGCCCGCCGACGGTTTGCAGGCTGATATGCACGTCCGGGTGCCGCTCGGTGAACGGCCGGATCACCTTGGGCATCACCCCCAGCCCGAGTGAAGGCGTGCAGCCGATGCGCTTATCCGGATGCGCAGACCAACGAGCGTGTGCTGTTTCTCTTCGACATGGCGCAGGGCGTGCGCCATGACCTGGGCAACTACTACACCAGCCCGGACCTGAAGAAGGAAACCGCTGCGACCTGCATCCACGCTGGAGCCGCGACGGGCAGCAAGTCTGCATCGATTCAATCCATGATTCCGAGCGGCAGTTGTATATCGTCGACGTTTCCGCGCTGACCGCCGGGGTGGGCAAGGCGTAAGGCGCCCCAACGGATTTGCGAGGAAAGCCCGACGGCGCGCACGCGCTGGAGCACTTGGATGTGCTTCAGCGCGTTTTCTTTGGTACGCCCCTGCAGTGCAGGTTGCCCCACGTGCGCTGATTGCCACCTGGCGCCGCATATCCCGGACAGATCCGCAAAAACCCTAGGGCCTTATTTTTTTCTTGGACGAGAAACTATATAGGACTATAGTTTCTCCAAGACAACGACATTTCGACTTTGCTGAACGAGGCCCACATGAAGACGATCCATACACAATCGCAAGCGCGGGGGATGGCATGAGCCCCGCCTATCCGCAGCAACTCGGCATGCTGATCGGCGGCGAATGGCATTCCGGCGCTGGCCGCGAGACCCGGCCGGTGGTCAATCCCGCTACGGAAGACGTGCTGGCCCAATTGCCGCTGGCCACCGACGCCGACCTGGATGCCGCGCTGGCCGCCGCGCAGCGGGGCTTTACCACCTGGAGCGCCGTATCGCCCTGGGAGCGCGCCAGGATCATGCTCAAGGCCGCTGACCTGATCGCGGCGCGCAAGCCGGACATCGCACGCATGCTGACGCTGGAGAACGGCAAGCCCCTGGCGGATGCGCTGGGCGAGCTGGATCGCGTCATCGAGACCATTGTGTGGTGTGCGGAAGAAGGCAAGCGCGTCTACGGCCGCGTGATGGCACCGCGCGCCGCGGGCGTCAGTGAAAGCACGATCAAGCGCCCGGCTGGCCCGGTTGCCGCCTTCGCGCCCTGGAATTTCCCGGCCTTCCTGGTCACGCGCAAGCTGGCGGCGGCGCTGGCAGCCGGCTGCTCGGTGGTGGTGAAGCCCGCCGAAGAAACGCCAGCCGCCTGCATCGAAGTGGCACGCGCGTTTCAGGATGCCGGGGTGCCGGCCGGCGTGATCGGACTGGTCTTCGGCGTTCCGGCACACGTTTCCCGGCGGCTGATCGAATCCCCGGTGATCCGCAAGGTTTCCTTCACTGGTTCCGTACCGGTAGGCAGGCTGCTCTGCGGCATGGCAGGCGAACAGCTGAAGGCCGTGACCATGGAACTGGGCGGCCACTCGCCGGTGCTGGTGTTCGACGATGTCGACGTCCAGCGCGTGGTGAAGGCCTGCGTGGGCTTCAAGTTCCGCAATGCCGGCCAGGTCTGCCTGTCTCCCAACCGCTTCTTCGTGCATGAGCGCATCTACGATCAGTTCGTCGCGGAGTTTGTGCGCGCCGCCCAGGAGATCTGCGTCGGCGACGGCCTGGACCCGGCCACGCAGATGGGGCCGCTGAACAATGCGCGCCGGCTGGCCGCGGCGGAGGCCTTCGTTGCCGATGCGCACAGCCGCCATGCACGCGTGCTGACCGGCGGCCACCGCATAGGCAAGCGTGGCTACTTCTACGCGCCAACGGTACTGGCAGAGCTGGAACCCCAAGCCTCCATCCTGCATGAGGAGCCCTTCTGCCCGGTGGTGCCGGTAATGCCGTTTGCCTCCCTGGACGAGGCCGTTGCGCAAGCCAACGACGTCGATTTCGGCCTTGCCGCCTACGCGTTCACAGGCTCGATCCGCACCGCCTCGCACCTGACCGAGGCTTTCGAGGCAGGCTGGATCGGCATCAACGGCTTCACCCCCTCGCTGGCAGACGCGCCGATCGGCGGCCTCAAGCAGAGCGGTGTCGGTTACGAAGGCGGCCCGGAAGGGCTGGATGCCTACCTGCATACCAAGTACGTCAGCCAGGCCTGCCCGCTGTAAGCGCGGCCTGCTCCCCACATCGCCATCCCAGAAAGGAGACAAGCAATGAGCCAGTCCAAGCAAGAACACGTCCTCAAGCACATGCCCTTCGGCGGCTACTACAAACGCGACGTGCCGGGACCGGATACCGAACTCACGCACACCGGGCCGGGCACGCCCATGGGCGAATACATGCGCCGCTTCTGGCAGCCCGTGTGCCTGTCCGAGCAGCTGGCCGACCTGCCCAAGGCCATTCGCATCCTGAGCGAAGACCTGGTCGCGTTCCGCGACAAGCGCGGACGCGTCGGCGTGCTGCACCGCCACTGCAGCCACCGCGGCGCATCGCTCGAGTACGGCATCATCACCGAAGACGGCATCCGCTGCTGCTATCACGGCTGGCACTACGGACTCGACGGCACCTTGCTGGAAACGCCTTGCGAGCCCGCCGAAAGCCGCCTCAAGGAGACCGTGTGCCACGGCGCGTATCCGGCATTCGAGCGCGATGGCCTGGTCTTCGCCTACATGGGCGCGCCGGACGCCAAGCCCGAGTTTCCGGACTTCGACGCCTACACGCTGCCCAAGGGGACGCGACTGGTGCCCTTCTCGAACGTCTATCCGTGCAACTGGCTGCAGGTGTTCGAGAACATCATGGACCACATGCACACCGCGGTGCTGCACAACCACATGACGGTCGAAGGCGTCGATGCACAGACCTCGGCCGGCGTCTCGCTGGAAGGCTTCGGCGATATGCCGGTGATGCAGTGGGAGGCCACGCGCGGTGGCAACGGCATGATCTTCATTGCCGCGCGCCGCCTGCCGGAAGACAAGATCTGGGTGCGCATCACCGAGATGCTGTTCCCCAATTGCCTGCAAATCGGCTCGCTGGTTCCCACTGCAGCGCGCGAACGCCACTCCACCACGGCCATGACGCGCTGGCAGGTGCCGGTTGACGACACCAACATGATCATCTTCGGCTGGCGCCATTTCAACGACGAGGTCGACCCCGACCACCTCGGCAACGAAGCGGACTGCGGCGTCGACAAGATCGACTTCCTGGTCGGGCAGACCGGCAACCGCACCTATGAAGAAGGCCAGCGCGCGCCGGGCGACTGGGAAGCACTGGTAAGCCAGCGCCCGATCGCCGTCCACGCGGTGGAAAACCCGGGGCGCTCCGACATCGGCGTCTACATGTGCCGCAAGCTGCTGCGCGAAGGCGCGCGCGGCCAGTTGCCGGCTGATATGACGCGCTCCACAGCCATCGCCGCGGGCGATACGCTGCCCATGTACGCCCAGGATTCCGTGTTGTGCATTCCCAAGGCAGCCGACGACCGCGCGCTGATGGCCAAGGTCGGCAAGCAGGTCCTGGCGATCCTGAAGGAAGCCGATGCCCTGCCCAGCGGCGAGCGCGACGCGCATGTGCGCCGGCGCCTGGACGACATCGATGGCGGGCTGGAAGGCGGTGCCACGGCGCTGCTGACCGGCACCGATGCCTGAGCGGCAACAGGCGCCGCGGTAACCGAGAACCATCATGCTAGAACTCCGTGTCCGATCCATTACCAACGAAGCCGTCGGCATCAATGCCTACGAACTCGTTGATCCGGCCGGCGCCGACCTGCCGGCCTTCACGGCCGGCGCCCATATCGACGTGCATATCCCCGGCGGCTTCGTGCGCCAGTACTCCCTGAGCAACGATCCCCTGGAGCGCAAGCGCTATGTCATCGGCGTGCTCAATGTCGGGGATGGGCGCGGCGGCTCAAAGGCGCTGCATGCCTCGGTGGGTGCCGGCGACCTGATCCGGGTCTCCGCGCCGCGCAACCACTTCCCGCTGGAGCCCGACGCCAGGCGCCACCTGCTGCTGGCCGGCGGCATCGGCATCACGCCGATGATGGCGATGGTGGCGCACCTGCGCGCAGCCGGCGCGGAGTACGGGCTGCACTATTGCACCCGAGCGCCTCAGCGCACCGCGTTCCGGGAGCAGCTGGCGCCGCTGGTGGAAGCCGGCAAGGCCATCCACCACTATGACCATGGCGACCCCGCGCAAGGCCTATCGCTGGCCGACCTGCTGCGCCATCCGGAGGTCGGCACGCACGTGTACTACTGCGGCCCGCCAGGATGGATGGCGGCCGTGGCCAAGGCCACGGCGCACTGGCCGCAGGGCACCGTGCACTGCGAGTACTTCGCGGCGCCGCCGGCGGCATGGCCGCGTGCCGAAAATCCAGTCAGCGACGGCGCCTTCGCGGTGCGCATCGCCAGTACCGGCCAGACGCTGGCGGTGCCCGCGGACAAGTCCATCGCACAAACCCTGCGCGAGGCAGGCATCGCCTGCGAGACCTCGTGCGAGGCCGGTGTCTGCGGCACCTGCCGCACGCGCTACCTGGAAGGAACACCCGAGCATTGCGACTTCATTCTCAGCGACGAAGAGCGCAGCCAGTACCTGACAGTGTGCTGCTCGCGCTCAAGTTCCGAGCTGCTGGTGCTGGACATCTAGCCGGCCTGCAGGCACGGCAGACCATCAAGACAAAGAGGAGACAGGCATGACTGAGCGCACGTACGACTACATCATCGTAGGTGCTGGTTCCGCCGGCTGCGCGCTGGCCGGCCGGCTGAGCGAAGACGGACGCTATTCCGTGCTGCTGCTGGAAGCGGGCCCCGCCGACAAGAACATCTGGATCCACATCCCGATCGGCTACGGCAAGACCATGTTCGACGCCAGGTACAACTGGCGGTTCTATACCGAAGCCCAGCCGCACCTGAACCAGCGCAAGGTCTACTGGCCACGCGGGCGCACGCTGGGCGGGTCCAGCTCGATCAACGGCCTGGTCTATGTGCGCGGGCAAGCCGAGGACTATGACCACTGGGCGTCGCTGGGCAACGCCGGCTGGGCCTGGAAGGACGTGCTGCCCTACTTCATCAAGTCGGAGACCAACCACAGCCTTGGCGGCGCCTACCATGGCAAAAGCGGCCCGCTGCAGGTGTCGCCGATCCGCGAAAAGCACGAGCTGGTCGAGGCCTTCATCGGCGCGGCGGGAGAACTCGGCATTCCGCGCACCGACGATTTCAACGGTGCCAGCCAGGAAGGTGCCGGCTACTACCAGCTCACTTCCCGCAACGGCTGGCGCTGCTCCAGCGCCAAGGCTTACCTGAAGCCCGCGCGCAGCCGGCCGAATCTGGTGGTGGAAACCGATGCCCAGACTTCGCGCGTGCTGTTCGAAGGCACTACGGCCGTCGGCGTCAGCTTCCGCCAGCACGGGCGCGAACGCATTGCGCGTGCCACGCGTGAAGTCATACTCTGTGCCGGCGCGATCCAGTCGCCGCAGTTGCTGCAGCTGTCCGGCATCGGGCCCGCGGCGCTGCTGCGCAGCCATGGCATTCCGGTGGTGGCCGACTCCGCCGGTGTCGGCGAGAACCTGCAGGACCACTTGCAAGTCCGCCTGATGTACAAGTGCGCCAGGCCGATCACCACCAACGACGACCTGCAGAGCCTGTGGCGCCGGATGAAGATCGGCCTGAAATGGATGCTGTTCCGCAAAGGGCCGCTGGCCATTGGCATCCAGTTGGGTGGTTTGTTCACGCGCGCGCTCGAGGATGCCGGCACGCCGGACATCCAGTTCCATTTCGGCACCATCAGCGCAGACAGCACCGCGGGCAAGCCGCATGCGTTTTCGGGATTCACGATGTCGATGTGCCAACTGCGGCCGACCAGCCGCGGCTCGCTTCGCATCACCTCGCGCGATCCCTCGGTGCCGCCCGCAATGACGCCGAACTACCTGGCCACCGCGCATGACCGGTCCGTGATGATCGCCGGCGTGAAGGTAGCGCGCGCGCTGGCTGGCACCCGCAGCCTGTCGCCGTACATCCTTGACGAATACCTGCCGGGCTCCGGCGTGCAGACCGATGACGAGATCCTGGCATTCATCCGCGCCTACGGCTCCAGCATCTTCCACCCCGTAGGCACTTGCCGCATGGGCAGCGACGCCGGCGCGGTGCTCGATGAGCGCCTGCGTGTGCGCGGCGTGCGCCGGCTGCGCGTGGCCGATGCCTCCATCATGCCCACGCTGGTGTCGGGCAATACCAACGCCCCGGCGATCATGATCGGGGAGAAGGCCGCCGACATGACCCTGGAGGATGCCGGCCCGGGCCGGGGAGATGCGTTGCCCGCGCTGCTGACCGTGCCAGGCGCGCAGGCCGAGCGCACCGCCGCGCCGGGCCCGGCAGTGCAAGCCTGATGCCGGCGCCGGAGGGCACCCTGGAGGAGATAAGCGTTAGGATATATTTAGCGGCTTGAAGGTACCCGGCCCCACCTGGCCATGCCAGCGCCGGCCCGGAACTGCCGGCATCCCCAGCCAGGGTGGGGGCCGATGCCGCGACGAACACAACGCTTTCTGAGGCAACAATCATGGCAGAGCCCACCGACCACGCAGGGATTTTCGAGCAGTTGCGGCGCCCGAGCAAAGGCGGCCAGCCAAAGTACGTGCGGCTGACCGACGCACTGGTGGAAGCCATCACCTCCGGCTACTGGAAGCCCGGCGACAAGCTGCCTACGGAAGAGGAACTGGCGGAGCTGACCCCGTTCAGCCTCGGCACCGTGCAGCGTGCGCTGCGCAACCTGTCGGAACAGGGCATCGTGGTGCGGCAGCATGGGCTAGGGAGCTTCGTTGCAGAAACCGACCTGCGCCTGGAAGACCCCTGGCACTGCCGCTTTCTCGATGACGATGGCGAAAGCTACCTGCCGATCTACTCCAAGGCCCTCAAGCGCGAAGCAGTCAAGGGCAGCGGCGCATGGTCCGCGCACTTCCCGCAGGCTTTCGACAACGTGATCCGGATCGACCGCGTAATCAACGTGAACAATGAGTTCAATGTCTTCACGCAGTTTTATACCGACCGCCGGCTGCTGCCCGCCTTGTGGGACACACCGCTGGCGAAGCTGAGCGGGGTCAACTTCAAGCGGCTGATCGCCCGCGAATCGAATGTGCCGATCACTCGCGTCGGGCATTTCGTGCGCGCCATGCCGTTCGACGAAAGGATCGTTTCGGTCCTTGAGCTGAAGCCTCCCGCAACCGGCATCTTCCTGCAGGCGGTGGCGCAAATGGGACGCGAGGCCTGCGTGTATTACCAGGAGTTCTTTATCCCCCCAACCACGCGAACCCTGTGCATTCCCGACGAAGCGGTGGGCGGCCGCCGCTGACGTCCGGCCGGCGGGCGGCGCAAGCCCAGCCCGCCGGTGCAAGCCGCAAATTTTTTTTCGGATTCAATAACTATATAGCTCCATAGTAAAGAGGTAAGCCATGGCCAAGACCGCCAAGAACCTGCTGATCATCATGTCCGACGAGCACAACCCCAAGATGCTGGGTTGTGCCGGGCATCCCATCGTCGAAACACCCAACCTTGACCGGCTTGCCGCCGGCGGGGTGCGCTTCAGCTCGGCTTATTGCACCAGCCCGGTGTGCATACCGGCGCGGGCATCCTTCGCGGTGGGCAAGTACATCCACCAGATGGGATACGCCGACAATGCCGATGCCTACGATGGCGTGATCCCCAGCTGGCACCATAAGCTGCGCGAGCGCGGCCACCGCGTAGTGTCGATCGGCAAGCTGCATTTCCGCGAAGAAGGCGAGGACCACGGCTTCTCCGAGGAGATCATCCCCATGCATATCATCGAGGGCAAGGGCGACCTGATGGGCCTGGTGCGCAGCGACCTGCCGGTGCGCAAGGGTGCCTACAAGATGGCCAACCTGGCCGGCCCCGGCGAGAGTCAGTACACCTTCTATGACCGGGAGATCGCCGCGCGTGCCCAGGTGTGGCTGCGCGAGCAGGCGGCGAAGCACCAAGACAAGCCGTGGGTGCTGTTCGTTTCCTTCGTCGCCCCGCACTTCCCGCTGACCGCGCCGCCCGAGCACTTCTACAAGTACTACGACCGCGACCTGCCGCTGCCCAAGCTGTACGCGCGCCACGAGCGCCCCGACCACCCTTACCTCGTCGACTATCGCAGCAGCTTCAACTACGACGACTATTTCGACGAGGCCAAGCTGAAGAAGGCGCTGGCCGGCTACTACGGCCTGTGCTCCTTCCTGGACGAGAACATCGGCAAGGTCCTGCAGGCGCTCAATGAATCCGGGCTGGCCGACGACACCCGCGTGCTCTACACCAGCGACCATGGCGACAACCTCGGCAGCCGCGGCATGTGGGGCAAGTCCACCATGTTCGAAGAGGCCGCCGGCGTGCCGCTGATCATGGCCGGTCCGGACATCCCCGTTGGCAAGGTCATCGATACGCCTGCCAGCCACGTCGATGCCTACCCCTTCATCCTGGAATCCGTGGGCGTGGACGATCCCGCGCTGCGCGACGGCTTCCCCGGCGTGTCGCTGAACGACCTCGCCGACGGCGAAAAGCCCTTGCGCAACGTGATGGTGGAATACCACGGCATGGGCTCGGCCACCGGCGCCTTCATGATCCGCCACAAGCAGTACAAGTACGTCTGCTACGTGGACTACCCGCCGCAGTTGTTCGACCTTGCTGCCGATCCGGAAGAGCTGCATGACCTGGCGCAGGAGCCCGCCTACGCAGCCGTTCTCAAGGATTGCCACCAACGCCTGCTTGCCATCTGCGACCCCGTCGCGGTGGATCACAAGGTGAGGCAGCGCCAGGCTGAGCTGCTCGAAGCCAATGGCGGCCGCGAGTTCGTGATCCAGCGCGGCGACCTCGGCTTCAGCCCCCCGCCGGGCGCCGCCATCGTGTTCGACTGACGCTTGCCCACGACACCGCCCGCTTTGTGCCGAACCACTAAGATTTGAAGAAAGAAGCAGACGGCACGCGGGCGGCCTGAACTAAGCCACTACATATAAGAGCCAGAAGGCCCCCACCGATACCGGAGGTAGACACTATGTCCCGCATCAAGAACCCCAACCTGCGCGGCTGGATCATCACCATCATGCTCGCTCTGTTCATGGTCATCAATTTCATGGACAAGGCCATCCTCGGCATCGTCGCCAAGCCGTTGATGGCGGAGTTACATATCTCGCCGTCCGAATTCGGCATGATCGCCAGCAGCTTCTTCCTACTGTTCTCGATCTCGGCGATCGGTTTCGGCTTTGTCGCCAATCGTGTGTCGTCCAAGGCGCTCTTGCTCGTGTGCGCAGCCATCTGGGGGATCTCGCAATTTCCGCTCGCCTTTACCGCGTCGGTGCCGCTGCTGTTCTTCTCGCGCATCCTGCTCGGCGCGGGGGAGGGACCGGCCTACCCGCTGGCGCTGCATGCCTGCTACAAGTGGTTCCGCAACGACCGCCGCAACCTGCCGTCCGCGATCATCTTCCAGGGCGTCACCGCCGGCCTGCTGATCTCCGGCCCGCTGCTGACTTACGTATTGGTGCGCTGGAGCTGGCACGCCGCGTTCATGACGCTGGGCATCGCCAGCCTGGTGTGGATGGTGCTGTGGATGTTCATCGGCTCGGAGGGCAACGTCAGCAGCGAAAACAAGGGGGCTGGCACGCAGCACCCGGCGGTGCATGTCTCGTATGCAAGCTTGCTGACCGACCGCACCTTCCTGGCCAATATGCTCCTGTACTGGACCACGTACTGGATCTTCTCGGTGATGTTTACGTGGGTACCGTCCTATCTCGGCACGGTGATGCACTATGACGCCACCGCCACGGGCTGGATGTTCATGCTCTTCACCGCCTTCAACATCCCGATCGTGCTGGGCGGCTCATGGCTGTCGGAACGCATGCTCAAGCGCGGCGTGGCCTCGGTGCGCGCGCGTGCCTGGCTGACCTGCGCCTTCGCGCTGGCTGGCGGCGTGCTGATCTGCCTGTCGGTCTACGGTGTGCAGCAGCCCCTGCTGAAGGTCATCCTGCTGGCCCTGGGATGCAACCTGCCGCAGATCACTTTTGTGCTGAGCTCCACTATCGTGGCGGAGATCATTCCGGACAGCCAGCGCTCGGGGATGATGTCGATCAACAGCGCACTGGCCACCACCGGCGGCCTGGTCGCGCCGGCGCTGATGGGCAAGCTGATCCAGGGCGCATCGACGCCGGGCATTGGCTACGACAACGGCTTTGTCCTGGCAGGCGTGCTTTCGGTCATTGCCAGCGTGATCGGCTTCTGCCTCATCAATCCCGAGGCCAGCAAGCGCCGCTTCGCCGCGCATAGTCTGCGGCGCGGCTCCGCAGTTGCCGAACCGCGCGCCGTCCTCGCGGACTGACCCCGACGCCTGACGCCCCCCACTCCTGTCGCGTTTCAGGCCTTGCCCGTGCGGCCACGCCGCCGGGCTGAGGCGCGGCACCCTCACGCTTACCGCAAGAGAAGGAAGACATGCCATCCAATCCGAAGGCAGAGGCAGGAATCCGCTATGCCCGGTAGCGCCGTCGCAACCCAGCCAGCGGCGCCTTCGCAACCGTCGATGCTGCTGCAGGCCCTGTCAGGTGTCCTGCCCGATGCGGCCGTGCTCTGGTCCGCTGAAGACACGGCACCTTATGAGTGCGACGGCCTTGTAGCCCACCGCCAGATTCCACTGGCGGTAGTGCTGCCGGAGACCATCGAGCAGGTCGGCGAGATATTGCGCATCTGCCACCGGCTGGGCGTTCCCGTCGTGCCGCGCGGCGCCGGCACCAGCCTTTCGGGCGGCGCAAAGCCAGTCGCCAACGGGCTGGTGCTGTCCATGGCGCGCTTCAAGCGGATTCTCAATATCGACCCGCGCGCGCGCACGGCCACAGTACAGCCAGGCGTGCGCAACCTCGCCGTATCTGAAGCGGCAGCCGGCCACGGGCTTTACTACGCACCGGATCCCTCGTCGCAGATCGCCTGCACGATCGGCGGCAACATCGGCGAGAACGCGGGCGGCGTGCATTGCCTGAAGTATGGGCTGACGCTGCACAACGTTCTGTGCGTGCGCGGCCTGACGCTGCGCGGCGAGCCGGTAAAGTTCGGCGCGCTCGCCCCTGACGCACCTGGTCTCGACCTGCTCCCACTGGTGATCGGCTCCGAGGGCATGCTGGCCGTGGTGACAGAAGTCACGCTCAGGCTGGTGCCAAAGCCGCAGCTGGCCCAGGTGATCATGGCCAGCTTCGATGACGTCGAAGCCGGCGGCAACGCCGTTGCCGAGGTGATCGCCGCAGGCATCATCCCAGCCGGACTGGAGATGATGGACCAGGCCGCCACCATCGCGGTGGAGCAATACGTTCACGCCGGCTACGACCTGGAGGCAGCAGCGATCCTGCTCTGCGAATCGGATGGCACGCCGGAGGAAGTCGCGGAAGAGATCGAACGGATGACCCGGGTGCTGCGCCGCTGCGGCGCCACGCGCATCCAGGTGTCTGCAAGTGAAGAAGAGCGTCTGCGCTTCTGGAGCGGGCGCAAGAACGCCTTTCCGGCCGCGGGCCGCATCTCGCCGGACTACTACTGCATGGACGGCACCATCCCGCGCAAGCATATCGGCACGCTGCTGCGGCGCATCCAGCAGATGGAGGCCCGCTACGGGCTGCGCTGCATTAACGTGTTTCACGCCGGTGACGGCAACATGCATCCGCTGATCCTGTTCAACGGTGCCGAAGCGCGGGAGTGGCATCGTGCCGAGCAGTTCGGCACCGACATCCTCGAGGCCTGCGTCGAACTGGGCGGCACCGTGACCGGCGAGCACGGCGTGGGCGTGGAGAAGCTCGATGTCATGTGCACCCAGTTCGCCGCGCCGGAACGCGCGATGTTCTTCCGCGTGAAGGCCGCCTTCGACCCGGATCGCCTGCTCAACCCCGACAAGGCGATCCCCACGCTGGCGCGCTGCGCGGAGTACGGCCGGCAGCGCGTCAGCGGCGGCCTGCTGCCCCATCCCGACTTGCCGCGTTACTGACGACGCCGCCCCCGATTTGACCCACCCCATGCAAGCCATCATCGAATCGTTTCGCGACACCATCCGGCACGCCGGCAGGCTGCGCCGTCCCCTGTGCCTGCGCGGTGCCGGCACCAAGGACTTCTACGGCAATGCGCCTCGCGGTGAACCGCTGGATACCCGCTTGTTCCACGGCATCGTCGACTACGACCCCACCGAACTGGTCATCACCGCGCGCTGCGGCACCCCGCTGGCCGAGATCGATGCCGAGCTGGCCCGGCACCGGCAACTGCTGGCTTTCGAAGCCCCGCGTTTTGGCGCCGGCGGCACGGTGGGCGGCACCGTTGCCGCTGGCCTGTCAGGGCCGCGTCGCCAGGCGGTCGGAGCGCTGCGCGATTTCGTGTTGGGGCTGCAGATGATGGATGGCCGCGGAGATGTGCTGCGCTTCGGCGGCCGGGTGGTGAAGAACGTCGCGGGGTACGACGTATCGCGGCTGATGGCCGGCTCGCTCGGCACGCTCGGGCTGATCCTCGAGGTATCGCTGAAAGTCCTGCCCATGCCATTCGCCGAGCAAAGCGTGTGCTTCGAGATGGACGAACCCACCGCACTCGATTGCCTCAATGCCTGGGGCGGCCGGCCGCTGCCTGTCAGCGCCTCTGCCTGGGCCGATGGCGTGCTGCGCGTGCGCCTGTCCGGCGCCGGCGCCGCGGTGGCCGCCGCGTGCCGGAAGCTTGGCGGCGAACGGATGACGGACGCAGACGCCGCTGCCTTCTGGACGGGCCTGCGCGACCACACCCTCCCCTGGTTCGCCGGCGCGCACCGGGGTGCCGCGCTATGGCGCCTGGCCGTTCCCTCGAGCGCGCCGGTAACCGACCTGCCTGGCCAGCAACTGATCGAGTGGGGCGGCGGGCAGCGCTGGTGGCTGACCGACGCCAGCGCAGACCATGTGCGGGCCGTGGCCGCCGCAGCGTGCGGCCATGCCACGCTGTTTCGCAACGGCCGCCAGGCAGGCGATGTCTTCACCACGCTGCCGCAACCACTGCTCGACATTCATCTGCGGCTCAAGGACGCCTTCGATCCCGCGCGCATCTTCAACCCTGGCCGCCTCTACACCCAACTCTGAATCGCCATGCAAATCCAGCTAGCCGAGTTCCTGCGTGACCGCGCCGATGGCGAAGAAGCCGCCACCATCGTCCAGAAATGCGTTCACTGCGGCTTCTGCACCGCAACCTGCCCGACCTATCAGCTGACGGGCGACGAACTCGACGGGCCGCGCGGGCGCATCTACCTGATGAAACAGGTGATGGAAGGCGCCGAAGTCAGCGCAAGCACGCGCAGCCATCTGGACCGCTGCCTCAGTTGCCGCAACTGCGAGTCAACCTGCCCTTCGGGCGTGGCTTATGGGCGCCTGGTGGATATCGGCCGGGCGGTTGTCGATCAGCGGCTGGACGCACAGGGAATCAAACGCCCCATTCGTGAGCGCGCCATCCGCTGGATGCTCAGGGAAGGCTTGTCACGCCCACGCCTGTTCGGCCCCGCCATGCGCGTTGGCCAGGCCGTGCGGACGCTGCTGCCCGCCAGCCTCCGCAGCAAGGTTCCGCCCCGCCGCGGGCCCGGTCGCTGGCCGGCCACGGCGCACCCACGCACGATGATCCTGCTCGACGGCTGCGCACAACCCGCGATGTCCCCGAACATCAACGCAGCCACGGCACGCGTGCTCGACCGCCTCGGCATCCGGATGCTGCGCGCCGGCAGCGCTGCCTGCTGCGGTGCCATCCGCCACCATATGAGCGATCACCTAGGCGCGCTGGCCCAGCTGCGCCGGAACGTCGACGCGTGGTGGCCCATGGTCGAAGCCGGGGCTGAGGCCATCGTCATCAACGCTTCCGGCTGCGGCGTCATGGTCAAGGAATATGGCCACCTGCTTCGCGCCGATCCCGTGTACGCCGGCAAGGCAGCGCGTATCTCCGCAATGGCCCGTGACCTTAGCGAGCTAATGCCCGAGCATGGGGACCGGCTGGTATCGATGCTGCCTCCGGCCACTGCAGGCGGCGGCCGCCAGGCACCCCCGCGCGTGGCCTATCACCCGCCCTGCACACTGCAGCACGGCCAGCGCATTCGCGGCAAGGTGGAAGCGCTGCTGGGCGCGCTTGGTGTCGAGGTTGCGCTTTGTGCCGACAGTCACCTGTGTTGCGGTTCCGCCGGCACGTATTCGATGCTGCAGCCAGAGCTGGCCAACCGCTTGCGCGACCAGAAACTGGCCAACCTGCACGCCTGCGCGCCGCAGACGATCGTCTCCGCCAATATCGGCTGCCTGGCCCATCTGCAGGGCGGCACCGATACGCCGGTCAGGCACTGGATTGAACTGGTGGACCAACTGTTGCACGCGGCCCATACGGGGGACACGCCATGACCAGCCTTCTGCGCCGCCCCCACGCACAAGGCGCTGGACTGCTGCCGGCCTGGTGCCATCACATCACCACTGCCACCTTGCGCGCGGACCTGATGGCCGGGCTGCTTGGCGCGGTGCTGGTGCTGCCGCAAGGCGTCGCCTTCGCCACGCTGGCAGGGTTGCCGCCGGAGTATGGGATCTACACCGCCGTGGTGCCATGCATCGTCGCTGCACTCTTCGGCTCAAGCTGGCATGTGATGTCCGGACCGACCAATGCCAATTCGCTGGCGCTGCTTGCCATGCTGGCGCCGCTGGCCACACCAGGCAGCGATGGCTATATCAACCTCGCGCTGATCGTGGCCATACTGGTCGGCGCCATGCAGCTGCTGATTGGCCTGCTGCGCCTGGGCTCCGCCGCCAACTTCATTTCGCCTTCCGTCCTGCTCGGCTTCACCGGCGGTGCGGCGACCTTGATCGGCCTGTACGGGCTGAAGGACTTCTTCGGCCTGGCGGTGCCTGCCGGCACCAGCGCCTTCGGCGTGGTGACCCACTTGCTGCAACACCTGGACGCCGTCAGCCCGGCCGCGGTAGCCGTCGGCATCGGCACCATGGCCGTGACCATCGCAGCGCGGCGGCTATCGCAGCGCCTGCCATTCATGCTGATCGGCTTGCTTGGCGGCTGTGGTATCGCCCTGCTGCTGGGGATGCCGGCGTTCGGCGGCCAGCGCGTGCAGGTGGTGGGCGCCATCCCTTCCGCGCTGCCGCCCTTCAAGGTGCCCCAGGTATCCTGGCAGGCCCTGCCCGAACTGCTTGGCATATCCGCCGCGCTGACCATCGTCGCACTGGGCCAGTCGATCTCGATTGCCAAGGCGGTGGCCCTGCGCTCGGGCCAGCCGATCGACGCCAACCGCGAGTTTGTCGGCCAGGGCCTGTCCAACCTGGCGGGCGGCTTCTTCTCTTCCTATGTCTCCTGCGGCTCGCTGGGCCGCTCCATGCCGAACTTCGAGGCCGGCGCGCAAACCCCGCTGGCAAGCATGTTCTCGGCCGTGCTGCTGGTCCTGCTAGTGACCATCAGCGCGCCCTTGCTGGCGCAACTGCCGCTGGCGGCGATCGCCGCCATGCTGCTGCTGGTATCGGCCGGCCTGGTCAACGTTGGACGACTGCGCCGCCTCGCCCGGGAAAACCGCAGCGAGTTCGCCATTGCCATCGGTACCTTCGCCGCCACCCTTGTGCTGCGGCTGGAGCTTGCCGTGCTGCTGGGCAGCATGCTGTCACTGGTCGCCTACCTCTACCGTACCTCCCGGCCGGCCGTGCGCAGCCTGGTGCCGGACCGCAACGATCCCGCGCGCCGCTTCACGCCGCTGGAGGACCTGACCGAGGCCCAACCTGAATGCCCGCAGCTCAAGCTGGTGCGAATCGAAGGGGCTGTGTACTTCGGCGCAGTCCAGCACGTAACGGACCGCCTCCATGACATGCGCAGCCGGCAACCCGGACAAAAGCACCTGCTGGCCATGGCCCGGAGCATGAACTTCATCGACCAGGTCGGCGCCGAACTATGGGAGCACGAACTGGCCGAGCGGCGCGCCGCCGGCGGAGGCCTCTACTTCCATCGGCCACGCAGCGACGTGCGCAAGGCCTGGGCGCGGACCGGCTTCGCCGACCGTCTTGGTGCCGGCAACATCTTTGACAGCAAGGACGAGGCCCTGCGTGCGGTGCTGCCCCGGTTGGACCGGAAAATCTGTGTGGATTGCACGGCGCGGGTCTTCAGAGAGTGCCCGGGCAGCAAGTGATTGAAGGCGGGCAGACGCCTGGCCGCGGGCGGCGCCCCCCGGAGCCGCCGCCATCCCCTCCCCCACACGCCGCCAGCCACGCCACGCTGGCGACGATTGCCACCGGCCGCAGCCTGCGTGCCAGGCCGCCCCCTTGTTTCCCGCCCTTAGTGCTACGTCCCAAGATGCTGCCCCCTTTCTGGCCATGGCCCGCTTCCGGAGCCGCCTGCCTGGAAACCAGGACGTCCAAAAAGGGCGTTCGTCACCAAGACTGATGATGGGCATTTGGCAATCCCGGGCCTGACGAGGTCCCGCCAAGGACGAGCCACGCCCGATCCGACCCTCAAGGGCCCGGAGCAACAGATAGCGCATAGATCACATAAGTGCCTATAAAGGCATTTCCTGGAAGCCATTCGCCCATCGTGCCGACGAAGAATGGGCCGTGGCGCGGCTGCCTCACCCCGGCAACCCCCTCTCCAAACGGGCGTTGCATTAGTGTAAGTCCGGTCACAATCGCTGATTAAGGCTGGCACAGTGGTCGCTACATAAAAAAGGACTTCCCCGGCTTGCCAGCAATGGCACCTCGCCGGAAGGACCGGGTGCGGCCGCGTCGCCCGCGGACGGCATCTATTGCCGCAGCCGCCATGCCAATCCTTGCCACCGATCTCACTCTTTATCCGACTTGTAGAAGGAACGCCGATGTTCTCCGAAGCCGAGACTCCGCATTCGATGCACCACGCCCCCCGCGCCAAAGCGCCCACTCTGCCGCCATGGATCACGACGCGGATGGCACAACATTTCGACGAGCGGATGGGCAAGCTCTGGGGCGGCGATCACCTGCTTCACGGACTCACGCCCGGGCCCGATGCGCTGCACCTGAGCAGCAACGACTATCTCTGCCTGCTCGGGGAATCGTCACTGGTCCAGGCGCAGGCGCGCGCCTTCCTCGATGAAGAGCCGGAGTTGCTGATGTCGTCCGTGTTCCAGCACGGCGACACCCCGCAGCGGCGGGTCGAGCGCAAGATCGCCAACCTGATGCAGGCCGAGGACGGGCTGATCGCCCAGTCCGGCTGGGCCGCCAATGTCGGCCTGGTGCAGTGCATTGCCGGCCCCGGCATTCCGGTCTATATCGACATGAACGGGCATGCCTCTCTGTGGGAGGGCATCATCGCCGCGGGCGCGCAGGCCGTGCCGGTGCGCCACAACGATTGCGACCACGTGCGCCGCCAGCTTGAGCGCTTCGGCCCGGGCGTGATCATGGTGGACTCGGTCTACAGCACCACCGGCAGCGTGGCGCCGCTGGAGGACTATGTCGACCTGGCGGAGGCGTCGGGTTGCGTGCTGGTCGTGGACGAGTCGCACTCGCTCGGCACCCATGGGCCGGCTGGCGGCGGCCTGGTGCCCGCGCTCGGGCTGTCTGAGCGCGTACACTTCCGCACGGCCTCGCTGGCCAAGGCCTTCGCCGGCCGCGCCGGCTATGTTGCCTGTTCGACCGACTTCAAGGACTTTTTCGCGGTTGAGTCCCGGCCGGCCATTTTCAGCTCCGGGCTGCTGCGGCATGAGCTTGCGTGGTTCAACGCCGTGACGGATTTCGTCGCCGCGGCGGATGAGCGCCGTGCGCGCCTGCACGCCATCACCCGCGACACCCGGGCCGCGATTGCCGAACTGGGCTACAACATCAGCGAGGGCTCCGAGCAGATCATCGGCCTGGAGGCGGGAACCGAGCCGCAAGTCAAGGTGCTGCGCGATGCGCTGCAGCGCCGCGGGATCTTCGGCGCGGTATTCTGTTCGCCGGCAACCCCCAAGAATCGGGCATTGATGCGACTTACGCTGCATGCGAAACTTGCCGCCAACGAAATCGACCGCCTGGTCGGCGTGCTCGCCAGCATCCGCGACGAAGTCCGGCTGGATGAGTGGTCCTCGACCCGCCGCGCCCGGCGCAAGCCTCAAAATCCCACAAGCGGGCCGCTGGCCGGTTCCCGCGAGGAGTAGTCCCGGAGATGGATGCAAAGGTAGCGCAAGCGGAAGACGGCCGCACCACCCTTGCCGGCCTTGCCCGCCAGGCGTGGCAGACCGTGTTCGAGACCGCCGCGCGGGCCACCCTGCTGGACGAGGAAAGCGTCATCCGGCTGCGCCGGATCCAGATGGTGGGCGCGCTGGGCGTGATCGGACACCCGCTGTACTACGTGATCTGGTCCCACGTCTTCCCCCAGCCCTATGAAAACCTCTGGCTGCGCCTGGTCTGCACCGCGCTGTTCGTGCCGCTGCTGTTCGCCTCCGCCTTCTCGGACCGGCGCTGGCTGCCGCCCTATGCTCTCTTTGCCATTACCGTAGGCCTGCCGTTCGCCTTCATCTTCTTCTACCTGGAGAATGGCGGCTCCATGGTCTGGGCCGAATCGGTCATCATCGCGGTAGTGATCCTCTATCACTTCAACACCGCGTTCGCGACCATTGCCTTGTTCTCGGGCGCCGCGGCGGCGATCGCGCTGTTCGTGCTGGCCGGCAACTCCATGGGCGGCATCCCGTGGGCGCCGATATTGCTGCAGCTGCCGGTGATCGGCTTTGTCATCGCGGTGCTGGTGGTGATCAAGATGGACCGCCAGCTGCTGGCCGAACAGAAGCGGCGCGGGATGGCCGCCGCGCTGGCAACCGTCGCGCACGAATTGCGCACGCCGCTGACCAGCCTGGCCATGACCGCCAGGGGCCTCAAGGCCCGGCTGCCGACGGCGTTGGACCAGGACACGCCGCTGCGCGACGGATTGATGCAGGCCGTGGCCCGGATGGAGTCGGACCTGGCCCATATCAGCAACAGCATTGAACTGCTGGTCGCCAACTCCAAGAACCCCGACAACGCCACGCAGGAGCTGTTCGAACTGGGCGGCGTGATCCGCGACGCCATCGGCCGGTTTCCGTTCGAGCAGACCGACCTGGAACTGGTCACCGTCGACCTGCCTTGCCCCGCCTACGTAATGGGCAACCCCCAGTTGTTCGGGCTGGTCACGACCAACCTG
The DNA here is from genome assembly GCF_003353055.1 of Cupriavidus lacunae. Classification (GTDB taxonomy): domain Bacteria; phylum Pseudomonadota; class Gammaproteobacteria; order Burkholderiales; family Burkholderiaceae; genus Cupriavidus; species Cupriavidus lacunae. The sequence continues at coordinate 41,328 of NZ_QKWJ01000027.1, forward strand.
CTGAAGAACGCGCTGGAAGCGACCAAGCGGGCCGGCAAGGGCACCATCCATATCCGCAGCGAGGTCCGGCCCGACGCCGTCCATGTGATGTTCCGCGACACCGCCACGGGCGTGCCGCCGCAAGTGCTGGCCCGGATGTTCCAGCCCTTCTTCTCTTACCCGGCGCATCGCGGCACCGGCATCGGGCTGGCGTTTTGCCAGAAGGTGCTGAACAGCTGGGGGGCCACCATCTGCTGCCGCTCCGAGGAGCACGTGTTCACCGAGTTCGATATGCGCTTTCCCCGCAAGGGGAAATGGCCTGAGGCGCATTGAACTGAGGCGCACTGCCAGTGCGCTGGCCGCCCAAGCCGGCCCCTATAGTATCCTCGCGGGTTCCCCTGACCCGTACCACGAGATTGATGCACCACACCGACGACGCCCTGCCCGAGCACGAATCCACCGCCATCCACGAGCCCCGCCTCTGGCGCGACAAGGGCTGGACCGCCCGGGTCATCAAGAACGAGGATGGGGACGGCTGGGCGGTCGAAATGATCCGCGACGGCAGCGCCGAGCCCGCGCTGGTCGGACCCTGGACGATGGGGCGGAACAAGGTTGATCCCAAGCCGCTGGATGCTACCGCGCACCAGACGTTGGTCAAGACGGCTTCGGAAGTTATCCGGCGGCATGAGCAGCAGTTGCATGCGCAGCTTAACAAGCAGGTCAGCATTGAGTCTGAGTCCGGCACCGTGATTGTGAAGCTTGTCATCACGCCCGATGAGTTTGAGCCCTTTGGCACGCTCACGGCCGAAGATCCCCTCGGCGAGGTGCTGGCGACTGTGAAGGTGCGGCCGGATTTTCGGCTGACGCGCGACAGCGCTGAGCGCTGGGCTGCTGGTGGGTTCGACCGGATTCGCTAGGCGGCAACCATCAACTGTTCCTGAAGATTGCGAATCGTCTGATCGTCACGGCCGGCGGAGATGAGGACACTAGAGCCATCACCGAAACAACGGTGATCGGGTGTAGCAACCTGTTCCACACTAACTGATGGTCGCCCACGCGCCCATATCCTCACGCACGTGCACGTCGTCATTCAATGGCGGGCCGGGCGGGGCAGCCGCGAGGCTGGTCGGTCTTACGTTGGTGTGCCGGCATTGCTACCCCCGCTGTCAGGCCCGCCACCCTTCAAATGCAGGTAACAGGCGGGTTATCCAACTTTGATAGGAGCTCGCAATGCAGGAACAAATCGCGTCGAAAAAACAAACCACCTTAGCTGCCATTCCGGAAGAGTGTCGGGAATCGCTGGATTGCATCGGTGCCGGACTGGATAGGGTCATGGCGCTGCTGGAAGTGGAAAGCGAATGTTCGGAGGCGTGCCACGGTATCCGGTGCCTGGTGGGGATGATTAAGGCGAAGCTGGAGCAGACGGCGGGGGAGCTTTGTCCGAGGGAGTGAGTGAGGGTCTTGATGCTGCCGGGGCTGTCGCGCTGGCAGGGTGAAATAACCGCAGCTTCGGCTGCGGTTTTCTTTTGGGGGCTGGTACAGGGTTGGTTGATCTGCTGCCTGGACTGACGCATTTCGGCCAGTTTGAGACATTCGACTGCCACGACCAGATTGCCAACAATCGTTGGCATATAGTTGCAGCCGAACATCAGCGCAAGCCATCGGCCACCATTACTGCGCGAGCATCAGGTTCAGGTTCTGAACCGCAGCGCCGGCTGCGCCTTTGCCCAGATTATCGAAAACCGCGGATAGCAAAACGTGCCCGTGTTCCATGTTAGGAAACACGCTTAAGCGCATATCGTCCGTACCGTTCAGTACCTGCGGATCCAGCTGCTTTAAAACGCACGATTCGTGCAGCGGCAAGACATGTACGTGGGCCGCCTCGGCATAGTGGCGTGCGAGGCACGCGTGTAACGTGGCGCCGTCTACGTGGGGTGCCAGCAGCCGCACATCCAAGGGCACCGTCAGCACGATGCCCTGGCGGAACGCACCATACGCAGGGACGAAGATCGGACGCTGCGCGAGTCCGGCGTGCTGCTGGATCTCCGGGGTGTGCTTGTGCGCGAGCTCCAGACCATACACCTGGTACGACGGTGCGTTGACAGCACCCGGCCCCTCGTGTTCTTCCACGCCGGCACGCCCGCGTCCGGAGTAACCAGACACCGCGAAAATGCTGACCGGGTGGTTCCCTGGAATGAGCCCGGCGTGCAGCAGGGGACGCAGCAGGCCAATTGCACCGGTCGGATAGCAACCTGGATTGGTGACCCGACCTGCGGCCGCAATGCGCTCAGCCTGTCCCGGAGTCATTTCCGGAAAGCCGTATGTCCAGTCCGGCTTTGTGCGATGGGCGGAACTTGCGTCGATTACTCTGACGGCAGGGTTAACAATGGCGTCCACCGCCTCGCGCGCGGCGCCATCGGGCAGGCAGAGGATGGCGATGTCGCAGGCGTTGATGGCTTCGGCGCGACGCCTGGAATCCTTGCGTTCCGCCGCGGGAAGCGTGACCAGTTTCAGATCGGTCCGGCCGCGAAGCCGTTCGTGAATTTGCAACCCGGTGGTGCCTTGGTCGCCGTCGATGAAAACAAGGGGAGAGCTCATGCGCGCGATACTCCGGTGACTGGTAACAAGTGGAACAAGCCTGTTATCTTCCGCGCACCGCTAGAATAGCGAAAGTTGAATTTCATAACCTGGACATTCAGTTTTTCTGAATCGGGACGCCGACATGCGAGAGATCAGCCTGGACCGCTTGCGCACCCTGGTCGCTATTGCCGACCGTGGCTCATTCGCCGACGCGGCGCGTGCGTTGCATCTGGCGCCACCAACGGTCAGCCTCCACATTGCTGAACTGGAAGAGCGCATCGGTGCTCCGCTCCTGTCGCGCAAGCGTGGACATGTTCGGCCGTCGGCAACAGGCGAGTTGTTGGTCGAGCGCGCGCGTCGACTGTTGGCCGACGCGGAACAGGCGTTGGACGATGTTCACCGCCAGGTTCAAGGGCTTGTCGGACGCGTTCGGCTCGGAGCATCGACCGGCGCGATTGCGCACCTTTTGCCGCAAGCGCTTGAAGTGCTGCGTCAGCACCATCCCGCTATCGATATTCAGATCGCGGTACTCACCTCGCATGAAACGCTAACCCGATTGGCGGATGGGACGCTGGATATTGGGCTGGTCGCACTGCCTCAGCCTCCGGTGGCTGGACTCGTGATAAAGCCTTGGCGCCGCGACCCCGTGATGGCCTTTGTGCCGGCGCATTGGCAGTGTCCGGCTCGCATTACGCCTGAATGGCTCGCCGCTCAACCTCTCATTCTTAATGATGCGACTACGCGTCTGTCGCGTCTGACTGCGGAGTGGTTTGCGTCCGGAGGGCACCATCCTGCGCCGCGCATTCAGCTCAATTACAACGATGCGATCAAGAGTCTGGTAGCGGCAGGTTATGGCGCGGCGCTGTTGCCTCATGAGGCCACTACGCCATTACCCGACGGGCGCATTGTCATGCGTCCGCTGCGCCCGGCGTTGTGGCGTCGGCTCGGCATTGCGCATCGTGCGGGGCACGTCGAGCGTTCCACGCAACATGTACTCGATGCGCTGTGGGATCTGCGATTGACGTAGGAATTTGCCATTTCTCATGGCGCTGACAGGGGACTGTCCCCTTTATGTCCCCCTTTATGTCCAAAGAAGAACCCCCGACGTCCGTGGAATCAAACCTACGTGATTTGAAGCAACCCAAGCGTCCGGTTTTTTAAAAAATATGCCTCATAAGGCACACAAAAGATCAAAATCCAACATTGTGTGGCCTATCAGACTGAAGAAATGTACCGACTCAGGCTGGCGCAGGCGAGAATGTCGCTTACTCTTAACTGCAAGGGCGCCTGCGCGGCCCGCACGCTTCGGCCCCGCCATTGCCAGGGCGACCTGAAAACGGATTGCAGGCTGTTTCCGGCTGGATAACGCCTCTGGTGGTTTGGCTGATTGAAGCAGCGGAAGGACGTCGGCAGTTGGGTAGGTACAGGATCAACTGGAAGGCCTTAGCCTGCCATCGCATGTCATCGGAATGGCGCAACACGCGTTCCTTTCCTGATTGCGGGCACGCCGTGTTGGGCCGCAGTTTCCGTAGTTGCCGACTGACATTGAGCCATGCCCTTGGATCCAGACATGAAGACCGAGCAACCCAAACGGTATATCACCTGGCTTGTCACGATTTACGTGGCTTGCGGCCTGGTTTATATGGCCTGGCGGCTCGGCACCATCAATCATGCGGCGCCCTGGCTCTCGATCCCTCTCTACGCCGCCGAAATCTATGGCTACCTGAGCGGGCTGCTGTTCGTGCTGATGACCTACCGGCTGAGCGTACGCGAGCCTGTGCCGCCCCAAGAGGGGCTTAAGGTCGATGTCTACGTTCCCACCTACAACGAGTCAGTCGAGCTGTTGCGCCGAACGCTACTGGCAGCCAAATGGATGGACTACCCGCATGAGACCTGGCTGCTCGATGACGGGCGTCGGGAGAGCATGCGCAAGCTTGCAGCGGAACTGGGTTGCCGCTACCTGTCGCGCCAGGACAATCTCCATGCCAAAGCCGGCAATCTGAACCACGCGCTGAAGTTGACTGACGGCGATTTCATCGCGATATTCGATGCCGATCACGCGCCGCGCAAGGATTTCCTGGTGAAGACGTTAGGTTTCTTCCGCGACGAAAAGGTCGCGTTCGTGCAAACGCCGCAAGATTTTTTCAACATCGACTCCTTTGGCCACCGGCTTGGCAAAAAGCGGGTCTGGGATGAGCAGGCCCTGTTTTTCAAGATCATCCAGCGCGGCAAGGATGTCCTGAACGCCGCCTTCTTCTGCGGCAGTTGCGCAGTGGTCCGGCGGGCCGCGCTTGACGAAATTGGCGGCTTTGCCACGGAAACCGTGACAGAGGATGTGCACACGGCAATCAAACTGCACAAGCGCGGATACCGGTCGGTCTACTATGGCGAATCGCTGGCGTTCGGCCTGGCGCCGCACAGCATCGATACCTACCTGAAGCAGCGTATGCGCTGGGGCATGGGTTCCATGCAGGTGTTCCGGCAAGAGAACATTCTGTTCGGGCGGGGTCTCACGCTGGGCCAGCGTCTGAATTATTTCGCCTCGGCGCTGTTCTTTTTCGAGGGCTGGCAGAAGCTGATCTTCTTCCTGACGCCGCCGGCCGTGTTCCTGTTCGGAAAACTGCCCATCGTCGCGCCACTCGACACATTCCTGCTACTGTTCTGCCTGTATTACCTGCTGTCGATACTGGTACACCTGGAACTGGGACGCGGGTACAACTCACTGTTGCTCAGCGAACAGTACGCAATGGCGCGGTTCTTCGCCTTCATGTCTACCAGCATGGGGCTGTTCCGTCGCGATATCCCGTTTGCGGTCACCGACAAGCAGTTGTCTGATACCGGCAAGGTCTGGTTGTGGCTGTCGCCATTGCTGATGCTGGCCAGCATCGCGACCGTCAGCGTGCCAATGGGGTTGTACCGCATGCATACGGGTAGCATTCCGGTTGGTGCCGGCATTGTCACAATGATCTGGACGCTGGTCACGCTGCTGATGGCCATTTCGGTCGCCGCATTTGCGCACAGACATGCCGCCAACCGTCGCGGCGAGTACAGATTTCCGCTGCGCTTGCCGGTCACTCTGGCAGCAAACGACAGGACTTACCTCGGGCTCACGTCGGACCTGTCTCCCAATGGCGCGCTCTACGTGGGAGAGCCAGTCCCGGGCCTGGCGCGTGGCGTTACCGTGAACGTGCTCATCCACCTGCCCAACCTGATCGTGCGGGATACGGCCGTTGCCACGTTTGTCGGCCATCGCACCAAGGACCCGGCTGGCACGTCTTCGGTCGGGCTTCGCTTCCAATGGGATGCGCGCGGCAACACAGGCGCGCTGGAAAGCTTCTTGTATGGCAGCCGGCTGCAGCTCGACATGGGAAACCTGACGGATACGGAGACGCCGCCGCTGACACGGCTGGCCGAGCTACTGCGCAGGGACGGCAGCGGACCGCTGTTCGCGCAGAGTTGGGGGGCCGGGTTGGTGGTGCAACCATTGCGCTCAGGCGCGCTGCCGGTTGCCATTGCCACTATCGAGGGTGCCGCACCGCTGCTGTTCAGCAGCATAGAACTGGACCTGAACGCAGGTGTCACGCTGCGCCAGCCCGCCGCCGGGAAGCCGACCGAACAGACCGTGAGCCTTACACCTACCGGCCGACTCAGCACACCCACCGGTGACTTTCACTTGTACAACATTGGACCGCACGCCGTGGCGGCCTGAAAGAGGAATCCTCATGACGCGGAGTACGCGAAAACCGTACCGGGCTGACTTCACCCGCGCCCCCTTGGCTCCCTTAACGCTTTCATTGGCCACTGCCCTCGTGGCCGGAGCGGCAGCCACGGCAGCGCTGCCGGCCCGAGCCGGTACTTTGTTCGGCGGGGCCAACTTTGCCGGTGGCGGGGAGCGCAGCGAGTACGTCGGCGTATCGGCAAGCTGGCTGCCCGTGCCATATCTGACGCAGAAGCTGGTTGCGAGCGATTACCACTACAGCTACGGATCCAACGGCACCACAGTGTCGGTGAACGGCCAGGCCGCCGAGGCAGCGTTGGGGCTTCAGAAAGGCTGGGAAACGGGCTGGGTGGAAGCCACCGCTGGAGCGCGCTACCGCTACAACCGCGTGTCGCCGGAAGGCGCCGATAACCGCAATGACGGCGGCGAATGGGGGCTGGCGCTGACCGTTTTGGGACAACAGGAGTATGCGCATCGATGGCTTGTCAACGGCATTGGCTCTTACACCTTCGGACCGCAGGCATACTGGGCGCGCGGGCGCGTGATGTACAAAGTGTTCGGTAAGGCCTGGGCCGGCGTGGAACTGATCAAGCATGGCGACCCGTTCTACCACTCCACGCAAGGCGGCCTGGTATTGACTGGGATCCCCCTCACCCAGACCCTGAACCTTGGCTTTTTTACTGGCGTAAAGAAAACGTCCGGTGTGTCGCGGGCATTTTATGGCGGTCTGGAAATCAGCAAGTTTTTCTGAAGGCCAGCGACTTTTCAGCCGGCAGGCTTTCTCCCCCACGTTCAGGCCGGTTCGCGATTTAGCATGACAGCATCATTGCGCGACCCGCGTGCGTCATGCCGATTGCTGACCAAGGGCGTTGGCCGAGAACGCCGGCAGGAATGCCGCGTGACCTGGAATTTCCGCAGGCATTCAACGACGAGCTGCCATTGAGTCTGGACACACCCTTTGGTGGACCAGCAATCGTTGTGGCATGACCCCGTTCGGAACTAAAGGCTGCGATTGTGCCCGCCCAGTTTGCAGCCTGTTCAACTGAGATGCAATGGAGGCCAGAACCTACCCAGCCCTACATGGCGGCACGCGCACGTGCCGTTTGCAATGACAGACCAAACGCGTCGTCGTTATCTGACTTGTGCCGGCGCGATCGCCAGCATCGGCGTGGCCGCTCCCTGGTCTCCCGTGACGCGCGCCCTTTCGCCAACTTCCGCGGCGCGCGCAGCGCCTTGGCCGCTCTACCAGCAGTTCCTGGACCGCTTCATGCAAGGCGACGGCCGCGTCATCGACTTTTCAACGCGCACGCGGCAAAGCACGTCGGAGGGGCAGTCCTACGGAATGGTGTTTGCCCTGATCGCAGATGACCGAGACACATTTGACCGACTCTGGCAGTGGAGTGTAGTCAATCTCGGCGATGGCAGGGTGGATGACAAGCTTCCCGCGTGGCAGTGGGGTCGACGCAATGATGGCACGTGGGGAGTCATGGACCGCAATTCGGCTGCAGACGCAGATCTATGGTTCGCGTTTGCGCTGGCTGAAGCGGCGCGCTGGTGGAATGCCCCTGCTTATGCCAGCGCGGCACGCGCCTTGCTTCGCTTGGTGGCGGCGCGAGAGGTCGTCACACTCCCCGGCTTCGGACCCATGTTACTGCCTGGTCCGCAAGGATTTGTTGAACACGGCTCAGGCGGTTTTCGCATTTGGCGCGTGAATCCGAGCTATCTGCCGGTACCCCTGCTGCGGCGGCTGGCCGCCTTCGACCCCTCCGGCCCGTGGGGTACGCTGGCCGGACAGGCGGCAAAGCTGATCAGCGCGGTGTCCCGCGCCGGCATCGTGCCAGATTGGTCGGCCTACAGCGCTGGAGCCCGCGCGCGCGGATTTCTACGCGATCCAGTGAAGGGGGACGTCAGCAGCTATGACGCCGTGCGGGTCTATCTGTGGGCTGGCATGACGCCAAAGAAGGACGCCACCCGGCACGGCCTGATCCAAGCGTTGCTGCCCAACGCAGCGCGCCTGGAGGGCCGTCCGGCACCGCCGGAGAAAATGTATGTAGAGACTGCAAGGGTCGAAGGCGTCGGGCCGCCAGGCTTCTCCGCGGCGTTGCTGCCATTCCTGAAGGCCGTCAGCTCGCCCGCTCTGACTACCCAATGGGCACGCGCGCAGGAAATCGTGGGCGCGCCGTCAGGAGCCGGCGGCCCTACCTACTATGACACGGTATTGGGCCTGTTCGGGCTGGGCTTTGTCGAAGGGCGCTATCGGTTCTCTGCCTCGGGCCACCTCGACATGCGCCGGCACTGAGGCGCTCGCAAAGTCAATGCGCGGTCTCGAACTGATCTTCCGGGCCAACAGAACCACAACGCCTGCCAAGTAGTGCTCCCGCTGATTGCGAATCATTATTGGGTGCACTATGCTGATCGCTCCCACGATACGGAGACGTCTCATGCTTAGAATTGGCGCGCTGATGGCAATGATCCTGGTGTCCGGTTCCGCGCTGGCCAGCGCGAAGTGCCCCGCGCACCCCAAGAGCGAATGGATGAAAGAGAGCGATGCCCGCGCCAAGATTGAAGCGCAGGGCTACAACATCAAGAAGTTCAAGACCGACGGGAATTGCTACGAGATCTACGGCACGACCAAGGAGGGAAAAAAGGCGGAAATCTACTTCGATACCAAGACGCTGGACATAGTCAAGGCAGAAATCCAGAAGTAACGCTCGCCTCCCCGCCGCTGCGCCATGAAGCCTTTGCGCCAGTCTGTCCAGGTCTGGGATCCCATCGTCCGTCTCACGCACTGGGGCGTGGCGGCGCTGGTGCTGTGGGACCTGTATGAGGATTCCGGCGGGCCGCTGCACCGCAACCTTGGCTACGCGGCCGCGTGCCTGGTGCTGGTCCGCGTAGCCTGGGGCATGGTGGGCAGCGGCGCCGGGAATTTCCGCGAATGGCTTCCCCGCGCCAGCGGCGTGGTAGCGTATGTCAAGGCCGCCGTTGCCGGGCATCCGCCCCGCTTCCTTGGCCACAATCCGCTTGGCGCGCTGATGATGCTCGTGCTGTGGATCCTCATCCTTGCGCTTGCCGCCACCGGCTGGATGTCGAGACTGGATATGTTCTGGGGCGAAGACTGGCCCAAGGACCTCCATGGCGTCCTCGCCTATTTGCTGTTAGCGCTGGTGGGCATGCATGTTGCCGCCGCGATTCTGATGAGCCGGTTGCACAAGGAGAACCTGATCCTGTCCATGGTGACCGGAAGGAAACCGGCGGCGCCGGATCAAGGCAAGGCATCCGCCGCGGACGACAAAGATTGACGGGAAAGGGTCGAAGAGGCGCACTGCGAACTGAGGTAGTGAAGCAATCGCTTGACCTCTGACGCGATTCAGCGCCCCATGCGGCGATTGTAGTTGCGCGAAATGCGCGCCATCAACGCTGGATCCTGTGCAGCCATGCTGTCGAATTCAACCCGCACGTAGCCGTCTGCCTGCTGGTGAACACTGGCCATCACCGTCCTGGTATCGAGACTGCCGACGACCACGCCATTGACCGGGTCCTCGACGCTGATCGCCAGGCCCTCGTCGCCCATTGCCCCGGCTGCTGCGGTGAAGGTGCGATCGAAACTGGCCGGCCCCATGACTGTAAAGGCGCCTGTTCCGGCCGGATCCAATGTACATGCCAAAAGCGCCAGCATGGCGCCGCTGACTATTAGTGAGAGTCGCATGATGATGACTCCTTCCGCCAGCCCCGGCTCGAAAATGTACGCGTTGCGACTTCGGGCGAGTTTTCCACTCGCTGGTCGCTAAAACATAAGATTAGGCGACGTTGGCGAACAGACACAGCTTGCCAGGTGCGCGCCCGCACCCTGCGGATACCGACCTGCTCACCTGATCGCCTGCCCGATGGCAAGGAGGTTGCCCTCGCTGTCTCTGAACCAGGCACCTCTCTCGCCCACACCACCCTTGGACGCTTTGGCGGCGGGATTCCGGAGTGACAGAATTACTTCGTTCTACGAATGCGGCACCGGTCAGTGGCTCAGATCGGCCCATGCGGCGTCGTTCGACCGCCTATGGACTGAGACGCTCAGCCGACCGGTCTCTATTGGAAACAGCCAGTCGGCCACCGACTATGCAGGTCGAATCATCGGCCATCGCCGCCGCTCTGTGTGACGAAGAAAGGCCGGTGTAGCCCCAAGCCCTTCCATTAATCTGTTGAAATCCGATCCGACCTGATAACCACGTCGGATCGTTGCATTGGTGCTCAGACTATACCGTGCAATACAAGAGAGACCCGGTGGATTGCCGCCGCGGCAGTTGCGTGCCAGCAAATCGGCAATGAAGGTACGCGGCCTGCACTACGGTGAGCAGCGTCACGTGTGGACACGCCCGAAGCAGCTCGCTCGAATGTGCTGTTTGCGCCTCACCCATTCCACCGAGAGCGCGAGCGTACGCGACACAAGTCCTATTTGAATTCCACTTCGCCCCAGGCGAGGCGCCGCAGGTGAAGGCGCGCCACGCTCCAATATCTCGCCCTTTTGGACCTAATCTAGAGTCAATCTTTCCCTCGGTTCTTCGACAGGGAGTTCGCCATGGCACTTGATCTCGAAAATCGCTTCGGCCGCATCTCGCTTGGCTTCTTCCCCTCGCCGATTCATCGGCTCAATCGCCTGTCCGATATGCTCGGCATTTCGGTGTGGGCAAAGCGCGACGATGTATCGTCCGGGCTCGCGTTTGGCGGCAACAAGATTCGCAAGCTTGAGTGGCTCGCCGCTGACGCAGTGAAACAAGGCGCCGACACGCTCGTTTCCATCGGCAACATTCAGTCGAATCACACGCGCCAGGTTGCGGCCGTCGCGGCGGTGCTCGGCATGCGCTGCCGGCTGGTGCAGGAGGAGTGGACCCACTGGGACGATCCGGTCTACGACAAGGTCGGCAATATCCTGCTGTCGCGGCTGATGGGCGCCGAGACGCTGCTGGAGGGTGAGGGCTACTCGACCGAGGTGAAGGAGACGTGGTCGCGCGCCCTCGAGCAGGTGCGCCGGGAAGGCGGCAAGCCTTACGCGATTCCGGCGGGTGCATCCGATCATCCCCTTGGTGGCCTCGGCTATGCGAACTTCACCGATGAACTCGCGCGTCAGGAACAGGAAATGGGCGTGTTCTTCGACACCGTGATCACCGCGACCTGCACCGGCTCGACACAGGGCGGCATGGTCGCAGGCTTCAAGGCGCAGGACAGACCACGCCGCCTGATCGGCATCGATACCGCATGCAACGAGGCGATGACGCGCCGCGCCGTGACGAAGAGCGCGCGACAGACGGCGGAACTGATCGGCATCGGCAAGCCGATCGACGACGCCGACGTGATCGTCGATCCGCGTTTCGCGGGCCCGGACTATGGCCTGCCCGACGATCAGACGATCGATGCGATCCGCACGGCAGCGCGACTTGAGGCGATGCTCACCGATCCGGTGTATGAGGGCAAATCTATGGCGGGCCTGATCGCGATGGCGAAGGCGGGTGAGATTCCGAAGGGAACGAACGTGCTGTACGTGCATCTGGGCGGCGCGCCCGCTCTCAACGCGTATCACAAGGCGTTCGCATGATCGGCTTGCACAAGATCGTATGAGCCCCCGATCACTCAGTCATTCGAACGTCGGGTCTCGCCATGACTCCCATAACGCGCCTGTGAATTGCAAGGCCGAGGTAGAGACCGACGAAGGATGAGGCGGCCAAGTACTCAACTAACAAGCGCCTGCCAGGCTTGCAGGTATCAGATGTCCCAAGACAGACGAATCCGCGCGCGAATGTCAGCCAGGCGCTCGATGGGCTCATTGGCAAATACGAGGCGCAGGTAGCGGCTACCGCTTGGCCCCCAGTTGTCCATCGGCGTGGCCGCCACTTCGCCTCGCTCCAACAAGCGCCTGGAGGCCTCCGACGGTGCAAGACCGAGCTGTTCAGTATCAATCAGAAGAGACCATCCGCCGTGCGGACGAATCACGGGAAGATCCGTCAGCGCGGACATCACAGCATCGCGACGCCTTTCCCACACTGCCGTCGCCGCGGCCACGCCATCATCGTCGGCAGTCAATGCGGCAGTAGCCCCTGGCATTGCGATGCCGACCTGGCACACGACGTTTGATAGGCTGGTCAGCCGAACGTCGGCCATAAGCTGCTCCGGCCCGACTATCCAGCCGACTCGCCAGCCAATCATGCGGTACTCCTTGGAAACCGAGCCGACGGTGATGGTGCGCTCGCGCATGCCAGGCAGAGAAACGGGGTGGACGACCTGCCGACCGTCAAACAGGATTCTCTCCATGGCCGCGTCATATACCAGCCACGCACCGGCCCGCTCGCAATGCAGGGCGATCGCCTCCCATTCCATCGCAGACACGACGAAGCCAGTCGGCATCGACGGCGACATGATGAGCAATGCTCGTGTGCGGGGCCCAATCGCGTCAACGAGACTCTCCAGGTCAAGTCGCCAGCCATCGATCCCTGGTATGAGGCGCGCAAATCTTGGCACGCCCCCAGCGAGGTAGACGCGATTGATCAGGCCTGCATAGGTCGGATCGGTGAGTACGACCTCGTCCCCCGTTTCCAGTGTCGATAGAAGGACATTCAGGATTCCGGCCAAACCACCCGCGGAAATGATGCATTCGGCATCAGGGTCGTATGCGACGCCAGAGAAGCGTCGAATGCGCTCGACTGCAGCTTCCCGCAGCGCATGCTGCCCCATGAATGGTAGATAGCTGTTGGCAGCATCGTCATCGATCGCGTCGTGCGTGCGCCGGATCGCCGCCGGTGGCGGCCGCAAGTCAGTGTCGAGGTTCTCTAGCCGAAGAATGTTGGCGTTTCGCATCGAGTCCGCCTTGTCGGCCATCCTGTCAACCCCGATGCCTGGAATCTTTTGCAAGCGTGTGACTGCCATGATTTCACTCCTTGTTCCCACCAACTTCATTGAAATGGGAAAGCGGGCCAGGGGCAAGTGACGTTACGTATCCATGCTGTTTCTACCTGGGCGTATTTCAATGCGAGCACTCCAGGCGGAGCGAAAAATAGCCAGTTTTCGAACGATGATCGGTTACTGCCGGACCGACATCGGAAGTGAATGGCCGTTGTACTCAGACAGCCGCCATTGAGTTGGGGAGGATTCGAATGGCGGAAATGGGTCGATAACGGAATAACGCAACTTCCGGCTGGTAGGACGCGCCCGCCCATCGAAGATCTTCCTTCGGCATGTCAGCCGCCCTCCGGCGCGAAGCGAGAGGGAGTGTCCTGCGGGACGCCCTATTTCCCGGCCAGCGCCGGGAATTACGGGTTCGTCATAACCTGCTTCAGCAGTTCCTGCACGGCGGTGCCGAAGGCGTCAGCCACGTTTTTGCACGCGCCGGCGGCAGTCCAGCTCGTGTCGAACGGATATTTGACCGAGACCTTATAGCCCTTGTCAGCGGTCGACTTCGCGGCCATCGTGATCTGCCAGTACGCCGGCGATACGGAGCTCACTGTCTTTCTTCCATGCGGCAAGCGCAAACGGCAGCTTCCGGCCAGTTTGAGTCAGCCGGTCTCGGATTGCCGATGACCGACACGGCCGAATTGCCGCCGTTCGGCCCGAGGGAGGCGACGACATTCGCGGAGTCTCAGTGAGTGTCCGGTCCGAGAAAGCCGCCATTCGCCACGAGCGAGCGCCCCGAACATACGCTTGCCTGATAGCGATCTGTTCATCCATGACGAGGCGGCGCCATTCCATCGCCGCCCGTCTTCGGGCGCAGGGAGCCAGGCAGGTCTGTCGTAGTCCGTGCTCAGGCCGTGATCTCCCACTACCTCAACCGAGCAGTACCTTGTCCTTGCCTTTAAGGCCAAGCATCTGCCTCGCCTCGGCCGGGGTCGCGATCTCGAAGCCAAGCCTCTCCAGCACGTCGCGAATTCTCGAGACCTGTTCCGCGTTCGACTTTGCAAGCTGCCCAGCACCGACAGTCAGCGAGTCTTCGAGCCCCACGCGAACGTTCCCCCCCATCAAGGCCGCTTGCGTGACCAACGGCGTCTGATGGCGACCAGCACCCAGGACCGACCACTGGTAGCCATCGCCGAACAGCTTGTCGGCGATGCGCTTCATGTGCACCAGATTCTCGGTGTCGGCCCCGATGCCCCCGAGCACACCCAGGACAAACTGCAGGAACAGCGGGCCGGTCACGAGGCCACGATCCACAAAGTGCTTCAGGTTGTAGAGGTGGCTGACGTCATAGCACTCGAACTCGAAGCGCGTTTGGTGAGCGTTGCCGAGCCGGTCAAGCACTTCCTCGATATCGGCGAACGTGTTGCGGAAAATGCTCCGCCGGGTTCCCTCGATGAAGTCCCGCTCCCACTCGTACTTGAATTCCTTCATTTTCTCCAGGACTGGATAGATGGCGAAGTTCATCGTCCCCATGTTGCACGACGCCATCTCCGCCGAGATATCCAACGCACCAGCAAGCCGCTGGTCCAGGGTCATCGAGAACGTGCCCCCCGAGGTAATGTTGATCACCGCGTCAGTCGACGCGTGTATCGGAGCAAGAAACTGACTATAAACCTCCGGCTCGAAGGCAGGACGGCCGTCGGCGGGATTGCGTGCATGGAGGTGGAGAATTGCCGCGCCAGCCTTGGCCGCATCGATGGCCTGCTCGGCAATTTCAGCCGGCGTCACCGGAAGATGCGGGGACATGGACGGTGTGTGAACCGAGCCAGTCACGGCGCAACTGATAATGACTTTACGCATGATTGATGTCTCTTTCTAAGAATGTAAAGATAGCCGCCGCTCTCTACGAGGGCAGGCTCAATCGCAACAAACACGCCCCGGAATGACGCAAGGGGAGGGTTGTAATTTGGGCATCGCAGTCGATCGAGATCGCCTGTCCCGAGATGGCAGAGCCCAGGTCACTGCAGAGAAACGAGCGAGGGCGGCGATTCCTTCCATGTCGACGAGCTTCTTCACCGACTGAGACGCCAGCGCAAGATCGATCTCTGCCTCCGGGGTTCGGCCACTGGCGTCTGCCCGCGCTTTGATCACCCCATGAAAGCGCGCGTTGTCGACCGCGCCCGGTTGAATGCAGTTCACGCGAATGCCGTCATCCCGGAGTTCCATCGACAGCGACTTCGTGAGCCCTACGATCCCCCACTTGCTCGTCGCGTAGACGGCACGATTGGGGAAGCCAACCCGCCCAACCAACTAACACGCCACCAGCGATGGGCAGGCGTCGGGATCGATCTCATGCGCAGCGGCGCCATAGCTGGCGAGCCACAGTCTTTGCTTCATGTTGCTTTCAGTCTCCTGTTCTTTGTCACATCGCGTCAGAATCCTGTCGTTTGCCGACAGCCGCGCGATTATCACTGTCGACTTGCTGGAAGCGCGCCCTTCGCGACCACAGCGCTACCGGCGCCCTTGCGCACCACCCACCAGCCGAACGCCGCCGCGGTGAAATACATCAACAGGCTGTAGACCGCGGCCGGCAGCGACATCGTGCCGTTCTTGAGCACGACCAGCGCCAGGTAGATTGCGAGCGCGCCGTTGTGGACGCCGATCTCGAACGCGATGGCGCGGTTCTGCCCTTCGGTCAGGCGGACAGTCTTGCCGATAAGGTAGCCAACCAGCAGGCTCGCCAGGTTGAAGACCAGGCACGCTGCGCCCACGATCCGGAAGTTGGTGGAGATCACAACCCATTCCTTCACCACGATCGACACGATCAGCAGCACCAGGATCAGCGACGATGCGATCTTGACCGGCTTGTCCATCATTTTCGAGAAGCCCGGCAGCTTCGCATGGATGAACATGCCGATGGTCACCGGGGCGAGCACCATCACGATGACTTCTATCGTCTTCTGGAACTGCAACGGGATGTAGGCCTGACCTTCCATGAACTGGCTGAGTGCGAAGTTGACGATGGTCGGGATCGTCACGATAGCCAGCACGCTGTTGATGGCCGTTAGCGAGATGTTCAGCGCAACGTCGCCCTTGAACAGATGCGAGAACAGGTTGGCCGTGGTGCCGCCTGGCGATGCGGCCAGCAGCATCAGGCCCACCGATAGCTCGGCCGAAAGTCCGAAGGCCTTGCAGATGAAGAAGCACAGTGCAGGCAGCAGCAGCGCCTGCGCCAGTAGCCCCATGGCGATGGCCTTGGGCTGGACGAGGATGCGCTTGAAATCTTCGAGGCGCAG
Organism: Cupriavidus lacunae; assembly: GCF_003353055.1. Classification (GTDB taxonomy): domain Bacteria; phylum Pseudomonadota; class Gammaproteobacteria; order Burkholderiales; family Burkholderiaceae; genus Cupriavidus; species Cupriavidus lacunae. The sequence goes on from NZ_QKWJ01000027.1 coordinate 57,774, forward strand.
GTGCAGGCCCAAGCCCAGCATGATGATGGCCAAGGCCACCGGGAGTGCGATCGTGGACAGCGCGCTATCTTGCATGAGTGTCTCCTGGGTATCGTTATGTAGCCGGGCCTGCGTTATCGAGCGGCCTGGTTCGTGTCCATCGCTGCCTTGTAGACACCGTTGCGCGGCCGGGCGAACACGCGGCGCACCATTGGCTCGAACTCGCTGATCGGCAGCGTTTCGCCGTGCGGGTCGAACGCGGGGTTGTCATACAGGGCGCAGAACTCCGCGGTGCGCTCGTAGCAAGGGTGGGCCTTGAACTGGTCGCGCAGGTCGCGGTCCATGCCGAGGTGGTGGAAGAAGAAGTACCCCTGGAAGATGCCGTGGTACTTGACCATCCAATGGTTTTCCTCGCTCACGAACGGCTGCAGCAGCGTCGCGGCCACGTCGGGGTGGTTGAAAGTGCCCAGCGTGTCGCCGATGTCGTGCAGCAGGGCGCAGACCACGTATTCCTCGTCGCGGCCATCGCGCAAGGCTAGCGTCGCGGTCTGCAACGAGTGGGTGTAGCGGTCCACCGGAAAGCCACCGAAGTCACCGTCGAGCAACTTCAGGTGGGCCAGGATGCGGTCGGGCAGGCCGGCCGCGAGCTGACGGAACTCGCCGGCGATGCTCTGCCAGTCTTCGCGAGTGCTTTGGTCCAGCCGCGTGAAGCGGCTGCTTTGCGTGGGGTTCACGCTCATCGTTGTCTCCCGAGTGCTCAGGTCCTATAGCTGGGGTCGATCCGGTCCAGCTTGCGCAGCACTGCCGGCCAGGCGATCTGTGCACCCTCCCCGGAGGTACCCGTGCGGATCACTTCCTTTACGTCGCGCTGAATGTTCGGGTCGACGCGAATCAGCTCGCCGCCGGCCTGTGCCGAGATCTGGATCTGGCAGCAGGTCTCGAGGAAGTACATGGCCAGGAATGTCTCCGCCACGCTGGCGCCAACTGTCAGCAGGCCGTGGTTGCGCAGGATGAGGTAGTTGTTGTCGCCCAGATCGACCTGTAGCCTGGGCTGCTCGTCGGGGCGCAGGGCAATGCCTTCATAGTCGTGGTACCCCAGGCTGTGCAACAACAGCGTGGATTGCTGGGAGATCGGCAGCAGGCCTTCGCGCTGGGCGCTCACTGCGACTCCGGCGCGGGTGTGCGTATGCATCACGCATTGCACTTCGTGGCGCGCTTCGTGGACGCAACTGTGGATCATGAACCCGGCGGGGTTGACCGGAAACGGCGACTCGTGGAGCTTGTTGCATTGCGCATCCACCTTGATCAGCGACGAAGCGGTGATCTCGTCGAACATCAGCCCGTAGGGATTGATCAGGAAGTGATGGTCCTTGCCGGGAACCCGCGCACTGATGTGGGTGAAGACCAGGTCTGTCCAGCCGTAGAGGGCCGTCGCGCGGTAGAGCGCGGCGAGTTCGACGCGCAGTTGCCACTCTTCGGGGCTGGTGTGGCCTTGGAGCGAAGGGATGTTCATGTTGGGTCCAGACAGTTGAGTTGATGAGCAGTACAAATCAGGATTGAGCCGGCGCCTGTGCCTCGGGGTTGAGGCAATTGGCCAACGGCGCGCCGCGCAGCGCGCCAACCAGGTTCTGGAAAGCCTCGCGCGCCATTTGCCGGTGTGTCTCGTGCGTGGCAGCGCCGAGGTGAGGTGTCAGCACGACGTTGGGCAACGCCAGCAATTCGGGGTGCACCTTCGGTTCCCCCTCGGTCACGTCGAGCCCGGCGGCGGCAATGCGGCCCTCGCGCAGGGCGGCGGCCAGGGCGGCGTCGTCGACGACGCCGCCGCGTGCGGTATTGACCAGCACGGCAGTCTTTTTCATCAACGACAGCTCGCGAGTGCCGACCAGGTGGTGTGTAGCGGGGCCATAGGGCACCTGCACCATCACCGCGTCGCTTTGGGTGAGCAGTTCGTCGAGCGGCAGCCAGCGCACGCCGAGCGCTGCTTCCTCCTGCTCGCTTACGCGCCGCCGGCTGTGGTAGCACACGTCCATGTCGAAGCCCCGGGCGCGCCGGGCCAGCAGCGCGCCGATGCGGCCGAGGCCGATGATGCCCATGCGCGTGTGGTGAACGTCCTGGCCGGGCAGCGGCGAGAGTTGCCCGACCCAGCGGCCGGCACGCACGAAGGCGTCCGCCTCCACGATGCGGCGCGAAGCTGCAAGCAGCAGGCCGAAGGCCATGTCGGCAGTAGCGGCGCACACCGCGCCGGGCGTGTGGGCCACCCGGATTCCGCGCGCGGTGCAGGCCTGCAGGTCGATGTGGTCGAAGCCCGCGCTGATCGTGATGACGAGTCGCAACCGCGGGCACGACGCGAGCAGCTTGGCATCGATGCAATCGCCGGGGATGACGAGCACGCAGTCGGCATGCTTGAACAGCGGGGCCAGGTCGCCGCCTTCCTCGTGCTCGGCAGGCATACGGACCTCGCCGAGTTCGCGCAGGATCGCCAGCGAGGCGTCAGGGATACGCCGCGACAGGGCGATGAGGGGCTTGTACGCGGTGGTCGTGCCAGCGTTCATTTCAAGTCCTTTCCCGGGCGGGTCTGTTGAGGCCGGGTGACAGTGGCTTCGGAATGCATCGTTGTCTCCTTCGTGCAGTGGATAGCGCTGGAGTGAGGACAACGATAGGCGCATTCCCACCCACTGGCTTGATTCTGCATGACAATTCCTTGATTCCATGCGACACTGCGAGGATGACGGTTCACCACAACCTCGTTCGTGCCGCGGCATTGGAGAGTTACTCGCCCTTGGTGCAGTCGCTCGGCGGAGATCCGCACGCGCTGCTCGCCAAGGCAGGCCTCGACGCGAGTTCGCTCGACGACCCGGATCGATACTTGCCCTATCGAAACGTGTTGCAGGCCGTCGAGATCGGCGCCATGGAGTTGGGCGTGCCCGACTTCGGACTGCGTCTTTCCGATGCGAAAGACCCCAGCTTTCTGGGCGTGCTGTGGCTGGCCATCCAGTCGGCCCGCAGCGTTCGGGACGGCATGTTGATGGCGGGCCGGCACATGCACTACCATGCGCCGGGTATTGCCATTGAAGTGCGCGAGGCCCATGGGTCGTTGCACGAGCAGGTCGAATTGCGCTTTCTGCTGCCGGACCTGCCGCTGCTGCCTCAGGCAACCGAGCACTCAGTGAGCCACATCTGCAAGGTAGTTCGCGTACTGTCGGACGCGGAGGTCGGCCCCGCGGAGGTTCACTTCCGCCATGCGCAAGCGGGCAGCAACCGCCAGTACCGGGAACACCTGGGACTGGTCCCCTGCTTCCGGTCAACGTTCGACGGCATCGTGGTGGAATCGGTTGCGTGGCGCAGACGGCTTCCCCGACAGAACGATCAGCTCCAGGCCTTCGTGGAGCGCTACCTCGTCGCGGCGGCGCCGCGGGCAAAGGCTTCGCTGACCGAGCAGGTGCTGCAGACCTTGCGCACCCAGATGAGGCTGGCACCGGTCAACCTCGTGGTCGTCGCGCGTGTGCTGCGCCTGCATCCGCGCACCCTGCAACGACGGCTCCAGGAGGACGGGCAGACCTTCGAAATGCTGAAGGACACGGCGCGACGCGAACTCGCCGGCCAACTGCTCGCGCAAGCGGACATCGGTCTTTCACTGGTGGCGCAGTTGCTGGACTTCGCGGACCAGTCCGTGCTGACCCGGGCCTGTCAGCGCTGGTTCGGGAAGCCACCGTCGGTTGTTCGTCGGGAGTCGCTGGCACGCAGCGCGGATCGCTGAGTTGCCTCGCGGGGCAGCCCTTCTTCCCGAAAGACGAATAGCCGCAAGTCGATCTGCGGACAAAGCGGGCCCCGGGCGACGAGCCCAGCTTTCCCGAAACTCACCAGATATGGATGGATTTTGCCGGACGGGATGTTCGCCGCCTTCACGAGATGATCGCGTAGCGCCATCGGCAAGCGCAGGCGTTCGAGGCAGCGTGGCCAGACCAGCGAGCGGAAGTGAGACATCGCGAGTGGGTCTCGGATGGCCGGTGGCCAAGGGAACGGCCGGAGATCAGGATGGAGCGGCTTCGCGCTGAGCATTCGGTCGCCTGTCGCGAGGCGGTCCGTCTCAAATGAGGTCGATAACGGCCGTCGGGCTTGCCCTGTCGAGCGTCGGCAAATCGGCCGTTTCAGCCATTAAGGCTAGCTGGGACGAACGTCGCAAAAGGGTCGCCTACTGCCGGCCACTGCCAACACCGCGGGTCGCCAGATGGTTGGGCGGCTTCCGGCCATAAGGCAACATTTGTAATACCAGAGGCCAAACCATCTGCCGCCGGATGAGCACTACATATCTGCCGATCCGGCAGCAATACTAGTACAACATCCCGTAAATGGCTTTAATAATTATCGGGCTGCAGATATAGGTGCAGGAGCGTGACGACCACCTCGGCCATCTCGTCGAGCGAGCCTTCGCCTGGCAACGGTTCCCAACGCCCGCTATGGTTGCGAAAGGCGGCGCCATAACGATTGCGGCCGAGTTCGGTCAGCCGAGCCACCACGGTCGGATCCTCGTCGTCCAGACGTTTGATCAGCAGGTGACGCCCGTAGGCTTGCGTGACGATCTGCTCGTGGCCGAGCAGGCTGCGCAGTTGCTGCTGCAATTCGGCAGCGTAATGTTTGGTGGGTAAGGCTGGCATGTCGATTCTCGATTACGATGCACCGGTTTGCAGCGGATAGCCCCGGAAACTCCATTTGAACGGGCGGGCCGCCTGATTGTGCGCGCGGACAAACTGCTCGGTGCGTTCGCGCAGGTGCGCGGTGCTGGTGTGGCTCGCATGGCGCAGCACCCGGCGCGTGTAGCGGGCAAACCAGAGTTCGATCTGATTGACCCAACTCGCGTGCAATGGCGTGAAGTGGAAGTGAAACCGCTCATCGTGCCGCGCGTTGAACGCCTGCCAGACGGCCTGGGCGCGATGCGTATTGAGGTTATCCCACACGACGTGCACCTGTTTGCCTGGGTACGCGCTTGCCACGCGCTCCATGAAGGCTACCAAATCCTCCTGGGTGCGCCGGTCGCGGCAGTCTGCCAGCACCTGTCCGGTATGCACGTCCAGCGCGGCAATCAACGCCTGGGTGCCGTGACGAACATATTCAAACTCACGCCGACGAAGCCGGCCCGGTGCGGGGGCACGTCCTGGGTGCTTGCGCTCGATGGCCTGAATGCCGGTCTTCTCGTCGATACTGAGCACCACCGCGTTTCGAGGCGCCTTACGGTACAGCTTGCAAATCCCGTTGACCTTCTCGCGAAAGGCCGGGTCTGGGCTATGTAGCCATTGCTGGACCCGGTGCGGACGCACGTCGCCGGCCTGCAAAATGCGCTGCACCTGGCTGCGGCTGATCTGCTCGACAACGCCACGCTCCACGGCGCGCGCCACAATCTCGTCGAGCGTGGGCGTGACCCGCCCCTCAGGTTCCTGCGTCTCACACGCCAGCGCGATCAACTGTAGTCGCGCTTCCTGCGTGATGCGCGGCGGACGGCCGCTGCGCTCGCCCTCGCGAATGCCTTGGGCACCTTGCTGGGCAATGCGCTTGCGCCACAGGCAGACCGTTTGCACCGATACACCCAGTTCCCGCGCAATGACCGTATTGGAGTGGCCCTCGTGAGCCCACAACGCGATTCGCGCGCGCATCACATCTCGCTGCGCAGCCGTCTTGCGCTCGATCAGCGATTGCAGTTCCTGTCTTTCTTTCTTCGCCAGCCTCACTGGCATTGCTTGGCGGCCTCGGCTCATCCCGCCATGATATCCGAGGTGATTAATTATTCAAGCTATTTACGGGATGTTGTACTAGGGCCGCCGCCAACCAGGCGGAATATCTACGAAAGTACCGCGTTTGACCTCGGGTCATGGCACCCGACGCACGACATGTCGTGCGGCATAGTTAGCTCTGCAGCCCTTCCACCGCGCGCCTGACGATCGTCGCAAAGAACCGTACTGGCACCGCGCGCGGCGCACCCCGCTTCCACAGCAAGCCCGGCGTGCGCTGCGGTGTCGGGCTTTCCAGAGGAATGAAATGCAGGCCCTTGCCCGATGATTCCGCGCTGCCGCCGATCACGGCGGCGATATCGGTTTGCCTGACAAGCTCGAGCATCGGCGCGATGGAATTCAGCTCCGCGATGACCTGTGGCTCGGCGCCTGCCGCACGGAAGCAATCGTCAAGCAGTTGTCGCGTGGCGAAATAGGCCGGCAACAGCACCATCCGCATGCCGTGCAGCTCGACCATGCGCGCCCGCTTGCGCTGGGCCATCGGATGGCTGTCGCTGACCACCAGCTTGAGTTCCTCGTTATAGAGCGGTTCGAAGAACAGCCCTTCCGCCTGCACCGGCCGGTACGATACCCCCAGGTCGAGCTGGCCATCTGCAATCCGCGCCGTGATATCGGCCGCGCTCAACTCCTCCACAATGACCCGCACTGACGGATAGCGGCGGATAAACGTCGACAGGCACTGCGGAATCAACTGGATATTGAAGCTGTGCGTGGTGCCTACACGGACTTCTCCCGCCAACGGCCCCTCGTCGTCGCGCACTGCGTGAATCGCACGGTCAACCTGGCGCAGCGCGGGGCTGATATGGAGCAGCAGCGTTTCTCCCGCCTCGGTCATCGACACGCGCTTGCCGATGCGGTCGAACAGCGGCTGGCCGATTTCCTCTTCGAGCTGACGGATCTGGTGCGACAGCGTGGATTGCGTCACATGCATGCGTTCGGCGGCTCTCGTGAAGTTCAGCGTTTCCGCGAGTGCCTCGAAATAGCGCAGATGTCGGAGTTCCATGGTCAGGGACTGGTCATTCCTTGGAAGCCGAGATCATACATCGATGCCATCGATCATTTGAAGTGAAATTCATCATTTCCATCTGTAATGCGCACTCCGTAGACTGCTTGCATCAGACAGGCAACCATGCAACGGAGACACGCAACATGAAGATCGGCAAGGAAACCGTGCCACGCACTGCCATCAGTACTTCCAATACGGAAACCATCGTGGTGCGAGGCGCCGATCTGGCGCGCGAACTGATCGGCAAGCTCAGTTTTACCGAGTACTTCTATTTCCTGGTGACGGGCCAGCGCCCCAGCGCGGCCGCTCTGACGGTCGTAGACGCCACGCTTGTGGCCATTGCCGAACATGGCCTGGTGCCGAGCGTGCAAGCCAGCCGCATGACGCTGGCCGCCGCGCCCGATGCGCTGCAAGGTGCCGTGGCGGCTGGCATCCTGGGCTGCGGCTCGGTGATCCTCGGCGCTTCCGAAACCGCGGGCGTGATGCTTTCCGAGATCCGTCAGCGCATGCAGGCAGGCGAATCGATCGAGGCCGCCTCCCGCACAGTCGTAAGCGCATGGCGCGAAGCGCGTCGCGCAATTCCCGGCTATGGTCATCCGCTGCACAAGGCCCGCGACCCGCGCGTGGCGGCGCTGTTCAACGTGGCGCGCCAGGCGGGCGCCGACACCATCTATGTCGAAATCGCCGAAGCCGTGGAGTCGGTCATTCCGGACATCGTTGGCAAGTCGTTGAGCCTCAATGTGTCGGCGGCGATTCCAGCGGTACTGCTGGGCGTGGGCTTTCCGCTCAACGCACTGAAGGGCGTGCCTATCCTGGCACGCACCGGCGGTCTGATCGCCCATCTGAGCGAAGAGCTGCGCCAGCCAATTGGTTTCGCGCTGTCGTACCAGGCCACGCGCGAAGTCCAGTATGTCGGCGAGACGCCGGACGGCTTCGATCCCGCAGCCTGACCTTGCCGGAGCCATTTCATGATCAAAGTCCTGCAAGGCGTGAAGGTGCTGGAACAAGGCACGTTCATCACCGGGCCCGCCGCCGGCATGCTGCTGGGCGACCTCGGCGCCGACGTCATCAAGATCGAACAGCCAGAGACCGGCGACCCGTTCCGCGCGTTCAAGGGCGGCCTCTACAGCCCGCATTTTCAGACCTATAACCGCAACAAGCGCAGCATCACGCTCAACACCAAGAACGCCGAGGACCTGGAAGTGTTCGATGCGTTGATCCGTGAGGCCGATATCTATATCCAGAACTTCCGGCCGGGTGCGGCGGAGCGGTTGAATGCGGGCGAGACACGGCTACGCGAGATCAATCCACGGCTAATCTACTGCGCGATCAGCGGCTTTGGCGCGACCGGCCCCGCCGCGGGCAGGCCCAGCTATGACACCGTGGCGCAGGCGGCCAGCGGATTCCTGAATCTGCTGGTGAACCCGGCCAATCCGCGCGTGGTAGGCCCCGCCATTGCGGACTCACTGACCGGGTTCTATGCCGCTTACGGCATCCTGGGCGCGCTGCATGAACGCAACCGCACCGGCGTGGGCCGCAAGGTGGAAGTGTCGATGCTCGAAGCGATGAGCCATTTCAACCTCGACGCCTTTACGCATTACTATTCCGCCGGCGAAGTCATGGGGCCGTACAGCCGGCCCAGTGTTTCACAGTCGTACGTGCTGCCCTGTGCCGACGGTAAATGGATCGCCCTGCATATGTCGTCGCCCGAGAAGTTCTGGCAAGGGCTGGCAAATGCCATCGAACGCCCCGACCTGTTCAAGGACCCGCGCTTTGCCTCACGCGAGGCCCGCATCGAACACCAGGAAGTGCTGATCGACGTACTTGGCGAACGGTTCCGGCTGCATCCGCGCGAAATCTGGTGCCAGCGACTGGAGGCCGAGGACGTACCCCATGCGCCGATGTACGACACCAGCGAGGCCCTGGAAGACCCGCAGGCGCGCCATCTGCAACTGCTGGTCTCGGGGCGGCATCCCACGCTTGGTGAATTCCGCACCGTGCGCTGCCCCGTGTCGTACGACGGCGAGCGCGCGCTGGAAGTTGTGCCGCCGCCGTTACTGGGCGAGCACGACGTCGAGGTGCGGCAAGCATTGCAAGCACGGCATGACCAGACGGGCACGGCCAAGACCGAAGCCTAAGCATAGAAACGGAGGAGACAATGAACAAAGCACTGGCGGCCGTGGCCGCATCGGTGGCCCTGGTGGCCAACCTCGCCCTGGCCGAGACATTTCCGTCGCGACCCATACGCATAGTGGTGCCGTTTGGCGGCGGCACCTCTACCGACATCACCGCGCGCATCATCGGTGAAGCGATGGCCAGGCGGCTCGGCCAGCCCATCGTCGTGGAAAACCGCGCAGGCGCAGGCGGATCGATCGGTACCGATTACGTCTCCAAGGCCAAGGGCGACGGCTATACGCTGACGATGGGCACGGTCGGCACGCTTGCGATCAACAAGGCGCTCTATCGAAAGCTGCCCTACGACCCGGGCAAGGACTTCTCGTTCATCGGCATGCCTGGCTATACCCCCACGCTGCTTGTGGTGCGCAACGACGCGCCCTACAAGACGCTGGCCGAACTGGTGGCCTACGCGAAGGCGCACCCCGACAAGCTGTCGTTCGGTTCCGCCGGCAGCGGCACGTCGGGCCACCTGGCCGGCGAGTTGCTGAAGTCGATGGCCGGCGTCAGCATGACGCATGTGCCGTTCAAGGAAGGCGGCCAGGCCTTGACCGCCGTGCTGGGTGGACAGGTCGACTTCATGTTCTATCACCCGGTTGCCGTGCTGCCTTACCTCAGGGACCACAAGCTGCGCGCGCTGGCGGCCAGCAGTCAGCGCCGTTCGGTGGCGGCGCCCGATGTGCCGACCGTGGCGGAATCGGGCTATCCGGGTTTCGACCTGACGGCCTGGTACCTGCTGGCCGGCCCGGCGGGACTGGACAATGCGGCCCGCACGCGCCTGCTGGAAACGATGCATTCGGTGATGCAGGATCCGACCGTGCAGAAACAGCTTGCGGTGCAAGGGGTGGAACCCGCTACGTTGAGCACGGCACAACTGCCTGCCTTCGTGGAGACGGAAACGCGCAAGTGGTCGGCGGTGGTCAAGCAGTCGAACGCCCAGGTGGATTGATTGCGCGGAAGATATCGTCGCTGACTAACGCGCCAGGCCGGGCCACAGCGCCTGCTCCTCGCTGACCACGCTGACCACGCTGACATCGATCCAACCCTGGCCGAGCATCGACGAGACATTGGAATTGGCAGTGCCGTAGTGGAAGGTCGGACCCACCACCAGCGTGCCGGCCGCGACATGACCGGTATCAGCCGAGATGCGGCCGTTCGCTCCCCCCCGATTGAACGGCTGGGTCGGGAAGCGACCATGCAAGGAAGTGCAGACTTGGTCTCCCTTCGTAACTATGGTGCCGAGCATTTGCTGACGCGCCGTGCCGTATCGCCGGAAGTCGGGCACAAGCTGCTCGACCGGATCCGCTGGTGGGAAGCCTACTGCGCGCGCATGAACGCCGGCCTGGACAACAACCCGTCCGCCGGCAACAAGGCGGGCGGGCTCACCACTATCCTGGAGAAGTCGCTCGGTGCCGTGGCAAAGGGCGGCACCACCAACCTGGTAGACGTAAACGGCTACGCGGAGCGGGTGGAGGCGGCTGGCCTGGTCTTCATGGGCGACCGGCCAGGTGGCCGGCGGCGCCAACCTGATCTGCTTTACCACCGGGCGCGGCTCCGCCTATGGCTGTGCGCCGGCCCCGTCCCTGAAACTCGGCACCAATACTGCCTTGTGGCAGCGCCAGCAGGAGGATATCGACATCAACTGCGGCACCGTGATCGATGGCTCGCAGTCGATCGAAGAGCTTGGGGAAGAGATTTTCAGCCTCATGCTGGCCACGGCTTCGGGACAGCGCTCAAAGAGCGAACTGCACGGCTACGGCCAGAACGAGTTCGTTCCCTGGCAGCTTGGCGCGATCACCTGACGGAGCATCGGTCTGGCCGCCGTCATTCGCCACTGGCCTTCGCATCCGGCCCATCGCTGAGCGTGCCTGTCATGGTCGGATGCAAGGTACAGGTGTTGGGGAACACACCAGTCTTCCTTGCCGTGTACTTCCACGACTTGCCCGGAAGGGACCCACAAAGGGACCTGTCCCCTTTAAAAGGTCCCGAGCGGATATCGGCGCGGCAGGCTTTGAATCAGATGCCGAGACCGCCCAGGGATTTGCCGCCGTCGACAAATAGCGTCTGTCCTGTCACGAAGCGAATGCCCGGAGAGGCAAAGAACGCGATCGCGTTCGCAATGTCTTCCGGTGAAGCAGGGGCCTTGCCCGGCTCCAGCTCCACAGCAGCGGCGTATTGCTCAGGCGGCATGGTGCGGGTCATCGGCGTATCCGTGAACCCCGGCGCAATCGAATTGACGGCAATCTTCTTGTTGCGCAGTTCCATCGCCATGGCCCGCGTCAGCCCGATGACTCCAGCCTTCGAAGCGACATAATCGGGAAAGCCGAGTCCGCCGAGTGCGCCGCGCGACGATACCGTAACGATCCGGCCTCCCTCGCGCATCCTTCTGGCACCTTCCTGGGCGGGAATGAACACGCCGATCAGGTTCACTTCCAGCGTATGGCGGAAGTCCTCGTCAGTGACCTCATCGAAGCTGCGCGGCTTGTAGACCCCGGTCGCACAGACCACAACGTCGACGCGACCTTCAGTGTCCATCGCCCGGGCAATCCCGGCACGGTCGGTTACATCCAGTGCGTAGCCAACCACGTCCAGTTGCTCAGCCTGGAGAGTAGACACCGTGTCGTTCACAGCCTTCTCGTTCCGATCGATAACGGCAACACGAAACCCATCTCGGGCGAGCCGCGCGACCGTGGCGCGCCCGATGCCGGAAGCCCCTCCGGTGACAAACGCAACCTCCCGGCCCGAAGCCGATGTATTCAGTTGATTCATAGCATTCTCTTCATATGGTTGCGGGGAACCTGACGTACTACTGCGCGACTGCGATGCTCCGGTCTGACCGAGCCCTCAAGATAGGCACAACGTACAATCATTCGGATATCCCTCGGGATGCAAGCGTCAAGCCGGCATCAGGGCCGGCGCTTTGGCAGAATAAAAGAGGCCCGGTGTACGGCGGATTGCCACATGCCGGGCCAAACGCCGGCGAGTTGCACGACTCGCAGGCACGGAAGTCAGAAAGTATGATTCATGCCAAGGCTGAACGCGGAATTGCCCGCCGCGGCATTGCCAACGTCGTTTGCGTTCCATACGCGGTAGAAGCCTGACGTAGCGGTGTTCGGAGCGTGATTCCAGATGTGCGCATAGGAGGTGTACAGACTGGTGCGCTTTGACAACTTGTGTACGTATCCAATGCCGAATTGCTGCGCGTCGTTGTTGGCGGCAGACCGGTCGTTCTTGTAGATGTACGAGGTAATGATGCGTCCGGAGGCGCCAACAGGGATCTGCGCACCAATCAGGTAGTCTTCCGACTTGTAATTCGGCGTGCCGGGTACGATCGCCCCCCTGTTGATCACGAAGTTTGCATAACCGACAAACGGGCCGAAATCGTATTTGGCGCCCGTGAAGACTTCGCGTGCATTCTTGCCAGGGCCCGCGTCCTGAGCATCTGCATAGGCAATTCGGGCCGAGAACCGTTCGTTCGAATACCCCAGCGAGGCGCCATACTGGGCATTTGCTGCGGCACTCCCCGCCACTTCGCCCAGGGCGTACGACAACTCGCCTTCCAGCCCATTCAGGCCAGTTGGCAGGTTGTACTTGATCCCGTTATCCATACGGTTGGAGCCGCCACGCCCGCCTGCTGAAATCAGATTGGCTGACGTGCCGGCCAGACCGGTGACAAATGGGTCGTACTCTGCCTGGGCCAGCGCCAGCGTGGTGTATTGGCGGCCCAGCGTGAGGCGGCCGGCCCGGCTATCCATACCAACGTATGCCTGGCGCCCGAAAAGCAACCCACCTTGCCCGGATGCCCCGGTATCCATCAGCACCCCGCCCTCGAGGGTGAAGAACGCCGCCGTACCGCCGCCCAGGTCCTCGCGTCCGCGCATGCCGAATCGCGATCCGGACATCATGCCGCTGGTGACTTTGGTGACCGACCCTGCCGCGGCGCCGCTTTCGTGAACAACGCCGACGTCCGCAACGCCATACATGATGACCGAAGACGACTGCGCCCATGCCCCGCCATATGCCGCGGCTGTGGTCAGTGCTGCCGCCAGGATTGCCATTCTTTTCATTCGCCGTTCCTCACTCGTTTTTGGTTGTAGCCTTAAATTTCCAAATTAATTCCTGGCGTATAAATTCCACGCGCGAGCGAGCGGCATCCTCCCGTGCAGCATGGGATCACGTAGCCAGGCAGTTGTCGCTCGCCTTGCGGGCGGCCGCGGCGCTCAGTCGGCCTGGATGCCGAATTCCTTTACCAGCTTGCCGTACCGCGCATAGTCGTTGGCGATCAGTGTTCCAAGCGTGGCCGGCTCGCCGCCGAGCGGCGTGATGGCAATGGTCTCCATGCGGGACACCACCTCAGGCATCTTCAGGATCTCGTTGAAATGCTTGTTCAGTGTGGCAACCAGGCCCGGTGCCATGGCCTTGGGACCGAGGACGGCTTGCCATGCACCGACTTCGGCATCCTTGTAGCCGAGTTCGCGGAGGGTCGGCACGTTGGGCGCAAACGGCGAACGCTTTGCGTCGGCCACTGCGAGGGGCGCCAGCTTGCCCGATTGAAAATACTGGGCGACCGGCCCCAGCGTCGAATACATCATCGGCACCTGCCCGCCCAGCAGGTCGACGATCGCCGGCGCGCTGCCACGATAAGGGACCTGAGAGATCTTCACGCCTGCGGCTCGGTTGAACAATTCGCCCAAGATATGCATGGGCGACCCATTACCCGGGCTTGCGTAGGTCTGGATGCTGCCGGCCCTTGCACGTGCCACGAACTCGGACATCGTGGAGGCTCCGGCCCCTTTGTTCACAATAACGAAGAGCGACTGTGTACCGAGTTCGATGATCGGCGTGAAGTCCTTTAGCGGATCATAGGCGGCGCCGGTGCCCGGCTTCAGCACCAGCGGCGCGATGGCTACGGTGTTCGGCGCAAACAGAAGCGTATAGCCGTCGGCGGCTGTCTTGGCCACGTATGCGCTGCCGATCGTTCCTCCGGCGCCCGTCCGGTTCTCGACTACGACCGGCTGGCCAAGGCGTGCGGTCAGCTTCTCCGCAAACATCCGGGCCAGGACATCGGTGTCGCCGCCGGCCGGATAAGCCACGACGAGCGTGACCGGCTTGTTTGGATAGCCTCCCTGGGCCGTCGCGCTTCCCGCCTCCAACGTGGCGGCAATGGCCGTCAGCGCAAGCAGGGCACAGCGCCTTGTGGATGAGTACATGCCGATCTCCTCGAAATTCGGGTCACACCCGGTTCATGTATGAAACGACGTTTCATGTTATTTGGTGTGAAAATTATAAATTTACGCTCTCAGAATATAAGATGGCGTTTACCCGAAGAGAGACGGTGAGAGGGCGATACGTGCATCCGGTAGTGCAAAATTTCGTTGTTGGCGTTAAATTTATGAATCTTTGGATACACGATAGATTGCAACGTGGACTGCACAGGCTGGAGCCGCACGCTCCCGCCGCACGACCACCTGGACGAACCAACATGCGGACTTCCGACCTGCCGGCCAAGCTTCAGAACCCCCAGGCGCCCAGCCAGACCATCTCCGAAAAGGCATATCAGTTGCTGCGAGCGGACATCATCGCGGGCAGTCTCGCGCCAGGGGAAAAGCTCCGCCTGCAGTCCTTGCAGGAGCGGTACGAACTCGGCCTCAGCCCTATCCGGGAGGCGCTGATGCTGCTCTGCGGCGATGGGCTGGTAAGCAACGAGGGGCAGCGGGGTTTCAGTGTGTCCAAGCTGTCGAAGAGCGATCTCCTCGATCTCATGCGCACCCGGACATCGATCGAACTGCTCCTCTTGGCAGACGCCATCGAGCATGGCGATGACGATTGGGGAGCCAACATCATGGCCGCGTACTACAAGCTGACCAAGGCTCGCCTGCCGACTGATGCGTCCGACATGGTGGCCGTAGAGCTCTGGGAAACGGCCCATCGGCGTTTCCACTTCGCGCTGATCGCGGCCGCCCGCTCGAAATGGCTGCTACGTATCGACGAACAACTGGTCGATCACTCCGAGCGGTACCGCCGCATTCGTCTCGCCTATCCCCGCTCGAGCAAGGAATTGGCTGACGACGTAATGAAGGAGCACCTGGATATCATGGAGGCCGTGCTGGCCCGTGACACTGACAAGGCGTCAGATCTGCTGCAGCAGCACCTCATGCGTACCGCCGAGGTGCTGAGCAAGCGTTTCGCCGACTAGGTCACGATCACGACTTCACGCTGCGCAGGACGTCCCGGGCGCGGCACCGCCACTCACTCGCGCGGTACGATGCCAGAATGCGCGAGGCTGGCGAGCCGCCCGTACCACGGATGGTCCGCGACGGCGAGACCGGTATGCGTCTGGAAATGATCGGCATCCGGATCGACAAACGAGGCGACCGGGCCGGGCTGCAGTGCAAGCACGCTGGCAAGGCGGTGGTTCGACACCCTGACGCGCAGGCTGTCATGCCCGCCCCAGCTCAGCACCATCGGGATACGGTTGCCGCGCGCCCAGCACAGCGGACTCATCTGCGCATCGTCCGTGTCGGGGCCGAGCACCATGTCATAGACGCGCGCTTCCAGCGACGCCGGCGCGGGCTCGGGGTGGTGCAGGTCGAATATGCCGCTGATCGGCATGCAGCCCACGAGCGCATCGACCGCGACACCCGCGCGCGCCAGATCGTCGGGACGTAGCGCCAGCAGCGCGGCGAGGTGCCCACCGGCCGAATGACCGGCGAGCACCACGCGGCGTGCCGGCCCCGCCCACGCGGGCAGCAATCCCGCCAGCCTCGACAGCAGGGCCATGCCGTCGTCGAACGCCGCCGGCAATGGCGCGGCCGGCGCCAGCCGGTAACCCGGCGTCACCAGCACACAGCCGGTCGAGATCACGTGCCGCGCCATGAACGCGGCGTATTCCTTGTAGCCGTTGGTCCACCCTCCCCCATGAAAGAACACCAGCACGGGCGCATCGGGCGCAACACGCTGTGCCGCGTACACATCGAAGCGCTGGAGCGGGTCGGAGCCATACGGCAGGTCTTTCGCCACGCGTAGTCCGACGCCAGCCTGCTGCGCCCAGGCGAGGACGCATTCTTCATAAGCCTGCGCCGCTGCGCTCGGCAGCGGCATCTGCGGATTCAATAGCGATTTCATCGATCATCAGGGAAAACTCTGAGAGGACGCGGCGACGCCCGGCCTGCCGCGCAGTTTCCGTATATTCAATCATATAATTTATAAATGCAACAATGTTTTGTGTTGACATTACCTTTTTATTTACATAACTTCCACCCCGTGGACGCCGCGGATCACCGCGTGACGTCCACGACCAGAGGAATAAAGAGGGATAGAGGAGCCGCATGACAACGTTGATAACAGGGGCGGGACTGATCGGGCGCCTGACGGCCCAGCAGTTGCGCGAGCAGGGCGAGACGGTCGTGCTCGCCGACATCCGCGCAGACGCCGGGCCCACGGATTCCCGCACGCGCCAGACCGGCCTGCACGTCACACAGTGCGATGTAACCGACTTCGCGCGCCTGGCCGCGCTCGTCGAGACGCATCGCGTGACATCGATCGTCCACACTGCCGCGCTGCTCTCGAGCGCGATCCGGCGCGATCCGCTTGCTGGCGTGCACGTCAACACGATCGGGACCGCCAACGTGCTCGAAATCGCTCGCCGCCACAGGCTCAGGCGTGTGGTGCTGGCCAGTTCGACGACCGTGGCCTATTCGGCATTCGGCACGCTGCCGGCCGAGCCGGTCGCCGAAGACTTCGCAAGCCGCAGCGTGAGCGAGGCGCCCGCGAGCATCTACGCGGCCACGAAGGTTGCAAGCGAGCACCTGGCATTGGCCTATGCGAGCCTGTACGGCGTCGACACAATCGTGCTGCGCTACGGCGCTGTGCTCGGCGCCGGGCCGGAGGCTGCCACCAGCGTACCTGGACGGCTACTCGGCCGACTCCTGGAGGCCGGGCGCACCGGCACGCCGGCCCGGCTCGACGATCCCGTCATGCTATGGAACGGGCGCGAGGAATTCGTCGACGCGCGCGACTGCACACGTGCCAACCTCGCTGCCTTGCGGACCGGCACGCCGGGCCAGCGCGTGTTCAACGTGGCCACGGGCGACTGGTTCACCGTGGACGAATTCGTCGACGTGGTGCGCGCGCGGCATCCGGCCCTGCGCGTCGAGGCGATGCGCCTGCCCGAAGGCGGCTTCGCGGCGTTTCCGCACCAACGGCCGGCGCCGTCCGATGAGCGTGCCGCCCGCGAGAGCCTCGGCTTCACCGCACAATATTCGCTCGCCGACTCCGTCGCGCATTTCGCCGCGAGCGCAGCACAGCGTGACCCGGCCGGAGGGAATTGAGTCATGGCGCGCGTAATTCCCGTTGGCCTGCCGAGCCTCGGCCAGCCATTCTCCTGGGCCACCGAGGCGGGCGGCATGGTGTTCACGGCGCACGGTCCGGTGCGACCCGACGGCTCCATCGAAACCGGCAGCATCGAAGCCCAGGCACGTCTTACCTTCGAGAACCTGCGTCTCGCGCTGGCAGCAGCCGGGCTCGGCACCGCCGACGTCGCGCAGGTGCTGATCTATCTGACCGAGGTGGACGACGTCCGCGCCGTCGACGACGTCTACCGCAACTACTTCGCGCCGCCGTATCCGAACCGCTCCACCGTCGTGGTCAAGGCACTGGTGGTGCCCGGCATGCGCCTCGAAATCGTCGCCTACGCGGCAGCTCACTAGCCCCGACGCTACAACTTTTCATAAGGACAAATACGTCATGACTCAACTGGAAACAGGCAGCCTGCCTCTGCGGGCCGTCAGCGCCGGCGACGTCGAGCGCGACACGATCCGCCACATCACCTGGCGGCTCGTGCCGCTGATCTTCGTCGCGTGGTTCGTCAACTACCTCGACCGCGCCAATATCGGCTTCGCCGCGCTGCAGATGAACGAGGAGCTTGGCATGGGCCCCGAGATGTTCGGCTTCGCGGCCGGCATCTTCTACCTCGGCTACATCGGTTTCGAGGTGCCGAGCAACATGTTGATGCATCGCTTCGGCGCGCGCGTCTGGCTCGCGCGCATCATGGTCACCTGGGGCATCGTCTCGGCAGCCACGGCCTTCGTGCAGACGCCGCAGCAGCTCTATATTGCACGTCTGCTTCTTGGGGTAGTCGAGGCGGGCTTCTTTCCATCGGTCCTCTACTATCTCTCGACCTGGTTCCCGAAGCAGCATCTCGGCCGCGCCATCAGCCGTGTGTATTCGGCCAACATCGTCTCGCTGATCATCGGCGCGCCGCTGTCGGCCATGCTGATCACCCACTTCCACGAAGCTGCCGGCTTCACTGGCTGGCGCTGGATGATGCTGCTTGAAGGTCTGCCGGCCGTGCTGCTTGGCGTGATCGCATGGTTCGTTCTCGTGGACCGGCCCGCCGAGGCAAAATGGCTCGCACCGGAGCAGCGCGAGTGGCTTATTGCAACGCTGGCACGCGAGCATGCCGCCGCCGCGGAACAGGGCGCAGGAAGTTTCCGCCAGGCCATGCTCGCGCCGATGGTCTGGGCGATGGGCTTTCTTTACTACTGCATTGGCATCGGCTTCTTTGGCGTGTCGACGTGGCTGCCGCAGGTCGTCCGGCAGATGAGCCGTCTGACGATCGTCGAAATCGGCTTCGTCAGCGCGATTCCATTCATTGTCGGCGCGGTGGCCATGCTCGCGAATGCACGCCATTCCGACAAGAGCATGGAGCGCCGCTGGCACTTGGCAGGATCCCTCTTCGTGGGGGCAGCAGGGCTGCTGGCAAGCGGCTTCACATCGCATGTGCCGCTATTGTCCTTTGCGTGCATCTGCCTGGCGGCCGCCGGCATCGTCGGATCCCTGAGCGTGTTCTGGACCATTCCGCCAACGTTTCTTTCCGGGGCAGGCGCGGCGAGCGGCATTGCGCTCATCAACGCGATCAGTGGTTTTGCGGGATTCTTCGCGCCGTGGCTGGTGGGTATTGCCCGCAGCCGTTCGAGCGACTTCACGCTGGCGCTCTACTGCCTCGCGGCGAGTGCTGCGCTGGCGGCAATACTGGCGGCGGTGCTGCCATACGGTCGGACAGGCTTGGCAAACTCCAAACGGCCTTAATACGCATGCGAAATCCGAACGGGGTGGAGCAGCCCCCTGAATCGCCGGACACAGTCCCCCACTTGCAATAGCGGGTAGGCATACGAGAGGATGACTTCGTTTTGGCTGGCACAGCGGAGCTTGAATTGCACGAATTGAATCGCGCCTCGCCTGATATAAAAGCTCGGTCATGGCCCGAAGCTGGATCGTGTCTGTATGCCCCACAGTCCATCCTGCAACGTCAGCACGTAAAGCGATTCGTAGGTTCCAATGATCGAATCGTCACTTCTGTACCTCGTGTAACTGAGTGCGTAATGCGCCTTGTAGCTGTTGAACTGAATCAGATCCCTCCGAATCCATCGGCTGTACTTCCAGTCATCCTCTTCTCTTAGCCTGACAAACAGGTCCATCGGATTCTGGCCAGGCGCCTCATAGACTTTGAACTTTCCGTCAGCCAATCGAAGATGCGGGAAATGCATCGTTGCATCCATGCCTCTTGCATCGTGTTCGTTCAGCGCGTCCATGAACCTGTCGAGCGTTGCCATGCACGCGGCGTGAATCTCTTCCCTGTTAGCAATCATCACTTCTCCTGTTTAATTTCCAGACAGCGATCACGGTTCCCGCAGGAATTTCTGAACAACTAAAGTGAATCCGTCGCCTCCCTCCAGATTCGCGATGTGAGCCGTATCCAGTTCCCGATAGTAGCTACGCGGAATACTTTCGCAGAGCGCACCGGCTTGCTCCACCGTCGTTGCCAGATCCTGAGTTCCCGCTATGACAAGCGTGGGTTGGGTAATCCCGGAGAGCTTGTCTCCAAAATCGAATGAACCTATGGCCTTGCAGCAGGCTGCGTACCCCTTGGGGTCGACCTCGGCCAGCATGGATCTCGCGAGGTCGACGACATCCGAACGACGAACTGCGAATTCGCGTGTAAACCAGCGTCCAAGTGTCGCGTCGGTCAAGGCGGCAATCCCGTCGGTTCGCGCGATCGTTGCACGCATATCCCAGAAATCCGCAGGACCGAAATCGGCAGCAGTATTGCTTAGCACAAGCTTCTTCAGGCGACCCCGGTGCATAAGCGCCAGTTCCATGCCGATCGCGCCACCCATCGACAGTCCGCAGTACAGGTAATCCTCTACGCCAAGCGCGTCCAGCACTGAAGCCACGCGCGCGGCATAGGACTCCATTGAATCCTCGCCTTCCCAATCCGGACTTCCGTGCCCTGGATACTCAAAGGCTATGACCTGATGGTCCTGCGCCCACTTCCCCGCCTGTTCGCTCCACAACCTTGAATCCGTTCCAAGCGAATTTCCAAGTACCAGGGTTGTCCGGCTTGCAGGCCCAATCACGCGACACATGACATCATTGGTCCTGCCAGATGCGCCGAAATACGGATGATCTACCAATTTGGTAACTCCACATTTTCCTAGTGAACCGTTAGCGTCGGCACTCGCCTGGCGAGGCTACGGCTCCTCGTCGAATAACTGTCAATCTCAAACAAGAGGCTGACCCGCAGTCTCCCTTGCACCCCACACAGCCGCGGCGGACAACAGCGAAAACACAATGAGCATCAGCGCCGGAGCGTGAACCCGGCCGATGGCCGGGATAAGCCATGTGGCGAGGTAGGGCGCTGGACCGGCAGCAAGGATCGAGCTCAGATTGCACCCGAGGCTCACGCCGCTTGAACGAACACGGGCCGAGAATTGTTCACAGTACGTTGCGTAGGCAACGCTGATCCACATCGCTTCCAACTGGCCCAGCGCTATCTGGGCGATCGCGGCGGCCGTAACTGACCACGGCATCACCAGATACACCGGATACGCTGCCAGCACCGTTCCAAGGGAAGCGGCGAGAAGTATTGGACGCCTACCGACCCGGTCAGACAACCGCGCCCAGAACGGAATAGCAAACATGCCGCCGATCAGCGTCAATGCGGTCGACCATGCAGCAGCCGTGCCCGACATCAAGTTTTCACGCTGGAAGTATGTCGGCATGTAGGCAACGGTCATGTAGAACAGCATCAGGTTTCCGCCCGACACACCGCAGACGATCAACAGCTCGCGCAGGTTATCCCGCAGTATCGCCACGACTGGCATCCGCTCCACGGTCCCCCTCTCCTCCATGCGTGTGAACGCCCGGGATTCCTCCATTTGCGATCGCAGTACAAGCGTGATGATTCCCAGCGGCAGCGAAATGAGGAACGGCAGGCGCCACGCCCAATCCGCCAAGGCCTTTGCATCAAAAATCGAATGCACGAAAACGCTGCTCACCGCACCGAACAAGGTGCCGGCCAACAGTGCCAGGCTCACCAGCCCGGTCAGATAGCCGCGCTCACGCTCGGGCGCTACCTCGATGACGTACGCTTGTGCCCCGCCCATTTCACCGCCCGCAGAAATGCCCTGAATACAACGCAGCCCCAGCAATAAGAGCGGCGCAGCCACGCCGATTTCCGCATAGGACGGCACGCACCCGATCAGCGCGCTTGCCAGTGCCATGCCCCCGACGGACAGGCCAAGTGCCGGGCGCCGGCCAATCCTGTCGCCGATGTGACCCAGCAGGATGCCTCCGAGCGGACGCATCACGAATGATGCGGCAAAGATGCCGAAGGTATAGAGAAGCGCGGTCGTGCGGTTCCCTGCCGGGAAGAAGGTGTCGGCGATCACCGTGGCGAAGAATGCATAGAGACTGAAGTCGAAATACTCCACGAACGTTCCGAAGCCACTGGCGATGACAGCCCGGCGGATCCGTAGCCGTTCAGCCGTCACCCGCTCAATTTCACCGTCCACCGCTCCCGCAATGGACGCATCCGTTTCTACTGTATTGCCCATCTTTGTCTCCAATCTCTTGTTTCTTGGATGAAGCCGGTCGGAGTCATCCTCTGCAGTCACGCCAGGTGTTCGCATTCCTTTCAGTGGAATATTTCGAAGAGCCCAGCTGCTCCCATACCGCCTGCGACACACATCGTGACGACTGCGAACCTCACGCCGCGTCGTCGGCCTTCGATCAGGACATGTCCGGCCAGTCGCGCACCCGTCATTCCATAC
This sequence comes from Cupriavidus lacunae, assembly GCF_003353055.1. GTDB lineage: Bacteria > Pseudomonadota > Gammaproteobacteria > Burkholderiales > Burkholderiaceae > Cupriavidus > Cupriavidus lacunae. The sequence continues at coordinate 79,829 of NZ_QKWJ01000027.1, forward strand.
GGATGCCCGACGGAAATCGAGCCTCCGTTGACGTTCAGCAATTCGTCCGGAATCCCCAATCTGTCGCGGCAATAGATCGCCTGCGACGCGAACGCTTCATTCAGCTCCCACATCCCGATGTCGTTTGTTGTCAAGCCATGGCGGGCCAGCAACTTCGGCACGGCCAGTACCGGCCCGATCCCCATCTCGTCGGGCTGACACCCTGCCACCGCGAAGCCACGGAAGGCCCCCAAGGGTTTCAGGCCTTGGCGCGCAGCCACGCCGGCCTCGACCAGCACACACGCCGAGGCGCCATCGGACAGTTGCGATGCGTTGCCGGCCGTCACGAACTCGTCTTCGCCGCGGATCGGTTGAAGCGATGTCAGGCCATCAAGCGTTGTGTCGGGACGGTTGCATGTATCGGTCTCTACAGTCACCTTCCTGTAGCCAAGCTCGCCCGTGACCTTGTCTTTCTGCGCCATGGTCACGGTGCATGGCACGATCTCGTGCCGGAAGCGCGCGGCTTCCTGCGCGGCGGCAGTTCTTTGCTGGCTGGTCAGGGCGAACTGATCCTGCGCGTCGCGCGATACTCCGTAACGCCTCGCCACCACGTCCGCCGTCTCTATCATGGACATATAGAGTTGCGGCACGTTTTCGACAATCCACGGATCCTTCGTTGCCTGGCCGTTCGCCGTAGACGGAATGTTCGAGATGCTCTCCACACCACCGGCAATCATCGCGTCTGCCCCATGCGCGATGATCCTTGCCGCCGCGTCCGCGATCGCGCTGAGCCCTGACGCACAGAACCTGTTGATGGTCACCCCCGCCACGTCAACTGGAAGTCCTGCCCGGACCGCTGTCTGGCGCGCCACGTTCCGTCCTGTCGTACCCTCCGGATACCCACAGCCGAGCACGATGTCCTCGATCAGCGCCGGATCGATTCGCGATCGCTCCACCGCAGCACGGACAGCGAACGCCGCAAGCTCAGGCCCGGTTGTCATGTTGAATTCGCCACGGTGGGCTTTTGTCATCGGGGTGCGCGCGGTGGCGACAATTACGGCTTCACGCTTCATCTTGAAAGGATTCAATAGGGTTGATTGCAGGGGCTCATCTCACCGCCTGACGTTCTGCATTCTGCTGACCAATCTCACTCATTAAGGTCCGCAATGCTGGTTCCTGTCGCAACCAGGCTCCGCAGGAGCGGTGACGGCTCCCAGAAGTATTCGTCTTCCGCGGACAGGTCTTCCAGGTCGGCCAGGATCTGCGGCAGTCCGATATGATCAGCATCGAACATGGGCCCCCCACGCCATCGTGGGAAGCCATATCCGTTGGCGAACACGATGTCGATATCGAGCGGCCGAGCGGCGATGCCTTCGTCGAGCACCTTGCAGCCTTCGTTGACAATGGCCGCGCGGATGCGCCGCTGGATCTCCGAATCGTCAAAGGTACGCGGCACAATGCCGGCACGCGTCCGCTCCGCGTCGATGATTGCCAAAACCTCCGGGTCCATCTCGCCCTGCCGGGTATCGGCCCGATAGAGATAGAAGCCCCGTCCGCTCTTCTGGCCAAACCAGCCTCGCTCGCAGAGGCGATCCGCAAACTGGACATAGCGTTGCCTTGGATTGCGCAAGGGTGCACGACGCCGGCGGGTCGCCCAGCCAATGTCGCCGCCCGCGAGGTCGCTTACTTCGTACATTCCCATGGCAAAGCCATAGCTGCGCATGGCGCGATCGACCTGATACGGCGAGGCGCCATCCTCGACGAGGTATTCGCCCGCGAGTTTGTAGTTGGCAAGAATCCTGTTGCCAATAAACCCGTCGCAGACTCCCGCACGCACGGGAATCTTCCCGAGCCGGCCAGCGAGCCACATGCCTGTCGCTACGACATCCTCTGCGACCTGGTCTGGAACAACCACTTCCAGCAGCTTCATCACGTGGGCCGGCGAAAAGAAGTGCAGGCCGATCACGTCCTGGGGTCGCGAAACCCTGGCAGCGAGCGCATTGACGTCAAGGAACGACGTATTCGTCGCAAGGATGCACCCTGGCCTGCACACGCGGTCCAGCGCCTCGAATACTTCCAGCTTGGCGGCCATGTCCTCGAAGATGGCCTCGATCACCAGGTCGCAATCCGAGAGCGCGTGGTAGTCCTCGGCGCCATGCAAATTTTCCAGCGCCTTCGCCAATCCGACAGCGTCCAGCCGCTCGCGTGCGTACATGCCTTCCAGCAGATGTCTGGCGCGCCCGAGGGCGCGCTGCAGTGCGGCCGAATCGCGCTCAACTACCGTCACCGGCAGCCCGGATGTCAGCAGACACACGCAAATTCCCACACCCATCGTGCCGCCACCGACGACTCCGACGCACTGCAAGGACCGGGGCTTGACGCCTGGCCCGGAAGGAATACTCACTGCGCGCGCCTCGGCTCGCGCAATATGTGCCAGTGCACGTTCACGGGCAGGTGCGGCAATTTCATCAGGAGTTGGCGCTTTTTGCATTGTCAGTCTGGATATGAGAGCCGCAAAGCCGACAACGAGTCGTCGGACCCGTGATGGTCGGGAAGCGGCGGAAATAAATTGCTGTGCGCTACAGTCGTTGAGCTCACGTAATAATGGAGAGCACCTTGTCCGTGGTCATGATGTCGGCAAAGACTGGGGCCAGGTTGTTGAGGGCGCGGTTGTGTGCGGCGTCGGAATATGTGGCCGTGGCATCTGCGACGAAGATCGTTTTGTAGTTGAGCTGGCAGGCATCACGCGCTGTGCTTTCACAGCAAACGTTACTGAGCGTGCCGCTGACGATCACGGTGTCGATGCCTCTCGTATCGAGGACGCTCCTCAACTCACAAGTGCCTTGTGTAAAGGCGGAAAAGCGGCTCTTGTCGACTACCACGTCCTCCGGCTGCACGTCGAGTTCCGGCCACAGCGCGTGCGCTTGCGAGCCAGGCGCAAAGGCGAGGAAATCCTTGCTTCTGCCGGCTGACAGCAGCTGCCCATACCAGTTGGACCATGGATTCGGCTCTTCGGGCAGGTAAGTCCAGCGCGTGTAGGCAACCATGCCGCCGGACGTACGCAGCGAACGGCTGATCGCGTTGACGTTGGGCACAATGTCCCGCGCAACCGGGACTTCGAGCAAGGCACCCTCTTCCATGAAGCCGCACTGCAAGTCAATGACGATGTGGCAAGTTTTGGCCGGATCGATGGACTCGAACGCCCACTGCCTGCCACGATTGACTGAACTGCGTTCAATCACTTCCAAAGCGATCTGTATGGAATGCATGATGATGATCCGGTGAGGTTGGCGGATAGCCAGCATGGCCTCGCTCACGCTCCGGAAGGCAGCGTAATGCACGAGCAACTGGAAACCGCATACAGGCTGCCATCCGGTCCGAACAGGCGACCCTCGGCAACGATGGCCCGTCGGCCGGCGTGGACCACCGTGCCTTCGGCCCTGAGCACTGTTATCTTTTTTGACACCGCCCTGATGAACCGCACCGTGAGGTCCATCGTCGTGTAGGCGCGCCCTGCAGGCAGGACCGTACGGGCCGCGCATCCCATTGCGGAATCCAGCAGCGTTGCGGCCCAGCCACCGTGCACCGTTGCATGGGGATTCATGAAGGCATCGTGGGGATGGCCCTGGAATAACGCGCGGCCGTGGTCTGCTTCAATGAGGACGTAGCCCAATGTTTCGCACATCGCCGCCTGGGGAATCTCGCCGGTCAGCATGCGCCTGACGATCGTCAGTCCGTCCAGACTTTCCGCGGCGGATGCCGCATCGGATCTGCCATCGAGCGATCCGGCCGTCGCCAGGCGGCTGCGCGCCTGCTCCTCTTCGCGAAGCCACTGGGCTGTCGTGTCTGGCGCCTCGATCATATGTCCACTCCTCGTTCCAGGCATGTCTCTTCAGATGGCTCTTTCGTGCGATGCCCAATAGGGTTCACGCAGCCTGCGTTTGGCAATCTTTCCGTTCTCGTCCCTGGGCAGGGCGAGAACGGTTTCGAACAGTCGCGGGATCTTGAAGCCGGCGATCCTGTCTCTCAACCATTCGATGAGCGCGTGCGTGTCGATGTCCCGGCCCGACTCCGGCTGCAAGACCGCCATGAGCTTTTCTCCGAACTCCGGATCGGGTATTCCGAACACGGCGCAATCGGCGATGCCGGGATAGGCGGCAAGCACGTGCTCGACCTCTACCGGATAGATGTTCACGCCTCCCGAGACCACCATGTCGCTCGCCCGGTCGCTTACGTAGAGATACCCGTCTTGATCGAGATGCCCCATGTCTCCCAACGTCACAAGGCCCTGTCGCTCGATGCTTCTGCGTGCTTCATCGTTGCCACGGTAGGTGAAATCCGGATAGGCGCGTTGCCGGACGTAGATCAAGCCTGTCGCTCCCGGCGGCACTGCGTTGCCCTCATTGTCAAGAATGCGGAGTTCGGCCGTTTCCAGCGGACGCCCCGCGCTTCCCGGGCGCCGCAGTGCTTCCTCCGAACTGATAACGGTGATCGCACCGACCTCGCTGGAGGCGTAAGCCTCGTGAATGATCGGACCCATCCACTCGATCATCTGACGCTTCATTTCCGGCGCACATGGTGCACCGGTGGATGCGACAAACTCCAGCGAGCTGATGTCATAGCGAGACCGCACTTCCTCGGGCAGTGCAAGCAGGCGCGAATACATGATCGGCACGAGGTATAGCGTCGTGATACGGTGCACCGCAATCATCTGCAGGAGAGCCTGCGCGTCGAAGCGTGGCATCAGTACCAGGCGCTCGGACACATCAAGCGAGGTCTGCGCGATGACCGACGGGGCACTGTGATAGAGCGGAGCCGGCATCAGTACACGCCCGCCGGGGGTGATGCCGAATGCATCGGCCATCAGCTTGCGGAACATCGCTCGCCTTGCGTTGCGGTCTTCGCTGCGTACGGGAAGTCGGACGACGCCTTTCGGTCTTCCCGTGGTTCCGGCCGTGTATGCGATATGAGTGCCAGGCGCATCCGTGGTGCCGGCAAATGCGCTCTGGCCCAAGAGCCAGCGCTCGTATTCGCTCGCTCGCTGCCCGGCAGGTGCGTCTATCACCAGCGTCGCCAGTTCGAGGCGGATGGATTCCGGAACACGATCCGCCAGATCGTGCTGGACGAGAAGAAGCTTCGCGCCACTGTCCTTCAGGATGAACTCGATTTCCCGTGCGGTCAGGTGCGAGTTGATTGGGCAGTAGTGGCATCCCATCAGACGGCACGCCAGGATCACGTCCGCGTAGACGGGATGGTTCCGCGTCAGGATCGCGATCGAGTCCCCGGCACCGATGTTCCTCTCAAGCAGCCCGGCGGCCAGCTTGCGGGCGCGAAGCTCGAGTTCCCTGGCGACGACGACGCGGTCGGCCCAGTAGAAGTCCGCCGTCATCAGACCACCTCGCGCAGGTTGCGCAGGCTCTTGTCCTTCGCGTTCGAGGCCCGGATGCGCGCTTTCGCTTCCGCCCACTCGCTTTCGGTCCAGTCGAAGTACTGCTTGTAGTAGGCACCGTGCGCAAGCCAGTCGCCGCCGTCCAGGGCGATGGTCTGCCCATTGATCCAGTGGTTCTCTTGACTGAGCAGAAATGCTGCCAGCGTGCCCAGATCGTGAGGCGTACCGCTCCTGCCGGTAGGGTTGGGCCGCGACGGAGAATCGTGAGACTGCGATGCCGGGCGCAGCCGCGCGGACGCACCCTCGGTAGGGATGACACCGGGCGCGATGGCATTCAGCCGGATGCCATGCCGCCCCCACTCGACCGCCAGTGACTTCGTCATGGCATCGACGCCCGCCTTGGACATAGCCGAAGGCACGACGAATGGCGATCCCGTCCAGATCCAGGTCACCACGATCGATACGATTGCGCCCGGATGCCCGGTGGCGATCCACCGCTTTCCGACCGCCTGCGTCGCGAAGAACGTGCCCTTGAAGACGATGTCCGCAATGGCGTTGAACCCGTTGGGGGAAAGATCTTCGGTCCGGCTGATGAAGTTTCCTGCAGCGTTGTTCACTAGGCCATCGAGCGGGCCGTGCTCCTGCCAGATTCGCTCGACCATCTCGTCCACCGCAGCAGCGTCCCGAATGTCCACTACATGTTGGCCGACACGCCGCCCGAAACGCCGCTCAAGGGACTCGGCCACTTCCGCGAGAACGCTCCCGCGCCTGCCGCAGATATGAATCTCGGCCCCGAGTCCGGCGAGTCGCTCGACCATCCCGAGCCCCAAACCGGTGCCGCCCCCGGTGACAAGAATCCTGCGCCCGGCAAAGTGGTTTTCTTCAAACATGTCATTGATTTACGAAGTAGCGATGAGGCATTGTGGAATGGGGTCATTTCGTTGACAATCCCTGATATGTTCAACATCATGTTTCCACCGACGACGCAATGGGCAGACGCTCATGGCGACCATTCATGGAGACCGATCGAGAAGACGAATATGGATCTGGACTTGGTGCACTTGCTCGTCGATATCGTGGATTCCGGCTCCCTTTCGGGCGCAGCGTCTCGCCGAGGCGTGACGAGGTCGCAGATCAGCAAGTCGCTCGCCAAACTGGAAAGCCAGGCGGGCGCGCAGCTCTTGCGGCGCTCGACACGCCAATTGGAGCTCACCGGCCAGGGCGCACTGCTTTACGAGCACGGCGTGCGCATCCTTCGCGAACTCGAGGCGGCAAAAGAGGGCATTGATGATCTCAGCGGATCCATTCGCGGGCATATCCGCGTCAGCGTCCCATGGGGACTCGGAGACGTCCTCCTTGGTCAGGTCTTGCTGGACTTCCTTGCGCGCCATCCGCGCGTGACCATCGATGTGTCATTCTCGAACCGAGTACAGGATCTCATCGCGGCAGAGGTCGACGTTGCCTTGCGCATTACCTCGACACCGCCCCTGGACTCCGTTGCCCGCGACCTTGGACCCGTCGACTGGCATCTCTATGCGTCGCCAAAGCTCCTCGCTAGCGCGAAGAGCATTCACCACCCCAACGATCTGGCGAACCTTGCCTTCCTGTCCATCCCGACGCCCAATCGACGTTGCGTGCTGAACCTACAGCGAGGTTCGGAGGAAGTCCGCATCGAACTGAATCCACATCTGCAGTCGCAGCACTTTATGTTTCTCGTGCAAGCGGCGGTCCAGGGGATCGGCTTCGGCGCGTTTGCTTCCTACATGGCCGAAGGCGAAGTCGCTGCGGGCAGGCTTGTACGCTTATTGCCCGACTGGACTATCGACGGCTTCGGCGGGCATCTCTATGCGATTACGACGGCGAACCAGCTACTTCCCAGAGCGACGCGTGCATTGCTGGACCATCTTCGCGATCAGTTTCAGAGCCTGGATCTCAGCATGCTCCGAGACCAGACTCCGCGCGATATTTCAGAAGGCTGTTGAAGATCGTTTCAGAAAGCCATATCGGGTGGCAGGATGCGCCTGCGAGAAGTTCGGTACCATGGCAAGCCGGACCGCCTCATACAGCTGCCACTGCGCAACCTCCTGGAGCGGCGGGATCGTTACCGTTTCGCGCTGATCAAATCCGGCCAGCGCCGCATCTACGAGTTCCTCCACTTCCATAACGCCTTGGATTTCATTCACGTCCCGCTCTGCGTGTTGCCAGATTTCCGTGCGCGTCGCGGATGGCAGGACAGCCTGCACATAGACGCCCTTAGGGCCGAGTTCTAGATGCAGTCCCTGGGAAAGGAAAATCACGAAAGCCTTCGTGGCGCCGTACACGGCCATGCCTAGCTCCGGCGCAAGCCCGGCCACCGACGCGATATTGACAATTGCACCTTTCCCAGCGCGCGCGAGGCGCGGCGCCACCGCGCTCGCGAGGCGGGTGAGCGCCGTGACGTTTAGCCCGATCAGCCGCGTCACGTCGTTACTGCTCTGGTCGATGAAAGTGCCCGGCAAGGCTGTGCCTGCATTGCTTACCAAGACGCCGATGTCCGAGTCATCGCGCAGACGCGTTTCAACCTTCGCGATGTCCTCAGACTCATTCAGGTCGGCCTTGAGAATCTCGATATCGACGCCTGTTTCGGCGCGTAGCCGTGCAGCGAGTGTTTGCATCCGGACTATATCGCGCGAAACCATTACGATCGGGTGGCCGCGACGAGCAAAACGATCCGCGTATACCGAGCCGATTCCGGTAGACGCGCCCGTGATCAAAACCATCGGCTTTTGCTGCATGATGTTGCCTCTTCGATAGGATGGTCGAGGAAAATCGGGCCGCTCTTATGAGACAGCCGTCTCGGGAATTAGAATCATGTCGAACTGCGCTCACCTACCCGGCACAACGAGCGGTGCCGCTTTCCTGACGATATACGTCGCAAGCTCTGCCGCTTTGCCGTCGCCGACATTTTTTGCGGTGTGAACAGTTCCGGCCGGGATGAACAAGGCATCGCCGACCTTGAGCGTGATTGGCGGTTTGCCGTCGAGCTGATACTCCAACCTGCCTTCGAGGACATAGGCAATCTCTTCGCCCGGATGCGAGTGCATGGGTGCGACCGCTCCCCGGTCGAAATCCACACGAACCTGGACGACATCGCGATCGGGCACACTGAGATCGCGTTGCAATAAATCAGTGCGCCGGATTCCCTCTTGTTGCGCCTGTGCTATGTGCAACATCAATCCGCTTCCGACGGCCAGTAACACAGCCGCGATGACTCGAGTCGATTTCATATAAACATCCTTGTAGTTTCGCGATGACAATCACCGAAAGAACAATGCGTAATAGAAGTCTCCCTCAGAATTTGCGCAACGGTCGGAACGCCGCGCGAAGTTCCTCGGCAAAGAGTTGCGGCTGCTCCCAGGCAGCGAAGTGGCCGCCCTTGTCGGCCTCGTGGAAGTAAATCAGGCTAGGATAGGCGCGCCGGACCCAAGTCTCTGGCGGACGATAGACATCCTCCGGAAAGACCGTGACGGCGACCGGCAGCGAGATGTCTGCAGTCTTCTGTGCAGCCGCAATCAGGGGGCTTCGCCCCATGTTTTCCCAGTAGAGACGTCCTGCGGATGCTGCACTGTTCGTCAGCCAGTACAGCGTAAAGTCGTCCAGGACCTCATCTTTTGTCGGTGCCGTCAGTGGCGCGGCGCCGTATGTCCACTGGGCAAAGCCCGGATGCCCCAGCATGAAGGCGGCGAGGAACGCCGGCGAGTCCGTCACGCCATAGCCGATCGTCTGCGGCCGCGCGCCCAGCATCGTGCTATAGGCCGAGTTGCCTTGTTTAGCGAACGCGAACACAGCGTTGTACGTCGCGCGCTCCTTGCCGGTAAGCCCCGCCGGCGCGGGTCCGCCCACAGCGAGCGCCGCTGCCGCCTCCGGGGGCACCGTTGCCGGGAGGTTAAGGTGGATGCCTGCCAAGCCCGCCGGCGCCTGGCGCGCCATCGCGCTGGTAATGAGAGCGCCCCAGTCGCCGCCCTGCGCGACATAGCGGTTGTACCCGAGGCGCTGCATCAACTCCGCCCACACCCGCGCGACGTGTTCGGGGTCCCAACCCGTACCGGTTGGCTTGCCGGAGAAGCCGTAGCCAGGGATGGACGGGATCACGACGTCAAACGCATCTATGGCCTTGCCGCCATGTGCGCCGGGGTCGCTGAGCGGGTCAATGACCTTGAGGAACTCGAACACAGATCCCGGCCAGCCGTGGGTGATGATTACGGGCAGAGCGTTTGGATTGCGGGAACGCACCCAGATGAAATGAAGATCCACCCCGTCGATGGTGGTCACGTATTGCGGCAGGGCATTGAGGCGGGCTTCGGCCTTGCGCCAGTCGTACCCCGTCCCCCAGTAGTGAAGCAGGTCCCGCAACCTGGCTTGCTGGACACCTTGAGACTGGTCGGTAACTGTTTCCGGGTCCGGCCAGCGTGTCGCAGCGATGCGACTGCGCAGATCAGCGAGCGCGCCGTCCGGAACCTGGACATGGAAGGGTCGAACCGCCGAGCCGCCGAGCCGCTGTCCGCCCGGGCCGGGTCGGACGCCATCACCGAGGCGGAGAGCAGGATGGCCGCAAGGGCTGCGTATATTTGCTTCAGGAGTATGTCTTCAACGTAGGGATTCGGTGGGTTCGTCCGTGCGCAGCATGGCGTGAACGAAAGCGAAGCCGGCGCGTTCGAACTCTCAGCGGGATCTCCGCCTGGCGAGATGGTCGAGGGCTTCCTCAAGTACGGGTCCGCGAAGTCCTATACCTGCAGGATTACCCGCCCATAGGGCCGATCTTCGATGAGATACCGGACGGCCTCGGCCGCCTCTGTCAGCGGGAAGACCTGGTCGATCGTTGGCTGCAGCGCGCCCTCCTTCAGATACCCGAGAATCGCTTTGTTGGCAGCCGCAATCGTTTCCGGCGCAAACAGCCTAAAGGTAAAACCACGGATCGTCGCACCCTTCCAAATAATGTCGGTGATGCTCACTTCCGCCTCGCGCCCCCCGGCGTAGCCGACAACAACAACTGTTCCGCCGAAAGCGAGCGAGGCAAGGGCCTGGCCTGTCAGCTTTCCGCTCACGCCGTCAACCACGATATCGACGCCCTTCCCACCGGTGATACGCAGCACACCGTCTTTCAGGTTCTCCCTGGACAAATCAATCACATGCTCGTAGCCGTCTGCGCGAGCTCGTTCAGCCTTTTCAGTCGTGCTCGCGGTCGAGATCACCAGCGACGCACCCAGGCGACGCGCGATCTGAACGGTTTCCATGCCGACGGCGCTGCCAATGGCAGGGGCCAACACGGTTTGGCCAGGCTTGAATTTCGCGATCTCCGTCAGCGCCAGGTATCCAGATAGATAGCCCGCGCCCGCGAGAAACGCCGCGGCACGGTTATCGTCCAAGTCTTCCGGTACGTGGGCAAGGCCGGCTGCTGGCGTAGTGACGTACTCGCGCCACGTGCCATCGGCCACCAGACCCAGACCCTGCCCCCTGACGAAGACGCGATCACCGGCGTTGAAATCAGAACTCCGTGACTCGACCACGACTCCTACTCCCGTCTGGCCGCCAATGCGGGGCAGGTTGTCCGGGGTGGAAAAGTAGATGTGCCCGGCGCGGAACGTATTGTCGAGAGGGTTGATCCCGACAGCGCGCATTTCCACAAGCACCTCGCCGTCCTTCGGTTGCGGGCGTTCCACGTCGACTACACGGTTTTCCTGATAGCTACCGTAAGCTTGATATTGGATGGCTTTCATAGCGATTCTCCGTCAGGGGTTTGGCAATTGGGTCCGAAGCTCGAAGTGCGCGATGAAGAAGCACGGAATGGCGCAATCGATCACCGCGATACGTAACTCCGGATCGGACTTCATGGCATGTAAGAGTTGATCCGCAACTTGCGGCTCGGATCTGCCGAGCGGGGATCCGATAGGTCATGCAGTAGTGAACGGGGGATTCACGGGTGATCTTGGGGCTGCTTGTAGGGGCGCATTCACGAGGTGCCTCCACAATGTGGTTTAATAATGAAACCGAGTTGATTCAGTATGCGTCGACACGGTTTAATAACGCAACCACTTTTTGAGAGAGACTTCAGATGCGGCGGAAAAGCTTCGATCAAGCCACTTGTCCGGTCGCGCGCAGCCTGGACGCGGTCGGCGACTGGTGGTCTCTGCTGATCGTCCGTGACGCCTTGTCGGGCATCCGACGGTTCGGAGACTTTCAGAAGAGCCTTGGGCTAGCCAAAAACATCCTCGCGCAGCGCCTGCGCCGACTGGTCGAACTGGGCATTATGGAAACCCTGCCCGCGCAGGATGGTGGCGCGTATCGCGAGTACGCACTTACGCCAAAAGGTGAGGGGCTGCTCACGGTAATCATCGCCCTGCGCCAGTGGGGCACGCAGTCATGCTTCTCGCCCGACGAAGCGCGTGAGAGCCTAATCGAGACAAAGACAGGGCTTCCCGTGGCGCGACTTGAGGTACGCTCCCAGGATGGTCGCCCGCTGACCGCTGCCGACTTGCGGCTTAAGCACCCGATTGCTGGCGAGGCCTCCAGCAATCCCGTGGATGAGTGAACTGCCCTCCCGGGACTTGGGTCTGGTCTAACAAGTCACGTTTCGGGCGCGGGCGCAGTGGTGGCGGCAGCCGCAAGCGATCTCGTGGGGGCCGCCAGCACGACGCAGGCGGCCAGCCCAAATCCCCCCAACGCTAGCCGACGATGGGGACGCAACTCTGCCCAATGCCCGCGGCACGCGTGACGACACGCGCAAACGCACGGTGCGTGGCCTGAGCGCCACTGCAGCGCGCCAAGTACGCACTGGTCACTTGAACAGCCAGTGTGCAACGAGCCGTGTATAGCGCGGCATCACCACATAAACCATCAGGAACACGATTGCCGCCGTCACGCCTGCCTTGTCGATGAACGAGTCATGGGCGAAGCCCAGGCGCGTGAGCACCGGCACGACGCCCCATGGTACGACGATGCTGAGCGGCAGGATGGCGCTCCACGTGATAAGCCACTGCTTCCACGCGGTTGGGACCTTGACCGGTGCGTTCTTTGGTGTGAACCAGAAATCGAGGCCAGTCCTGATCTCGTATCGGTCGCCTTGCCGCAGAGACGGCCGCATGCTCTCGATATGTTGGCGACGCACATCGGATTCCATCCAGGCGTTGAGACTTTTGAAGTCGGCGAAGCGGACGATGGTCGCGTACTCGCGGCTCATGCCGACCGGACGGACCACATCGGTGCTCAGGTAGCCGGAAAACTTGGAGCATGCGGCCCGGATGTCCGCGAGCCACGTTTCGTACTGCTCGGCGTCGTCGGGCGCGACCTCGTGGACAATGATGCTCGTCACGATTTCCTGCGGATTGAAGGTTGTCGTGTTCATCGCGCTCCCGGTGAATGGCAGTAACCGCCGAGCAATGCGTCTGCGATTCGCTTTGACATGGTTGGCGGCGGCACTGTGGCTGAACCTTTACATATTACGCGGAATGCGGTCGTGCGGCAGCCATTCAGTGATGAGAGATGCCCCGTCCGCACTATCCTTCCCCGCCCTCAAGGGTCCCGGAAGGGCGAGGTTTGCCCCTCAACTGATCAACTGGTTGGCTTCGCTCCTGACTACGACCGGGAGGTCGGGAGCGATGGTGCCGTGAAGCGGATATTTGAGGCCGTCTATGGGAAGGTTCTCGTCCCTGAGGGAGACATGCTGCGCCCCGACCCAGCGAACCTCACGCCCCGGACGAAAGCGCTTTTTGAGCAGATGTTTCCGACCTCCACACCCTAGACAACCGCAAGGCCTGCGCCGCGGTCGCCGCCAGGCAGGGATAGGCGGTCCGGAACGACATCGGCGGCGATCTGGGAAATGAATGTGGTTATTGAAGGAGAAAGCGATGGGAAGTCGTATCGTCATCGAGGGCCGAGAGTCAGCGAAAGCGTAGCTGTCGCTCGAAACTGAACGGCCCCTACCGGCGATCCAGCGGGTTGGAACGATCGCTTACACTTGCTCACATCCGCATTGATCTTGTCCCGCTAAGATTTGGCGCGCACTGCATTCTGCGCGACACAATCCCAAGGATCAAAAGCGTGAAACGTCTTCTTCTAGCGGTCTTGATGGCGGCAATCGCCGCTCCTGCCATCGCAGCAGATGTCGGCGTAGGGATTAGCATGGGGCAGCCCGGCTTCTATGGGCGCATCGACATCGGTAATGCGCCGCCACCCGAGCTCATCTACGCTCGGCCGGTCCTGGTAGAACCCGCGCCCGCGGGTGTCGCGCCGCAACCGATCTATCTGTACGTTCCTGCTTATCAGGCGAAAGAGTGGCGCGACTATTGCCACAAATACAGCGCGTGTGGCCGGCCAGTCTACTTCGTGCAACAAACCTGGTATGAGAACGTTTACGTGCCGCGCTACCACCGCACACGCCTCCAGTCTCAGGCGCTCTATGCGCACGATATCCATAGCGATGTCGTGCGGGCCAGCGTTATCAGGGCGCACGATGTGCACGCCGAGAATGTGCGCGCCAGGGTTGTCTACCGAATGGAAGGAAAAGGCGGAGAGCCACATGGCGAGGATATTCACGCACCAGCAGTGCAGGCGGCGGAGATAAATGCTCACGATATTCATGCAAGGACAATCGAAGCGGACACGCTTTACGTCCATGAGCTTCACGGCAATCGCTGACGAGCGACTGGAGCTCTTAAAGGCACCCCTTTCAAGGTGATGAAGAATAGGGCAAGCTCCGTGTCCTCGAACCGAAGACGGAGTCAGTGGCGTGGTACTGGACGCAGTGGTGGAACGCTTTATCGAACACAGCCCGATCAGCGTGA
>NZ_QKWJ01000028.1 GCF_003353055.1 Cupriavidus lacunae
GCCAAAGTCACCATGAGAAAAGCATATGGATTCCGGACCTTCCGCATGACCGAAATCGCGCTATATCACGGGCTCGGGAAGCTTCCGGAGCCAAAGCTTACCCACAGTTTTTACTGACGAGCCAGAAAAAAAAGGGCCAAATGTTGACAAAGCCGTGGAGCGGCCCCAATGCCGGTCGGATCGTTGCACCATCACGGATAGCCCCACAGTCCTGCGCTCATCACTTGTCTGATCCGCTCCCACTGCCATCATGCCCGAGAGAGCGCGGCAGATTCCACTTGTAACGCAGCGAGAGGTAACGCAACGCGAAGCACGCCATCAAGGCGGACCAGGTCCGCCCACTGGACACCCATCCCAGGCGCTCGCCGCACACCTCGATGACGGCACCCACCAGAGCCGCCGACGCATAGACCTCGCGCCGAAGAATTACCGGCACCCGATTGAGTAGCACGTCACGCGCCACGCCACCACCCACGGCGGTAACTACGCCGAGCAGCACCGCCACCTCGGCATTATGGCCAAAAATCAAGGCCTTCTGCGCGCCGGTCACTGCAAACAATCCCAGCCCCAGAGAATCGAACAAGGTCACCGGGTGTGCAAGGCGCACGACCAGCGCGCGCGCAGTGAGCGTCACCCATGACGCTGCCATTGCGACGGCGAGATAGCGCCAATCGGTTAGTCCAGCGGGCGGCACGGCGCCGATGCACAGGTCGCGCAGCACACCCCCGCCGCAAGCGACCGCAAAAGCAATGACGATGACACCGAACCAGTCGAGTCCGCGGTCTCTGGCCGCGACCGCGCCGCTGAAGGCAAAGGCAAATGTGCCGGCCAGATCGAGAAACGTGAACAGACGGTGGTCATTCAGGCCGGCAAGGGCCAATTCGTGGACGTTCATACACTGGGACACAACCACGCGCTGGCGGCAGTCAGCATGGCCTGCAAGCCGGTCTCGAGCGTCGGATGGATCTGCGGCGCGAACTTCGGTGAGTGGTTGCTAGGGATCTTGTTGATGGTCCTCTCCTGTTTGGCCTTCGCGTACACCTCCGGGTTGGTACCACCGACGAACCAGAATACATAGGGCACGCCCCAAGTGCGACCGAAGATGCTGAAGTCTTCGCTGGCTGATGCCGGACCGGGTGCCTGCGACGCCTTTTCGCCAAACTGGCGGTCGAAGGCGTGCGCCACCTTTTGCGTAGCGGCCAGATCGTTCTCTGTCAACGGGTAGCTGTTGATCGTGGTGAACTCGGGCGGACGCTCGGCACCGGAGGCATCGCACTCGGCGCAACAGATGCGGCGGATCGAATTAAGCATGTATTCGCGCGTGTCCTCACTGAAGGTGCGCATGTTCAGCTTGATGGTGGCGTCGTCGGGGATGATGTTCTCCTTGGTACCGGCCTGCAACGAGCCGATCGTGAGCACCGCCGGTTCGGTCGGCGCGATTTCCCTAGAGACAATGGTCTGCAGGCGCAACGTGGTCGCTGCGGCCATGATGACCGGATCGATCGAGGTTTGCGGCTGCGAGCCGTGCGAACCGCGCCCGAACAGCTTGATCTTCAGGCTGTCTCCGGCAGACAGCGTAATGCCGGGACGGTAGTTCACGGTGCCGGCCGCGCCGACCATCACGTGCTGCCCGAGGATGATGTCGGGCTTCGGAAAGCGGCCTTCGCCCCATTCGCCCACCATAGAGGATGCGCCCTCGGCCGTTTCC
Source organism: Cupriavidus lacunae (assembly GCF_003353055.1). Taxonomy (GTDB): domain Bacteria; phylum Pseudomonadota; class Gammaproteobacteria; order Burkholderiales; family Burkholderiaceae; genus Cupriavidus; species Cupriavidus lacunae. The sequence goes on from NZ_QKWJ01000028.1 coordinate 1,709, forward strand.
TCACCGGGCTGGAATACGATCATCAGTGTGCCGCTCCAGGCGGTGCGATTTGCAGACAGGATACGCGCGGCACCGATCATCCAGGTCACGTGCATGTCATGGCCGCATGAATGCGCGACGCCGACCTCTACGCCTTCATCGTCGCGCGCGGTCACTGTGCTGGCATACGGCAGCCCGGTGTCCTCTGCCATTGGTAGCGCATCCATGTCGGCGCGTAGCATCACGGTCGGGCCTGTGCCATTCTTCATCACGCAGACCACGCCAGTCACGCCGACGTTGCGCGTCACCTCGTAGCCCAGACCTTCCATGGCGTCGGCGACGATCTTCGCGGTGCGAACTTCCTGCATCGACAACTCCGGGTGCTGGTGGAGGTCCTTGTAGAGCGCCTCGAGTTCGGCCACCAGGGCGGGATCGGCGCGGTCGAGGGCTTCAGTGAGGGGATTCATGATAGCTCCAGAAGTGTCGAAGTGAAGAACAGGAGATTCAGGTTTGCACCTTCATCCCCTTGGGCACCGTGAGCACGATCGAGACGGTGGCCATCGCCACCATCAGGACGTTGAAGCCCAGCGCAACGATGGCGGCTTCGCGCACGGCCAGGTTGTCCTGGCGGCCGGCGAAGGTGATCACGCCGTCGAGCCAGTTCACGCTTTCGCTGTTAGCACTGAGCGCGGTGAAAATGGCGGCGGAAATCGCCACGCCGAAGGCGGCGCCGAGCGAGGAGGCCATCTTGTAGATGCCCGAACCAGACCCAACTTGGGCAGCCGGCAGGTTCGACAGCGCCGCGTCGGTCGAGGGTGTCGCATAGAACGCTAGACCGACGCCGAACAGCGTGTAGCCGACGATCGCGAGGAGCTTGTAGTCCGACAGCAGCAGGTTGGCAGGTGACACCATCAGGACGCCCAAGCCCGTGATCAGGCAGCCCCAGACCATCGGCTTGCGCGGGCCGAAGCGTTGCAGCAGTTTCTCGCCCACGCGGATGAACGCGATGATGGCAATCGCGTAGCCCAGCGTCAGGAAGCCGGCCTGCTGGGCGTCCATGTTGCCGCCGAGTTGCACCAGTTGCAGCGACACGATTAGCGTGCCTGCTGCTCCATTGACGAGGAAGTTGGAAATCGTCGCACCGGTGTAGGTCGCGTTCTTGAACAGGCTGAAGTCGAAGAACGCATTGGACACCTTGCTTTCGATGCGGAAAAACAGCAAGCCGAAGACCACCGTTGCAGCCAGTAGCCCCAGGCCCATCGCACTGGTCCAACCCAGCTTGTTGCCCTGCGTCACCAGCACCTGCAATGCCACCATGGCGACCATGAAAGCCAGCACGCCAGACAGGTCGAACTTGTAGCCGCCCGCGGTTCTTGCCTTGCTCTCAGGCGTGCCGCGCATCATCCACAGGCCGAGTACGCTAACAACGATGGCCGCCCAGAAGATCGAGCGCCAACCAAAGTTCTGCGACATCAGGCCACCGAAGAGTGAGCACAGGCCCGAACCACCCCAGGAACCGATCGACCACATGCTGATGGCCCGCTGGCGTCCAGGACCATCCCAATAGGCTTTCACCAACGCCAGACTGGCCGGCATGATGCACGCGGCCGACAGACCTTGCAGCGCCCGACCCGACAAGATCACTGGTGCGGCCAGCGGGCCCTGTGGCGTTATTGCGACCAGCAGCGAACCGGCGATGCTCAGGTAAAAACCGATGCGAGTGATCTTCAGGCGGCCTACGCGGTCGGCCAAGCCGCCCATCACCACGATAAAGATGCCCGAGAACAGCGAGGTGATAGCCACCGCGACGTTCATCACGCTCGCATCCAAGCCGATGTCGTGACTCATGTCCGGCGCAATATTGAGAGTGGTCTGGGCGAACAGCCAGAAGTCCACGACGCCCATGATGATGCCGAGAAGCAGCCGATCGTTGCCCTCGTACACCACCTCGGACTCAACATTGGCATCCATGCCGCTCACCATTGGGCCTGAAAACTTGGCCTATCCCGACGGCTGCATCATCGGGAAGATCAAATCAATCAACACCATGTTAGTGTATTGGCGATCGCCCCCTTTGTTTTCGCTGCAGTTTATCGGGGTAGCAGCCCCCAGTATTCATGCGGTTTTCCGGTCGGCGCCCACAGAAAATCAACAACTTGCTGACTCGGTCATTCATTGCATCCGCAGATGTGCTGATCGCGACACGGGCATGGTGGCGGGGAAGCGGATCGTAAGCCTTCAAAAAGAGCTTAGCATCGTTCATTGATGCCGGCGAATTTCATTCCCCTCGTAGGTATGGTGTTGTCATATCATCCGCTTTGACAGGGCTAGCGAGTTACACAATCGCTCAGAAAGAGGGCTTGCGAGAGCTGCACGCGATGCTTGATCGGAAGCAGATTGCGGGAAGGACGAGTGGAGAAACGAGGCGGCCGGTCGCCCCGGAAGGCCGAACATCACTGAGCACTTGCTTAGACGATCCACTTGCTATTCGGGAAAGCCTCCCATTCGCGGGAGTACCCTAGCGCAAACGGCATGTGTTAGGTCGTCCGTCACTCTGCATGGTCCAGTCGACCGATGACGGGACGGCGTTTCTCGACGATCGAACGACCGCTCGCAAAGTGGAGTTGCCATGTAAATGTCTTGACAGCGCATCGGACGAGAGTCTCCTCATGTTAAGGTTTGGGCGTGGCGGGCAGTGCGGTATTTCCTGCAAGTCGTTGGACTGGGCGTCAAGGGGAAAGCCCACGCAGAACGATGGTCCATACCAGCCAGCTTGACCTAGCCGTGCTGTTCCAGGCGAGCAGGCAGCAACCCTACAGCGACGATGGCGTCCGGGGCGCGACCGGGCATCCCCACGGAAGCGCGGATCCTGCCTTGGAACGGTAAATTGGAGGTATGATTGCATTCAAAATTGCATATCTAATTCAGACCTAGTCATATCGTGTCCACCGCAGAACTACAAGGCATCGACATTCCCGCCCAGATCGCCCAGGAAATCCGCAAGCTCATCAACCGCGGACAGTTGCCGCCCGGGCTGCAGCTACGCCAATCCGACCTGGCCGACCGCTTCGGCATCAGCCGCGTTCCCGTGCGCGAGGCGCTGAAGCTGCTGGCGGCCGAAAGCATCATCGAGCACGATCCGAACCGGGGCTTCTTCGTCGCGCCATTGTCGACTGACGAGGCACGCCAGCTTTACCTGATGCGGCAACTGCTGGAAGCGGAACTGCTGTCCACTATCGAGTGGCCCACGCCCGCGCAACTCAAGCAGTTTAAGACGATGCTGACCGAACTCGACGAACTGCTCTCGGCCGGTAACCGCTCGGAATGGATCGAGCACCATCGCGCGTTCCACGACGCGGTGTTCGAGCTGTCGCCGAACAAGGTGCTCAAGCGCGAGGCGCTGCGGCTGATGCGGCTGACCGACCGCTACCGCGCGCTGGCCGCAGATATCACGCTGCGCGACCAGCACCTGAACGCCAACATTGAGCAGAAGCTCGTGAAGGCGTTGAGTACAAAGAACCGGGAAATGTTGCTGGATGCCTACGCCGAAGGCCGCAAAATGGTGGCCGAGGGGCTGATGCAGATCCTTGCTGCGCGCGGCGTATGAAGCGGGGTGCTCTCCAGCGCCCCGCGTAGCACCATCAGAAGCGGTGCATCATGCCGACTGCCGCCACGGACTGAATTTTCCCGCTGGCAAGGATGTTGCCGATCTCGGCGGCATAGGCGCCGTTGGTGTGCTGGTAGACCCCCGCCAGATAGACTGCGGTCCGCTTGGAGAAGGTGTACGTCAACTGGAGCGCACCCTGGTGGATGATAACGTTCTTCAGTTGCTCGTTGCCGTTCTCATAGGTATAGGCTCCCCCGAGAACCAGGTCCGGCGTCAGCTCATAGCCGATGCCGCCAGCCAGCGCGTAGATCCTCGCTCCGGTGAATGTGTTGCGCGCTTGGCTGTACATGCCCGAGAAATCGAAGCGCGACACCTTGGTACGGGCGCCGGCGAGGAAGTTCGCGATGCCGCTCTGCCCACCATTGACCGCGCCGTAGTTCTGCTCGGTATAGACTACGGCTGCGCGCGTTTCTCCGTGGTGATACCCGATCGCCGCGCTCTTGCCTGACCCGTTCTGGAAGTCTCCCGCCACTTCGCCGAAACTGTACATCAGCCCAGCCGAAAAGCTGCCGATCTCGTCGGTTGTCAGCTTGAGGGCGTTCGACATCCGCTTTCCGCCCACGCGATCCCAATTGATGGCCGACATGCCCACCGGCGCGCCAGCGGCATTGGTGTAGGGCGGGTATGGCGCACCGGCGGCAAGGCCGGCGCCGATCTGCGCGGGGCCCTTGAGGCCGAGCAGGTCCGCGCCGAAGCTGCCGGTGCGGAAGTTCAGCATGCCGCCCGCGATGCCGGTGGCGGGGTCGATGGCGCCGATAAGGAAGTAGTCGAACGCGAAGTCGTTCTGCTGCCCGAGGCGGAAGCCGCCGATTCCGACCTTGCGCATGCCGACCCAGGCAGAGTTCTCGAACAATGCGCCGCGCGACTGCGGATCAAGCGCCCCGGTGCTGAGGGAAATCATCGAGTCCAGGCTGAAGGATGCCTGCAGGCCGCCGCCGAGGTCCTCAGTGCCGCGCAGGTAGAACTTCGACGGGTAGATGGCGGAATCCTGCATGCGGACGTTCGAGTGGCCGCCGTTGTCGCGATAGACCGCGACACTCTCATCCAGCAGGCCGCCGATGATGACGCTGCCCTGCGCGTGCGTCACTGTGGTGGCGGCCGTCATTGCAATGCCGAATGACAGATGGCTAAGTGCCGTTGCCGGCATTTTTCTCCGAAACGCCATTCCGTGTCTCCGTTGTTCGAATTTATTGTTGTTGTGCCCGCGCTGCAGGGATGCGGGCGGGATTTTGTCGGCCGGCAGGTTTGCGATCGTCCGGCTCAGCCGGCCGGCTCCGGGTCCCATGTCGGAATCCAGAGCAGTTCTCGCGCAGCGGCAGCGTCGGTCGACGAAAATTCACCGTAGCTGCCGTGCGCGTACAGCAGCGGGCGAGCGCGATCGGCGCGCGGCGTTGCGGTGTCGATGGCGCCGAAGAGAATGCCGTGCGTGCCGACATCCACGGCACTGGCCACTCGGCAATCGAAGCTGACCAGCGCGTCACGGAGTACTGGTGCGCCGGTGCTGGCACGTCCCCATACGCCGTCGGCAAACTTTTCCTCTGCCGGCATGGGGCTGGCAAAGCGGTCGGCCAGCCGACGGCTTTCCATCGCAAGCACGTTCACCGCGAAGATGCCCGACGCCTGGATGGCGTGGAACGACGCGCTGTTGCGGTTGACGCAGGCGAGCAGCGTTGGCGGATCGGCCGATACGGAGCAGACGGCCGTGGCCGTCAGCCCCGCCCGCGAGCCGTCCGCCGACAGCGTGGTGATCAGGCAGACGTGTCCGGCGAGGCAGCGCATCGCTGTCTTGAACTGGTTGGCGTCGATGCTCATGGCGGGTTCTCCGTCCCCAGGCTATGCGACCGTGGTGCCGGCAGCGAGATGGCGGGCGAAGTGCAGCACGGTGCGACCGTGCGCCTGCATGGCGGCGAGCGGCTGGTAGCTGGCACGCTCCCAGCAGTTGAAACCGTGGCTTGCTCCTGGGTAGACAAAGAACTTCGCCGTGTCCCGGTCGGCGAAGGCTGCCCTGACGCGCTCTACCGCGGCGAGCGGGATCATGGGATCCGTCTCGCCGTAGTGGAACAGCATCGGGCAGCGCACGGCCGCCGCCTTCTGCAACTGGTCCTGAATGCCGCCGCCGTAGTAGCACGCGGCTGCCTCCACCAGTCCCGCAGCGGCTGCAAGATAGGCCAGCCGGCCGCCGATGCAGAAGCCGAGCGCGCCCACGCCGCCCGTCACTTCGGGACGCGTGCGCAGCGAGCGGACGGTGCCTTCCAGGTCGGCCCCGATCTCGGCCATGTCGGCGCGAATGAGCATGTCTCGCGCGCGCGCGGCTTCGTCGCCCACATAGCCGAACGATTCGCGCGGCGCCTGCCGCCAGAACACGTCGGGCGCGAGCACGACAAAGCCCAGTTGCGCGTACTGCTCGGCCACGGCCCGGATATGGCGGTTTACGCCGAAGATTTCCTGGAAGAGGACAATCCCGGGGCCCGTTCTCGCCGGCGGCAGTGCGAGATAGCCTTGGTAAGCTCGGCCATCGGCTGCCGGGATGTCGATCCAGCTCGTGCGGATCGTCGTGTTTTCGTCGATGTTTTCCTTCATGTCGTCTCTCTCGTTCCTCAGCCCCAGCCAAAGATGTCGAGCGTGGTCTCGCCCGCACGGAGTCGGCGGCACTGATCAGCCTCGTTCGCTTCTCGCGCAATTCCGGCCTCCACCACCGTGCCCGCACGGTCGCGCGGAATGCAGACCACGCCGTCGCTGTCACCAACGATCAGGTCGCCGGCATGCACGGTGACGTCGCCGAACACGGTCGGCGCGTTGATCCAGCCGCGCGCGCCGAAATCCTTGCCGGTGCCGCGAATGCACAAGCCGCGGGCGAACACCGGGAAGCCGATCTCTTCCAGCAGCCCGCCGTCGCGCACGCAGCCGTCGATGACTAGGCCGGCGAGGCCGCGCACCTGGCTGGCGGTGGACATGACTTCGCCCCAGTAGCCGTGCTCGAAAGCGTCGCTGACCGACACCACCAGCACGTCGCCTGGTTGCGCGGCGTAGATGGCGCGGTGCAGCCACAGGTTGTCGCCGCCCGGCGCATGCACTGTGACGGCGGGGCCGCACAGCCTGAATCCCGGTGCGACGGGTTTGATCGCCGACGCAAACGCTCCGATCTTCCCGCCGGCCTCATGCAGCGTTGCCGTGGGGATGGCGCGGGCGGCGTCGACGATTTGCGGAGCGGTACGCGCGAAATCCAGTTGCGTGGTATCGCGTGGATCGATGCGGTCGATGGAGATAGTCATGGTTTCGCTCCTTCGGCGCGCGTCTGCAGTTGGTGGTAGCGGTACTGGGCGCGGGCCTCGTCCAGGCGCATGCCGCCGGCGACTGCCTTGCGAATGGCGTTTTCGGCGGCTTCGATCTCTTCGGCGGCGGCGAGGATGCGCTCCTCGTGACCACGCGGAATCGACACCAGCCCGTCGGCATCGCCGCGCAGGATGTCGCTCGGGGCCACGCGAACGTCGCCGATATTCACCGGCACATTGGTGGCCTCCACTTGCACGCGGTCCTTGCCGGTGCGCATCCAGTTGTCGCGCGAGAACACCGGGTAGCCGAGCGACAGGCACAGGTGCACATCGCGATTGATGCCGTCGATCACGGTGCCAGCGATGCCGCGGCGATGGGCGATCTCCGTCATGATGTCGCCCCAGACCGTGGCATCGGTGCGGCCGCCGTTGTCGAGCACGATCACGTGACCGGGCGGCACGTCGTCGATAAAGTCCCCGACGGTGCCCGGCGGGCTAGCGGCGGGACCGTAGAGGATGGTGAAGGCGCGGCCGGCCATGCGGAAGCCGGCGTCGCGCGGCTTGATGGCGCGGCACTGGCCGACGATGCCGAGGCGGTCCATCGCGTCGCTGAGCGTGGCGGTGTCGAGCCTGCCCGCGCGAGCGACGTTGCGGTCTTCGATCTGTTCTGACATGACTTAATCCTTCAGCATGAATTCGTAGTTGCCGCCCATGACCTGGCTCATCGGTGTGCCGGCCAAAACGGCCTTGGCCATGCGAGCTTCGCGGGCGACGATGCCTTCCGCGGCCTCGAGAACCCGGTCGATGTTCGCCGCGGCGATGAAGATGACCGCGCTGCGGTCGGCGAGAACGTAGTCGCCGGCATCGACGTCCACGTCCCACACGCGGATTGGCACGTTGGTGCCTTTCTCGACGACGCGGCCGCGGGCAGTGCGGGCCGTGAGGGAAGAGGCGAAGACGGGAAAGTTCATCGCACGCGCTTCGTCGATGTCGCGCACCGGACCATCCGCAACCACGCCGGCGATACCTTTCACCTTCGCGCCGAGCGATAGCAGGCCGCCCCAACTACCGGCCTCGACACCGGTGCGCTGCTCGACGACGATCACGTCGTCCGCGCTGCCGGCCTCAATGGCGGTGGTGCCCAGGTGGCGCGGCTCGCCCGGTGGCGGCGCGCCCGTGCCGAGCTTCACGGTAATCACGCGACCGGCGATGCGTCCCTCGCCGGCTTCCTGCCGCACACCGCTCACCACGCCCGGCAGGCCGAGCTTGTCGAGTGTGTCGGATACCGCGCAGCAATCCAGCCGGCGCAGTCGGCGCACATATTCCTCAGGGGTGCTCATTGGATGCGTTCCTTGTTGTTGTCGGGTCGCCAGCAGGCGAACCCCATGGCATTGCCCGTTCCGGCCTCGCTGCGATAGCAGGGCACGTAGTCGATCACTTCCATGCTGAAGCCGAGCTCGTCCATCGCGCCGGCCACGGGAATCCAGTTCTTGACCTCGGAGGTCCCGGCCTGGAAGATCGCCTCGCCCAGTCCCTCCACGGGCGCGAAGTCATGCGCGCGCATGCTGTCGAGGATCAACTGATCGACGGTCTCGTCGATGACGAAGTGGGTCAGGCCGCCCGAGGCGATGATGGCCACGCGTGCGTCGCTGTCCCACGACTGGATGGCACGCGCCAGCGAACGTCCGAACGCATGGCAACGGGCTGCGGTTGGCTGATTGGGCGGATAGAACGTGTTGATCAGCACCGGCACGGTGGGAATCACCTGGTCTTTCATCAGTTGCCGGAACACGAAGCCAAAGGCGTGCGGCGTCTCTGTTGCGGAAAGGTGTTTCAGTGCCGTGATGTCGAAGCCGTCGGCCACGGCGCGTTCGATCATGTGACGGCCCAGCGCCGGCACGCCGGCATAGGTTGCTTCCGGCGGCATGTAGCCGGGCATGGCGTGGGCCACGCCTGGCGGCAGCCGCGACAGCTTCTCGTCGCTGATCATGTTGTTGACGATGGTTTCGCCCCACATTACGCTGAAGGCGGGCACCAGCATGTCGTCGAAGATTTCCATCTGGTCGTTGCCGACGATCACTGCCACATCTGGGCGGGCGTCGGCGAGCACCTGCGACATGCGTTCGATGGCCTGCATGCAGCGAGCGTGCCGAACCTCCCACATTTCCGGCGTGATCTGAGCGGCCAGGTTTTCCGACGCGCGATGCTGCACCAGCTCGTCGAACGTCCATGTGCGACCCTGGTAGTGATGCAGGCTGCGGCGGTCGTCGGGCAGGCGCGAGCCCCACGTGTGCGGCGGCGTGACCAGCATGGGACCATGCGAGGTACCCATGCCCAGTACGATTTCTGCCATGGTTGGTCTCCTCCGGGCGTCGTCGCGCGTTTAGCGGTACGCCGCCAAGTCGAGATTGAACAGCTTCTGCGCGTTGCCGAAGAAGATCTGGTCTCTCTCTTCCGGCGACAGCCAGTCGAAGCCCTGGATGAACGGCTTGATGTCGTCGAAGGTGCGGCCGGTAGCCGGGTTGGTCTGCGAGCCCACGCCGGGGCACTCGGCGCCGAACAGGCAGCGGTCCGCGCCGACGGTTTTGATCAGTAGGCGCAGCGACTCCTCGGAATACAGCACGGTGTCGTAGTAGAGATTGCGCATTCCGGCGAGGAAGTCGCGTCCCGCGCGCGCGGCGCCGGACTGAAAGCGGCCGATCTGGTAGGGGATCGAACCCCCGCCGTGCGACACCAGGATTTTCAGCGACGGGAAGTCATTGAACACGTCGGAGTTCACCAGGCCGAACACCGCGATGGTCTCTTCATTGATGAAGTGGACCGTGTACGGCGAGCGAGCGGAGTGCGAGCCGGTGGCGTGGATGTGCGCGGGAATGTCGAGCTCGCACAGCTTCTCGTAGAGCGGATACCAGTAGCGGTCGCCCAGCGGTGGCGCTTCGGAGCCGTTGTTCTCGAATGGGTCCGGATTGAGCAGCACGCCGCGGAAGCCCAGTTCCTTCACGCAGCGTTCCAGTTCCGGCAGCACCACTTCGATGGGATCGCCGGCCACCTGCGGCAGCCCGCCCACGCCGATGAAGCGCTTGGGCAGCAGCTTCACCGTGCGGGCGATGATGTTGTTGGTCTCCTCGGTGAACCAGTGCACCAGCTTGCCCGGCTTCGTGCTGTGCATCATCTGGAACGGACGCGGTGACAGCAGTTGGACGGTGGTGCCAGCGCGGTCGAGCAGGTCGATGTGCCCGGCCGGACCCATCTCCTTGCGGTTGGCGTAGTGCAGGATCTCTTCGTCCGTCACCTCGGGCATCTTGCGCCCGTGCTCGCCGCGGTGCGACAGGATGTGAGCCTTGTAGACCCAGAGTTCGGCGGGCGGGCTGACGTGGCCGTGGCAGTCAATGATCATGGGATGTCTCCGGTTGGGATGAAATGACTTACAGGTCGAGGATCAGCCGCTCGCCCTTGCAGCCCGAGCAGCAGATCATCATGGTGTTGTTGGCCGCCTTCTCCGGTTCGGAGAGGATGGCGTCGCGGTGGTCGGGAATGCCGGACAGCACGCGCGTCTCGCAGGCGCCGCACACGCCTTCCTCGCAGGAGTGCGCCACTTCCACGCCGGCATCCTTGAGCACCTGCAGGATGGTTTTGCCACCCGGTACCTGAAGCGATTTACCGCTGCGCTTCAGTTCGACCGTGTAGCCGCCGTCCAGCGCGGCTTCCTGCTTCGCGGTGAAATACTCGACGTGGACCTGCGCCGCAGGCAGGTGGGCCGTGGCTGCCTCAAAGGCAGCGAGCATCGGGCCAGGGCCGCAGCAATAGAAATGCGCGTTGGCCGGCTGTGCCTTCACAACCTCGACGATGTCGAGCACGCCGCCCGCTTCCGCGTCGATGTGCAGGTGCAGGTTCTCGTAGCTGCGCAATTCCTCGAGGAAGGCGACGTCGACGCGGTCGCGGCACGAGTACACCAGCGTCATCGAGCGGCCCAGCGCCTTCAGGCGCCTCGCCATGCACAGGATCGGCGTGATTCCGATGCCGCCGCCGACCAGCACCGAATGCTCGGCCTCCTCGTTCAGCGGGAAATTGTTGCGCGGCGGCTCGACGTGGATCACCGCGCCGGGGCGCAACTGCTCGTGCATGAAGCTCGAACCGCCGCGGCTTTTGGGGTCGCGCTTCACCCCTACCTGGTAGCGCCGCGGCTCGCTGCCCCCTTCGAGCAGTGAGTACTGGCGCACCAGGCCATTGGGCAGGTGCAAGCCGATATGCGAACCCGGCTCGCACGGTGGCAGCGCAGCGCCCGCCGGGGACGCGAAGGCGTAGAGCAGCGTGTCGCGGGCGAGGAATTGAATCGACTCCAGGCGCAACTCAAGGAGGGCGCCTGTGGACTGGGGCAGGTCGTTCATGTGTGTCTCCAGTGACGACGTTCAGTGATGCGGCGAGGCTTATGCCTGCCGGCGCCTGGCGCCCGAAGCGGGCGGTGGGCCGAATCAGGTGAGGGCCGTTGTCGCTCGCCTCGTCGTTGACGCGAAATTCTTTTTTGCATATTATTTCGACTAACAATAAAAAAGTCAAAGCATCTTGATGCACGGACTTTCCCGGGCATCGGCCCGAAGGGCACATCACTGGCGGAAACCCGCGGCGGCATCGTGCAGCGCAGGAGCACCCTCCGCGTCACATGGAAATGGAGAACAAATTGATCGCAGTCCTCTCTTGCAACGGCGGCACGGTCACACACGGCAGCGGCCCGGCCACACAACTCTTCGTCGCCACCTTGCGTGGCATGCATGTATTCGAGCGGACAGGGCAGGGTTCGCCCTGGCAGCGGACCCGCTCGGCGTTGGAAGACCGGCATGTGAGCGCGCTGCTGTATGAGCCGCAGTCGGAGCTGCTCTTTGCCGGCGCGCACGGCAAGGGCGGCATGTGGGTCAGTCGCGACCTCGGCGTCACCTGGGAGCCGCGCGGCAACGGCTTGAAGAGCGATCACGTCTACACGCTGGCGGCTCAACAGCGCGACGGCCGCGTGGTGCTCTATCTCGGGACCGAGCCCTCGGCCCTGTATCGCAGCGACGACCTAGGCGAGAACTGGGTGGAAGTCTCAGCCATGCTGTCCGTGCCGGACCAGGACAAGTGGACATTCCCGCCACCGCCGCACGTCGCACACGTCAAGAATGTGGCCTTTCATCCGGCGCAACCCGACACGCTGTACGTATGCATCGAGCAGGGCGCGTTGCTGAAGACGACGGACGACGGTGCCACCTGGACCGAGCCGCGCAGCTATGAGTCCGAGCAGGACAAGTTCTATCACGACAATCACCGCGTTCTGATCCGCCCGTCGAACCCCGCACAGCTTTTCATGTGTGGCGGCGAAGGCCTGCACTACAGCGCAGACGCCGGAGAGACCTGGACCCACCTGATGACGCGTGCGGACCGCATCGGCTATCCCGATGCCATGTTCATCGACCCGCGCGACGAGAACGTCCTGTACCTCGGCGGGCCCGGCAACGCCCCTCGCGAGTGGGGCGCCAAGCGCAGCGCCGATGCCACCGTGCTGCGCAGCCGCGATGGCGGCGCAACGTGGGAGGAAATCCGCAACGGCCTGCCGGCAGAAGTCATCGGCAACATCGAAGGCATGGGCTTGTATCAATGGGCCGACCAGGTGATGCTGCTGGCCGGCACCGCGACCGGCGAAACCTACGCCAGCGAAGACGGTGGCGAGAACTGGTACACGGTTGCCGACGACCTGCCCCCAATCTCGAAGGGCGGTCACTACCGCTGGTTCCTGCAAGTCGACGAGCGCGAGCAGGTAGAGGACCGCATGCGCACCGGCACCTGACGGCCGACCCCGGTCGAACCATTCAGAAACGACGAACCTTGCCTCGCCGCGGCGTCAACGGCGCGCGGCGCGGAGGCGTACGTCCTCATACAGGAGACAAGACGTGAGCACATCCCCCCTGGCAACCTCTTCCGGTAGCCTGCCCGTACTGGCCAGCCACGACGCTGCCATTGCCGCGGCGCGTGCGCTGCACGAGAAGATCCGCGGCCGCGCCGACCGCACCGAAAGCGAGCGCATCGTATCTGCGGAGACCATCCGCGACCTGATGGATGCGGGCCTGTTCGGCGTCGTGACGCCGCGCATGTTTGGCGGATCGGAACTGGGCTTCGCCACGCTAGTCGACGTGACTGCCGAGATCGCCTCCGCGTGCGGCTCGACCGGCTGGGTCTACGGCGTGCTGGCCGGCCATAGCTGGATGCTGAACCTGTTCCCGCTGCAGGTGCAGCGCGAGGTGATGAGCGCCGACCGCGTGCTGACCGCCACCGTGTTCCGTCTCGGCGGCACCGTCACTGAAGTGGACGGCGGCTATCGGTTGATCAACGGCGACGGCCGCTTCTGCTCCGGCATCGACCACGTGCAATGGGTCATTGTCGGCAATGCGGTGCAGCGAGAAGGCCAGCCGCCCGAACCGCGCTTCTTCGTGGTGCCGCGCGAAGACATCGAGATTGTCGACGACTGGTTCACGGCTGGCATGCGCGGCACCGGCAGCCGTTCCATCCGCATTGCCGAAACCTTCATTCCGGCGCATCGCTCGGTATCGGTGAAGGACATGATGTCGGGCACGGCCGATGAAACCGGATCGGTGCGCGCGCCGATCTACCGGATGCCGTTCCAGAACGTCACGCCGTTCTCGCTGGTGGGCGCGCCACTAGGCATGGCGCGTGCGGCGGTGCGGTCATTCTCGGAAGGGCTGGCGGCGCGCCTGGCCACGTTCAGCAGCGAGCAGGCAGCCGAGCAGTCGGCCACGTTCGCACGGGTGGCTGAATCGGTGGCCGAGATTGACGCGGCGCTGGCGGTGGTGCGCGAGGATGCGCGCCGCGTGGACAGTGCGGACGATCCCCGCTCGATCAGCGACCTGGACTGGGCACGCATTCCGCGCGACTGGGCCTATGCCGCGCAGAAGGCGCGCTACGCGGTGAACGCGCTGTTCGAGGCCGCCGGCGGGTCCGGCATCTACAACAGCTCCGAGTTGCAGCGGATCTGGCGCGACGTGAATTCTGCCGCCCAGCACTTCGCCTTTACGTGGGACAGCGCCATGACCAGCTACGGACGTGCGGTCATTGGCCTGCAGCCCTCGAAATTCGGCCCCAAGGGCCGGTAACGGCGCGCAGAGTGGAGAGCCCCATGGATGCCGAAAACCTGACTTCCATCGACGACTATTCGGCCGCCACGCTGTCGTCGATCTGCGAGCGAATGGCGGTTTCCCACGAGGTGGAGCACATGATCTACCGGGAATCCGAACTGGACGAAGTCTGGCGCCTGCTCGACGCCGACGTCGCCAATGCTGCGCGCGACGGGCGGAATGCACAGCAATTGGAGCGCCTGGAGGCGATGCGCTCGCTCGTGATCGAAGCACACGACCTGGTTGGCAACGACGGAGACACCGTTGCCGCCCGTGAACGACTCGGCCGCGCCATCGCGCTTCTGGACTGAAGCCGGCGCACGCCGTTTTTTCCCCACAAAGACGATACACCGATTCAAGGATAGGAGGACCTATGCTCACTCGCGAAGACAACAATGTGCTGACCCAGGTTGGCCGCGGCACCCCGATGGGCGAACTGATCCGGCGCTTCTGGATCCCGGCGCTTCTGGCATCCGAGATTGCCGAGCCCGGTGGCAAGCCCGTGCGCGTGCGGTTACTCGGCGAAGACCTCGTGGCCTTTCGTGATACCGACGGCAAGGTGGGCCTGCTCGATGAGCAATGCCCGCACCGCCGCGCATCGCTGGCGCTGGGCGACAACTCCGACGGCGGCCTGCGCTGCCTCTACCACGGCTGGAAGTTCGCCACCGACGGCACCTGCCTGGACACGCCCACCGAGCCGTCCGGTTCCGCCTTCTGCTCGCGGATTCGCGCGCAGGCTTACCCGACGCGGGAAGCGGGCGGCGTGATCTGGACCTACATGGGCCCTGCCGCCGAGGAGCCGCAGTTCCCGGAATTCGAGTGGCTGTTGTACCCTGCCGTCAACGCCGTGCCTTTCAAGGTACTGGAAGACTGCAATTACGCGCAGGCGGTGGAAGGTACCATCGACTCGGCCCATGCCGGCGTGCTCCACCGCGAGCAGCCGTGGAGCGCGCCCGCGAAGTACGACCATGAGCGCGACCTGCAACCGAAAATCGAAGTCGAATACACCAAGTACGGGCTGCGCTACGCGGGCGTGCGCAACTTCCGCGAGGAAGGCAAGCTGCATGCGCGCGTGACTGAAGTGGTGCTGCCGTTCTTCACGCTGATTCCGCCCGACGGGTTCGGCGTGCGCAAGAACCGCCGCATGGCCAATGCGTTCGTTCCGCGCGACGACGAATCAACCTGGCACATCCAGTGGTTCTTCGACGATACCCAGCCGGTGGATATTGCCTACCGTATCGAGGAGGGTGGCCACTGGGTCGACGAGAACTTCCGCAAGAAGCTCAACATTGACAACTGGTATGAGCAGGACCGCGAGTGGATGAAGACGGGGTCGATGTCGGGCATCAAGGGCATCCTGACGCAGGACCACGCGGTCAGCGAGACGCAGGGCCGCATCCTGGACCGTACCAAGGAGCACCTCGGCACGTCCGACGTGGCCGTGGTGGCCTGGCGTCGCCAGATGATCCGCACTGCGCGCGCCCTGGCCGAGCGGGGCGAAGCGCCGAGCGTGCTGACGGCGCCGATCCCGTTCCCCCAGATTCGCGCTGCCACGGTGATCTTCAGCAACGAGCGCACGTGGAAGCAGGAAGTCCCGCTCAATCCCGACGTAGCTCTGACGGCCTGACACCGCGATGCTGATCGACAGCCACGTGCATGTCTCGCCGGTCTGGTACGAGCCGGTGGAGACGCTGCTCGGCCAGATGACGCGCCACGGCGTGGCGCGTGCGGTGTTGACACAGATGATCGGGCAGGTGGACAACCGCTACCAGACCGACTGCGTGCGGGCGCATCCGGGCCGCTTCGCCAGCGTGGTCTGGATTGACCCGGCCGCGCCGGACGCTCCGCAGTTGCTGGCCAGGCTCGCGGACGAAGGGGCCGCCGGAGTGCGCCTGCGCCCCGGCGCCCGCTCGCCCGGCGACGATCCGCTGGCGATCTGGAAGGCCGCGGAGACTTGCGGCCTGCCGGTGAGTTGCGTTGGCAATGCCGAAGCGTTTACCGCGCCGGCCTTTGCCGACGTGCTGCAGGCGGTGCCGGGCCTGACGGTCGTACTCGAGCATCTTGGCGACACCAGCAAGCCGATGGAGACCGTGGCGGACGGCGAGTTGCGCTACACGGTGCTTCGTCTGGCCCGCTTCAACAACGTGAGTCTCAAGGTTCCCGGTCTCGGCGAATTGGCACCCCGCGCGCCCGGCGCTCTGCGGCACGGGCCCACGTTCGGCGGTGAGGCAGCGGCGCTGCTGGAGGCCGCCATCGCCGCGTTCGGCGCGCAGCGCCTGATGTGGGGTAGCGATTTCCCGGTGGTGAGCAGCCGCGAAGGCTATGGCAATGCCCTGGCGCTAGTGCGCGAATGCCTCCTCGACCATCCGGCAGTGGTCCGCGATGCCATCCTTGGCGGTACCGCGCGCCGTATATTTTGGAAGGAGATTTGACATGACAAGGAAAGTACTGGCGGCAGTCAAGACTGGTGTCGAGACGACCGAGCTGATGGAGTTCGATTATCCGCAACTGCAGCCGGACTCTGGCATTCTCAAGGTCGAGGCGAGCGGCGTCGGCGGCAGTGACCCGGAGCTTTATCGTAAGCCCGAGCACGCTCCTGTCATCATGGGGCATGAGAACGTCGGCACGCTCGTGGAGGTTGGTCCCGTCGCGCAACAGCGGTGGGGCGTCGAGGCCGGCGACCGCGTGGCGCTGCACGAATACCTGCCATGCTGGCATTGTGAATGGTGCATGAAGGGCGACTTCCGACTGTGCATGGAGGTGGACTTCTTCAATGTGAAGGACCGCCTCAACACGCTGCGCTTCGGCATGTCAACTTGCACCATTGCGCCACACCTGTGGGGCGGCTACGCGCAGTACATGCACCTGCCGCTGAACACGGTAATGCACGTGATCCCGCCCGATATGCCCGCCGTCCACGCCACGCTCGCGGTGCCGTTCGGCAACGGCGTGCAGTGGGCTTGCAATGACGGCGGCGCCGGGCCCGGCAAGACGGTGCTCGTATTTGGTCCAGGACAGCAGGGACTGGGCTGCGTGCTGGCGGCCAAGGCCGCAGGGTCTCTGATGGTAATCCTGGCCGGCATGACGCGCGATCGGAGCCGGCTCGACCTGTCGCTGCGCCTCGGTGCGGACCATGCCATCGACGTGCAGAACCAGGATCTCCATGCCGAGGTCATGCGCCTGACGAAGGGACGCGGCGTCGACGTGGTGGTGGATACCACCGGCGATCCGACCGGCGAGGTGGCGCAGCTTGCCATTGGCCTGGCTGCCAAGGGTGCGTACCTGAGCCTGAACGGCCTGGCGCAGAGCGTACCGATCGGCGAGATCAAGAAGCGCTACCTGACCGTGCGTGCCCCGCGCGGGCGTAGCTACGCGGCAGTGGAACTCGCCCTGCGCTACATCGGTTCCGGCCGCTATCCGCTCGATGAAGTGTGTTCGCATACCTTCGGGTTGGCGCAGACGCACGAGGCGATCCTGGCCACTGCCGGTCGCGGCGTGGAGGGCGCCGTCCACGTTACGGTGGACCCTTGGAAGTGAATGGCTCGCGTTCCTCTGCAGTTTGAGGGATCGGGGCGCAAGTAACCGGACATCACTTCACTTGATTACTCACAGGAGACAAAGCCAATGATCGACAGTCATGCACACCTGATTTCCGCCGATGTGGAACGCTATCCGACTTCTCCACTAAGCGGCGAACTGGAGCCCGGCGCGCTCGACAATCCCGTGACAGCGGAGCGCCTTCTGGCGCTGATGGACGAGCAAGGCATTGAGCGCGCGCTGGCCGTGCAACGCGCGCATATCTACGGTTTCAATAACGCCTATGTGTGCGATGCCGCCCAGCGCTACCCGGAACGCCTGCGCGCGCTGGGCATGGTGGACGCGCTTGATCAGGACATCCGTCGGCAAGTGCGGCACTGGGTAGGCGAGCGCGGCGCGGTCGGCATCCGCCTGACCGAGCCGTTCAAGGGTGCGGACCCGTCTTGGTTCGCGTCGCCGGAGGCAATGGCAGCTTGGGAGAACGTGTCGGAGCTGGGCGGATCGGTGCGGCTGCACTTCTATCGCTGGAACCGCGAGGCCGCGCTCAAGGCGCTCAAACCGGTACTGCAGCGGTTTCCGCAGACCACCGTGGTGCTGGATCACTTCTCCAATATCGCCGGCGAAAGCGGCGCCCCGGACCACGGCGTCGATGCGCCGCTGCTCGAGATGGTAGAGCATCCCAACGTCTACCTGCTGTACTCGATGATCAACCTCGGCAAACTCGCCGCCGCCCGGATGCAGGGGGCGCCGATGGTCGAACGTGTGGTGCGCGAGTTCGGCGCGGATCGCGTAATGTGGGGGTCCGACGTCGCGCAGTCCAAGGGTAGCTACGCGCAGATGGTGGCGCTGGCGAAGGAGTCGGTGTCGCTGCTGTCTGAAGCGGACCAGCGCAAGGTTCTGCACGACACCGCGCACGCTGTGTACTGGGGAGCGCGCTGAGATGGGCCGGCGCGAAGTGTTCGATCCTCCTGTAGGCCTGACGCCTCGCGCCACCGATACCGACATGCCGTCGCGGCTCGCGGCTGAGATTCGCGAACTGATCAACGAAGGGAAACTGTCGCCAGGTCAGCAGTTGCGGCAACAGGACCTGGCCCGGCGCTTCGGCATCAGTCGCGTGCCGGTGCGGGAAACGCTGAGCCTGTTGGTGGCCGAGGCTGCCGTCTGTCACGACCCCAATCGCGGCTTCCACGTTGCGCCACTGTCGAGTAGCGAGGCGCGGCAACTCTATCGCATACGCCACCTGCTCGAGACGCAACTGCTGTCGACGGTGAGATGGCCCGACGCCAGCGAACTGGCGGACCTGCGCGGGCGGCTCGCGCTGCTCGACCACCATCTTACGGAGGGCGCTCGCGCCGCGTGGGTTCGCGCACACCGGGAGTTCCATGGTGCCATCTTTGCCTTGTCGCCCGACGCGGTGCTAAGGCGTGAAGTGATGCGACTGATGCGGCAGACGGATCGATATCGGGCCATGGCCGTGCCTGATATTGCCGGCTATCGCTTCCCGGCCGATCCGGAACATCATCTCGTCGAGACGCTCGCCGAACAAGACCGCGCGGCATTGCTGGATGCCTACCGCCACGACCGCAACGCTGTGGAGGAGCGCCTGCTGGCGTCGCTGACCGCGCGCGGTCTCTGAACTCACCTCTCCACGCTGGAAATCTCCTTTCGCCACCACGCGGACGGGGACTGCGCTCATCCGCGTTTTGGTGTGGTGGGAGGGGAGCGGGGTTTACCCCGTAATGCCAAAGAAAAGATTGAAGTGCCGCTTTTCGCTGTATAAGATTCGCAATACTAAATTGAATAATATTTTGACTGAAGGCGCGGAGCGATCTGCCTTTCGGGTCGAAGCACCTTCGGACACAGCGGCCAAAGACGCCGTTGGCAAGAGTATGTAGCCCCATGCCAGCCCACTGGCAAAAACAAACATAACGACTAGAAGGAGACGACGTGGACAAAAGACTCGCCGGAATAGCGGTTGCCGGCTTTTTCCCCCTTGCCGCATCTGCCGCCAGCGTAACCCTGTATGGGGTTGCCGACAGCTTTATCGGCTATTTCAGCAATTCGGATAAGAGCGTCACGAGCCTGAACAGCGGTGGCCTGGCTGGCTCGCGCTGGGGAATGCGCGGCACCGAAGATCTGTCGGCGGATCTCAAGGCCGCTTTCGTTCTTGAGGGCGGCTACAACATGGATACCGGTACTAACGCGCAGGGCGGCCGTCTGTTTGGCCGTCGCGCAACTGTCGGTATGCGCAGCAATACTTATGGCGAGATCGCGCTGGGTCGGCAGCCCACGCCGGGCTACGACTTCGCCGCGATTTTCGATCCCGTACTGATGGCTCCGGGTTCGGTGGCAGCATCGCTCACCGGCGAGTCGAGCAATCCGTGGATGTTCAACCCGCTCAATGATCCGGCCCGCGCGGATAACGCGGTCCGCTACAACTCGCCATCCTTCGGCGGCGTAACGGTTTCGGCAGCGCATGTGTTTAGCGAGAATGCGGGCACGCCGGTCAACCGCAACTACGACATCGTCACGTTCCTCTACACGGCCAATAAGCTGAACGCCGGCTACGGCTTTGCGCGCGCCACGGGAACGACCAACCTGACGCCGGACACCAGCCGTCAACTCGAGCACGCGTTCGCGGCGTCTTACGAGACGCCCTGGGCCACCCTCTACGTCAACTATCAATTGCGCTACCGGCTGGGAGCGGCGCATGACTCGGCGTGGCAAGTCGGCACCACCATTCCGGTTGGCGCGGCCGGCAATCTGAAGCTTGCCTACGGCATGCGCGACAGCGGAGTGACGAACGGCCTCCCGGATAACACGCCGACGGCGGACGTGGCCGCATGGGCCATCGGCTACACCTACGACTTATCCAAGCGCACCACGCTGTACGCCTTCTTCAAGCGCCTCGAAAACCGCGGTTCGTCAAAGCAAACGATTTATCCGCCTGGCGGGCTCGCTGCGCCCACCCAGTTGCATGAGAACGTGAACGCGCTTGGCGCGGGCATATATCACCGTTTCTGACGCAGCCGGAGTTCATCGATGAAAACGAATACCGCAATGAAAGCGAGCAAGACCCGCGCGATCTCCATCGGGGTCGGGATCGCGATCGCACTATCGTTCGCTTACAGCCTGCATTTCAATCCGCGATGGTACGGCGACAACGGCCCCGGCGTGGGAAAGCTCCCGCGCATTATCGTGCTGGACTATATGAAGCAAGCATACGACAAGGGTCGGGGCGCGGAGGCCGCGCAGGGATATTTCTCGCCGAAGATGGTCGACCACAATCCCGGCTCGATCGAGTTGCGCGATGGCCCGCCGATCCGCCACGAGATCCGGCAGGTTATCGCCGAAGGCCTGGTTGTCGCTGTTTACCACCATGTGGAAGCGGCGCGAGGCGAGCCGGCTATCGATGTGCTTGACGTGTTAAGGACGAGCGCCTATACGGGCCGGATTGCCGAAAGGCAGCGCTTCGTCCAATTCCCGCCGGCCGGCGAGGCCGCGAAGACTGCCCATTCCGGAGATGCCAAATGAATACACCGTCCCTTGCGAAAAGGAGGCTGGACGCTGCCATCGCAGGCCGTCTGGTCATCACCCTGATGCGGCTCGTCCTCGGCGCCTGGATGATCAACAGCGGCCTGAGCCATTGGCTGACGAACTTTGGGTTCCCGCCCATCTTCCCTCAGCCACTTGGCACCCTGCCAGCTTCGAACGCGATGCTCGTCACGCTGATCGAGACCGGTGTGTTCGACATCGTCAAGGCTTGCGAACTGATAGCGGGCTTGCTCCTGCTGCTTGACCTGTTCGTCCCCTTCGCGCTGGCGATGACGTTGCCGATCTCGTTCATGGTTTTCTTCAATGCCATTGTCCTTAACCTGCGGTTCGGAATGCTTTTCAGCACGTCCATGAGCGTGTGGTGCCTGTACCTGAACGTCATCCTGATTCTGGCGTACCTGCGCTATTACCTGCCGATGCTGGCGTGCCAGACATCGCCGGGGCGTCTCGAAGACTTCAAGCACCTGCCGGCTGCAGTCTTCACTTCGTGCTCCGAAGAACAACGAAGTGCGTGACCCGCGCACATCAAGGTAGCCGATCCTCAAAACACAACCTGGAGTAAAGAAATGTTCCTTCGCAATTGCTGGTACATGGTCGGATGGTCCACGGAATTCGCCGACGATGCCATCGTGCCCTTTACCGTGATGGATGAGCCGCTGGCCATTTATCGCAAGACCGACGGAAGCCTGGCCGCGCTGGAAGACCGCTGCTGCCACCGCCTCGCGCCACTGTCGGTCGGCCGCAAGGAAGGCGACGAACTGCGCTGCATGTACCACGGCCTGAAGTTCGCTGCGGACGGGCGTTGCACGGAAGTGCCGGGCCAGGACCGCATCTCGCCGCGCGTTTGCGTGCGGGCCTACCCGATCGTGGAGAAGCACGGCGCGGCATGGGTCTGGATGGGCGAGGCGGAGAAGGCGGACGAGGCGCTGGTGCCCCCCATCATCGGGCCGGAGAACGCCGAATGGGCGATGCAATGCTCGACCTTCGACATGGACGTGAATGCCGAGCTGATCTCCGACAATCTCCTCGACCTCTCGCACGCGCCGTTCGTGCACGAGGCCACCTTCGGTGCCAGCGATCCAGTTGCGCTGAAGATGATGAAGGAAAGTGAAACGAAGCGCGGGGTCACGCAACTGGAGCGCGGCGTGTTGGCCGACCGCTGGCAGTTGGGCCGCCAGTCCAACCCGTACTTCGGCGCGCGCCCGTGCGACGACCGCGTCGTCAGCCTGTTCCTGGTGCCGGGCGTCTTTATCCTGACCATCACTTCCTACGAGCCGGGCGTGCTCGAGCGCAGCGAGGGCGGCGACGTAACCGAGACGCCGATTTTCAAGCGCTGCACTTGCCAGATGATCACGCCTATCAGCAAGAACAAGTCGCGCTTCTTCTTCAACTTCGGGCCGTGGGCCGCCGCCGCCGACTTGAAGCAGCATTGCTTCGGCATCGCCGACGCCGCCTTCCAGGAAGACAAGCGGATCATCGAGGCGCAGCAAGACATGATCCACCGTTCGCCCGGCCGCAAGTATGTGCTGCTCCCGATGGACCAGCCGGTCGTCCGCTACAACGAGATCTACTCCCGCCTGCTGGCCGATGAGCAGCCGGTTGTCGAGCCGGCCTGAATCGTTGCGACCGAGAGGATTTCGAGAAAAGAAGATGGAACAGAAGACGCATGCAGTGAACTGGTCGCCGCCGGCGTGGGACGACGAGGCCGACATGGTGGTGGTCGGCTACGGCGGCGCGGGCGCGACGTTCGCCTTCGCAGCAGCCGAGGCCGGCGCCGAGGTGCTGGTGCTGGAAAAGGGCGATCGCGGCGGCGGCAATTCGGTTTGCGTCGCGGGCGGGCTCATCATGACCTCGACTGACGAGGCCGCCACGTTCGAATACATGAACTGGCTGTGCGCCGGACAGACCGACGAGCCGGTCCTGCGCAACTTTGTCGCAGGCCTGAAGGACATCCCGGCCTTCCAGCACAAGCTGGAGCTGCCGCTGAAGGACAACCCCAGGCCCTTCAGCGCGCCGGGATTCTTCCCAGAGTTTCCGGGCGCGCCAGGCGCCGCCAGCATCCACGGTATGAGCGTGGTGGCCGCGCCCGGTGGGGCAGGGCTGTACAACGCCATCGCGGCGGTGGCCGAGAAGCACGGTGCGCGCGTTCAATGCAATACGACGGTGACGCAGCTCGTGCAGGATCCGGTGTCGTGCGCCATCCTTGGCGTGCTTGCCCGCACCGCCGACGGCCGCACCATCGCCGTCAAGGCACGCAAGGCGACCGTGCTCGCCAGTGGCGGCTTCGAGTTCGACGCCGAGATGTGCCGGCAGTACCTGACGCCGTGCCCCATCCATTTCCTTGGCAGCCCGAACCTGACCGGCGACGGCATCCGCATGGCGCAGGAAGTCGGCGCGCAGCTCTGGCATATGAATGCCGTGGCGGGGCCGCTGAACTGGGGCATCAAGGTGGACGGCGGTCGCGTGTACGTGACGTACGACCTCAACAAGGTAGCAGGCTTCGGCTATAACTCGGGCGCGTTCAAGGACGGCGGCAGCCTGATCTGGGTGAATCGTCAGGCTGCACGCTTCCACAACGAGACCACCGATACGGCCGATGTCCGCCACGGTCTAGGCAATCGCGCCACCTGGCTGGCCACCAACCCTGATGTGCCCGAGTTCATCAACGTGCCCGCCTTCCACATCTTCGACGAGAAGGTCCGCTCGGGCGGCGCCGCCATGACGACGCTGAACTCGCGCACCCCGCCGTGGAGCCAGGACAACCTCGCCGAATTGGAGAACGGCTGGATCATCCAGGCTGACACGCTGGAGGAGCTGGCGCTGAAGTGCCGCTGGGACGCCGAGCCGGGCGCCTGGCCCGCCGGCCATCTGGACCCCGAAGCGCTGAAGGCCACCGTGGCGCGCTACAACGCGCAATGCGTAGCCGGCGAGGACACCGACTTCGGTCGCAAGAACTTCCTCGTCCCGCTCGATAAAGGTCCGTACTACGCCATCGGCCCGATGCTGCCGACCTTCCTGAACACGCACGGCGGCCCTCGTCACGACGCCCGCCAGCGCGTGCTCGACCAGCGCGGCGCTCCCATCCCGCGCCTGTACGCCATCGGCGAATGCGGCTCGTTGTGGGGCCCTTACTACAACTCGATGGGCGACATTGCGGAGTTCATCGTGTCGGGCCGCACCGCCGCGCGCGCGACGCTGGAAGAAGCCGCCTGGGACCGCTGAGGCCCGAGCAACGAGAGTTCGAAGAACCGAAAACCGGAGACAATCATGTTGGAAAGCCCCACCACAATCCAGTCGCCGCCCCGCAGGTCCGCAGCGGCCGCGCCGACGCCGGCGATATCGGCGGTGGAGCCAGGCGGCTGGGCGTTGCTGTTCGTGCTCACCCTGGTCTATATCGTGTCGTTCATCGACCGTGGCGCCATCTCGCTGGTGGTCGGCCCCATCAAGCAGGATCTCGGGGCCACCGACCTGGAAGTGAGTTGGCTGCTCGGGCTGTCGTTCATGCTGCTGTACAGCGTGCTGGGCGTTCCCGCCGGCTATCTGGTCGACCTGTATCGGCGAAAATATCTGCTGAGCGGAGCCATCCTGATGTGGTCCGGCGTGCAGATGCTGTGCGGACTGAGCAATACGTACTGGCACCTGTTCCTCGCGCGTATCGGCCTGGGCGTAGGGGAAGCCATGCTGCCCCCGGCGGCGTCGTCGATGATTCGAGACGCCTTTCCGCCGGAGCGGCGCGGGCTCGCGTTCGGCATCTACAACATCGGGCCGCTACTGGGCACCGGGCTGGCGCTGGTGCTCGGCAGTTTCCTGCTGACGTTTGCGGCCAGCGGAAAGCTGGCGGGCGTGCCGCTGCTGGGGGCGCTGAAGCCTTGGCAATTCGTCCTGATCGTTCCGGGCTTGCTGGGCGTGCCGCTCGCCGCGTTGACGCTGCTGCTGCGCGAGCCGCCGCGACGCGATGCCGTCGTTCAGGCAGATCGCGTCACCTATCCGGCTGCACTGCGCTTCGCATGGCAGCACCGTGCCGTCTACGGGCCGCTGTGGATCGCCATCTGCCTCTACGGTATTGCCATCGGCAGCCAACTGGCGTGGCTGCCCGAAATCATCAACCGCTCAATGGGCATCGCACGCCCCGAGATTGGCAAGACGCTTGGCGCGATCAGCGTAGTGGTTTCGCCGCTGGGCCTGCTGTTCTTCGGTAGTGTGGCGGATAAGCTGCAGAAGCGCTGGAGCGACGCACCGGTTCGCGTCGCGATCGGCTCGACCGCAGTGGCCGCGCTTATCACCGCCTGTTTCCCGCTGATTCACAGTGCCCAGTTCGGCGCCATCGCATACGGCGCGCAGACCTTCTTCTTCGTGATCTTCGCCGTAGCCGGCGGTGCCACCATGGCCAATTTCACGCCGGGCAACATGATGGGCAAGCTGACCGCCCTCTATTACCTCATCACCAATCTGCTCGGGCTGGCGCTCGGTCCTACGGTCTGTGCGCTGGTGGCGCGGCTTTTCTTCGACGGCCCCAACGCGCTCGGCCATGCGTTTGTGGCGTGTTACGTAGTCTCGGTCGGCATAGCCGTGTACCTGCTGGTGTGCGTCTCGCGAGCGCTCCGGGCAGCAAGTCGGCTTCGCGCCTCCTGATCCACGGCCTCGTGCCGCGCCACGCCCACGCATCCATTTTTGTCTGACCGCAAAAAGGAAACTGCCAATGCATGCCGCCGAAAAATCGCCATGGAAATATCTTGTCCTGTGGCTCAGGTTGTACTTCGCCATTCACTATCTGGCGTCAGGCTTGAATTTCGTCATCTTCAACTTCGTTCCGGATTTCAGTCATGCCGGGCGGGTGGGGCCGTATCTTCATGCCATGGCGGATATCGGCTTTTACCAGGTAATCAAGTACCTCGAGGTCGTGCTGGGGACGATGTTGCTTTTCAATCTGGCAGTGCCGCTCGCGCTGATTGTGATGGCTGGCATAAGCGTCACGATCATCTACTTGAATCTCTTCATTTCCCCCGCGCCCCGGCAGTTGTTCACCGGGCTCCAGGAGCTGCTTCTCAATGGCGCCCTCTTGCTCGCCTACGGGGGGTACTACGCGAATTTCTGTCGAGTCAAGACAAGACCGCTTTGGTTTTGGGACGGGGTGTCGCACGCATCACGCGCTGAAACGAGAGAGTAAAGGCGACTGGCAGGACGGCATGTCGTCAACACTTCGATTCATGAAAGCCGCCCGATTGGCCATGCATTGCCGGTCTGGTGGGAGGAGATAAACGTGATTAAGGATCTAGTCATTGTTGTGGCAGTGATCGTGGCGACGATATTCATCGTCATGGCTGCCTCTACCAGCTTCGGAGCAAGACCGCTGCGGATCTACGACTACGGCCCGCCGCTGGCCGCGGGCGTGGTTGCCGTGGTTGCGCTGCTCCGTGACGTCAGAAGGAAGTGACGCCGCCATGAAAATCACCAAAGTCGAGTGCATTCCGGTATCGATGCCGCTGAAGAAGCCGCTGCGATTGCCGAATGTCACCATCACCAAGCTTGATACGCTGCTGCTGCGGCTGCATACCGACACCGGTCTGGTGGGCATCGCCGAATCCGGCGATACGTCCTCGTGGTACCGCGGCGAAAGCCAGGCCTCGATGGTCAGCATGATCTGCGATATATTCGCCCCGCGCATTCTGCTCGGTGAAGACCCGTGCAACATCGAAAAGATCGTCGGCGCGATGGACACGCTGGCGCGCGACAACAACCAGGCCAAGGGACTGGTCGACTGCGCGCTGCACGACCTGAAGGGAAAGGCACTGGGCGTGCCGGTCTACCAGTTGCTCGGCGGACGCACACGCGAATCGGCGCCGCTTGGCTGGGTGCTGTCCGCCGGCGAGCCGGACAAGGTGGCCGAGGCCGCGCTGGCAGCCCGGGAAGCCGGCTTTGTCGCCTTCAAGCTGAAGGTGGGGCGCGGCACCTTCGACAACGATGTGGCGACCGCCGCAGCCGTGCGCAAGGCGCTGGGCGATAGCGCGCGCATCTGCCTGGACGCCAATGGCTCGTGGAACTACGAGCAGGCCCTGCGCACGATCCGAAAGCTCGATGCCTATCGACTGGACTTCGTCGAACAGCCCCTGCCCAACTGGGACATCGAGGGCATGGCGCGACTGCGGCAGCGCATCGAGACGCCCTTGTACGCCGACGAGGCAGCGCAGGAGTTGCATCACCTGAAGGAAATCGCCGAGCGGCGCGCAGCCGACGGCGTAATCCTGAAGGTGCAGAAGGTCGGCGGCTTGTTGAAGTCGCAGCGCTTCCTCGCCGTGGCCCAGATGTTCGACTTGCCAGTGATGTGCAGCACGCTGATCGGCTCCGGCGTGGAGGCCTGTCCGACCGCCCATCTGTGGGTGGCGAACCAGTGGGCTTGCCAGTTCATCAGCGAGAGCACCGGGCCGCTGGCCGTGCATGGCGTCTGGAACAGCGAAGACATCCCGCAGGGTGCGGACCTTGCCCTGCAAGGCGCGCGATTCCATCGCGGCCATGTATCCCCCGGCGACGGTCCGGGCCTTGGCGTGGAACTGAACGAGGCACTGCTCGCGCAGATTCGCACCGAGGGCCGTCCTGCGCGGGTGGTCAACCTGTAGGGCGCCCCTGACCCGCCAGGATTTCAATTCATCTCAAGGAGACAGACATGAGCAGGGCCAATCAATCACCCTGGAAGTACGCGATCCTATGGTTGCGCATCTATTTTGGCGCGCACCTTTTCTACTCAGGTGCCCGCTTCATCCTGACTTCGTACGTCCCCGAGATACCGGGCATTGGCGGGGCCTATGTTGCCGCCGCCTCAGACATCTACATCTACCAGCTAATCAAGTACATGGAGTGCGTGCTTGGCCTGATGCTGCTGACCAATCGCGGCGTGCTGCTGGCATTGATGCTTGAGATGCCGGCTACGGTCAACATCTTCTGGCTGAACACCTTCATCGTGGCAACGCCGCGCCAGCTCTTCACGGGCCCGCAGGAGCTGTTCATGAATGGCGCGCTGCTGCTCGCCTACGGTGGTTACTACGTGTCGGTCCTGCAGGCGAAGGTCGAGCCGATGTGGCTGTGGGATGGACTGAAGAAGGTCGCAAGCGCGCGCGAACGCGGCGACGCCGCGCCTACCTCGGTCCAACAGATTGAAGCCTGAACGAAAGCCTGAACTGGAGACTGCAATGAAGAAAGAGATGTGGATTGGCGTGGCCATGTGCGTGTTCTTGTCCGTGGCGGCGTGCATCGGCTCGACAGGGCTGGGCTATGCGGATTATCGCCCACTGCGGAATTTCGACTATTTCGCGCTGGGGGTGTCGTGGACCTTCCTGATTGTGACGCTCGTCAAGGATCGCCGCAGCAACAAGTCGTGAGTGGTCGCATCGGCATGACGCCGGTGCGACCCTGGCGCCCGCCGGCCTAGCAGTTTCCGGCGGCGAACAAGCGACGGCAAGTCATTGAGCGGTGAACAATAATGTAAGCAGAGGAGACATCAAATGAGCAGGGATGCGCAATCCCCTTGGAGATACGTGGTCGCCTGGTTGCGGATCTACTATGGCGCCAACCTGATTTATTCAAGCGTTCGCTACATCGCCACCGGTTTCATTCCGGAGATACCAGGAGCCGCCGGCGTCTATGTGGATGCGGCGAAGGCCATCTACATCTACCAGGGCATCAAGTTTCTCGAATGCTTCTGTGGGATCTTGCTTGTGACAAACCGGAACGTGCTGCTGGCCCTGGTGCTGGAGATGCCGACTACGTTCAATATCTTCTGGATGAACACCTTTATCGTCGGCACGCCGCGCCAGTTGTTTTCCGGCCCGCAGGAACTGCTGATGAACGTCTCGCTCCTGTTGGCGTATGGCGGGCACTACGCGACGATCCTGCAGGCCAAGGTCGAGCCGGTATGGCTGTGGGACGGATGGAAAACGCTGGTGCGAGCGCGCGAACGCGCAGGTGCGCTGCAGGGCGGAGTTCAGCAGGCAGACGCCTGAACCGGGAGACTGCGATGAAGAAACCCATGTGGATTGCTGCCGGTATCTGCCTGCTCATCACGCTCGCCGCGTGCATCGGCTCGACCGGACTGGGCTATGCGGATTATCGTCCGCTGCGCTATCGCGACTGCTTTGCGCTGGCGGCGGCATGGCTCTACGTTTTCGTGCTGTTCGTGAAGGATAGCCGGGCCAGCCGTTCCGGCGTGGCGAAGCGTGGCAACGCCGGTGCCTGATCGCTGATCTTCGACTTCTCGTGCTCGAGAGTTGGGCGGCGCCTGGAAACTGGCTGTCGCTCTTTTTTCTTTTTGAGATCCCTCATGCAGTTACCCCACGGTCTCCGTGCGCTCTCTTCCCGCAGCTTCCGCCTCTTCATAGCAGGGCAGGGTGCAGCGCAAGTGGGCAACTGGCAGCAATTGATTGCCACGTCCTGGCTGGCCTATGCGCTCTCCGGTTCTACGCTGGTTCTCGGCCTGGCCGCTTTCGCGCTGCAGATTCCCTTTCTGCTGATGGCACCCGTGACGGGGCCGCTGCTGGACCGTCTCGATACCCGGCGCGTGCTGATGGTGGCGAATGCCGTCGCGTGCGCGCAGTCCGTGACGATGCTGGCGCTGGTGGCGAGCGGCCTGCTGCGGCCCTGGCATATTGTGGTAGGGAATCTGGTGCTCGGCATCGTGAATGCGTTCGATTCGCCGGCGCGGCAATCGCTCCTGTCACAGATGGTCGAGCGCAAGGAGGACCTTGCCAACGCCATCGCTCTCAATTCCAGCATGATGGCGGGAGCCCGCTTCGTCGGCCCGACGATCGCGGGCGCCATCATCGCCACCTTCGGCCAGGTGTGGGCGTTCGCGGCTAACGCGATTCTGCGCTTTGCGATCATCGCAGCGCTGCGCGCCATGCGCCCGGCGCGCGCGCCTCGAGCGGCGGAGCCGGAGCCTTGGCTAATGCAGTTCGCGGCTGGGGTGCGCTACGCGAATCGTTTCACGCCTTGCCGCAACAGCCTGTGGTTGCTGGCAACGATGAGCTTTACCATCCAGATCCATGCCTCCATGATGCCGTGGTTCGTGCGGGAGCGCTTCCACGGGGACTCGCGCACGCTCGGCATGCTGCTTGGGGCGGCCGGGCTGGGCGCGCTGGCGGGGATGCTCTATCTGGCGATGCGGCGCGGCGTTGGCTGGCTGCTGGCGATGATTGGCTTCGCCTCAGCCATGGCGGCTATCGCCACTATCGGGTTCGCCTTGGCGCCGATGGTCTGGATGGGGTTCGGGATGCTGTTCCTCGTCGGCATGGGCACCATGCTGGCGGCGGCTTCAGTTAATACCCTGATCCAACTCGCAGCGCCCGATGGCTTTCGTGGCAGGGTCGCGTCGCTGTACGTGGTGGCGTTCCTGGGCATTTCGCCCGTGGGCGCCTTGTTCTGGGGCTGGACGGCGGAGTACGTCGGCACACCGGCTGCGCTGATGACCTGCGGCGTGGTGCTGTTGCTAGCATCGACTTTGTACATGACGAACGTCGCAGCCATGCGCGAGCAGTTCCAACCGGTGTACAGTCGCATGAACCTGTCGTGAGTACAGGCATCCCCGTCCGTCCATCCGCTGCCGAACATGAACAATGTAGAAGTCAAGGGCGTCGATCTTCCAGCCCAGATCGCCCAGCAAGTCCGCAAGCTCGTTAATCGCGGCACCCTTGCCCCAGGGCTGCAATTGCGCCAGTCGGACCTCGCAGACCGTTTCGGCATCAGCCGCGTGCCGGTGCGAGAGGCGCTCAAGCTGCTGGCGGCCGAAGGCATCATCGAACACGATCCTAATCGCGGCTTTTTCGTCGCTCCGCTTTCGACCGACGAAGCCCGCCAGCTCTACCGCTACCGGTTCCTGCTGGAGCGGGAGCTGCTGAAGACAGTCGATTGGCCGGACAGCACGCAGATGAAGGCACTGAAGGTCATGCTGGAACGGCTCGACAGCTACCTCGACCAGGGCCAGCGCGCCGAGTGGATCGACGAATACCAGGATTTCTATGCACTACTGTTCGACCTGTCACCGAACAAGATCCTGCGGCGCGAGGCGATTCGCCTGATCAGGCTGACCGACCGCTACCGGGCGCTGGCCTCGGAGGTGAGGGTGCCGGGCGAACAACGGATCGCGCACTTGGAGCACGCGTTGTTGGCCGCCATGTCAAAACGGGACCGTGCGCAACTCATCCGCAGTTTCGAACGTGAGCGCGAGAAGATCCTGACGTCGATGCTGGCGAGGATCGACGCGCGCGGGCTGTAGCCCGCTTCAGAACCGTGGTAACGCGGACCCGCTGTTCTCGAACAGGAAGCCGTCGTAGTACGGCTCGCAGGCAGTCGCACCTTTATCGTCAGTGGCGCGGACGACGGGCTGCCGATGCTGCTCGCGCTCGACGCGCACGCGTCTTGCACCTGTGCGAGATGCTGTCGGCGAGATGTCCCCAAAACGTGCAATCTGCCTACTGGCAGCATGCCCCGCCCGACTGCGCGACATCGACTGGATGGACTCCTCCCGCGCCACCGCTATCGGCCCTTGCGTACCGCAGAGGCGGCCTCGATGCCCGCGCGTCTCTCCTCATGCTGCACGCCTATCCGAGCGGCAGTCCTTGATTAAGAATTCATAATTGAATAATATCTAGCCTACAAAACAGGTTGGCCAGCCCCGCTGCTTCCCCCTCGAGGCCACCGAACGGAGACGGATATGACAAGACGCGGCATGCTGTGGCGCCTCGCATGTACAGTTGGACTCGCGCTCGGCGCCACGCTTGGCGGCGCCCACGCACAGGCGCTTCATCCCCCCGTGAAGATCCGCATTAGCGAACTCCAAAGGCGCCAACGCGATCCTGCACCTCGCCTGCTAGCGCCGTCAGCCGTCCGCGTCGGGTGACAGGCGTCGGGCGGCGTCCGTTCCGGGTATCCCGATAGGTCACAAACTCCCCCATTTCGCCACGTGCGGAGACGCGCGCGCTCGATCGCATCCGCATGGCGCGCCGGAACGTATATAACACCACCATCAGGAGATGCCGCCATGAAATTCATGATGACCTTCCATTGGGCTCCGGATACGGAGCAGCGCGCCGAGGCGATCGAGCGCTTTCTGCGAACCGGCGGGCTACCGCCGGAGGGCATCCAGCTACTGGGCAGATGGACCAGGGCCGATCTGGGGTCGGGCTTCGATCTGCTCGAAACCGACGATGCGGCCAAGCTCACCGAGTTCGCCTATCAGTGGAGCGATCTGATGGAGCTGGAGATCATGCCGGTCCTGGAAGATGCCGAGCTGGCCACCGTCCTCGGGCGCATAGCCAAGAAATAGACCAGGCGCTTGTTGCGTAGCAACGCGATTCGACATGCACATAACCCGGCACGCCTCCCTTCGCGGGCTGAGGCGCTATTCGACTGCTGCCCGGCCAGGACGTTTGAGACGGGCGATCCTGGTCGCGCTTTTGTTACTGATCGGCTATGCCGCAGCCGATCTCTTCTGGCCATGGCACCGCGACCTGAGCCGCTTCGATCCGATCGCGACCGGCACGCTGGAAACCAAGATGTGGCGCTCGTACTACGATCGCCGACCCGTCTCGCTCTTCCTTGAACTGGCACAGACCCTGCGCACGCAGTATCGATTTCCGTGGCTGAGGTCGTACGTCGGCGCCTATTACGGCGCCTCTGCCGCCTTCACCTTCAAGGAGGGGAAGCAGCCCAGTGACTACGAAAAGGCGTTGCCGGCGCTGCAGACCTATTTCACCCTGATCCACAACACGGGGGACCGCAACTTCGACGTGGCCCGCACCACCAGGCTGGAACTGGAATGGTGGATCGTACATCGGGAGCATGAGCGTTATGGGCCCGATAAGTTGAGCAATGCTTGCGCGGAAGCGGCGGCGTCGCTATACATGGTGTCCGCGAATGCCACGCGCGAACACGGGCGGCTGCGTGCGCAAGCGATGCTGCTTCGCGATGCTCGCGCAGAAGCGGGCGACATGACGGACGCGGACTGGGCAATCATCGAATCGATGCTGCACCAGAGCTATCAGTCGCTAAGCCATGCGGTCTCATCGCTGCCGCTGCGGCAAGCCGGCCGTGAGCTGCGAGGCGGGCGTCGATTCGTCGAGCAGGGCGCTGCTACGTTACCACCGCAGGGCGGTAGTCTGGGCTAAAGCAATCAGCAGGCTTAATTAGGCCTCCCGATCTCCCGTACATCAGTGCCCAGTAAAGGACGAGGTCACAGTTGCGGTTGAGCGAGAGTGCCGGCGACCAGTTGGAGGCGTTGGACATGCTGCGCATGGAGCATGATGGCGCCGTGGCGTTCAAAGGACGCCGCTACAGGGAGACGAAGGGTTATCCGCCCACGAGATCCCGCGATGAAATTCTCCACCAGCCCGATTACCTGGTGCAGCCACTGCATGGCCTCCCATACGCCGCTCCCGCCGCCGCACCAGCCCGGCCGGCGAGTGTTTCTATGACAGCGGGTTGGCGGTGTCGGCATCTGCCCCAGCAGATGCTACGTTGCACATCTTGCGCCGGGCGCTATGGAGCAGGGCCGGCATAAGGTTTGCTATAACAAAAGCAAGCCCGCATCTTGGCAGTGGTAGAAGGACAATTTTCTTACCTTTGGTAGCGAAGGTGGGCACATGAAGCCGATAGTTCACCATTTTCATACCCGCCCGCCCCATCATGGGGCGAGATACTACTTCGCACATGCAGTCTGCCTAGTGGTCTCGGGCGGAGTCTATGCGGTTTGGGCGCTTCTGCGGTAGACCGTGAGCACGCCAATTAGGCAGCCTTGGCATAGAACAATAGGCGCGGGGGATACAGGCAAACATAGCAGGAGGCAAACATGCTGAGTCCCCATGAAATCGCCGCACTGATCTTGATTGAGGATTCTACTGACCTTTTATGCTTGGACCCCATGACTATTAATGCGCTGGTAGGGCACCAACTCGTTACGATAGAGAACGGCTCCTCGGGCCAAGGAAGCCCTCGTCTTACCCATCTCGGGCTGTCCGTCCTCAAAGCTGTCGGGCGACGGGCTAATTGACGGGAAGTAGATCAGTTGCACTCCTCCACTGCTCACGCAGCGTCTAGTGTGTTGCATCGACGGGTTGAATCCACAGCCGGCGACCGCCGTAGCGCTCCGTCGACTCTGGCAAGCAACGGTTTGCCGCAGCGCACGGGGCTGGGACGCGGCGATAAGGCACGATAACGGGGCCTTATCTTCGTGACGATGCGGCCTCCCGCTGTTCCCCCTGAGCCACGGCTCGGCCTTCTCTGCTGCTGCAACATTCGTTAGTGGTGCAAAATTTGCGTACAAAACATCACAAATCTCGGCATCACGGGTGACTGTGAATCATCTTCGCTGACGCGTCGTTTCGGATATTGCGAATTCGATTATTTCGAATTATCATGCACGGACACGTAGCATTTGGAGTCCTTCATGCACGCAACCATCACCAACACGACGCTGCCTTCGGCAAACGAAAGTGCTATCGCCCGTGAATCGAGCCGCAGCCTGGCGGTAGCCTTGGACAGCCGCTCCGAGACGCAGCAATTCGACTTCAAGACTGACAAGGGCGAGTTGCATAGCGTCACATTGCCCACCTCTGCGTTGAGGCTTCTCGTCGAGGTTCTCGCTGAAATCGGCCAAGGGAACGCCGTCTCTATCATTCCCATTCACGCCGAACTGACGACACAAGAGGCGGCGGACCTGCTTAACGTCTCTCGGCCGTACTTGGTTCAGCTTCTAGAGAAGGGGGAGATTCCGTTCCGCAAAGTCAACACGCATCGGCGCGTCCTCTACCAAGACGTTGTTAGCTACAAGCAGCGCATTGATGACGAGCGACGTAAGGCACTAGACGAACTCGCGGCGCAGGCCCAAGAGCTGGACATGGGCTATTGAGCATGGCTTCCAACTTCGCTGTAGTCTACGATGCCTGCGTTCTCTATCCTGCGCCGCTGCGGGATCTGCTGATGCGTCTCGCGCTGACCGACCTGTACCGTGCCAAGTGGACGAATGAAATTCATGACGAGTGGATTCGCAACCTCCTTGCGCGGCGGCCGGAGCTTTCCCCGGATCGCCTGGCAGGCACGCGCGAACTGATGAACCGAAGTGTTCGCGATTCGCTGATTAGCGGGTACGAGCACCTTATTGAGTCCATTAAGCTGCCTGACCCTGACGATCGACATGTGGTTGCGGCCGCAATTCATAGCGGCTCCGAGGCAATCATCACGTTTAATATGAAGGACTTCCCGGAAGCCGCACTCAAGGAGTTCAACGTCGAGGCGATCCACCCGGACGATTTCGTCGTGGACCTCTTTGATCTGAATGCAGGGAAGGTCCTAGCGGCAGTGGCGGAACACCGTGCGTCTCTGAAGAATCCGCCGAAGTCTGCTTCGGAGTATTTGACTACCCTTTCGGCACAGGGCCTGACGCAAACGGTGTTGATCCTAACGCAGTACAGTCTGGCAATTTGAATTCCCCGGGCGGTTTTGCCAGCCGTCCTCATCTTGGCACCGGGTGGCGACCGATCCTCGGCCCTCAGACGTCATGGCAAGGCGGCGACAATCGGATATCGCTTCACTGAGATTTCCCAATCAGGGACATTGTCTACGCACTGAGTAGACAATTGGATTGACTTGACTGGCTTGCTTCATTTGCTCCTACGTAGGGCGGGGCCATTGCCTCGGCAAAAGCAGGTGCTGCAGCGAGCTTGGAACAAGATCATGCAAGCAGACGACGGCTTTCACGTCGAAAAGGTGGTCAAGCACATTTCAACATAACGCCCGATCACCGAAATCTTGCGGGTTGCTGGGAGGTTATGTTGAACGGGGGAGGGGCGGACGTCGGTCGGCGCCGCCGGCACCTCAGTTAGCCGTCGACGCGCAGGCGCTCGAAACGCCAGCAAAGTCGAAATGCGCGGCGGCATAGATGGCATTGCACGCCCAGACCTCTTCTCCGTTCTTATAGAAGGACACCCACTTGCCGTCGCTGACGCAGTGGGCGCCAGGGAAGACTTCGTCATGGCCGTTCGGACCGTCCAGCGGAAAGGGGGCGTGGGGTGTGGCCCAGTATTGGCCGCGCGGTAAGGGCGTGATCGTCTTTGGCATGCTCATCCGGCCCAGTGCGGTGTTGCCTCGCTACGGCGAAACGGAGGCGGTGTCAATCGTGCAATGGCGTAGCTCAGACTCGTGGCAGCTTCGTGTTGCCTCGCTACCATCACCTCTGCTATCCCGTAGGATTTCCATGGCACGATACCGTCCGATTTTGGCCCTGGCCTTCGGCGTCGGTGCCTTCATCGTGATCGCCGCCATCGTCTCTCGGCAAGTATATCTGCGCACCGCCGCGGAGGCTGCCGACGCCAGCGCAGACGAGGAGCCCGCGACAATGATGTTGATACGCTGCGAGACGACGCATGAAGGTCTGCAGAATAGGGACAGGTCGACTTCGGAGGCTGACGAGCGGCCACGCGCTCGATGTAGAGAGTCCTGACTTTCCGAGAACTTCTGATTAGTCGATCAGGAGCACAGGCAAAAGAATGCCCGCTGCTCGGGCGGGCATGAATCCCTTTCGGAGAAAGAGAGGAGACGAGGGTAAGTATAAACCCTTGGGAAGACTCTCGCAGAGCGCTTCACAGAGACCCGGAGATCTAGGCTGCAGGCCTGGCCGGAGACAGATCGAAGCAGTGCCCAATCAAATAATTTCATGATCACGAAATTATTGGACTGTGACGAGGAACCCCGCGGACGGTCATGCTCGTCGTCTCTAGCCGACCCATCTCTGCCAGTGGGAGGTCAAGAAGCCAATGTCCGTAGTGAAAGGGGAAACGGACGCTCGCGAGCCAGATAGACAGGAACAACTTTAGCGGCGGCGTGGCACACCGCCGCGGAGCGCCAAATTAGACTTCGAATTCGCTGCACGGGACTCGCAAACGGTCGCTATGGTCAACGTAACCCCCGGTCAGCTCACGATGCGGCAGTTGCAACGACCGGTCCCATTAAAGCCACGAATCAAGCGTGCGCCTGGAGCGGGATCCGCTTTGCTGGAAGCGAACCGACACCATCGGCGGGACCGCGTCGCGTCGCGGCAAGCATACGATTACCGGGAGACGTCAGTGGTTCGTCCAGTGACAAGCCACGTACGTAACTCGCCGATACCCTTCGCGTTGATGGGCCCCCGCGCTTCCAGCAGGAACGGTTTTCCAAGCCGTTGCCGAGTAGCGTCGGTAATCTGAACCCGGCCGGCGATACCGTGGGACTCCATTCGGCTCGCAATATTGACGGTTGCACCCCACAAGTCATAAATGAATTTTCGTCGGCCGATCACGCCGGCAACGACGGCGCCGCTGTGGATGCCGACCCGCAACTGCAAACCGTATCCGCTTCGCTCGTTAAACTGGTCAAGGTATTCCAGCATGTCCAGCGCCATATGAGCGGCCCGGGCCGCGTGGTCGACTGCAGGAACCGGAAGGCCGGCCGCCGCCATATATGCGTCGCCGATCGTCTTGATCTTCTCTAACCCGCGGTCGTCGGCGATATCGTCGAAGTCAGCGAAGATCTCGTTGAGTACTGCCACCAGTCCTTCGGGGCTCAGGGCGGGAGAGAATCGCGTGAACTGGACGAGGTCGGCGAACAGCACCGAGACTTCCTCGAACCTGTCGGCAATGATTTCCGGTGGGCCGGCCGCGATGAGATCGGATCGAAGCTTCAGGCGTTCGGCGATGGGCGAAGGCAGCACGTTGAGGAGCAGCCGTTCGGTGACCTGTTGCTCGCGAACGAGCTTTTCATAGAGGCGCCTGAGTTCATCGCTCTGGTGAACGATTGTCTCCCGACTCGCTTCCAGTTCCTGGACCTTGCGCTCGAGCTCCTTGCCATGCTGCAAGGATTCCTTGTGCAGCAGGCGCACCTCCAGCATGTTCCGAACCCGCATCAGCACTTCGCCGAGATCGAATGGCTTGCTGACGAAGTCCTTTGCGCCAGCCCGCAGCGCACGCAGTTTGTGGTCGGGCTGGGCAGTGATGACGATCACTGGGAGGTAGCTGTCCGGCTGGACGGCCTTGAGGTGCTCCATGACCTCGAACCCGTCCATGCCAGGCATCTGGAGATCCAGCATGATCAGGTCATAGTGATTCCTGCCGTGAAGCTCGCCGACCGTGCGTGGATCGGTGGTTGACTCGACACGGGTGTAGCCCGCCGCATGCATCATCCCTTCGAGCAACAGGACGTTGGCCTCCAGATCGTCAACGACCAGGATTTTCGCGGCCAGGATGTCCGTTGCCTGGATCATGGCAAGTCTGTTCTCGGTCGTTCGAGCGCAGCGTTCAGTGCGTCCATGAACTCCTGGATCCTGATCGGCTTGGTCAAGTACCGGAAGAATCCTGCCTTCATGCCACGTTCGATGTCGCGCGGCATCGCGTTGGCACTGAGGGCGATAACCGGGATATGCATCGTCGTGGGGTCGTCGCGCAGGCGCCCCAGGGCTTCGATGCCATTGATGTCCGGCAGATGGATGTCCATGACGATGACCTCGGGCAGGGCAGCGCGCGCGAGCTCGACACCGAGTGTCCCCGTGGCCGCGGACAACAGATGCACATCCGCGCGGCGCGCGACGAGTTGCTCAAGGAGCCTGAGGTTGGCCGGATTGTCTTCCACATACAGCAGCGTGTGCATCGTGGAATGGGCTTCGGTCGGCGACCGCACGGGCGCGACGGTCGCCGGGTGTTCGCCCGCCATTGCCGGCGGGGCGGCGGCGGGCAGTTCGACCCGGAACACGCTGCCCACGCCGGGCGTGCTTTCGACGTCGATCGTTCCCCCCATCAACTCGGCCAGCCGCCTGGCCACCACGAGACCGATGCCGGTGCCTTCCACGGGGCCCGCCTCATGCCCCAGGCGATTGAATGGCTGGAATAGCTGGGCGAGCCGCTCCGGTGTCAGCCCTGCGCCCGTGTCGTGGACGCTGACGCATACGCGATGTTCCGTCGTCGTCACCTGCACATCGACCGAGCCTTGCTCCCGGTTGTACTTGATGGCATTGGACAGCAGGTTAAGGAGGATCTGCTTCAGGCGGGTTCGGTCGGCACGGACGAAGCAGGGTGGTTCGGCGGCGGGAAACCGCATGCGAACGGCGCGCTTCAGGGCCTGCTGCTCAAGCATTGCCTGGCACTCGTGCAAGGTGTCGATGACCGATACCGGCTCGGGGGACAGCGACGCGTGCCCGGCTTCGATCCTCGCCAGGTCGAGCACTTCGTTGATGAGCTCCAGCAGATGCCAGCCCGCTTTGAGGATCTGGTCGATGCTGGCCTGCTGCGACGCAGTCGGCGGCGGAGCCTCGGAGGCCATCAGTTGCGCGAAGCCAAGGATGGCGTTCAGCGGATTGCGCAACTCATGGCTCATGCTCGACAGGAACTCCGACTTCGCATGGTTGGCGCTTTCGGCAGAGGCCTGGGCTTGCTTGAGCGCTTCGATGTCAGTGCTGGATGCCAGCCACTTTACGATCTTGCCGTCGGCATCCTTCAAGGGCGACCCGCGTTCGAGGTGCCATCGGTAGACGCCGTCGGATGCCCGTTTCAGGCGATATTCGATTTCGTACTCGCAGCCTCTTGCCACCGCGTCTTCCCAGTGGCCGAGATTGCGCGCGATGTCCTCGGGGTGGACGGCCGATTTCCAGGCACCGGACCTGGTTTGCTCGAGGCTGAGGCCGGTATAGCTGGTCCACCGAAGGTTGCAGTAATCGATCTGGCCATCCGCATCGGCGGTCATGATCATGTGAGGGATGCCGTCGGCGAGCAGCCTGAAGTGCCGCTCGCTCTGCCTGAAGTCGAGTGCGGAAGGACCATCCTTTCCCGATTCGTCGCGAGTCTGCTTGTGCATGATGTGCCCCCGCAGCCGGCGGTCTGGCGTCTGCGTGCAAGGCAGGTCAGCCGGAATCCGCGTCACCAGGAAAAGCATACGCGCAGCCACGGCTGGTGCAAACCGGCATGCGCGGGGAGGCCATTGGTCAACTCGCGAGTCGATAGTGCGCCACTTCAGGCGGCAGCCAGGAACGCTGTTACCTGCCGGGCGACTTCTTCGCGCTCGTTGTCGATGCAGATCATGTGGTAGCTGTCGCTGAGCAGGACAAGGTGCGCCCTTGGATCGGTGCGGTTGCCTGCATCGTTACCATTGACCCGGTCGCGAATGTATTGGGCTGACTTCAGGCTTGTCAGCTCATCGTCCGCGGCGTGAACAAGCAAGGTAGGGCATTGCAGGAGATCCAGCCCCTGCCTGGCGCTATGCCTTAGCCGGTCGAGTTCGCGAATCGTGCTCAACGGCACCCAGGGATAGTGGCGACCGTCGCCGCGAGAGAAACGCCGCTTGAGCAGCTTGCGCAGGCGCTGGTTCTTCACGCCGTAAGGGCTGCGTTCCCGGACCCTGACGTAGTCGGCAAGCATCGGGATGCGATACAGCGCATGCCGGACCGGGCGATACCACGGCAGCGACCAGCCATCGAGGAACAGAGGCGGCGCCAGCAGCACCAGGCGGTCCCGCCCGTTGCGCCCGAGTCCGTCGATCTTGCCGACCTCCAGCGCCAGCAGCGCGCCCATGCACATGCCGACCATGTGCACCGTCCGGTATTGCTCGCGCAGGCTGGCCAGCTTGCCGCGCAGCGCTGCGAGCCAGTCCTCCAGCCTGACGCCGCGCAGCGCCTCGGGCTGGCTGCCATGCCCCGGCAGCAGCAGCTCCGCGGTCTGCATGCCCATGCTGGTGATCCGGGTCCTTAGCTGGCCCAGGTCATGCTCGGTGCCGCCCAGCCCGTGGACCAGCAGCACGACCTCGGCGCCCATATTGTTCTTGTGTTCGTATTCCATCGCAAATCGTTTCGACAAATCGCCCGGATTCAGGGCTGTGCGACGCCGCCAACTGGGGTATCGATGTCCGACATTCCACCGCCCAGCGCCTTGTAGAGCGCAACGGCATTACCGAACTCGCTGCGCCTGAGGTCCAGAAGCGTTTGCCGCGCGGCGTACAGTTGGCGCTGCGAGTCCAGCAGTTCCAGCCGACCTTCGACGCCAGCCTGGTAACGCAGGTTGGAAAGCTCGGTGCGGCGCTCGGCGCTGCCGACCGCGCGGATCTGCGCATCGATTTGCCGGCCGAACGTCTCGCGTCCGGCCAGGCCATCGGACACTTCACGGAACGCCGTCTGGATAGCGCGTTCGTAGCCGGCGACGGCGCTGTCTTTGCGCAGCTCTGCCAGGCGCAGTTCGGCGCGCAGCCTGCCGCCCTGGAACAGCGGCAGCGTGACCTGTGGCGCGAAGTTCCACGTACGGTGCCCGTCGTCGAACAGGCCGCAAAGGGCCGGGCTCACAAAGCCCAGCGATGAAGTCAGCGACAAGCGCGGGAAGAACGCCGCGCGCGCGGCGCCGATATCGGCATTGGCCGCCACAAGTTGCTGCTCCGCCAGCAGGATGTCCGGCCGGCGCAGGAGCAGATCGGACGGCAGGCCCGCAGGCAATTGCTTCACCACGGGCTGATGTTCCAGCGGCAGGGCTGTGGGAAGATCGTCCGGCAGTTCGACGCCCACCAGCAGTCGCAGCGCGTTGCGGGCTTGTGCCCCGGCGCGCGTGCGCGCCTCCAGGTCGGCTTCTGCGCTGGCTACCTGACCCTCGGCCTGCGCCACGTCCAGGCCGCTGTTCTGATGGCTTTCCTTCAGGCGCCGCGCCAGGTCGAGCGATTGCCGCCAGTCGGCGAGCGTGCGCTCGGCCAGCTGGCGCTGCTCGCCGGCCAGGCGCTCCGCGAAGTAGGCATCCGCCACCGCGCCGACCAGCGCGATCCGCGCGGCGCGGTGACCCTGTTCGCTTGCAAGGTAGCGGGCGAAGGCGGCGTCTGACAGCGAGCGCACGCGGCCAAACAGATCGATCTCGAAGGCGCTCAGGCCCACGCCGACACCAAACTGCTTCTGCGTGGCGGCGGTGATGGCCGGGTCAACGTTCGCATTGGCTGCGGTGCGCTGGCGTGTGAAGGCCGCGTTGGCGTCGATGGCCGGCAGCCGCGCGGCGCGCTGGATGCCGTACTGGGCCTGCGTTGCCTCCGCGGCCAGCGCAGCCATGCGCAGGTCGCGGTTGTTGTCCAGCGCCAGTTCGATCAGGCGCTGCAGACGCGGGTCGCCAAACATCGTGCGCCAGCCCAGGTCGGCGGCCTGCGCGGGGGCCTGTGAATGTTCGCTGGCAGCGGCGGTCATTGCCGAGAACGACGCGGGCACGGGTAGCTCAGGCTTGACCAGCTGGGGCGTCAACGAGCAAGCCGACAAGGCCAGGACAAGCGGAAGAATGAGGAATCGCATGATTTAGCCCTCTTGTCCGTGAATGGGTGCAGCCTGCTTGCGGCGGGGCTTCAGCCACCGCCCCAGGCGCTCCTGCAAGCCCATCACGAACACAAAGAAGACGGGAAC
The DNA here is from genome assembly GCF_003353055.1 of Cupriavidus lacunae. Taxonomy (GTDB): domain Bacteria; phylum Pseudomonadota; class Gammaproteobacteria; order Burkholderiales; family Burkholderiaceae; genus Cupriavidus; species Cupriavidus lacunae. The sequence goes on from NZ_QKWJ01000028.1 coordinate 44,294, forward strand.
GAAGAAGATGGCCAGCACGGTGGCGGCCACCATGCCGCCGAATACGCCGGTGCCGATGGCATGCTGGGTCTCGGCACTGGCGCCTGCCGCGATCATCAGCGGCACCACGCCGAGCCCGAACGCCAGCGAGGTCATCAGGATCGGGCGCAGGCGCTGGCGCGCGGCTTCCACGGCCGACGCCACCAGCCCCTTGCCTTGCTCGCGCAATTGCCTGGCGAACTCGACGATCAGGATCGCGTTCTTGGCCGACAGACCGATCACGGTGATCATGCCGACCTTGAAGAACACGTCGTTCGGCAAGCCGCGCAACAGCACGGCAGCCACCGCGCCGAGCAGCCCCAGCGGCACCACCAGCATCACCGACAGCGGAATGGCCCAGCTTTCATAGAGTGCCGCCAGCACCAGGAACACCACGATCATCGACAGCGCCATCAGCATCGGTGCCTGCGACGCGGACTGCCGCTCCTGCAGCGACTGCCCGGTCCACTCGACCGCGAAGCCCGCTGGCAGTTGCACGGCCAGACGCTCCATTTCGGCCATGGCCGCGCCGCTGGAGTAGCCCGGGGCAGCACTGCCCGCAATCCGCGCGGACGGGTAGCCCTGGAAGCGGACCAACTGCAGTGGCGTCTCGGACCACACGGGCCGGACCACTTCGGACAGCGGCACCATGCCGCCGCTCGCGTTGCGTACGTAGAGCTTCAGCACGCTGTCGATCTGCATGCGCGCGGGCGCATCGGCCTGGACGATCACTTGCTGCATGCGCCCGGCGTTAGGAAAGTCGTTCACGTAGGTCGAGCCCATCGCGGCGGACAGCGTGTTGCTGATGCTCGCGAAAGACACGCCCAGCGCCTGGGCCTTCTGCCGGTCGATCTCGAGGCGGATGCTGGTGCCCGGCGGCAGGCTGTCCGGATAGATGCCAGTCACGACCTTGCTTTGCGCGGCGAGTTCGAGCAGCTCGACTTCGGCAGCCTTGAGTGCCGCAGCACCCTGGTTGGCGCGGTCCTGCAGCCGCATCGTGAAGCCGGAGCTGTTGCCCAGTTCGTCAATGGCCGGCGGCTGCAGCGTCATCACCGTGCCTTCCGTGACGCCAGCCATCGCTGCCTGCGCCAGCATCCCTTCACTGGGGGCCGTCGCGCCGTTGCGCTTGTCCCAGTCCTTGAGCACCGCGTAATTCAATGCGGCGTTCGGGCCGATGCCGGAGAAGCCATAGCCGATGATGGAGATGCTCGACGCGATCGCGGGGCGAGAGGCGAGATGCCGTTCCAGCTTCTTCACCACATCCTGCGTGCGCTCGGTCGTGGCATCCGCGGGAAGCAGGAAGCCTGTCATGAAGTAGCCCTGGTCTTCCTCGGGCAGGAACGATGACGGCAGCGTCTTGAAGCCGAACACCATCGCACAGCACAGGGCGCCGAACACCAGCATGACGCGGCCCGTGCGCCCGACCAGCCGGCCGACGCGGGTCTCGTACCATTGCGTCAGGCGATCGAACCGGCGGTTGAACCAGCCAAAGAAGCCCCGCTTCCCGTGATGGCCCGGTGCAACCGGCCTGAGCATGGTCGCGCACAGCGCGGGCGTCAGCGTGAGCGCCAGCAGCGCCGAGAACAGGATGGACACCGCCATTGACAGCGTGAACTGCTGGTAGATCACGCCGACCGAACCGCTCGCAAGCGCCATCGGGAGGAACACGGCCGTCAGCACCAGCGTGATGCCGATGATTGCGCCCGTGATCTCCTTCATCGCCTTGGATGTCGCGGCCCTGGGTGAGAGGCCTTCCTCCGCCATCAGTCGCTCGACGTTCTCGACGACGACAATGGCGTCGTCCACGATGATGCCGATGGCCAGCACCATGCCGAACATCGTCAGCACATTGATCGAGAAGCCCGAGGCCAGCATGACCGTGAAGGTGCCGAGCAGCGCCACCGGCGCCACGATGGCAGGGATCAGCGTGTAGCGCACGTTCTGCAGGAACAGGTACATGACGAGGAACACCAGCGCCATGGCTTCGAACAGCGTATGAACGACCTTCTCGATCGAGATCTTCACGAACGGCGCGGTGTCGAACGGAATCGAATACTCCATGCCGGCCGGCATCGCCTTGCTCAGGTCGGCCAGCCGCGCCCGCACGGCCTCCGCGGTCTTGACGGCGTTGGCGCCCGGAGCAAGCTGCACCGCGGCGAATGTGGCGGCCTTGCCGTTTTCACGGTTGACGAAGTTGTACGACTGCGAGCCCAGTTCGACGCGCGCGACGTCGCCCAGCACGACCTTCGCACCATTGGCGTTGGCGCGCAGCACGATCGCAGAGAACTGCTCGGGCGATGTCAGCTGGCCCTGCACCGTCAGCGGCACTGTCACGCGCTGGCCCGGCAAGGCCGGGGACGCGCCGACGCTGCCAGGCGCGATCTGCGCGTTCTGCTGGCCGATCGCCGTGGTCAGATCGCTCATCGAGAGGCCGTAGGTGTTCAGTTTGGCCGGATCGACCCAGACGCGCATGGCGCGCTCGGCCCCGAACATCTGCATGCGGCCCACGCCGTCGACACGCCGCAACGCCTCGACGATGTTGCGCCCCATGTAGTCGCTGAGCGCGGCTTCGTCGAAGCGGCCACTGTCGGACTTCAGGCCGATCAGCATCAGGAAGCCCGAGGACGCCGATTCCACGATCAGGCCGTTCTGGCGCACGGCCTGCGGAAGACGCGGCTCGACCGTCTTGAGCTTGTTCTGCACGTCAACCTGGGCCATGGCCGGATCGGTGCCCGGCTTGAAGGTGGCGGTGATCTGCGCCGTGCCGGAGGTATCGGTGGACGACTCGAAGTAGAGCAGGTTCCTGACCCCGGACAGTTCGCGCTCGATGAGGCTGAACACGCCGTCGCTCATGGTCTGCGGCGTGGCGCCGGGGTAGGTCGCGGTGATGGTGACGGTCGGCGGCGCGACCGACGGATAGCGCGCAATCGGCAGGTTGGGCAGGGCAATCACGCCCAGCAGGACGATAAACAGCGCGATCACCCAGGCAAAGACCGGGCGCCGGATAAAGAATTCGGACATGGCAGGACTCTCGCCGGATTTCAAAGCGTGGAAGCCGCGGGGCGCGAGTCAGGCGCCCCCTGGTCATGCACGGTGACCCTGGCGCCATCGGACAGGCGCTCCATGCCCTCGACCACAACCTTCTGGCCGGCCTTCAGGCCTGCCTGGATGCGATACCGGCGGTCGACCAGTTCGCCCAGCGACACCGGGCTGATATGCACCTGGCTGGCCGCATCGACGGTCCAGACCTGGGGCTTGCCGCCCACATGCACGACCGCTTGCTGCGGTACGGTCAGCGCGTCCGGGTAGCTTGCGCGAGGAATGCGGGCGCGCACGAACATGCCCGGCAGCAGTTGGCGCGTCGGGTTGTCCACCAGCACGCGCAGCAGCACGTCGCCGGTACCGGCGTCGACGTTGACGCCCGAGAAAAGGATGCGCCCGGTGACGTCATACGGCTCGCCGCTGTCGCGCAGGATCATTGCCGGCAATTCATTGCCCGCTGCCGCTTGCCGCGTCGCCAGCACCTGCCGCAGCGACTGCAGCGATGCCGCTGGCTGGCGGACGTCGACGTAGACCTGGTCGATCTGCTGGATGCGCGCCATGGGATTGCCGTCACTGGCGCCGACGAGCGCGCCTTCGGTGACTAGCGCCTGGTCGATGCGGCCGGAGATCGGCGCTTCCACCGTGGCGAACTTCAGCTCGAGCTGGCGGCGCGCGAGCATGGCACGGGCCTGCGCGACGTCGGCCGCCGCCTGTTCCCGCTGGGACACCGCGTCGTCATAGACCTGTCGGCTGATCGCGTCGGCTTCCACGAGCGGCTGTAGCCGTGCGGCCTGCACCCGTGCCCGCGACAGGGCCGCCTCGGCGCGCTGCAACGCTGCGGCGGCCGTCTCCATGTCGGCCTTCAATGGCGCGGGGTTAATCTGGAACAGCGGCTGGCCGACGCGCACTTCGGTGCCTTGCTCGAACAGCTGGCGCTGGACGATGCCGCTGACTTGCGGCCGGATCTCCGCGGTACGCACCGCCGCAACGCGGCCGGGCAGGTCTTCGGTCAGATGCAGCGGGGTGGCCGCCACGGTCGCGGCGGCAATTTCGATCGGGGCCGGGGCAGCGGGCGGCTGGCCTTGCCCGCAGCCTGCCAGCATCGCCAGCGCAAGGGCGCATGCGCCGCTGTAGCGGCACCATCGTTGGTTCTTCATGTGGACTCCGTGATGCGCCGGCAGTCACATGCCGACGTGGGATGCGCGGCAGTTTGCCCGTGGCCGATGGAGTTTCTCGTGCGGTACCATGGAGATTCGATGGAGACGCAGCGTAAGCGTGAAGCAGCAACATGCCGGATACGACCCCACTGAGCGACGCAGCGCAAAGCGTCCAACCCCTGATACTCATTGCCGAGGATGAACCCGAGATCGCCGAGATCCTGGCTGCCTACCTTGCACGCAGCGGCTTGCGCAGCGTGCATGCCCCTGACGGCCGCAAGGCGCTGGAACTGCACCTGTCGCTCAAGCCCGACCTGGTGCTGCTGGATGTGCAGATGCCCCATGTCGACGGCTGGAAAGTGCTCACCGAAATCCGCCACCGTGGCGATACCCCCGTCATCATGCTTACGGCGCTGGACCAGGACATCGACAAGCTGATGGGGCTGCGCATCGGTGCCGACGACTACGTGGTCAAGCCGTTCAATCCCGCGGAAGTCGTGGCGCGCGCGCAGGCCGTGCTGCGCCGCTCAATGTCGGGGGCAAGCCAGGGCACACAGCAGCGCGTGCTGCGCGCGGCGCCGTTCGAGATCGATCTGGACAATCACGAAGCGACGGTGCAGGTGGGACAGCAGCACCATCGACTTGCGCTGACGCTGACGGAGTTCAAGCTGCTGGCGCAACTCGCGCGCGCGCCCAGGCGGGTCTTCAGCCGTGCCGAACTGATGGCCGCCTGCCTGCCGGAAGGCGATGCGCTGGAGCGGACCGTCGACAGCCACATCAGCAAGCTGCGCAGGAAGCTCGAAGACCTTGGCGTCACCGGCATTCCGGTTGGCGTGCGCGGGGTCGGCTACAAGCTGTGGAGCACCGAATGAAGCTGCAGGGTCTGAGCCGCCAGATCGCGCTGTCGATGGCGGCGATGGCGTTTGGCGTCACGCTGCTCGTGGTGGCGACGGCTACCGTTTTCTACTATCTGGCCTCGCGGTACTGGCCCGCGCACCTTGCCGAGTCGAGCTGGATCCCGAGCGGCCCGGAATGGGTATGGCTGATCTCGACCACGCTGGCAGGCCTGGCCCTGGCAATCATCGTCGGCGTCAACCTGGCCCGCCGCATCCTGGTGCCGTTGAACTCGGTGGCCGACGGCATCCGCCGCGTCGCACAGGGCGATCTCGATGCACGCGCCGTCGCGGGCGACCGCTCGCTGCGCGAGGCGGCATTGCTGGCGGACCAGTTCAACGCGCTGGCAGGCGAGTTGCAGCGCGTGACCAACGAGCAGGCATTCTGGAACGCCGCGATCGCGCATGAACTGCGCACGCCGGTCACCATCCTGCGCGGACGCCTGCAAGGGCTGGCCGATGGCGTCTTCCATCCCGATGAATCCCAGTTCCGCAGTCTGCTCATGCAGGTGGAGGGGCTGGTCCGGCTGATCGAGGACCTGCGCGTGATCAGCCTCGCGGAAAGCGGGCATCTGGCACTCCAGCGACAGGAAACCGACCTTGCCGCCGAAGTGGGCGCCGTCGTCGCGGTCTTCGGCGATGCGCTCGAGGCGGCGGGCCTGCAGCCTGTCCTCGATCTGGATGGCAAGCCGATGCACTGCGATCCGGTGCGCATCCGGCAAGCCTTGCTGGCGTTGCTGGAGAACGCGCGCCGGTACGCCGTGCCGGGTGCCATCCGGATCCAGACCCGCGTAGAGCAGGGCCGATGCCATTTGCGTGTCGAGGACGATGGCCCCGGCATTCCGGGCGATGTTGCGCCGCATGTCTTCGAAGCCTTCCGGCGCGGGGGCGACGCGAGCCGGAACGCAGGCGGCAGCGGCCTGGGACTGGCCGTGGTGGCGGCTATCGCTCACGCACACGGCGGGCGGGCTACCTGCAACCCGTCGGCCGGGGGCGGAACGACATTCGAAGTGTCTTGGCCTGATATTGGCGATCGCCAATCTTGCTAACGGCGCCCGGTGGGCCAACAGGCCACCCTGCAAGGGCCGGCGGCTCAGCTCAGGCTGGATGCCACTTCAATGCCGCGCAGGACGTCGATGCGGCTCAACATGTCGCTGGCATGGGTAAGGAAGCCCTGGCGTGCGCGTCCGGTCAGCATGACGGGCTCCATCAGCATGACACTGAGCGGGTTCTGCGGCACGTCGTTGAAGCGAAGCTCGTAGTGCAGATGCGGTCCGGTCGCCCAGCCGGTCTGGCCGACGTACGCGATCAGTTGCCCCTGCCTGATGCGCTGGCCGGGCTGGATGCCGGCGAAGCCCGACAGATGTGCGTAGTACGTCGAGTAGCCGTCGGGATGCTTCAGGATGACGATATTGCCGTAGCCAGTCTGCTGGCCGACAAAGTCGACGGTCCCCTGCGCTGTGGCGAAGACCCGGGTTCCCGTCGGGGCGGCAAAGTCGACACCCTTGTGCTGGATCCATTGGTGGTGCAACGGGTGGTTGCGCCAGCCGAAGCCCGACGACAAGCGCGAGAACTCGACCGGCGAGCGGAGAAGCGGGCGCGCCATGGCTCGTCCGTCGAAGGTGTAGTAGTCACCGGTGTTGCTGCCCTCTGCACCGTCGTACCACAAGGCCTGGTAGAGCTGGGCGCGGTTGACGAGTTCGACTGCCACGACGCGGCCATTGCGCACCAGCGCGCCATCGCGGAATCCCGCCTCATAGACAATGCGAAAGCGATCGCCCTGAACGATGTCGTGCTGGAAGTCGACCACGCCCGAGAAGATCGAGATCAACTGCCGCACGATGTCTTCGGGCACATTCGCGATGTCCATTGTCCTGAAGAACCCGCCCGCCGTGATCGCGCCGGAACGCATCTCGTAGCGCAGTTCGTTTCTGACTGACTGCAGCTTTGCCTGGAAGGCGGGCTTCTGCAAGCCGCCGGCCCGCCCGATCAGGAGTTCGCGCGAGGCGTTGATGTTGCCGTCAATGGGCGCGCGCAGCGAGACGAGCAGCTTGTCCTGGTCGACTTCGGCCTGGACGAGCTGTTCCGGCTGAAGGTCGAAAAGGGTGCGCGCCGCCGGATCCCTGGAGATGAACTGCTGTGCGTCGGGATCTTCCACGCCAAGGCGCCTGAGCAGCGTGGCGACGGTGTCGCCGCGTTGCACGGTCTCCTCGTGGAAGTAGGTGGCACCGGCATCCGCCAGCTTTTCGAGCTGTTCGCGCAGGTCGGGCAGTCGAATGGCGTCCTGCCGGCGCGGCGCAGCCGGGTCGTAGTAGGCGCTGTGGGGCGCCACGCCCATGGCTGCCGCCATGCAAAGCGTGAGAACTGCCGCCACGCCGGCGGTCAGCCAGGACGGTCTGTATCCGCGCATTTCCCATCTCCAGTCTGACCTGCGCATTTGGCCAACGACCCTTGCTGCGATGTCGGTCCCTATCGGGTTCCGATCTCCCCGCGGTCAGGCGACATCCTGACGAGGTAACTCGCAAATGCCGTGATGTCTTCGTTCGACAAGATGTCGCCAATGACTCTATTTGAACCACACCGGAATCGGTGAAGGCTCGAATTCTGGCAATGCAATTGTCGATCATGAAGACAAAGATAGGTCATAATGACAAAGTATGAAAAAAGAGAAACTGGGGGTTTTCCCTGTGAGGGGATGGCAAGCCCGGCCGCGAACCGGCATGGAGTCGATTGAGGGGTGGCTGGCTCCCTCCGCATGCCATGCAACCTGTTGGAGGAATCCGTTGTGCTCGCCTCTTTGCTTGTGACTCGGCATGACAGGGAATACCCTGTCTTTTTCTCATTTCCCATATTTGTCATACTGACCTAACTTTGGTGTTTGGTTCTACTAAGGGAGCGTTCGATTCAATCCTCCTGAACGTGCTTGAAGAGGAACAATAAAATGAAAAACTGTGAGGCATCGAGCGTGATGCCGGAAATCCAACCGGAGGTACCGGGCCGGCGTCAACTCCTGCGCATGGCAGCCGTGGGCGCGGCGTCGCTGGCCGCGGCAAAGGTCGCGATGGCAGAGGGGACTGCGACGGCATCAACGGACCGCGGCGTGCTCGACGTCGCGATCATCGGCGCGGGCTTGGCGGGGCTGACGGCCGCGCGCGACCTGAAGCGCGCCGGGTGCGAATCGTTTGTTGTCCTCGAGGCGCGGGATCGCGTTGGGGGGCGCACGTACAACCACGATCTTGGGAACGGTGTGGTTTCGGAGGCTGGCGGCCAGTGGATCGGCCCTGGCCAGACGGCAATTGCCGACCTGGCGCGCGAGCTTGAAGTCGATACTTTCCCGACCTTCTACGCGGGCAAGACTACGGTGCTGGCCGGTGATAGCCGAGTGGCGCAGGATTTTCATGGCGGCATTGGTACCGACGATGCGATTGGCGCCAAGCTTGCCGAGCTGGCGCGTGGTGTGCCCTCGCGCGAACCGTGGAAAGCCAGGAATGCGGCGGAGCTTGACAAGCTGACGTACGGTGACTGGCTGTTGAAACAAGGCTTGAAGTACGAGGACGGATACTTCATGGGCCTGGCAGCGAAACTGACGACGGGCGGCGCCCCGGCACAGCTTGGGCTGCTGTTCTATTTGTCGATGATCAACAGCGCTGGCAACAGCCTGGAACAGCTCGAATCGACCAAAGGTGGCGCGCAGGAAACACGATTCGTCGGTGGCTCGCAGGTCCTCAGTATCAAGATGGCTAAGGATCTTGGCGACAAGGTCAGGTTGTCCTGTCCGGTACGCAAGATTGCAGGCTGGAATCGTGACGTTGTTGAAGTCCACACAGACCAGGGCGTGGTGCGCGCACGCCGTGTCATCGTTGCGATGAATCCGGCGCTGTGTCAGCAGGTTGTCTACGATCCGCCGCTGCCCGAAGGCCGCACGCAATTGCAGCGGCGCTGGCCCGCGAATGCGCCGATGCGCAAGACGGTTCACGTCTATGACAAGCCGTTCTGGCGGGATGATGGTCTGAACGGCCAGATCTTCCAGGTCGGCGGACCTGTTTCCATGGCCTATGACAACTCGCCTCCGGACCTGTCGGTCGGCATCATCAGCGCGTTCGTGTCGCCGGGGTCGCTGCCCAGCGACCCCAAAGCCGCGAAGCGGACACTGTCGGCGATCTATGCCAAGGCGTTCGGGAAGGGGGCGCTGCGCCCAAAGCAGTTCCACGACCATGACTGGGGCAGGGTCGATCCGTGGACGCTGCAGTGCATTCATCCTCTACCTCCGGGTTTCCTGACGAAGTGGGGGCAATTCCTCCATCCATCGGTCGGCGGGGTGATCTGGTCAGGCACTGAAACTGCCGACCTCTGGGCAGGCTCAATGGACGGCGCGGTGCGCTCTGGTCACCGGGCTGCGTTGCAGGCGCTTGCTGCTCTGGCTCATCAAGGCAAGGTGGCGTAAATGAAAAGGCCCCTTATCATCGTCGCCATCGTGGCGATCGCAGCAGTAGTTGGCGCGGGAGCGCTTTATGGACGCGATATTCTGGACGGCATGCAGTACGAAAAAGCCATGGCCCGGATTGGTGAAGCCGAAAAGGTCAATGCCGGTTCGTGGCCGCAGCCGCAGGAAACGTGCTTTGTATGCCATGGTCCGCGCGGGCAATCGCTGAACGCGTGGTATCCGGCGCTGTCGGCCCAGCCGAAGGCGTACATCGCAGCCCAGTTGCATGCGTTCGCCAACGACCAGCGGCCTAACCCATATATGGGACCGCTTGCCAAGGAGATGTCCGACGCGCAGATCGATGCACTCGCCACCTATTTCGCTCAGCAAGTGCCGACGCGGAATGAAGACGTTCCCGCCGATGCGAACCTGCAGCAACGCGGGCTGGCGCTCGTCCAGGCCCGGAGTTGCCAGGCTTGCCATGGCGAGAAGCTGATGGGCAAGGATCAGGCGCCGCGTCTGGTGGGGCAAGGGGCGGATTATCTTGCGAAGCAGCTTGCCGACTTCAAAACGGGCGCGCGCAAGGATCCGACCGGCGCCATGAACGGCATTACCGCGACATTATCGAGCGAGGACGTTCCCGCGGTGGCGCGGTACCTGGCGAGCGTCTCGCCCGACCGCGACGTCGCCGCGAGCCGTTAGCCGACGCAAGCTCGATTCGATGCCGCCCAAGTACGTCGGTCACATCTCCTAGATCCCGGCTCCGTGGTCTTCGCTGGGATCTTTAGATGCCGTGGCAGCACGGCATTCTTTTTGAGCTGAGACATTCGCAACAGCTTTGGGGGTGCGAGTCCCCTGGCGAGGCCGGATTGCTCTCGGCGTTCGCCGTGCTGCTGGCCGCACGGCCGCTTTCCCGATGTACCCATCTTTACCTGAATGGAGCAACAACAATGATCAAAGTCAGCGTGTTTTATCCGAATCACGACGGCAGCACTTTCGACCTTGCCTATTACCTGGACGAGCACATGCCAATGGTGCGGCGGCTCTTGGGAGACGCATGCAAGCGCAGCGAAGTCGAGGAGGGGCTCGCTGGCGGCGCGCCCGGACAGCCACCGAACTACCGTGCCGCCGCACACATGTATTTCGACTCGGTGGACGCGTTCCAGGCGGCATTCGAGCCGCACGCGAACACAATCCTCGCGGACGTGCCGAACTACACGAACATTGCCCCGATGCTGCAGATCAGCGCGGTACGGGCGTAGCGTGGATCCTGCCAGGCGCGCACAAGGTGCGGATAAGACAGGGTAGTCCCCCGCCCTTTCTTTCTGTTGGTGTCTGTCATGACGACCTGACGTAATTATGTCTAGCACAAAAATGAAGCCTCGAGCGCGGGCTGCCTCCATGGTAGCTAGATGATTGCCCGGCGCGCCACACGATTAGCGGAGGCGTGACGCAGTAAAAGACAAAGGTTGTTGTCAGGTGGCGTTGCGTAGACGCGGCGACGCGCTATCATTAGGCCTTTCGTTAGGCAATGTGTACAAACATGACGGAAACAACGAAGACGCCTGCTGCGCGGCGCACTAACAGGAAGCGTCAACCCTCGAGCGAGGCACTTGCGCGAGCCGCTCCCGAAGGGTTGCGGGCCCAGGGCTTGCGCACGCGCAATGCCATCGTCCGCGTTGCCAGAAAGCTGCTGCTGGAAGGCGGCAGCCTGGAGTTCTCGCTGCGCGCCGTCGCCCTCGGTGCCGGCATCAGCATCAGCAACCTCCAGTATTATTTTCCGACCAGACAGGCCGTACTGCGGGCGGTCATGGCGCCGATCATCGACAGCTATCTCGAGGACCTGAACCGTGCGCTGGAAGACGGCGCCTCGCCACGCGAATCGCTCGACGCGCTGCTGGAGAAGGTGCTCAGCGATGCGAGGAATGCCAAGGACTCGGCGCTGTGGTGGCACTTCGTTTCTCTGGCGTCGACTGATCCCGAGTGTGCCCGGATGTTCGACGAGTGGTATGACAAGTTGACGCGCAGCATTGCCGAACTGGTGCGTGGCGTGAATCCGAGATTCAAGATGGCCGAAAGCCTGCACGCTGCCTCGCTGCTCATCGCCCTGGCTGACGGCCTCGCTCTGCAACTCGGCGCGGGACGGAACAAGCGCGACTACCCGCGCGGGCTCGACGCCGCATTCCGGACGACAGTCAATCGTCTCGTGCTCGGGGGGGAGTCAACTGACGTTGGCACCTAGCCGCAGGCGGGACGAAACGGCGCGCGGCGGACTCACGGAGACAGGGAATACCCTGTCTTTTTTTAGCCCTTATATTTGTCAACATGACCTATGTTAGGTAGAGTGTTCTAATTTGTGCGTGGCCGGATCTCAAGCAGGCTGGTACGCCGGCTTCCATCGCAGGAGGAGTCCCTCGAAATGAGTCGTTTGCACAAGACCGAAGCGCTGCCGGCGGTCCGCATGACCGTATTCGAGGCGCCATTGAGCGAAGAGGAAAGCGCAATCGAGCACTCTGTCCACCGCCTCGCGCGCGAAGGACAAACCAATCGTTTGCATTGAAAAGGCAGCCATGACGACATATTCCGCAGCCGCATGGGCGCAGCACCCCGGCTCCAGCGAACTACTCCACCGGATCCGCGCTTCGGTCGCGCGCATTCGCGTGGATGCCGCAAACGGCGCCGGCATCGAACGCCGCCTGTCGAGCCTTTTGAGGCACGCGCTCGCGGCGGGATCGCCTTTGGAAATTGCGTTGGTGCTGGGAAGCGCGGCCGAACTTATGTTGTTCCCGGAACCAGAAGTCCTGGAACAATGTACAGCCGCCGTTCTACAGGCCGATCAGCAAGCACTACGCGGGCTCGTCTGGGCTGTCAGGCACAGAAGCATGAGAAGGGAGATGGGCGTTCGCAGGTTCGCGCTCGACTCGCAATGAGGCACAGAAAACAGCGAAACCCTAGCGGGAATGACGGCAGCGCCGGACCTGCGCCATGCCGGCTGCGCGCCGTTCGTGGTGCTCGAAGCGCACAGTCCTCTCTTTGCCCTTCCTCAACCGTCATCAGGGCCAGTCCTGGTCGATGTGTTTTGGAAGTCGATCTTAGTCTGCGCTGCTTATGGCAACGTGTCCATGTGCGATCCGAGCCGTCATCGCCACGATCAGTTCGAATACACGGTCGAGATTCACTGGCTGTGTCTGCGAACCAAACCTGAGCGTCGATGCGCCGTCCACCAGTGCCGCGATGAGTGTCGCGCGAGCGAGGCACTCACGTGCTGTTGCCGAGGAATCGATTTCCCGTATGAGATCAGCGTAGCCTACCCGGTAGGCTGCGTAGACGCTTCTCACAATTTCTCGCGTGATATCCGAATGCTGGGCCAGTGCAAACATCTCTGCCCAGAGTCGATACACCGCAGGGTCACAGGCTTCTTCGAAGACTTCTGCAGCGATTTCAATCAGACGTTCCTGCACTGGTTTGCTGCTTGGCTTACCCATCTCCGCGTAGCGGTCCACATAAGCCTGCCCCAGCGCGCTAATTGTCGTGCGAAGCAGGTCATCATAGGTTGGAAAGTAGTTCTGAAGAGCCGATGGCAGAATTCCAAGTTCTTTCGCCACTCGCGCCAAGGTGAAGTTTGCATAGCCCTCCGTGGCCAATAGATTAGCGGCGGTAGAAATGATCTCATTGATCTTGAGTTCTCTGCGCTTCCCTTGAGCCGTCGGCCGGTAATGGACGGCGCCTTGAGCCGATTGGTGCGCCCGCAGATCCAGTTGTGCCGGTCTGCCGGCGTCAGCGCCACGAGGACGGGAACGACGACGAGGCGCTTCGCTATCCAGGATCTGCGTCGAAGCGCTCACAACCAGTTTTACGGTGCGCTTTGCCAGGCGAACGAACTCGACATAGTCTCTTCCGGGGTAATCGCCGTGGGAGGCGAACATCGTCATTCCTTCCATTTGGGCGACTATCACGGCGGCACGCAGCAGGCACGCTTCGCTGGTCAGCGCCGGGTGGAGTTCTGACAGCAACTTTGCAAAAATGCCTCGAAACTGTGCCTGCATATCGTTCAGCAATTCCGCAGCATAGGGTTCATGCGAAGAAAAAGCCTCGATCTCGACCATGAACTTCGGTAAATCGGTCTCGTTGATGTTCTGAAAGATACGATTTATCAGTGCGGTGCAACGTTGCGCGGCGCCAATTCCCGGGCGATTCGCGATCGTCGTGTAGTCCTCTATGACTTGGCTCACATATGCCAGGAGCGCTGTGCGCAACAGTTCTTCTTTGGTTCGGAAGTAGTACTGGAGATTGCCAAGCGTGATACCAACGCGATCCGCCACGCGACGTGTCGCGAACCCGGCATAGCCATCATCCTGAAATACCTGACGGGCGGCATCAATAATCTCCCGAATGCGCAGTTCCCGTTTTCGTTGCGTTGCAGATTGCATGTCGGGTTTTGCTGCCTCGAAATGGTCAGGAATTCCTTGCTTGACCGCCCTCTGTTGCACGTTGGTTCTCCTGAAGCTCACATGAAGTTGTCTGCATTATAGGTCATCCCGATGGAAGGTCGAAACGCCGTGGCAGTGTTCTTTGCTTGTGTGCATGCTTGCTGACCAAATTTTCTCGTAGCCGACTCAGCACTCCAGTGCCAGGCTCCAGCGGATCTGGAGGCGCACCTGGCCTTCGCCTGATCCTCCCGAGCCAAGGATTCCAAGGAATCTGTGACTGCCCCTGCGCCCGAAGCGCATCCGGCGGGGCAAATCACGCCCCATGGCAGGCGAGGTCGGCTGGATTCGACATCGTTTGTGCGGGGTTGCGTTGGTGTTTCCCCTAACATTAACCACCTTGATGTTAGGTCACGTCGCCGTTATTATTTGGTCATCAATACGTAATCTGTGGGTCATTGATACGTGTATGGGGCATGGTCAAGGGGCGCCGAGCGAGGGATAGGGTGAGGATTTGGTTCCCTCAACTCATGGTATTCCAGCGCATTCCAGCCAGCTGGAGGCGTGTCGCCGCCGAGTTGAATGCTGACTATGCACAAGCGTGCCCATGACCACCGAGGGAAGGCTCCCGGGCGGGAGAGGCACGCAGCCGGATCGCAAGACAGGAGATCCGACAGAATAAGAAACGCCGCCTTTCATTGTTCTCTTCATGTTTGTAATTTGTCCTATGTTTGTTTGTGCATCCTACAAAGATGAACGCATGAGAAGCGCAGAACGAATGGCCGCCCTGGAGGGCAGAGGGGGCATCGCCGCTCCTGGTCACCCACGATGAGAACAGGCGTAGACCGGGGCGACACGAAGGCAGCTCCCTGCATCGGTTCACGTTTGAATAGCCCTACCCTTAACAACTGAAGTATCAGGAGACAAACAATGGCAAAGCACCCCGTCGTCGTTTATGGCGCAAGCGGTTACACCGGCATGTTGATCATGGACTGGCTGATCGACCAGAACATCCCGTTCACCGCCGTGGCGCGCAACGCAGGCCGGACCAGGGAAATGATGGCGCAGCGCGTCGTGCGGCTTGAATCGGCCAACTACGAGATCATCGAAGCGGAACACAACGTGGATGCGCTCGTGAATGCGTTCCGAGGCGCGAAGGTCGTCTGCAACACCGTCGGGCCGTTCTTCAATTTCGGCCTGGTTGCGGTGGAAGCGGCGCTCAAGGCCGGTTGCCACTACCTCGACACTACCGGTGAGCAACATTTCATTCGCCAGGTGCGCGACCAGTTTGGCGAGCTGTACCGTCAAGCTGGCCTGCTGTTGTCGCCGTCGAACGCGTACATGTACACGTTTGCTGAGATCGCTGCGGAGCTGGCGCTCGAAACGCCGGGGGTCGATGCGATCGAGACGGCAACCTTGACCCGCGGCCCGCGCGGTGCCGGCGCCGGTGTCAGCGTCGGCTCCACGGCCACCATCTTCGAAGGCTATCGCCAGGAATCCTGCTATCTGTGGGAAAAGGCGCTGGTGCCGCATGAAAAGCAGGCCTCCTTCAACGTGGCGTCTCCCGATTTCCTGCAGCCGGTGTTCGCGCTGCCGTGGGGCGGCACGTCGCTGCCGGTGTACTTCGAGCACGATCCTCGCGTGCGCAGCTGTATCTCGTGCGTAGGTTTCTACGACAACAACGCGATGCAAATGGTGCACGGGCTCGGCCAGAAGTGGGATGCGGAGTATGCGCATCTGCCGCGTGAACAGCAGGATGCGGTGCTCAAGCAGCTCGTCGACTCTGTGACCCCGTCGATGCCGCCGCGCGAGCGCACGTCGCTGCATCGCACTGTTGACTTCGCCATCGGCCGTGGCCAGCTTGCCTCGGTGCGCGCGACGCTGCACGGCATTACGCCGTACATCGCCACCGGCGCCATTCAGGCTGCCGGCGCCATCAAGCTCATTGACGGCGATGCAGCCAAGGTCGGCTTTGCATCCGGCTCGAAAGCGTTCGGACACCGCTACCTGCTCGGCTTCCTGGAGCAACGTGGCTTGGCGCGCGCCACGATCTCGCAGCTGTAAAAGCTAATGCCGTGCGGCCTGACAAAGCATCAGGCCGCACAGGGCACACAGCGCAGCACGCCTCGGACACTGTGGGGCGGTGCTGAAAGTCACTTGAAGAAGGAGTTCGCTATGCGACTCAAGCACATTGGCATTGCCGCAGTGATCGTGGCGGGCGGGCTGGCATCAGGCGAGCCGGGGACGCAGACCAGCGGTATCGGCACGTCCGAGCTGGCCGCTCAGGATTCACGCACAGACGCCGGCACCGATGACGCTGGCTCACGCCGCTTCGACCCTTATACGCAAGGCCACCGCGCGGGGCGGTTCGACCCCTACACGGATGGCATGGGCCGCCCCGGCACTGACCTGGTATGGCTTCAAAGGAACACTTAAATGGCAATCATTGATTTCTTCGACCGTGGGTGGCGCATCAACCCCCACGGCATCGCCTATATCCAGGGCGAGCGCAGCTTCTCGTTCCAGGAGATCGGTGAGCTCTCGTGCCGCGTCGCCAATGGACTGCTGGCTGCCGGGTTGGAAAAGGAAGCGAAGGCCGCGGTTTGGGCAGACAACGACGTGGTCGGCTGGGGCTGCGCGCTAGGCATGTGGCGCGCCGGCATAGTGTACATCCCCGTCAATGGCCGCAACGCCCCGGCCGAGAACCAGTACGTGCTCAACGCCTTCGACTGCGAAGCGCTGTTCTTCACCCAGGCCTTCGCACCCATGCTCGAAGAACTTCGCTCCAGCCTGCCGATGGTCAAGCTGTGGGTGTGCATTGACGCTGAACTGTCGTGGGCGCCCTCGCTTGCCACATGGATCGCCGGCCAACCTTCGACCATGCCTTGCGTCGAGTACGACATGGATGACATCGTCACGCTGTCGGCCACCGGCGGCACGACGGGCGCGCCCAAGGGCGTCATGAACACGCATCGCGCGTTCCAAACTTACTTCGCGCAGTTCATGATCGCGTTCCCGTATGGCACGCAGCGCCCGGTCAACCTTGCCGCTGCGCCCATGACGCATACCGCGGGGATGATGTCGCTGCCGTGTACCGCGCGCGGGGGCACCGTGGTCGTGCTGCCGAAGCCCGATCCCGTGCTGTTGCTTGCCGCCATTGCCAAGCACCGCGTCACTGAATTTTTCCTACCGCCGACGGTCATCTACCGTCTGCTCGATATCCCCGGCATCGAACAGCAGGATTTCTCGTCGCTCAAGTACTTCCTTTACGGCGCCGCACCCATGTCGGTGGAAAAGCTCAAGCGCGCGATCGAGGTGTTTGGCCCGGTCATGGCGGGAGGCTATGGGCAGACCGAAGCCGCAGCATCGATCTCTAACATGACGCCGGCCGAGCATTTCGTCGACGGCAAGATTGCATCCGAGGAGCGGCTGTCTTCGGTGGGCCGTCCGAACCCGCTGATCCGCGTCGAGATCCTGAATGATCGCGGCGAGGTGCTGCCGCAAGGCGAGACCGGTGAAATCTGCGTGCGAGGTGACCTCATCATGAAGGGCTACTACAAGGCGCCCGACAAGACGGCGGAAACGATCGTCGACGGCTGGCTGCACACCGGCGACATCGGCCATCTCGATGCCGACGGCTACCTGCATATCACCGACCGCAAGAAAGACATGATCATCAGCGGCGGCTTCAATGTGTACCCGAGCGAGGTCGAGCAAGTCATCTGGGCGCACCCCGCGGTGCAGGACTGCGCGGTGATCGGGGTGCCCGATGATAAGTGGGGCGAAGCGGTGAAGGCGGTGGTGGAACTCAACGCGGGTCACACCGTGAGTGCTGAAGAACTCGTCGCGCTGTGCAAGGACAAGCTTGGCTCGGTCAAGGCGCCAAAAAGCGTGGATTTCGTGGCCGCGTTGCCGCGGAGCACGGTCGGCAAGGTGCTGAAGAAAGACCTGCGTGAGCAGTACTGGCAAGGCCAGCAACGCAAAATCTGAGACGAGCGATCAACGATGAGCAACATCTACATTGCCGGTATCGCCATGACGGTGTTCGGCCGGCACCTCGAACGCAGCATCGATGACCTCGCAGGTGAAGCGCTGCGCGGTGCGCTGCAGGACGCCGGTTGCAACGCCGATGCGATTGGCGCGGCCTACTACGCCGGCATTACCAACGGCCAGCTGCAGGGCCAACTGTCGATCCCGGGCCAGGTGGTGTTCAGCAAGATCGGGCTGGAGGGCATTCCGGTGTTCAACGTCGAGAATGCCTGTGCCTCCGGTAGCACCGCCGTGCACCTGGCCGTGCAAAGCCTGAAAGCAGGCGCGTGCGACGTGGCGCTGGCCCTCGGCGCGGAAAAGATGAACGTACCGGACAAGGCGAAATCGTTCGCGCTGTTCGAGGGCGGGTGGGACGTGTCGCGTGTTGAGGACAACTTCGCCCACCTCATGAGGCTGGGCGAAGGCGTTGAGCCGCCACCAGGCTCGGAATCTGACCGGCCTTACAGCCGCTTCATGTCGGTCTACGCCGCGATGTGCCGTTATCACATGAAGACCTACGGCACGACACAGCGTCAGATTGCCGCGGTGTCGGCAAAGAACCACGGGCACTCGGTACACAACCCGTTTTCGCAGTTCCGCAAACCGTTCACGGTCGACGAGGTGCTCGCGGCCCCGCCGATCACCTATCCGATCACGTTGCCGATGTGCGCGCCGGTCACTGACGGTGCGGCTGCCGCAATCCTTTGCACCGAAGAGGGCCTGCGCCGCATCGGTGCCGAGCGCAGCCGTTGCATCAGGGTTGCAGCAAGCGTGATCCGCAGTTTCACGCATCGGCGCATCGACGAGCCGGAGAAGAACATTGGCAGGCTGGCGGCGCTGCAGGCTTATGAGCAGGCAGGCCTAAGCCCCGAAGACATGAACGTTGCCGAAGTCCACGATGCCTCCGCCATGGGCGAGATCATCCAGGCCGAAAACCTCGGGCTGGTGCCACTGGGCCAAGGTGGCCCCGCTGCCGAGCGAGGGGACTTCACGATCGGTGGACGCATCCCCATCAATCCGTCGGGCGGCCTCGAATCGAAAGGTCACCCCCTGGGCGCAACGGGCATCGGCCAGCTCTATGAACTGGTCACGCAACTGCGTGGGGAGGCCGGTGCACGCCAGGTGCTCGGCGCGCGGCATGCGATTCAGGAGAACGGTGGCGGCTTCCAGGGCATCGAAGAAGCCGCGCTGGCGGTGCACATCTTGAGCAAGGAATGAGGGGACTTTGAAATGACCAAGCGTCTCGATGGCACGCAGGAAGGGGAGACCGGGCACACCGGCATGACCCGGCGCATGTTCGTGAAAGGTGCCGCAGCCACAGCGGTCGTGGTGCCCGCCATTGCGGCGATGCAAAGCCCAGGGGCGGAGCCGGGGGAGAACGCCAAGGAGACGGCCGACCTGGAAAAGTATCGCGCGCTGGGTGGATGGGTGGAAAAGCCCGATGACCTGCAGCCCGCGCTAGAGGGCGATGTCAGCTCGGACGTGGTAATTGTTGGCGCCGGCTTTGCGGGGCTTTCCGCTGCACTGGAGCTCGCCAGGCAGGGTGCGAAAGTGATCGTCCTTGAGCGTGAGTTTGCCGGCTTCGGCGCGAGCGGGCGCAACGCCGGCTACCTGGGCGGCGGCATCGCGCTCGAGTACGACCTGTTCCTCAAGGACGTCGGTAAGGCGCGCGCGAAGGAAATCGTTCGCTACTACGAAGATGCCGTCCCCTTCGTTGAAGGCAAGCTCAAGGAACATGGGATCGACTGCGACTACAACCCCTCCGGGCTGATTCGCGCGGGCATTCATCCGTCACAGGAAGAGAAGGTGCGTGAGGGCGTACGGGCCAGTGCGGAGTTTGGAGTCCAGTCGGTGTTCCTGGACGAAGCCCAAATGCGGGCACGGGGCATTCCCCCGGCGTTTCTTTTTGGCGAATACACGCCGCGCGGCGGCACGCTCCACCCCGGGAAGTACGTGATGGGGTTGCGGCGCGCAGCGCTGCGTGCGGGCGTCAAGATCTACGAGAACACGCCACTGCTGTCTTACATCGAAGGTCCCGTGATCCAGGTGAAGACTCCGCGTGGTAGCGCGAGCGCTCCGGTGCTGATGCTCGCAACGAATGCCTATACCCCCCAACTTGGCCTGCTTGCCGACAAGGTGGTGCCTTTGCGGGTGTCGGCCATCGAGACTGAACCGCTTTCCCCGGCGCAATTGAAATCGTTGGGCTGGGCGCGACGCGAAGGTGTCATGACTGCACATTGGGTCATGGAAAGCCATCGCGTGACGGCCCAGAACACGCTTCTGGTGACTACCAAGCGACTGCGCTATCCGTACGGCTCGAAGACGCCGAATGTGCCCGACTACGACCAGTACCGCGAGCTGAGGACCGCCATGCGCGACCGCTTCCCGACCTTGAAAGACCTCGCCGTGCGGGCGTGTTGGAGCGGCTATATCAGCTTCGCCAACGATGCGCTGCCGGTAGTCGGCACGACGGGATCGAACCAGAACATCTTTTACTCAGCTGGGTGTTCCGGGCATGGCGTGGCAGCCCAGTCCATGGTCGGTCACATGATCGCCCAGCGGATTCGCGGTACCGAGCCCCCGCTGCTGGCGGCGGTGCGTCACGAAACGCCTTCCACATTGCCCGAACCGTTCCGGTGGTGTGTGTTGAAAGGGGCGTTGGGTGGGGCTGCCGCCATGGACGACTGGGTGAACCGTAAGGTGCGCGACGCTTCAGCCTGAAGGCGAGCGCTTTAACTGCAAATATGAAAAGGAGGAGCACAACATGATTCGCCTGAAGACATCCGTGGAATTGCCGGCGGTTGGGCTGACCGGTTTCGAAACGCCGTTGACCGAAGAGGAAAGTGCGATCCAGGGCACGGTCCATCGGTTCGCGCGCGACGTGATGCGCCCGATCGGCCGGGAGTTGGACCGCATGACGCCGGAGGAAGTGATCGCTCCCGGTTCTCCGTACTGGACGGTCATGCTGGAGGCAGCCAAGCTCGGGCTCGATCCGGAGCTGATCGATCAGTTCCCTCCCGAGGTGGCCGTCCGTCTCGAATCGCTCATCGCTGAAGAACTCGGCTGGGGCGACGCGGGACTGGCCGTTTCGCTGACTGCGTCGATGATGCCGCTGATGGTGGCGCAGTCGGTCGGCAATCAGGAACTGATCGACATGTGCATGGGCAAGGTCGGCTGCTGGTCGAACACGCAACCTGATCGCGGTTCCGATGGCGCGATCCTCTACCGCGAAGAAGTCAGCGCGCACGGCAAGCAGTCGCTGGGCAACGTCACTGCGAAGGTTGGTACTGATGAGATTGTCATCAACGGCCAGTACTCGTCGTGGGTGTCCAACGGCTCGGTCGCGCAGGTATCGCTTGCCTACATGGCGGCGGATTACGGTGACGGCTTCTACGGCACCGACGAGCGCGGGGTATTCACCAACGGCATCGGGATGATCATTCCGCTGGATCTGCCTGGCATTTCGCGTGGCAAGCCGCTCGACAAGATCGGCCAGCGCGGGCTGCCGCAGGGCGAGATCTTCTTTGACAACGTGAAGGTGCCGAAGCGCTTCGCAATTGCACTGAAGGACGACTACCTCGGCAACATCGCTTCGGCGTGGTCGCACGCCGGGACGAACATGTGTCAGGTGTTCACCGGCACGGCCCGTTCTGCATTCGAGCTCGCGCTGGCCTATTGCCACGAACGCAAGCAGGGCGGCGCGCTGCTCATTGAACACCAGATGACGCAACTGCGTCTGGGCGAGATGCTGCGCCGGCTCGAGATGGCGCGCGCGATTTCGCGCCGCGCGCTGTCGTACTCGCGCTTGTCGCCGCAGACGCACCCGTACGCGTCTGCACAGGCCAAGGTCAGCGTGACGGAAGAAGCCATGAAGATCGCGCACGAGGCCTTCCAGCTTTTCGGCGGTAACGGCACCACGCGCGAGTACCCGATCGAGAAGATCTACCGCGACTGCCGCTCGGCGCTGATCGAGGACGGTGAAAACTACGTCCTCACGTCGCGCGTGGGCTTGCTGGCAAGCCACCTGTATCAGAACGGGTGGACGAAAGACTAAGCGTCGCGGGCAGGCGCAGGCAGCCGTAACCAAGATGCTACCCGGCCGCGACGAACACGTATCTGCATGAGGAAGTTGTCATGACGACATGTTCCGGCACCAAGGCAGCCTCTTGGGGGCGGCAGCCCTCCGCCACCGACATGCTCCATTTCATTCGGGCCTCGGTGCGGAGCATTCGCAGGGATGCAGCCAACGATCTGCAGGCAGACGGCGCGGCTATCGAGCGGCGCTTGTCTTGCCTGCTGCGACAGGCCCTGACCACGCGTTCGCCGTTTGAGATTGCGCTGGTGCTGGGGAGTGCGGCGGAGCTGATGCTGTTTCCGGAACAGGACGTTCTCGAGCAATGCACCGCCGCCGTTCAAACGGCCAATCAGCAAGCGTTGCGCGGGCTGGTCTGGGCGGTCAGGCACCGCAGCATCCGCGGCGGCCCGAACGTCCGCCGGTTCGCGATCGACGCGCACTGAAGCCCACCAAGAAACAACACGTTCATCGCAGTCACGGAAACACCATGTCAGAGAAATCTCCCCCAGAAAAATCAACCAACCTGCCGCGCAGGCAATGGCTCAAAGCCGCCGGCGTTGCGGCGGCGGCAGGCGGTTTGGCGCTGGGCGTGCGTCAGGCCAATGCCGGTGCCGCCAACACCGCGTCCACGGATGACGGCGTTCTCGATGTCGCCATCATCGGCGCCGGGCTGGCCGGCTTGACGGCCGCGCGCGACCTGCAATTGGCTGGTTGCAACTCGTTCGTCGTTCTGGAGGCGAGAGATCGCGTAGGGGGGCGCACGCTCAACTACAACATCGAAGGGGGCTATGTCTCCGAGGTTGGCGGCCAGTGGATCGGGCCCGGCCAGACGGCGGTGGCGGATCTTGCCCGTCAGCTGGAGGTCGGCACGTTTCCGACCTACTACGATGGCAAGACCGTCATCCTGGGTGGTGACGGCCGGATGGAAATCGATCTGAAAGGGACGTTCGGCACGGATGAGGCGGTCAGCGGAAAACTCAGCCAGCTCTCGCGCGACGTGCCGTCGGGCGCGCCTTGGAAGTCGCCGAAAGTCGGCGAGCTGGACAAGCTCTCGGTCGGGGATTGGCTGGCCAAGCAGAACATCAAGCCTGAAGACCGGTTTGGTTGGAATGCAAGCATCACCCTTTCCGGCGGCGCGATGCCGGCCAAGATGGGGTTGTTGCATTTCCTGTCGATGATCAATTCGGCGGACCGCGATTATTCGCAGCTCGACAGCATCAAGCACAGTGCGCAGGAGACCCGCTTCATCGGCGGCTCGCAAATCCTCAGCATCAAGATGGCCAAGCAACTGGGCGACAAGGTGCGCCTGTCGACGCCGGTACGCGCGATTTCCGGTTGGGACCGGGATGTTGTGACGCTGCAGACGGACCATGGCGAAGTGCGCGCCCGCAAGGTCATCATGGCCATCCACCCCGCGCTGTGCCAACAGGTGCAGTTCAACCCGCCGCTGCCGGAGAAGCGCGCTGCCTTGCAGCGTGCATGGCCTGCGCATTCGCCGGCACGCAAGACGGCCATGGTCTATCGCCGCCCGTTCTGGCGTGACAAGGGCTTGAATGGACACATCATCCAGGCCAGCGGGCCTGTGATCTGGGCCTTCGACAACTCGCCTCCAGGGGGAGAGATCGGGGTTATCAACGCCTTCGTCGTCAATGCACAACTGCCGTCGGAGCAGGACGCGGCGAAATCGATCCTGACCGAACTCTACGCCCGGGCATGGGGGCATGAAGCCCTGTCGCCGGTGGCCTATCACGATCAGGACTGGAGCCGAGGTGATCCGTGGACGATCACGTGCGTCTCCGCCATTCCCCCCGGCTTCTGGAGCGCTCACGGCGAAGCACTGCGCCCGCCGTGCGGCAACCTGATCTGGTCAGGCACCGAGACTGCAGAAATCTGGGCCGGCTACATGGATGGTGCGGTGCGTTCCGGCCATCAGGCCTCTCTCCAAGTGCTCAATGCACTACGTCGAGCATAAGGGAGCAGACATGAAAAAACGCATTGTGATTGGCGTTGCGGCCTTCGCGGCCATCGCGGCTGCTGTGGCGCTCGTCTTCTTTGGCCCGGACGTGCTCGATCTCTACCGGCTGGACCACTTTATCGACGCGTCAGCAAAGGCGTACGAGGCGGATGGAGGCCGCTGGCCACACGTCAACGACACGTGTTTCGCGTGCCACGGCGTCAAAGGCAATTCGCTTCATCAAGGCTATCCGAGCCTGGCAGGGCAGCCCGCCGCTTATCTGGAGGCGCAGCTCCACAACTTTGCGAGCGGTGCGCGCCTCAATCCGAACATGGGGCCGTTGGCGATGACGATGGACAACGCACAGATCAAGGATATGGCGGACTACTTTTCCAAGGTGCCGCCTGCGGCCAACCACTACTTCAAACCGGATCCGCAACTACGCGTGAAAGGGCTGCAGTTGGTGGAAGCGGGGAACTGCGCCGCATGCCACGGTGCTCAGCTGATGGGGCATGACCAGTTTCCGCGTCTTGCAGGCCAAGGCTATGACTACATCCTGGCGCAGTTCGACGCGTTTGCTTCCGGCACGCGCAGCGAACCCACCGGCATGATGAAGCGCATTGCTGAAAGCGCCTCTCCGGAAGACCGCAAGGCGATTGCCAACTACCTTGCCAGTCTTGAACCGAAACAACATTGACGCATCCGGCGCAATCGATCATCGATATTGGAGTTGAATCATGGATCTCAGGTCTCTCATTCTTGTGCTGTCCAGCGCCGTGCTGGCGTTGAGTTCGTTTGTCTTCGGATGGAAGTTCGTCAAGAAGCGCAACTATCTTCTCGGCATCGAGATGTGGGTCGTCGGAACCTCTGCGACGAACGCCATCTTTTTCTTTGCGACTGGGAACGAGATTTCCTATGCAATCGCCCATTTCTTCGATTCGTTTTCCCGCGGTTTCGGCATGCCGGTCATCGCGGTGGCCGGCATGATGGCCATCACGCATGGGTATAAGCCATCGATTCGCCAGGACGTGATGGCGTTCGTGCTTTCGAGCGCGGCCACATTCGTTCTGATTGGGGCTCACTTCATCCAGGGGGTGTTGCCTTACTACTACGTGGTGATGTGGACGCTGCTGTCGATCTATCTCGCTTATGTCATCAAGCGGCTGCTTGGCATTGGGGCGGTGCTCCAAGCGGTGGTGTTGTTGCTGGCGTTGGTGACTTCCCAGGCGATCGCATGCATCTACGATTTTTATAAGATCCCCGGCGAAGAGACGAACGTCTTCTTCAATTTCTTCACGCTGGCACTGTGTTCCTGGGCGTATTTTTCGCCGGCCGTCTATTACGCCTATTGCGCCCTGGAGCGCGCACGGGGCGAGGACCTCGCTTTGAACAGGGTTGCTCGTTACAGCCACTGACATCAGAGCATGTTTTGCACTGGCTCGGGGCCAGTTCCAGTTGTGCGGCCTGGCGACGCAGCAGTCGACGTCACGCTGGTGCGCGCTTGCCGCGCCTGGTCTCTACCGTCGAAGTCATACCTGCGGCAGGCGGCATGAAAGGCATGGCGTTGCCATGCCATCACCCCGCGGCGGGTAAGCGCGCGGAGCCGGGAGCGATCTCGGTGCAGATCTCGGGCGGTGTCCCTGGACATCACGCCGGTCTGAAACATGCGCGCAACGGTGATCTTCTGTGCACCGCCACCTACTCAGACACGGCGAATCGGGACGCGACTCGTGTCGTTGTCCCAATTCAGTATCCCCGCCAAGGGCCGTTGATCGCCCATGACGGATCCCCTTGCGCCCAGCATTCCATTTACTGGGGGTTCCCGCGTTTGACGACGCGGGATTCACTCGATTCGACATCGTCTGCACCATGGCTGAGTTGGTATTTCCCCTACCCATCAGCGCCTTGATATTAGGTCGATCCACCGCTAAGCTTAGGTCAGCAAAACGTAATATATAGGTCGACTGTACATATGGATGGAAAGGCCTGTGTGCGGAAGGGTGAAGCGATGGGATGGTTGTGGCCGCTCGGTGCTGGTTTGTATGCCGCGTGGTTTGGGAGACGGCAGGCAGTCTGCCTGCTCCGCTTGCGAAAGACGCGACCGTAAGCATTTGCAATCAGGTTGCCATTTAAACGGATTAGGAGATCACCGATGGACGAATTCAAGCGCAGAGCTTTCGCAGAAGATGGCGCTGTTGTCATTGAGGGCTGTCTCGACGAAGACGCGCTCGCACAGTGCAGGGAAGTCTTTGACTGGGGAATCGCGAACCCCGGCCCCATGGTGACGACTATGTTTGACGGAACCGAATGTAGAGCGCACGTCGACAATGCCAATCCCAATGCGAAGCATCGACTGGATGATCTCGTCGCCAAGCTGCCGTTTGGCAAGCTGCTCGCGGAACTATGGGGTTCCAAACACGTGTGGTACTTCGCCGAGGAGCTCTTCCTCAAGGCTGGCGGCAAAGCTGCGCGCTCCTCCTGGCATCAGGACACTTCGTACTTGCCGTGGGCGGGCAAGCATTGGGCCAATGCCTGGATTAGCTTTGAAGCCGTGCCGAAACGCAACGCTCTGGAGGTCGTTCGCGGATCGCACCGCGGTACGCGTCATGACGGCACCACGTTCCTGGATCCCAACGACCCGACCGACCCGCTGCACGGCGGCGATGTGTGGCCGCGCATGCCCGACATCGAGGCTGAGCGCCGCGCCAACCCGGATGCCTACGACATCATCTCGTGGGCCACGTATCCGGGCGATGTGCTGCTGCTGCATCCGGCCTCGTTGCATGGCGGCGGGGCGACAGACGCCGATTTTCCCGATCGTCACACGCTTGTGCTGCGCTTCTTTGGCGACGACGCGACCTTCAGCCCGCTGCCTGAGAACAGCCGCTCTGGCTACAGCACAGCGGGCGTTCTGTTCGCCGACGAGCTCTCGCATCTGAAGGCGGGTGATCCGTTCCGGGCTCCGTGTTTCCGTCAACTCATCTAAGCAAAAAGGTGCAATCCATGGCAACGAACAACAAGCGGCAATCGATCGTCCCCGCCCCATTCCGGTCGTTCTACGACGCCTACCACTTCTCGCCGGCAACGCGCGTGGGCGACATGATATGGGTGTCCGGCCAGGTCGGAATCGATGCTGAGGGCAAGCCTGGCGAGGGGATGCAGGCGCAAGCGCAGATAGCGTTCGAGTGTTTGAAACTCGTTCTGGAAGAGGCGGGCGCCAGCTTGGCCGACGTCGTTGAACTGACGACCTTTCATCTGGATCTTCGCGGTGAGCTCACGGAGTTCACGGCGGTCAAGGACGCGTACTTCCCGAACCGCTATCCGTCGTGGACGGCCGTGGGCGTCACGCAGCTGGCGCTTCCAGAGCTGCGCGTGGAGATCCGGGCGGTGGCAGTAGCGGGGTCCGGCAACGAGTGACCACTTGACCAGTAGCACGGCAGAGGACTTCGCCGCAGTCTGCCAATGTACGTAGTACTTATCGAAAGCAACATGCTTTTACCTCCGCCTTATGCGATCAATCTTCGGTGAGCGATCGAAGGCGGAATCGGAAGGAGAACCATGATGAAAAAGTACGGAGTTGGAGCCGCATCCATGATCGCGGCCGCCGCCTGTCTTGTGATTGGTACTACCGCCTTGGCGGAAGACCTCACGCCGGAAGGCGGTGACCGTGCCCCCGGCAAGGACGGCGCCGTACCGGCCTATACAGGCAAGCAGTCACCCGATGCAGGCTGGGAATGGGGCAAAGTTCGCGCTGATTTTTGGAAGCACAAGAACGAGAAGCCCCTCTATTCGATCGATGCATCGAATGTCGACAAGTACGCTGCACAACTGACACCGGGCCAGATCGCGCTAGTCAAACAGAAGAAGGGCTACCGGATGGACGTGTATCCATCGCATCGTGAATGTCAGGTGCCGGACTTCGTCGCGCAGAACTCCAAGGCGAACCTCACGGCGGCCAAGCTCGACTCGACTGGCGAGCAGTTGCAGACCGCGATCTTTCCAGGCGTTGCCTTCCCGCAGCCGAAGAACGGCGTCGAAGCGATCCTGAACTACGAAACCCGATACCGGGGCGAAGGCATTGAATGGCCAACGGATCAAACGACCGTCTCGTCTCGCCCGGGTGGCGGCGAATCGATCGATGTGGTCGGCCCGCAGGTGTACTACTTCCCAACGGGCAAGGTTGGCAAGACCACCCCGCAGGACGTCGACCAGCTCAGTAACGCGCTCTTCTTCAAGATGAACTCGCCCGCGGCGCTGGCGGGCCAGGCCTTTGTGCAGCGGCAGTACTTCAACAAGCCGTCGGAGACGTTCTACTACTTCCCCGGGCAGCGCCGCGTGCGTCGCATGCCGGCCTACACGCACGACGCGCCGTTGATCGGCTTCGAGAACCAGTACCTGGTCGATGAATTCAACATGTTCAACGGTGCGCTCGACCGATTCAACTGGAAGCTCGTCGGCAAGAAGGAAATGATCGTGCCGTACAACGTGTTCGGCATGTACAAGTTCAAGGACAAGCTGCACGACGTTGCCAAGCCCGATGGAATCGCTGCCGAAAGCCGCCGCTATGAGATGCACCGGGTCTGGGTGGTCGAGGCGACGCTAAAGTCCACTGCCCGCCACGCTGCATCCAAGAAGGTTCTCTATCTGGATGAGGACAGCTGGCTGGCTGTCGCGGGCGAAGACTACGACGCGCAGGGCCAGTTGTGGAAGGTGCGAGAAAGCTACTCGATTCCGGTCTGGGATCTGGGCGGTACGTGTGACAACCAAGTCTGGGCACAGTACGACCTGACCAACGGACGTTATCTGCTCGATTCATCAACCTTCGGTCAAGGCAAAGACATCCGCTGGCATCAGCAGGCCAATGATCCGCGCTTCAAGGCTGACTACTTCACCGCGGAAACATTGAGGGCGGTCAGCGAGCGTTGAAGATCGCCGCATAGGTGGGCCGATGCGCGTAGGAGGCGCGCGTCGGCGTCAAACAGGTTGGGGGAGAGATGAGAACCATAAAGAATTGCCGGCAGGCGACGATTTCCCTCGTCGTTCTGGGCACAGTGGCGCCGAGCGCGCACGCCTTCGATTTCACGGCAGGACCTGACGATGCCATCAAGGGATCGCTCGTGACCAATATCACGGCTGGCGCGGCGAGCCGGACCAAGAACCCGAGCTGCTCGCTCACCGGAGACCCGAACGCGAACGGCTGCGGCACCGCTGCGAACGTCGATCAGTGGGGCGCCGGCGACAACGGTGACCTGAACTACAAGAAGGGGAAGCCATACAGCACCTACCTGAGCGCGACCAGCGAGCTGCTGTTGACGATGCCCGGCGAAGGGCTGAAGTTTATGGCGCGCGGCACGGGCATGTACGACTTCATGGCCAAGAACACGGAGCGCACGGAGCTGGCAAGCGACGCACGGGCACAGGTCGTCTACGACGCGTATTTGCTGGATCTGTGGGCCCAGAAGGACTTCACCATTGGCGATCGAAACGCGCACGTCCGCCTCGGCAACCAGGTGATCAACTGGGGCGAGAGCATGTTCGCCACTGGCGGCATCAATGCCACCAACTCGCTCGATATGCAAAAGCTCTTGGTTCCAGGCTCGCAGCTCAAGCAGGCAGTGCTGCCGGCGCCGATGTTGAGCTTTGCCAGCGAACTGTCCCACGGTGTAAGCACCGAGGCCTACTATCAGTTCATCTGGAAAGGCAATCGCATCCCGCCGGTCGGCTCGTACTGGTCCGTGTCAAACGTCGTTGGCCGCGGTGCCGAACCGTTCACGGTCAATCCGAACAACTTCAATGCGAACGGCCCCAGCGCCGGTACCATCGCGGGCATGACGGGACAGAACGCCCATGATCCGGCCACGATCGCCGCAATCAACAATGGACTCGTCAACGGCGAGTTTGCCAATTCGTTCGGTCTTCCCGTCTCCAGCATACTGCCGTCGAAGTACAAGCCGCAGTTCGGCGTAAAGTTCAACTACGCGCCGCGTAGCATCGATGCGAACTTCGCGTTCTACTACGAAAACTATACCGACAAGTCGCCGGTGCTGACTTCCTTCGCGAACAATACGCTGCAGTGGTCGAACCTCGAGAACCGTCAGCTCTTTGGCGTCAGTGCTAACTTCCCGCTTGGCCCTTGGGCTATCGGCACCGAGCTGTCGTATCGCCCGCGAGACGCCGTGGCGCTGTCAAGCTGCTACGGCGCCGGGGGGCCGCCCGATCTGAACGTGAACCCGGGAGGGGTCGACTGCCAGCAGTGGGCCGACAAGAAGAAATTCCAGTTCGGTATCAATGGCCTGCTGGCGCTTACGCGCAGCGAGTACCCGTTCCTCAAATGGATCGGCGCGGATTCGGGAACCTTGACGGCAGAGCTGACGTGGATCTACTACCCGGGCCTGAGCCAGAGCGGCGTCACGCGGACCGTCAATGGGCAGCAGGTCACGCAGTTGCCCCAGGCGGGATATCTGACCTGGCTGAACAACAACTCTGGAACGGGCTATCCGATCGGGATGGGTCAGGGTACGTCGAGTTCGGTGGGCACGACGATCGATTTCAACTGGACCTATGACGGTACGCTGATCCCCGGCTGGCAGGTCACGCCCGGGGTGACGTTCTCGGCCGGACTCTATGGCTACACGCCGACATTCTCGGCTAACTACCTGCAGGGTCTGAAGTCGGCAAACCTCTACATCCTGTTCAATCAGAACCCGACCAAATGGCAGGCGGGCGTCAACTACACCATGTTCTGGGGCGGACACAACACGGTGGGCAATCCTTACTCGGATCGAAACTTCGTCGGCTTGTTCGTGACCCGGAATTTCTGACGCGGTCGCCCGCCCGAGGTGGCGCACACGGTGCGCCGTCGGGATACTTGAAGGAGTAGTGTCGTGTTGAATCGTCTTGTCAGTGGTCTGGAAAGGATCTTTTTCGGCCATCGTGCAATCGTGCTTGCTGTGATCGGCCTGTTCACGGTCGTGATGGCGGTATTCGCCGTCCAATTGCGCATGGACGCTGGCTTCGAGAAGCAGATGCCGATTGGCCATGAATACGTGCAGACTTTCCAGAAATACCGTTCCGATCTGCTTGGAGCCAACCGTATCACCGTAGTCGTGCGCGCCCGGAAAGGTTCGATCTGGACGCCGGAGGGATTGACGCGCTTGTACAAGGTGACCCAGGCAGTCACGTATCTGCCGAACGTGGACCGGGGTGGTGTGCGCTCGCTCTGGACACCGAACGCATTCGTCAACGAAATCACCGAAGAAGGTTTCCGTGCGGAGCCGATCATCTCGGGCACGATCACGCCCGACCAACTGACGCCGGCGGTGGTTGAGAACATTCGCCACGCGACCACGCTGGGCGGCTATGTCGGTACGCTCGTCTCGCATAACGAAGACAGCGCGATGGTCACGGCCGAGCTGAACGAGCGCGACAGCACCGGCAAGGTGCTCGACTATGTGGCGTTCAACCATACGCTCGAAGAGAAGATCCGCAAGCCGTTCGAGGATGCCGGCTACGAAGTGCAGATCATCGGTTTTGCCAAGCAGATCGGTGACATTGCCGATGGCGCAGTGGCCGTGCTCAGTTTCTGCGCGATCGCGCTGCTGCTGACTGCGCTCGCGGTTTACTGGTACTGCCATTCGGTGCGCTTCACGGTGCTGCTGATTGTCTGTTCCCTGTCGTCGCTGGTCTGGCAATTCGGCACGTTGCGCCTGCTGGGCTTTGGTCTGGATCCGCTCGCGGTGCTGGTGCCCTTCCTGGTGTTTGCCATTGGGGTCTCGCACGGTGTACAGCAGGTCAACTTCATCGTGCGTGAAATCGCGCGCGGCAATAGCCCGTTCGATGCAGCGCGCCACAGTTTCACTGGCCTGCTGATCCCCGGTGTGCTGGCACTCGTCACCGCCTTCGTGTCGTTTGTCACGCTGCTGTTGATCCCGATTCCGATGGTGCGCGAACTGGCCATCACGGCTTCGCTGGGCGTGGCCTACAAGATCGTCACCAACCTGATCCTGCTGCCGATCGCCGCATCGTGCTTCAACTTCACCCAGGCCTACGCTGAAAGCGCACTCAAGCGTAGTGCGCGTCGCTCGGAGCTGCTGCGTCCACTGTCGCTGGTGGCCAAACCGAAGTTCGCGGGCGCCACGCTGTTGATCACGCTGGTGGTGTTTGGGGTCTCGGTCTGGCAGAGCCGCGACCGCGTGATCGGCACGCTACAGCCCGGTGCGCCCGAGCTGCGCGAGGAAGCGCGTTTCAACCGGGATGCGACGGCCATCGCCGGCAACTATGACATGGGTCTGGACTGGCTGTCGGTGGCGATCGAATCGAGCGGCAAGGCGTGCGACAACCCGGCCGTCGGCTTGTACGAGGACGAATTCACCGCCGCCATGCGCACCGAGCCCGGTGTGGTGTCTGCTCAGTCGTACTCGGGGATGCTGCGTACCTACAACGCGGGCTACAACGAAGACTATCCAAAGATGAACGTCGTGCCGATCGATCCGGACAACTACGGTGCGGTGTCGGTTGACGTGGCACGCCTGAAGGGCTTCATGAAGGCCGACTGCAGCATGACCGCCGTCCACCTGTACCTGGCCGATCACAAGGCGACGACCATCAACCGGGTGATCGACGCTGTGAAGCACTACCGCGTGTCGCACCCGTTCCCGGGGGTCAACATCCGCCTGGCCGCGGGCAATGCCGGCGTGCTGGCCGCCACCAATGACGAGGTGGAGCGCAGCGAGCTGCCGATGATGCTGTACGTGTACGCCGCGATCGTGATTCTCGTGTTCCTCGCTTACCGCGACTGGCGCTCGATGCTGGCCTGCTGCGTGCCGCTCACCGTCGCCACCTTCATCGGCTACTGGTTCATGAAGGAGCTCAAGATCGGCCTGACGGTAGCGACCTTGCCGGTGATGGTGCTGGCCGTGGGTATCGGTGTGGACTATGCGCTGTACATCTACAACCGGCTGCAGCGGCACTTGGCCGAGGGCGACCCGATCGAGCGGGCCATGGAGCGTGCGCTGGAGTTCGAGTGCGTGGCGACCATCTTTACCGCCATCACGCTTGCGGTGGGCGTGGCGACGTGGAGCTTCTCGGCCCTCAAGTTCCAGGCCGATATGGGCAAGCTGCTGGCCTTCATGTTTATCGTCAACCTGGTGATGGCGATGACGGCATTGCCCGCGCTGGCCTCGGTGCTGGAGCGTTGGTTCCCGCGCCGCAAGCCGGCACGCGTGCCGGGCCTGCTCAGCCACTGACCCGGAGACACAGCCATGATCAAGACTTTTGTGACCAGCATTGCGCTGTGCATCGCCACGGCAGCATTTGCACAAGCACCATCGGAAGGCACGGTCGCCACGTGGGCTGCGAAGCCCGCGCACACGTGGAGCGCGCCGACCCACATGATGCTGCTGGACGCCACGCGCGCCGGCAAACGCATCGTCGCCGTGGGGGAGCACGGCATCGTTCTGCTCTCCGACGACGACGGCAAGACCTATCGGCAGGCTCGTACGGTGCCGGTTTCCGCCACGCTGTCCGCCGTCACGTTTACCGATGACCGGCACGGCTGGATCGTGGGGCAGTGGGGCGTGATCCTTGCGACCAACGACGGCGGTGAAACCTGGAGCAAGCAGCGCATGGACACGGCGGTCGATCAGCCGCTGTTCTCGGTGCTCTTTACGAACGACCACGACGGCATTGCTGTGGGCCTGTGGTCATTGATGCTTCAGACCCATGATGGCGGCAAGACGTGGGCTCGCACCACGCTGCCCAAGCCGCCCGGCGGTGGCAAGGCGGACCGCAATCTCTACCACGTATTTGCCGATCGGCAAGGCGCGCTCTATGTCTCCGCTGAGCAGGGGGCCGTGCTCAAGTCGACCGACGGTGGTGTGAACTGGGACTATCTCGCCACGGGGGGGAAGGGCTCGTTGTGGTCAGGCGTGGCGATGCCCGATGGGCGGATCGTTGTGGGCGGCCTGCTCGGCAGCCTGTTCCAGAGCAGCGATGGCGGGGCGACCTGGCGACCGTTGAAGGCAGAAACCAAGAGTTCGGTCACCAGTCTTGCCGCAGCGGGCAAGGGGCTCATTGCCGTTGGGCTCGATGGGCTGGTGGTGAAGCAGCGTGAAGACGGTGCGCCGCTGGAGGTCGCGCAGCGCCCGGATCGGGCTGCGCTGACCGCCGCGCTGATCGATGCAACTGGCCGGCCGATTCTGTTCTCAAATGAGGGTGTGCTGGCAGGCCTGTAAGCCGATTTCCACGAAAAAAGCGCTACGCGCCGGATCACCGTCAGCAACCTCCAGCATTACTTTCCGACTCGACCGTCAGTAGCAGATGCACGTTGCCGCGCTGGTCAACCCGATGGCCGGCGGGTTGGCGCTTCAGTTCGAGACAGGCCGCATGAAGCGTCCTTGCATGCGCGGCCTGGAGCAAACATAGGTTGCGGCTGCGAACTACATCACGCGGGTACGGGTGCCCATCGTTACTGATATCTGACGCTTGGTCCCTCGGCTTGGCGTCGTCATGAGGACCGCGGCTCGCAGCGGCAACACACAGGGCAAATCAAATTCAACGATGACCAGAACGTCTCAACAACTCGATGTCGCCAGTTTGGCGGGTTATCTGGAAAACCATTTACCCGGTTTCGAAGGTCCTCTGGATGCGGAGAAATTTGCCGGAGGCCAGTCAAATCCGACCTTTCTGCTGCAGTCGCGCAGCGGCCGCTACGTGCTCAGGCGCCAGCCGCTGGGCGAGCTGCTGAAGTCCGCCCACGCGGTGGATCGCGAATTCAGGATCCTGACCGCGCTTTCAGGGACCGCGGTGCCGGTTGCGCGTCCGTATCACCTGTGCGTGGACCGCGACGTGATCGGCAGCATGTTCTATGTGATGAGCTTCGAGGATGGGCGCATCTTCTGGAATCCCGCCCTGCCAGAGCTGCCTCGGCCAGATCGCGCAGACTGCTACGACGCGGTGCTGCAGACCATGGCGGCGCTGCATGACATCGATGTGGAGGCTGCCGGACTTGCTGACTACGGCCGGCCTGGCAGTTACTTCGAGCGACAGATCGGCGTCTGGACCAAGCAGTACCGTGCGGCAGAGACCGAACGGCTCGACGCGATGGAAACGTTGATCGGCTGGCTGCCGAGGGCCTGCCCCGAAGATGCAGGTCCGTCAACGCTCGTGCATGGCGACTTCCGGATTGATAATGTGATGTTCGAGCGCGATAGCTACCGCGTGAAGGCCGTCCTCGACTGGGAGCTTTCCACACTTGGCAATCCGCTCGCCGATCTTGCTTACTTCTGCATGTGCCTGCGACTGCCATCGGATGGCCTCGTCCCGGGTCTCGCCGGCCAGGATCGCGCCGCGCTCGGCGTGCCGCAGGAAGCCGAAATTGTCGCGCGCTATTGCGAGCTGCGCGGCATCGAACCCATCCGCGACTGGCATTTCTACCTGGCGTTCAGCTTCTTCAGGCTCGCCGCGATCGCTCAGGGCGTGAAGGCTCGCGCACTGAAGGGCAATGCGTCAAGCACGGCGGCCCTGCGAGTCGGAGACATGACGCGGGCTCTGGCCGAGGAGGCCGTGCGCGTGATCAACGCGCACGCCTGACATACGCCGCCGAAGCACACCATCAAAAACCGAATCAACTGGAGAAGCAAAGCATGGCAACGAACCTGTTCCACCTGACCGGAAAGATCGCGCTCGTGACCGGCGCGAGCCGCGGTATCGGCGAG
This sequence comes from Cupriavidus lacunae, assembly GCF_003353055.1. GTDB lineage: Bacteria > Pseudomonadota > Gammaproteobacteria > Burkholderiales > Burkholderiaceae > Cupriavidus > Cupriavidus lacunae. The sequence continues at coordinate 80,026 of NZ_QKWJ01000028.1, forward strand.
GAAATTGCGAAGCTGCTCGCCGAACAGGGTGCGCACGTGATCGTGTCCAGCCGCAAACTCGATGACTGTCAGGCGGTTGCCGACGAGATCGTCGAGGCAGGTGGCAAGGCTGAAGCGCTGGCGTGCCACGTTGGCCGAGTGGAGGACATCGCCGCGACGTTTGCACATATCCGCGACAAGCACGGTCGCCTCGACATCCTTGTCAACAACGCGGCGGCGAATCCGTATTTTGGCCATATCCTCGACACCGACATCAGCGCATACGAGAAGACGGTCGAAGTGAACGTGCGCGGCTACTTCTTCATGTCCGTCGAAGCCGGCAAGATGATGAAGGCGCAAGGCGGCGGTGCGATCGTCAATACCGCGTCGGTGCACGCATTGCAGCCCGGCGACAAACAGGGCATCTATTCGATCACGAAGGCAGCCGTCGTCAATATGACGAAGGCTTTCGCAAAGGAATGCGGACCGCTCGGCATCAGGGTGAACGCGCTGCTTCCAGGCCTCACGAAGACGAAATTCGCGGGTGCCCTGTTCGAGGATCAGGCGATCTACGAACGATGGCTTGCCGATATCCCGCTGCGGCGTCACGCGGAGCCGCGGGAAATGGCCGGGACGGTGCTCTATCTTGTGTCGGACGCGTCGAGCTATACGAACGGCGAGTGCATTGTCGTCGACGGTGGCCTGACGATTTAAACCGAACAAGATGTGTGTGCAGGCTGGAGCTTGCGCACAGCCGTGGCCAACGCCGGATTGCAGTGCTGCGTTATGCGGCGGAGTTGATGCTAAAGGCGATCACGACTTTCGTGAATTATCTCAAGAAGGCGCATATGAATATCGGAGTGCCAGTAGAAACGCACGCGTACGAATCGCGCGTAGCCGCGACCCCGGAAACCGTGAAGAAGTATGTCGCACAGGGCCACAAGGTGGTGGTGCAGGCGGGTGCCGGCGTACGGGCCAGCCAGCCTGACAGCGCCTACGAGGCCGTCGGCGCGACCATCGGCAGCGCCGCCGAGGCGTTTGGCGCTGATCTCGTGCTGAAGGTGCGCGCACCCGAAGCCGGGGAACTGGCGCAAATGAAACAGGGTGCGGTGCTGGTGGGCATGCTCAATCCGTTCGATGCCGAGAGCAAGGCGCGCATGGCGGCGGCCGGCATCACCGCGTTCGCGCTCGAAGCCGCGCCGCGCACCACGCGCGCGCAGAGCATGGACGTGCTGTCCTCGCAGGCCAATATCGCCGGCTACAAGGCCGTGCTGGTGGCCGCGCACCATTACCAGCGCTTCATGCCGATGCTGATGACCGCCGCGGGGACCGTCAAGGCGGCGCGCGTGCTGATCCTCGGTGCCGGCGTGGCCGGCCTGCAGGCCATCGCCACGGCCAAGCGCCTGGGCGCGATGATCGAAGCGTCCGATGTGCGCCCCGCCGTGAAGGAGCAGATCGAATCGCTCGGCGGCAAGTTCCTGGACGTGCCTTTCATCACCGATGAAGAGCGCGAGATCGCGCAAGGCGTCGGTGGCTATGCCCGCCCGATGCCACCGGACTGGATGCGCCGCCAGGCCGAACTCGTGCATGAGCGCGCCAAGCAGGCCGACATCATCATCACCACGGCGCTGATTCCGGGCCGCAAGGCGCCCGTGCTGCTGCAGGAAGCAACCGTGCAGCAGATGAAGCCGGGCTCGGTGGTGGTCGACCTGGCCGCTGCGCAGGGCGGCAACTGCCCGCTGACCGTGGCTGACGAAGTGGTCGAGCGCCATGGCGTGATCTTTGTCGGGTACACCAACCTCGCCAGCATGGTCGCGGCCGACGCGTCGGCGCTCTACGCACGCAACGTGCTGGATTTCCTCAAGCTGGTGATCGACAAGGACGGCCAGTTCGTAATCAACAAGGACGACGATATCGTCACCGCCTGCCTGATGACGCGGCGGGAAGAATTGGCATTGGCCTGCTAAGGAGACATCCATGGAAATGGTGAACCACACGGTGATCAACCTGATCATCTTCGTTCTGGCGATCTATGTGGGCTACCACGTGGTCTGGACCGTCACGCCCGCGCTGCATACGCCGCTGATGGCGGTGACCAATGCGATCTCGGCCATCATCATCGTCGGCGCCATGCTGGCGGCTGGCCTGACCGAAGGCGGCGTGGGCCGCACCATGGGCACGCTGGCGGTGGCGCTGGCCGCCGTCAATGTGTTCGGCGGCTTCCTGGTCACGCAACGCATGCTGGAGATGTTCCGCAAGAAGGCGCCCAAGGTGAAGGCCGAGGCCAATGTGCCGGCGCACGCTGGCGCAGGACTGGTGGAGATGCCGCGATGAATGCCCTGTCCATGAATTTGGTGACGCTGTTCTACCTGGGTGCGTCGGTCTGCTTCATCCAGGCATTGAAGGGCCTGTCGCATCCGGCCTCGGCCCGCAAGGGCAACGCCTTCGGCATGATCGGCATGGCGGTGGCGGCGCTCACCACGGTGGCGCTGATTGCCAAGCTCAAGAGCGAATTTCTCTCCGACGGCGGCGCGGGCGTAGGCTCAGGCCTGGCGCTGATTCTCGCCGGGCTGGTGGTCGGCGGCGGCATCGGCGCCTACGTGGCGAAGAAGGTCGAAATGACCAAGATGCCCGAGCTGGTGGCCGCCATGCACTCGCTGATCGGCATGGCCGCCGTGTGCATTGCCGTGGCAGCCGTGGCGGAACCTGCCGCCTTCGGTATCGCGGCGGCCGGCTCGCAAGAGATCCCGATGGGCAACCGTATCGAGCTGTTCATCGGCTGCTTTGTCGGCGCCATCACGTTCTCCGGATCGGTGATCGCCTTCGGCAAGCTGGCCGGACGCTACAAGTTCCGCCTGTTCCAGGGCGCGCCTGTGGTGTTCCCCGGCCAGCACATGCTGAACCTGGCCCTGGCGGTCGCGATGGTCGGCTTCGGCATTGCGTTCTTCATGACGCAGGACTGGATGCCGTTCCTGGTGATGCTCGCCATTGCCTTCGTGCTCGGCGTGCTCATCATCATCCCGATCGGCGGCGCCGACATGCCGGTGGTGGTGTCGATGCTGAACTCGTATTCGGGCTGGGCGGCGGCGGGCATTGGCTTCTCGCTGAACAACCCGATGCTGATCATCGCGGGCTCGCTGGTGGGATCAAGCGGTGCCATCCTCTCGTACATCATGTGCAAGGCGATGAACCGTTCGTTCTTCAACGTGATCCTGGGCGGCTTTGGCAGCGATGCGGCAGCAGGCGCAGCAGGCGGTTCGCAAGTGCAGCGCAACGTGAAGTCGGGTTCGGCCGATGACGCCTCGTTCCTGATGGGCAACGCCGAGACCGTGATCATCGTGCCGGGCTACGGCCTGGCCGTGGCGCGCGCCCAGCACGCACTGAAGGAACTGACCGAGAAGCTGACCGAGAAGGGTGTGACGGTGAAGTACGCGATCCACCCGGTGGCGGGCCGCATGCCGGGCCACATGAACGTGCTGCTGGCCGAGGCCGAGGTGCCGTACGACCAGGTCTTCGAGATGGAGGACATCAACAGCGAGTTCGGCCAGGCCGACGTGGTGCTGGTGCTCGGCGCCAACGACGTGGTGAACCCGTCGGCCAAGACCGACCCGAAATCGCCGATTGCCGGCATGCCGATCCTGGAGGCCTACAAGGCCAAGACCATCATTGTCAACAAGCGTTCGATGGCCGCGGGCTACGCCGGGCTGGACAACGAACTGTTCTACATGGACAAGACCATGATGGTGTTTGGCGACGCGAAGAAGGTGGTCGAGGAGATGGTCAAGGCCACGGCTTGATGTCGGGTGGATGAGCACACAGACCCTCGGCAAAGCTAGGGTTTCCGGTAATTGGCGGTTTGTGTTCTCCACGTCTGTGGTGGGGGGCCGAAGGGCGCAGCCAAATAACGTGACGCGATGTTGTGCTCTATCGGAGGTAGTGGCAGTGAAGTAGTAGAGAAGAGTTCTCCACTAGGTGCTGCAAATGGCCCACCCCCACCCACAAGGTGGGGGCCTTTTTTCCCGGAGAAGGTGCCTTCCGGCCGTAGCTCTTGTGACACAGGCATCCGAATCCGAAAAGTGGGACTCCGGGCGAAGGAAGTGCGCAATGAGCCAGATCGAGGAAAGCAGGGCAAGTTGGCAGAGCATCCCGCTTGAGCCACACGTGTCGAGTGAGGGAAGCCATCCGCGCTGTGGGCGCGACGTTTGCCCGGCTTCACGAACCATTCTTGCGTAAGCCGACGGCATACGACAATCCGGCTCATTCGCGACATTGCGAGTATCGCATCCAGTTGGTAGCGAGTGTGGCGGCCCATCGCCATGACTCCGCGGAGCGTCGCCACGAAGATCCAGGGACTCATCGCCCCGTTGTGAGCCTGCGCAAGCCCCTCCTGCACCGATCAACTCGCAACGCTGACCGACGCTCCTGCCACTTTTTTGTCCGGAAAGAGTTCGTGCAACGCGGCCGATACCAGCGCCTCGCTGCTCAAGGCGAGGCGTCGACGATCCCGACGCGCAAGGGTTGATCCGCCGCAAGGCGTGCTGCACGCGACCTTCAGTATGTTCCGCACCGCTGGCATCTGCGAGAAATCATGAAGCGTGTGGCAGATAGCAAAGGAGTCGTCCGCGCAAGCGTTGAAAACTGGGAAAATTGCCAGGCCGATGGCGGCGATGGCAAGGAAGTATCTGCAAAAGGATTCGCTATGACCAGCGTGCATTCCAATAGCAACGGTGATGTGTCTCGTCGGATTGCGAGTGAGCCCATGAGCTTGCGTAGCGCGGCAATGGATGGACTCTGCAGGCCCGACGAGGCTGGCTTAAAGTTCCTGGCGCGAGATGGGATGGTGAAGATCGAGTTGCCAGGGCCTGGCCTGCAGGTCATCGTGGAACAAGCCGGCGTCGCACAAGTGATTTTTTTAGAGGATTCGGCAATGCTGGAGATCTGCCTGAAGCAAGGCAGCAGGCTGTCGCTCCATTGCTCCTTCGAAAGCGCGCAATGCCTCGCCGTGGAACTCCTTCCTGAAGCGCGCGATCACGAATTCCTGTTTCATGATAGGAACGGGGATCGCTACTGCGCTTGGGATGACCTGCGCTGACTTCGCTTCCGACACTTCTTCTAACATAGGGTGATCCTCCTTTTGCTGCAAATTGAGATGGTCACGCCGCGAGTATTTCTTGCGATTACTCACCAGTCGATAAGTAAGTCGACAAATTGGGGAACTTTGCGATGCCCGTGCCGGTCGGATCGTGTATGAAACGAGACGGACGTACATTTGACCATCAGACGCTGGAGGCGATTCGCC